>NZ_BAGM01000131.1 GCF_000308855.1 Nocardia veterana NBRC 100344 | reverse complement strand
CCGACACCGCCGGGCGTGCCGGCGGTGTCGGTTCGGAGCCGGGTGCCGCTCGTCTCGGTTCGCCCTGGCTCGGCGGGATCTGTCCGCGGCTCGGCTGTCCCGCCGCTCCCGTGTCCGGGGGAGCCGGGCGTCGATTCGGCCGGGCCCGGCAGCGACGATGCGCGACCGCCCGGCGCGGCAGGCGGTTGGCCGTGCGGAGCGGGAACCGGCCGGACTTCGCCCGGTCGATGGGCCGACGGTGCCTGCCCGTGCGGACCCGGCCCCTGCTCGGTCCGGCCGGACATGGGCGTTTGCTCGCTTCCCGGGGTCGCATGGTGCCGCTCGTCCGGGCGTGCGGGCGGGAATTGGTCGCGGGAAGCAGGTTCGCGCGGGCCGCGAGCCGTCGGCGACTGCGGATCGCCTGCCGAGGCCTGCCACAGATCGGCCCGGGTTGCGCCCGGAGTCCGGAATTCCTTTGCGGCACTGCCCTTTCCGTCGAATCCCCGAATATCGGCGGGCGGATTCGAGGGGCCGCCGGGAACGCTACGCGACGGTTCGGCGGCGGACGGCCGCTCACCCGGCGCGACCCACTGCGAGCGGTCGGCGGGACGTGGTGACTGCGCGCCGGGTTCGGTAGCCGGTCGGGCCGCAGCCGAGGTCGGGTCCTGGCCGCTCGGCGCGGCCTCGCCCGGGTGATACGGCGGGGCGTCCGGGCGATACAGCTGCGCGCGAACCGACGGATGCGGCGGCACCTTCGACGGTTTCGGCGGCAGCACGCGCGGAGTGGTCCCGACCGGTGCGGTGGGCGGGACCGAGTCGGTGGCATCCGGCGCGGTATCGGGGCCGGGCACCGTGCGCGGCGGCATGCCGGGACGAACCACCTGGGGCGGACGGATCGGGTTCCGGGCGGGCGCCGTGGGGTCGGAGTTCGGCAGCGACACCGTCGGCGGGGTCGGCGCCGCTCGGCGCTCGTCCGGGCCGGTTCCGCCGGGGCGCTGCGCATCGATCGAACCGGCCGGCTTCCCGGCGCCGAAGTCCGGCTGCTGTCCGTGGTCGTCGGCCGGGTGCTCACCGAAGGCGTCGAACGTCGCGGCCGGTCCCGTCGGGCCGTTGTCGACCGGATGGCTGTCCGGGGTATCGGCCGCGTGCGCGGGGTCGACGAACGCGGACCCGCCGATCACTCCGGTATCGCGGACATCGCCGGCCGCGGGGCCGCCGCTGTAGGGAGGCTGCGGCCGCGCAGGCGGGGGCAGCACGCGAGCGGACCGGATGCCAGGCGTTTGCGGCGGGTTTGACGGTTGCGCGGTGGGCGGGGCGGACGGCGACGCGCTCGACGCGGCCGAGTCGTCGCCCGCATCGCTCGCGGTCGCGGTGGTTGCCGATTCGTCCGCAGCTGCCGCGTCCCGTTTGCCGGAGCGGGACTTGCCCGAATCGGCCGTCGGCGCATCTGCGCCGGAACGGGATTTGCGGAAGAAGCCCTTTCGCTTGGCCGGTGCGGAGGCGGCGGAATCGGCGCCGGCCGAGTCCGGAGTCCCCGCTTCGGGGTCGGCACTCGTGGAGCCGATGTTCTTCGAGGCGGTGTCTTTCGGGGCGGTGTCTTTCGGGGCGGTGTCTTTCGAGCCGGTGTCTTTGGAGGCGGTGCCTCTCGAGCCCTTGTCGGTCGAATCCGCCTTGGCAGGCTTCGAGGCCTTCGAGGAAGACTGGTCCGAACTCTTCCCCGACGTGGTCGAGCTCACCGCGCGAGCTCCGGAGGAGCCTTTCTCGGCGGCGGCCGCAGCGGCGGCCGCGAGGACCTCCGGATCGATCCGATCCAGCTGCTCGGTCGGCGCCTCGGGATCGACGCGCAGGAATTTCAGCCGGCGCGGTTTCCGCGGCCCCTTGGTGGTCCCGTCCGGCAGCTGCGGCAGTTGCATGGTGACCGGATCGGTGACCGGGGTTGTCTTGACCAGGTCCACGACCTCCCCGGTGCCCGGCCGCTCGTCGTCGAGGATCGGTTCACCCAGACCGATGCGCTGCTGAATCCGCTTCATCCAGGCCGGGGCCCACCAGCAGTCGTCGCCCAGCAGTTTCATCGTCGCCGGCACCAGCAGCATGCGCAGCACGGTGGCGTCGATGAACAGCGCGGCCATCATGCCGTACGCGATGTACTGCATCATCACCAGATCGGAGAAGGCGAACGCGCCGACCACGACCAGCAGGATCAGCGCGGCCGCGGTGATGATGCGGCCCGTCTGCGCGGTACCGGTGCGCACCGCCTCCGTCGTACTCGCGCCCTGGGCGCGGGCCTCGACCATCCGGGAGAGCAGGAAGACCTCGTAGTCGGTGGACAGACCGTAGATCACCGCCATGATCAGCACCAGAACCGGCGACATGATCGGTTGCGGCGTGAAATTGAGCAGGCCGGCGCCGTGGCCGTCGACGAAGATCCAGGTCAGGATGCCGAGTGTGGAGCCGAGGCCCAGGGCGCTCATCAACGCCGCCTTGATCGGCAGCACCAGCGAACCGAAGGTCAGGAACATCAGCAGGGTCGTCACGAAGACGACCAGCACGATCATCAACGGCATCCGATCCAGCAGCGAATCGATGCTGTCCTGCATCAGGACCGGCTGGCCGCCGACCATCAGATCCACATCGTCGGGCACGTGGATCGAGCGCAGATAGGCGATCGTGTCCTCGATGTTCGCGTCCGGCGCCGTCGTCGCCTCGGACACCCAGACGTCGGAGCCGTTCGGCGGGATGCCGGGCGTGCCGAAGGGGTCGGTGAGTCCCGGGGCGCCACTGGCCTCGTCGAGGATGGCCTTGATCTCGCTGGTGTTCTGGGTGGTGATGACCAGCTGAATCGGGTCGGTCTGGCGCAGCGGGAAGATCTCGTCGAACTTCTCCTGCGCCATGCGGGTCGGATTGTCCGGCGGCAGATAGGTTTCGCTGATCCCGCCGAACTTCAGGTTCTTCACCGGGATGATCAGCAGCAGCAGGACGATGCACAGCGGCACCGCCACCTTCAGCGGATGCTTCATCACCCACTGGGTGGTGCGGCCCCAGAATCCGTTCTCGACTTCCTCGGCCGTCTTGGTCTTGCGGAACCGCTTGAGTCCCAGCGCATCCACCCGCGGCCCGAGGATCGACAGCAGGGCGGGCAGGATGGTGAGCGAGGCCACCGCGGCCAGCAGCACGGTCGCGATGGTGCCGTAGGCGACCGACTTCAGGAAGCCCTGCGGGAACAGCAGCATGCCGGCGCTGGCCGCGATGATCATGGTCGCGGAGAAGGTGACCGTGCGTCCGGCGGTCATCACCGATCGGCGGACGGCCTGGCGGGTGGTGTAACCCTCGGCCAGCTCCTCGCGGAAACGGCTGACTATGAACAAGCCGTAGTCGATCGCCAAGCCCAAGCCGATCATCGACACCACGGCCCCGACGAACGAGTTCACCTCGGTGACGTGGGTGATCGCCATGACGATGCCGTTGGCGCCGAGGACGGTCAGCCCGCCGATGATCAGCGGCAGCGCGGCGGCGACGATACCGCCGAAGATGAAGAACAGCAGGATCGCGACGGCCGGAATGGCCAGGATCTCCATGCGCTTCTGATCGGAGGCGATGGTGTCGTTCAACGTGCCCGCGACCGGCTGCATGCCCGCCAGCTGCACATCCACGCCGGGGATGTAGAAGGCGTCCTTGACCGCGCGGTAGTTGTTCATCGTGCTCGTGTCGTCGTCACCCTTGATGGCGACGGACGCGAACGCGTACTTCTTGTCCTTACTACCGGTGGCCGAGGCGCTCCAATCGCCGGTATCGGTCTTCCAGTAGGCGACGTTGACCTTCGCGATCTGGTCCGGATGATCCTTGGGCAGGCTGTTCAGATTCTCGGTGATCTTGCGGCCGAACTCCGGATCGTCGATGGTCTTACCGTCCGGAGCGGTATAGAGGACGATCACATCGGACATGTGGTCGCGGCCGTAGACCTCGTCCTTGAGCACGGCGGCCTGCGAGGACTCCGCACCGGGATCGAACCAGCCGCTGGAGCTCAGATGGTTTTCCAGACCGAATCCGTACGCCCCCAGGGCGAGAAGTGCGGCCACCGCTACACCCAGCACGGTGTAGCGGAACTTGTGGACCAGCTCGCCCCAGCGGGTGAACACTAAGCGACTCCTTGAGCGGGGCGGGAGGTGAGCAGCGCGGACAGCGGCCGGAAGGGCTGCAGCCAGGCTCCCTCGTCGGGCAGCGAGTCGAGGCTGACCCGGGGCAGCGGTTCACGGAACACGCCCGGGATGTCCTCGAGGTCGACGAAGTCGAGGATATCGGACGTCACCGCCCAACTCGCGTGCTCGCGGAATCCGAGCACCTGGACCGGAACCCCGGTGGCGGCGACCTCCTCGAGCGGTTCACGGAACGCCTGACCGTCCGCGGAGGCCACCATGATCCCGGCCAGTCCCGCGCCACGGCGACGTAACTGAATATGTGCCAGCATGTCGCTGTCGACGTCGGAATCCTCGTCGATCTTCGGTTTGGCGAAGACGGCATAGCCGACGTTGCGCAGCGCCTCGACCCATGGCCGCACCACGTCGGCCGTGCCCGGGGCGATATTGGTGAAGACCGTGGCCTCCGGCTCGATGCGTTGTGTGCTGCCGGCCGACAGCTCCGCCGTGCGGGCCAGCAGCCAGCGGCCGAGCGCGTCGAAACGCGGGCGATAGGCCGCGGTCGGACGGCCGCCGAGGATGGCCCCCAAGCCCATATCGAGGTTCGGCGCATCCCACACCAGCAGCACGCGCCGCACCCCGCTGGGCTCGGCGACCGGGGTCGTGGGCTCCGAATCGCTGCCGTGCACCATTCCGGCAACCTCATCGGCGGCCTGGGCCATCTCCGTCGGACTCATACCTAGATCTTCCCCCAAATGAATTCGGTGATCGCGCTTCCGGCGCGATGTGCCTTGCTCTCGAACTTCGTCACCGGGCGTTCGAGGCCGATCACCGTTTCGGTGCGGGGATGGTCCGGATCGCCGCCGGTCGCCTCGTTGAGGCCCACGAGCTGCGGTTCTGCCGCGCCCACCTCGGCGATATGTTCGGCATAGCCGGCATGGTCGGTGGCCACGTGCAGAATTCCGCCCGACTGCAGGCGGCTGGCGATCAACGCCATCGTGGCCGGCTGCAACAGCCGGCGCTTGTGGTGTCTGGCCTTGGGCCAGGGATCCGGGAAAAACACCCGCACGCCAGCTAGCGAATTCTCGGCAATCATGTGTTCGAGGACATCCACCGCATCGCCGCGCAGCAGCCGGATGTTCTCGATGCCCTCGCGCTCGATCCGCTGCACGAGCTGGGCCAGACCGGGCTTGTAGACCTCGATGCCGATCAGGTCGAAATCCGGTTCGGCCTGGGCCATCGCGGCGGTCGCGGTGCCGGTGCCGCAGCCGATCTCGATGATCAGCGGCGCGGTCCGGCCGAACCAGGCGGCGGCGTCGAGCGGTTCGTCGCTCACCTCGCGCCCGATCCGCGGCCACATGCGCTCCCAGGATTGCTGCTGAGTCGCGGTCAGCGCGCCGCGGCGCGATCGAAAGCTGGTCACCCGCGGATACAGGCGGGAGGGCTCGCGCTCGGGCGCAGTGCTGCCGCCTCCGGCCCCGTCGCTTCCGGCGGCGTCGATGCGCCGTTCGCGGGGGGCTGCGTGGTTACGCACGCTGCCGCCTCCGGCCCCGTCGCTTCCGGCTGAGTCCTCGCGCCGTTCGCGGGGGCCTGCGTGGTTACGCACGCTGCCGCCTCCGGCCCCGTCGCTTCCGGCGGTGTGCTTCGCGGCGTCGTTCACGGCGTCCATTGTCCAGTATCCGATGATCAGCGCCGCAATCGAGGCGCGCCAACGGCAGAAAGCCCGGCTCAGGCGGTATCACCGGGGTCCGCTGCGGTTGCTCGGCGGTGGCTTCGACCCGGTCAGGCGGCCAGGGGCTGGGCATCCGGGAGTTGCGGTTCGCTCTGCTTGCCCAGCGGCAGACCCAGGATCACCCGGCCCGCGGTTCCGGCCATGTCGAGCAGTCCGCGCCAGCGGGCGGGTGTGGCCGCCACCGACCAGACGGTCCGGGTGTCGGTCTCGGTGACCGGCCGGCCGGCGATGCGATCGGCGAGCCAGTCCAGACTCAGCGGGGTGGCCAGCGGTAACAGCGAGAAATGGTCACTGAGCCGGTCGCGGAGGTAGCCGACCACCGCGCCGCCGCTGCGATAGCGCTCGACCTGCGCGTCGATGCACGAGACGTCGATGATCCGGTCGTGCAGGGGCTGGACGACCAGCACCGGGCAGCGCGGCGTGTGCTGTCCCAGTCGCATGTCGTCGAACATCGCGCACATGGCGGGCGTGCTCAGCACCTGTTCCAGCGGCTGATCCAGATACTTGCTCACGTCCTGGCCGGCCAGCCGGGCCAGCGCCACGATCGGCGGCAGCTGCGCCGCGCGTTCCAGCAACCGCTCGCCGGCCGCGCTGATCCGGCCGTCGAGCACCTCGCCCAGCACCGGATAGACCTGGCGCAGAGCCGCGATCACGATCGCCGGGAACCCCGCGTACCGACCGCCGTTGAGCCGGATGAACACCTCGCCCGGATCGCCGACCGGAGCGCCCAGCACGGCCCCGGCGATGGCCAGCTCCGGCGCGTAGGTCGGGGCCATCTCGATCAGCCACGAGCCGGCCATCCCGCCACCGGAATAACCCCACACCACCACGGGTGTGTCCGCGCCGAGGCCGAGCGGGCCGAAGTGCAGGGCCGCGCGGATGCCGTCCAGCCCCCGGTAGCCGGGTTCGCGCGGCGCGCCGAACCGGCCGTCGGGTCCCTCGTGATCGGCGATGCCGACCGCCCAGCCGCGACGCAGCGCGTTCGCGATCAGCAGCCATTCCAGCTGCGTGATGGAACCGGGCACGATCGCCCCGTGGCGCAGGGCGTAGGACGGGGTGCACCGCTCGGTGACGGCATCGATGGCCGATTGGAACGCCAGCAGCGGGCGCGGTTCGGCCGGATCGGCGCCGTCCGGTAACAGCACGGTGGTCACCGCGGCTTCGGCCTGTCCGTGCAGGTCGTTGCTGCGATACAGCAGTTGCCACGCGGTCACCCGCTGCGGAATCAGACCCAGCAGCGCGATCCGGACGGGCCGGCTGCGCAGCACGGCGCCGGGGGCGTGGGCGGCCAGGTCGGCGGGCGGACGATAGAAGGGGTCCTGGGACGGCGGCAGCGGCCGCTCCTGCTTCGGTGTGACGGCGGCGGGGCCGTCGTTACCGATGACGTCGACGCTGACGCTCATCGCAACCTCCTTCGGATCCGCGGGGCCGGTGCATGACGGCATCCGGCGAACCGGGATCCACACCGCCGTGGCCGCGCGCCGGCGATGCGGCCGGCGGCTACAGCGTAGGTGATCGGATCCGTGACCCGTTGCTTCACCACGATCGAATTGTGCTGTGCCACAAGCGCAACCAACCCGGCACCGGCAACATTCCCAATTCCGGGAGTATTCGCCGCCCACCTGCGGCAACGGCGGTCGTCGGCAGCGTTGTCGCCGATAGCGGCCTCGGGCAAGCGGATTCATGTGATCGATTGCACATTCGGTGCGGCGCAACGATGATCGGCGGGCCCGTTGAAATCCGTGGCCGATGCCGACAAACGGGCCGGCTTCTGACAGAATTTGCCGCCGGAAGGGGGTATCAGCCGTGTCGAGAGCCACCGCAACCAGCATGTCGCCGGGGTTCGCGAACGAACAATACGGCGGGCCCGCACCGGAACTCGAGCAGCTCATCGCCACCGTGCGCATCGGCGCCGAATCCGACCGGCGCATCGCCGACCAGTTGGCCACGGCCGCGCAACGTTTCCGGCGGCCGCTGCGGATCCAGGTGACCGGCCGGGCGGGCGCCGGAAAATCCACTCTGCTGCGGGCGTTGGCCCTGATGTCGGCGGAGGAGACCACGCCGGTCGATCAGCCGGGTGTGTCCGATCCGGTACTCGATGCCGATCTGGTCGTCTACGTGCTGGCCGGTTCGCTGCAGGCTGCCGATCGCCGCGTCCTCGAATCGCTGCGTCCGGACAACACTCTGGTCGTGCTGAACAAGGCCGATGCCGTGGGTTCGCGCTGGGCCGATGCGGTGGCGGCGGCCGATCAGGCCGCGCACGGGCTGAGCATGCCGGTCGCGCCGGTGGTCGCCGAGCTGGCCGTGCACACCCGCGCCGGGACGCCGAGCGACGACGATCTGCGCACGCTGCGCCGCCACGCGGCCGGCAACGCGACCGCCTTGACGTTGTCGCCGGACCTGTTCGTCGACGCGGCGGCCGGTCCGGATGTGGCCGAGCGCCGGGCGGTGCTGGATCGGTGGGGCTTGCACGGTGTCGCTTGTGCGCTGGTCGCGCTGCGGCACGACCCCGGACTCGGCCCGCAGCAGTTGCTGCAGTTGTTGCACGCGGCCACCGGGATCGATCCGGTGCACGCCCGGCTACATCAGCGCTACGAGCAGATCGCGGCCCTGCGGGGTGGTGAACTGCTCGACGAGCTGGGCCGGATCGCCGCGCGGGCGGTTCCGCGTGGGGACGGCGGACGTGCACGCGATCTGATCGAGGATTACCTCGCCGGTGACGAGGCGCTGCGGATCGCGTTGCGGGCCGGCCTGGCCTGTCCCGAGGTGCGCCACCTGGCGGCCGGATACCCGGCCGTGATGCCGTCGGATGCCGATGACGCCCTGGTTCGCGCGCAGCGCTGGCGGGCGGTCGCCGCCGGCGAAATGCCGGCCGGTGCCCGTCGCGCCGCGATCCGGTTGCACAACGGATATATCCGGATGTGGGAGCGGATGAGCAGTGCCGGATTGTGAGGTGCCGGCTGGTGAGGCGCCGAGACGGCCGGCGCCGGAGGTGACCGCGCCGTCGGCCGCCGACCCCGAGGTGCTGGCCGTCGTCGAGCGCTGGAATCCGCAAGGCGGTGCCTTACTGCGAGCCGTTACATCGGAAGGATCCGGATCGGGCTTCGGAGTATCCACCGAAGCTGGTGCTGCCCAAGCGTTTTCGGTGATCCTCATCGGTCCCGACGATGCCAACACCACCCTGTTGCGGACCGAACTCGCCCGCTTCGAACCGCGCCTCGTCCTCACCGACCCGGTCACGGAGCCGGAAACGCTGGTGGCGGCAACTGTTTTCGGTCCCGACTCGGCTCCGTCGGTGGCGCTGGTGTTATTGGATCCGGGCGCCGCCGTCGGTAACGCGCTGCTCGGCCCGATCGCCCGACTGCACTCCGGACGCGCGCGAATCCTGTTTGCCATGAACGGAATTCACGCCCATCCCGATTGGCGTTCGGTGCTGCGCCGCGATGCGGCGATGCTGGCCGATGTGCTCGGCGCCGAACCGGAGATCCTGCCGGTTTCGGCGCGGCTCGCGGTGGCCGCTCGGAGCAATGGTGATGCCGCGCTCCTGGACCGGTCCGGCCTGGCCGCCCTGCACGCGCAGTTGAGTATCGCCGTGGGAGCGCGCGCCGGTTCCGAGCGGTCGGCCGGGGTCACCGCGCGGGTGCTCGCCGACACCCGTGCCCGGGTACTGGGTCAGATCGAGGCGCTGCGGTCGGGGACGGCGGTGGCCCGGGTGCGCGCCGAACGCACCGCCGCACTGGCCGGACGCGATGGCGGCCGGGCCCAGGCGCTGGCGTCACTGCGCAACCGGCTGCAATTGGCCCGGGTCGACCTCGTCCACGAGGTGGGCGCGCGGGTCCGGACGGTGAACGCCACCGCGCGTGCCGATCTGGACCGGCTGGATCGCCGTTCGGTGCGCGGCTATCCCGACCGATTGCAGGCGACGGTGAATCAGGCCACGGCCGAACTCGACGGCGTGGTCCGCCATCGGCTGGCCGAACTGGCCCGTCAGGTCGAGGCGATGAGCGGCCCGGCCGAATCGGAGTCGCGCCCGGCCGCCGGGCCGGAGCCGAGCCCGCCGACCGATCCCGCGCCCCGGGTGGGACCGGATCCGGAGCGCCGGCCGCGCGGTGTGGAGGATCGGTTGATGATCGCGCTCGGCGCCTCCGCCGGTTTCGGCCTGGGCCGGCTGATCGTTGCGCCGCTGTCGCTGGTGCCGGCCCTCGATATCGCGACGGTACCGATCACGCTGGCGCTCGGCGCGGGCGTGGCTTGGTGGGTGGTGCGGGCCCGCGGTCATCTCGCCGATCGGGCGCATCTGCGGCAATGGGTGACCGATGTCCTGGTCAATGTGAAGGCCCAGCTCGAGCAGCGGGTGGCGACGGCCCTGGTGGTGGCGGAGTCCGAACTGACCGAGCAGGTGGTCCGCGCGAGCACGGCCCGGATGGTGGCGGCCGAGCGCCGGGTCGCCGAGCTCGACGGGCAACTGCGCCGCATGGCCGCCGAACAGCCCGCCCAGCTCGCCGCCTGCGAGCGCGATCTGGCGATCCTGGACGCCGCGACAACCGACTGATCGGTGTGGCCGGGGTTTGCTCGCCGCGCACACCCGCGCGGTCCGTGGCGATGGGAAGGTTTCGACCGGGTCCCGAGTGAGCAACCCCATTCCGTACCGACCGTCACATCGCGTTAACCTCTTTACTTAAGGAATCCGGGTGTCCGTCTCGTTCTCGTACGCCGCCCAGCCGGGGCGCGCTGTTCGGCGAGGCGGGCGGATGTCCACAGCCAACGGCGGCCTTCCTGGTGTTGAGAGCTGTCTCGGCAGCTTCCTACCCCGCCGCTCATCTCAGGAGAGTTTTCATGACCTCAGCGACCATTCCTGGTCTTCACGGATCCGATGGCACCGCGCCGACCAAGCATGCCGGACTGCTCGCCTGGGTGCAGGAGGTCGCAGAGCTCACCCAGCCGGATCGGGTCGTCTGGGCGGACGGCTCCGACGAGGAGTGGGATCGCCTGACCACGCAGCTGGTCGAGGCCGGAACCTTCCGCAAGCTCAACGAGCACAAGAAGCCGAACTCCTTCCTGGCGCTGTCGGACCCCTCGGACGTCGCGCGCGTGGAGTCGCGCACCTACATCTGTTCGCGCAGTGAGGCCGACGCCGGCCCGACCAACAACTGGGTCGATCCGGACGAGATGCGGGCCACCATGACCGAGCTGTACCGCGGCAGCATGAAGGGCCGCACCATGTACGTGGTGCCGTTCTGCATGGGCCCGCTGGGCGCCGAGGACCCGAAGCTGGGCGTGGAGATCACCGATTCCGAGTACGTCGTCGTCTCGATGCGCGTGATGACCCGGATGGGCAAGGCCGCGCTGGACAAGCTCGGCACCGATCGCCCGTTCGTGAAGGCGCTGCATTCGGTCGGTGCGCCGCTGGCCGAGGGCCAGGCCGATGTTCCGTGGCCGTGCAACGACACCAAGTACATCACCCACTTCCCGGAGGACCGCGAGATCTGGTCCTACGGCTCCGGTTACGGCGGTAACGCGCTGCTGGGCAAGAAGTGCTACTCGCTGCGCATCGCCTCGGCGATGGCCCACGACGAGGGCTGGCTGGCCGAGCACATGCTGATCCTGAAGCTGATCTCGCCGGAGAACAAGAACTACTACATCGCCGCCGCCTTCCCGAGCGCCTGCGGTAAGACCAACCTCGCGATGCTGCAGCCGACCGTGCCCGGCTGGCGCGCGGAAACCCTGGGTGACGACATCGCCTGGATGCGGTTCGGCGAGGACGGCCGCCTCTACGCGGTGAACCCGGAGTACGGCTTCTTCGGTGTCGCCCCCGGCACCAACCGCAGCTCCAACCCGAACGCCATGGCCACCCTGGAGGCGGGCAACACCGTCTACACCAACGTCGCGCTGACCGACGACGGCGATGTCTGGTGGGAGGGCCTGGAGGGCGAGCCCGACCACCTGATCGACTGGAAGGGCAACGACTGGTACCTCCGGGAGACCGAAACCCTTGCCGCGCATCCGAACTCGCGCTATTGCACGCCGATGTCGCAGTGCCCCACGCTGGCTCCCGAATGGGACGACCCGCAGGGCGTGCCGATTTCGGCGATCCTGTTCGGTGGCCGCCGCAAGACCACGGTCCCGCTGGTGACCGAGTCGTTCGACTGGCAGCACGGCGTCTTCATGGGTGCCACGATGTCGTCCGAGCAGACCGCCGCTGCCGAGGGCAAGGTCGGCAATGTCCGCCGCGACCCGATGGCGATGCTGCCGTTCATGGGCTACCACGTCGGTGACTACATGAACCACTGGATCAACCTGGGCAAGAACGCCGACGCCACCAAGCTGCCGAAGATCTTCTACGTCAACTGGTTCCGGCGCGGCGAGGACGGCCGCTTCCTGTGGCCCGGCTTCGGCGAGAACTCGCGCGTGCTGGAGTGGATCGTCAACCGCATCGAGGGTAAGGCCGACGCCGAGTCCACCCCGATCGGCAATGTGCCGACGGCGGCGGATCTGGACCTGGACGGCCTGAACGTCGATCCCGCCGATGTGGATGCCTCGCTGAAGGTCGACGTCGAGGAGTGGCGCCGGGAGATCCCGCTGATCGAGGAGTGGTTCGAGTTCGTCGGCGACAAGCTGCCGTCCGGCGTGCGCGACGAATTCGAGGCGCTCAAGCAGCGACTGGGCTGAGCAATCTCCCCGGTAACGGACCTCCGGTCTGTGTGACCGCACGAAAACCGGCCGCCCGCACCATCTTTGCCGATGGTGCGGGCGGTTTCTCATGTCGATTCCGCCGGAATTATGGCGCGCTTGTCCTATTCTTGATGTGTTCTGCATCTCACGGTTACTCCCCGCAGTTGCGGGGAATTAACCACTCGGCTGAACTGGATGCGTGCTGGTGCTCGTGGAGTCCGTCTGTCTGGCCAATTGGTCGGGTTATGTGGGAGGTGGGTGTGGGCATGACCGAACTCGAGTTCGATGCTGCAGATATCTCGCGATTAGCTGATGCGGGGTTGATCGATCCGGCCGCCTTCGCGCCGGTATCGGCGGGTGTGCCGTCGGAGAGCACGCCGCTGCAACGCGCCGCCGCGCGGTTGCAAGCGGTCTTGCCGCCCGGCTGGCAGGTCGATATCGAAGCGCCGCGGTCGCCGGGTGATCCACAGCCTGCGCTGCGGGTTCACCTGTCCGGCAACTGATCCGATTCCGTCCCCTGCGAATCGGTTTCGGCACAGCGGACATTCCGGGCTGTGTGATGCGCCGGAAAGGGCGCGAAATCCTACCTCGCGGTTCGGTTTTCGCAAAACGCACTATTGCGTTTCCCCTGAACACAGAGCATGCTTAGAGCAAACGTTTGTCGGACGATTTTACAAATGCAATCGCAGGGGAGTCCGAATCATGGCGGTGCAAGTGGTCGGCCGATCGCTGATGACCAGTGATCAGACCCCACATCAGGCAAGGTCCGTCGGAACCGGGGGCTGGGTGGTGTCCTTTCTGCCCGGCCGGACCTTGACACTCGAGCAGGCGACGGCGGCGCTGCAGGCGGCCGAGGCGGTGGCGGCGGTGCGTTCGCTCGCCGACCGCGTCGGCCTCACTCCGTTGGAAACCGTCGGTCTTGCCATGCAGGAACCGCCGTGGAGCGAGCCCGCGCGCCGCAGCCGCCGGCGCGGGTGGCTGGAATAACCGCAGCTCAGCGGCCCGCCTTGACCAAGCAGACGACCAGGGGCTCGGGCTTGGAATAGGTCAGATAACTCGTCGCCTCGTCACCGCAACCGGCGTCGCTCGTGGTTCCGGTGAGGATATCGGTCACGCGATGGGTGGCTTGTGCGCCGCAGGCAACCTTCGTGGTGTTGTCGAAGCTCTTGGCAATGCAGTCGCCACGGTGAACGTTGAGCTGCAAGCAGAGGGTGTAACCACCGCTGCCGGTCTGCCACACGCTCGCGTAATCGCCCTGTGGGCATTTCGCGACGCTGTCGTCGAGGCGGGCCGCGACGACGTAGTTGGCGGCCGTGGCGGCGCAGTCGGTGATGTCGACCTTCGGGTCGGTGCGACCGCCGCCGACCGCGACACACTGACCCGCTTCGACCTTTTCGGCATCGGATCGGGTGAAGTGGTGGCATCCCCAGGCGACGCCGCCGAGCACCGCCACCAGTACCGCGAGATTCAGCCATTGCCGGGGCGTGGTCTTCGGTGGTTTCGCCGGGGCGGCCGGTGCACCGAGATCGGCGTGGGGCGGAGCGGGCCGGTCGCTCGGCTGCGGGGGCCCGCCCGGTGCGTAGCCCGTCGGATACCCCTGTGGCGCTGGGGGATAGCCCCCGGACGGGTGGTTACTGGGTGGTGGGAACTGTGGCGGCATGGTCATGCTGCGGGTACTCCTGTGCGACAACGACATTGTGAAACGAATGGATTCGCCGGCAGGGTGGACGAACCGGATGGGAGGCCGACTCCCGGCGGAGCTCAGCTGTGAATCGGCAGGCGCGCTGTCCGCGCGCCGATCGCGCGGACCGCGCAATGACCGTTCGGCAGTTGCGAATTCGACACAGTGCCCCCCGTTTCCTCCGACCACGACAGCGTAGCTGGCGATCGGAACGACCGCGCCGCGGCCCCGGTTGTCCACCTGTGGAGCGGGCGGAATCCGGGACCCCTGGTGCCCGGTCGGCGCGGAAACGGAAAGGCTTGCAGCTCAGAGCTTTTGCGTGAGCGGGCGTTTTGCCGCGACCACGACCAGGTTGCTCACCAGCAGTTCCCGCACGCCCGGAACGCGCGTCAACCACCAGGCCCATCGCGGGTGGTAGCGCGGGAAGGTGGCCAGGATATGCGCTCGCTCCTCGGCCGCGCGGGCCCAGCGCAGGCCGTCGGCGGCGCCGACCGCGAACAGGGAGGTGCCGAAGCGGTTCTTCGGGGCGCGCCCGGTGCGGCGGGTGTAGCGCCGCGCCGCGAACTCGCCACCGAGGTAATGCCACGGGCCGGTCTCGTGACCGCCGAACGGGCCCAGCCAGACCGTGTAGGACAGCACCATCAGACCGCCCGGTTTGGTTATTCGGAGCATCTCGTCGGCCATCAGCCATGGGTCCGGCACATGTTCGGCGACATTGGACGACAGGCAGATGTCGACGGCGTCGTCGCGGATGGGCAGGGCCATGCCGGACCCGCGGACCGCGCCGGCCACGGTGAGACCGGCCGCGTGCATTTCGGCGGGGTCCGGTTCGATCGGCACATATCGGGCGCCCGCGGCCGCGAATTCGTCGGCGAAGTACCCTGGGCCGCCCCCGACATCGACGACGATCGTGCCGGTCAGGTCGCGTCCGGTCAGGTCGCGATAGAAATCCGCGATCAGATCGGCGGTGTCGGCGGCGATCCCGCCGTAGAACCGCGCGGGGTCGGTCTGCTCGAAGCGGAAACTGCCGAGCAGGCGCAGGGAACGGCGCAGGGTGGCCCGGCGCGCGAAGCGGGGACGCGGTCCGGTTCCGTCGGATCGAAGCATGGCCGAGCCAGTGTACGCAGCACCGTAGCGACCCCGAGGCGCGCCCGGCCGCTATGGTGGAGCCCACTGTCGTCCGATGTGAGCGATCTGGAGAACGTTGTGCCCGAAACCGGCCCCCGCGAGCCCTCCGAGGTCACGCGGGCTGCCGTCTCCCACGCCGCGCCGGTTCGCGAGGTGCTGCTGCTGTGCTGGCGCGATACCGGCCATCCGCAGGGCGGCGGCAGCGAGCGGTATCTGGAGCGGGTCGGGGCGCAGCTGGCCGCACGTGGGGTCAAGGTGACGCTGCGGACCGCACACTATCCCGGCGCACCGCGACGGGAGCGGATCGACGGCATCGAGATCAGCCGCGCCGGCGGCCGCTTCACGGTCTACCCACGCGCGCTGGCCGCGATCGCCGCCGGCCGGCTGGGGCTCGGACCGCTGCGCGGGCTGCGGCCGGACGCGGTGATCGACACTCAGAACGGCATCCCGTTCTTCGCTCGAACCGTCGCGGGCGCGCCCTCGGTGGTGCTGGTCCACCACGGGCATCGCGAGCAGTGGCCGGTGGCCGGGCGCGTGGTCGGCCGGATCGGCTGGTGGATCGAATCGTGGTTGTCGCCGCGAATGCATCGGCGCAATCAGTATCTGACCGTTTCGCTGCCGTCCGCCGAGGAGCTGGCCTCGCTCGGTGTCGACGCCACCCGCATCGCCGTGGTGCGCAACGGCGCCGAACCGGTCCCGGAGCAGGCACCGACCGGCGCGGAGCCGATGCGAACCCCCCATCCGAGCATCGTCGTCTTGTCGCGGTTGGTGCCGCACAAACAGATCGAGGATGCACTGGCGGTCGTCGCCGGTCTGCGCGACCGACTACCCGGCCTGCGTCTGGATGTGATCGGTGACGGGTGGTGGGCCGACAATCTGAAAAACCATGCCCACCAACTGGGTATCGCCGACGCGGTCGATTTCCACGGTTACGTGGACGAGCCGCGAAAGCACGAATTGCTGTCCCGCGCTTGGGTTCAGGTACTTCCGTCCCGCAAGGAGGGCTGGGGTCTGGCGGTGATCGAGGCCGCTCAGCACGGCGTCCCCACCATCGGTTACCGCAGCTCGAGGGGCCTGACCGATTCCATCGTCGACGGCGTGACCGGAATCCTGGTCGACGATCCGGCGCAGCTGACCGCGACCGCCGGGGAACTCCTCACCGACTACGAGGCGCGCATCGTCATGGGCGAGAAGGCCCGCGCCCGTGCCCGGGAATTCTCCTGGGAGCAAACAGGTTACGGCGTGGGCGCGGTCTTGGCCGCCGCCGCCCGAGGCGAATTCGTCTCGGGGCTGATCACCGGGCGAGCGCCCGACTAGCCGACGGCCACCACCGCCGGCGACAACCTCGGCCGGCGGTTACCGCGAGCTATGCCCCGAGCGGGTTGAAGTCAGCGTCGCGCAGGCGGCTCGATGAGTGGGCTCTTGGATCGGTGCACCGACCACCTCGCCGAGGATTCGAGCCTGCGGGCGCTGGCCGAACGTTTCGGGGTCTCGCCGCGCACGGTGCACCGTCGATTCGAGAAGCAACTCGGACCACGCCCGCGGCCTGGGTACAGGAGCAACGGATGATGCGCGCCGCCGAGCTGTTGCAGACGACCGATCTCCCGGTCGCGGCCGTCGCCGCCGCGGTGGGCCTCAGCGATCCGGCCAACTTCCGCAAGCAATTCCGTTCGGTCACCGGCGTCAATCCCACCGGTACCGCGAGACCTTCGCCGCGCCGGTCGAGCATGCGCCGGGCAACAGCTAGGCCACGGCGGGTGGTACGCCGCGGCGACGAAGGAACCTGCCTGCCGGTGTGGGTGGGCGAACCGACCGGCAGCAGATCGCCGCGAACCCGGCGGCGAGCATCAGCGCCCACAGCGCGTGCGCGGCGAGTGAAATTCCGCGATCGGTTGCCGATGCCCTCGCGACGTCGCCCGCGCCCGGGATGCGGTAGAGGGTGAGGTTCGCGTCGGAGTACACCGGTTGTAGTTGGGCGACAGTGTCTTTCGAGTTACCCATGATGCCGGGGGTGCGGTGCTCGACCAGGAGCCACCCGACGCCTTGCCGGGCGAGTTCGGCCGGGTCCGCCCCGCGAAGCAAGGAACTCTCCACCCGTTGGGCGCGGACGCCTTCGCCGGCGACGATTCGGCCGCGGACGGGCAGGACGCCCGTCTGCAGCACGTCCGCGCGGAGCATGCGCGGGGCGGGGTCGAGGACGGGAACCGCTCCGCTGTAAGGGAATACCCGGAACATGCCGGCGGGAAGGACGGCGACATCGCCGGGCCCGCCGACGCGATCGGCCACCTGCTGCCATCCCGATGGATAGTGCACCGGGCGCAGGGCGCCCCCGACTCCCCAGGCGAGATCCGGGAGGGTGAGGATCAGCGCCGCGATGAAGGCGGTCGCCACAAGTGGTTGCGCGCCCGCGGGATTCGGCGCGACCCGGCCGATCGGTTCGGCGTCGCCGACCGCGGTGGCCGGCGGTGCGGCCCTTCGGTTGCGTGCGAACCGGATGCTCACCGAGCCGAGAGCGCGACAGCCGGCCGCCGCGCACAGTGCGTAGGCGGGCATGGCGAGCGCGACGTACTTCTGGGTGTCGCGCAGCAATCCGGCGCCGGGAACGCTCTCGATGAGGGATTCGCCGATCGAGAGCCCCCAGCCCGTCGCCGCCAGCGCCGGCAGCACGATGCAGACTGCGGCGAGCGCCACCGACATCCGTCGTGGATAGCGGGTGGACCGTTCACCGGCCGCCGTTACCGCGCGCACACCGCATCCGACGATCACCACCAGGACGAGCGTCGACAGCAGCGCGAACAACGTGGTCCGCGAGCCCGGTACCGCCGCGCCGTTCCAGATTCCGCCGAGCCCGGCCAGACTCCCCACCGTCGCGAGTCCCGGCTCGGCTCGCGCGGCGAACGCCGCGACCCCGGCCGGATCGGACGGCTCCGCCCCGCTACCGGACAGGGCCGTGGCCACCAGCCAGGGCGCGGCGCTGAACAGCCACACCAGGACCGCGCCGGCCAGGTGCCGCCGGCCGACGGCCAGCACGGTGACCAGTCCCGCCAGCAATGACCCGGTCGGAGTCAGTCCTGCCGCGGCGAGAACACCGCCGAGGAGCAGCCAGGAGCGGACCGCCGTCGGCCATCGTATCGGCTCGAAAAGCGCACGCGGCGATTCCGGCGCCGTCCTGCGGGTACCTGAGATGGGCGGCGACTCGGCAAAGTCCTCGGTGGCAGGTGCGTCGGAGTACTCGTGCGTGCCGGTTTCGGTAGCGGTGGCGCGATCAACGGAGACCTCCGATCGGTCGGTGGCGACATCGCGGGTGGCGTCGGGCCTGTCTGTGTCGACCTCGGCCCGCAGTGTTCGCTCTCGGGAAGGACTGTGCCCCAGACGTATTCGCTGGCCGAGGATGATCACCCAGGGCAGTGCGGCATATCCGGTCAGCAAGCTCCAGTGCCCCTGTAGCAGCCGTTCGGCCACATACGGATTCCAGATCGCGATTGTGGCGGCCACCAATTGCGGGGCCAGTGACACCCGCAGCAGGTTGCGGACCAGGCGGGCCGCGCCCCAGCCCGCCGCGGTGAGCGCCGCCAACAGGATGAGTTTCACGGCGAATCCACCGTCGACGACGACCGAGAGCGCGGCCAGCAGCCCGTCCTGCGGTACCGCCCGCGGCGCCGCATCGCCCAAGCCCAGCGCCGCATCGGTCGGATACGAGCGTGGCGTGCTGACCGCGTCGCGCAGCAGCAGATATCCGGATCCGAGGAGCGGTCCCAGCACGATCAGGGCGAGGAGCAGGCTGTAGAGCGCGGGAACGACGCCGGCCCACCGACGTGGACGGGTTGCCGCGGACGGCGACGCCCCACAGGTGCCATGGTTACGTTCTCCAGCCCCGGTCACGCTGAGCCACCCTACGTCGGCCCGAAACCCGCGGTACTCGCGCCGGTCGACCGGTTCAGATCCGGCCGCCGATCTGCCGCAGCAGCGTGAGGTCGTCGAATACCGCGCGCGCCGCGCAGATCTTGCCGTCGCGAAGGGTGTACATCCCCAACTGGGTGTACTCGACGCGCCGGTGGGTCGCGGGTACGCCACGCAGGTCGGCGGAATGGGTTCCCCGGATGGTGATCCGGGCCCACACTCGCTCGTCCTCGGCGATCAGTTCCTCCGGGGTGAAGGTGGCATCCGGTAGGGCGCGGAAGTAGTCGAGCAGGAACTCCCGGTAGTCGTCGACGGTGAAGGTGCTGCGCCCGGAGCGGGCCGCGAGGGTCGGGAAGGTGCAGTCGGGTGTGAAGGCGGCCCAGATGGCCGCCAGATCTCGGGTATCCGCGTCGCCGACGCGCAGGAAGTGGCGGATCGCCGCCTTGTTCGTCTCCTCGGACATTCTCGATCCTCTCGTTGATACCGTCGCAATGATACCAACGATATGATCTCACTGAGATGATGTCAACGGGTGGAGCCGAAATGGACCAGTGTTCGGAATGCGGATTCGACTACCGGCCGGAGCGGGCGCCGGAAGCTGCCGCGGCGATTCGGCGGGGTGCGGCCGACCTCGCCGCCGCGCTGACCGCCGGTGTCGATCCCGCGCGTCGCCGCAGCCCGCAACAGTGGTCGCCGCTCGAATATGCGTGCCACGTCCGGGACGTGCTGCTGGTGCAGCGGGAGCGGGTCCTGCTCGCACGCCGGGTCGACCGTCCGGTGCTGACGACGATGGGCCGGGACGAGCGCGTCGCGCACGACGGTTACGCCGAGCAGGAGCCGGCGCGGGTGGCGGAGGAGTTGGCGGTCGCCGCCCGGCTGCTGGCCAACGTGCTCGACCGGCTGACGGCCGATGACTGGGATCGGCGAGTCGAGTACAACTACCCCGAACGCGTCGAGCGTGACCTGCGCTGGGTGGCGGTCCACACCGTGCACGAGATCCGCCACCACCTGCTCGATGTGCGCCGCCAATCGGCGGACGCCCGCTGAATCACGCCGTCGCCGGCGCCCGGGGCTACGCGCCCGCCGACCTCGGCTGGGCCGGGCGGCGGCCAGATGGGAGCATGGCGGAATGCCTGCCCTGCGTCGTCTGCCCGTGGTCGCGGATATGACCCTGGTGACGGCCGGTGCGATGACCGCGAATATCGCGGGCTACCTGCTGCAACTGCTGGCCGGGCGCTGGCTGGGCGCCGCCGGGTACGGCGAGTTCGCGAGTCTGCTCGCGGTGCAGCTGCTCGCGGCGGTGCCGGCCCTGGCATTGCAGAACGTGGTGGCCCGGGAGTTGGTCCGCGGTGCGGCTCCGGCCGCGGTGCGCGGGCTGGCCCGACGCTGCGCCGTGATCGTCGCGGTGGCCGCGACGGTGCTGACCCCGATCGTCGCGATCGTGCTGAAGGCCGATATCGCCGCGGCGGCGGGTGCGCTCGCGGCCGCGCCGATTCTGGTCCTGCTGTCCGGCGAGCAGGGAATTCTGCAGGGGTATCAGCGTTTTCGCGCGCTGGCGATGATTCTCGGTGGTACCGGGGTCGCTCGCGTGGCTCCGGCACTCGTCGTTCTGGCGGTGGGCGGCGGCGCGGCTGCCGCATTGGGTTCGGCCGTAGTCGGTTTGGTGGTCGCGGCGGTGGCGGCGCGTCGGGTCACGCACGGGGCGGTGGGATCGTCGGTTCCGCCGGAGGCGACGACCCCCACTCCGCCCACCCCCGACGGGCCGGATTTCGCGGTCGGACCGAGCGATTCGGCCGGCCTCGGCACATCGGAGTCGGGTGTGCTCGCCGCCCCGCGCCGGGCAGCCGTGGCGACCACCGCCGGGGTGGCCGCCGTACTGCGCGCCGCGCAGGTGCAGGCCGGATTGATGGCGCTGTCGTCCGCCGATCTCATCGTGGCGCGGATCGTCCTGGACGAGGCGAACGCCGGTCGGTACGCGCTGGGCGCCATCGCCACCAAGATCGCCTTCTGGCTGCCGCAGGCGGTGGGGGTGGTGCTGTATCCCCGAATGGCCCAGCCGCAACATTCGGTGCGAGCCGTTCGTTCCGCACTGGGCGTTCTCGCCGTGGTGGGTCTGGTCGCGGTCGCGGGTGCGGCCCTCTTCGCGCCGCTGGCTCCGCTGTTCGCGGGGGCCGACTACGGGCCGATCCAGGGCTGGTTGTGGTTGTTCGCCCTCGACGGCGCACTGCTCGCGGTGCTGCAGGGTGCGCTGCTGTCGGCCATCGCGGTGGACCGGACCGCGCCGGCGGCCGTGATCTGGCTCGGACTGGCGGTCGAGCTCGCCGTCACACTCACACTCGTGCGCACGCTGCCCGGACTGATCACCGCCGCGACGATCACCGCGGGCGCGGCGACGAGCATCCTCGTGGCGATGGTGGCCCGGCACCACGAATCGGCCGCGCCCGATACCGAATCGGCGTGATCGGTGCGGGTCTCGCGCCCGTCCGGCCGCCGGTGATCAACCCGTGTGATCGCGCCGGAAGGTGATGTGGGTGGTGCCGCTCTCCGCTGTCTCGGCGGTCACCTCGTAGTCCGATTCCAGCCCGCGCAGCCCGTCCCACAAGCGAATTCCCCGGCCCAGCAGGATCGGCGCGATCGCGACGTGCAACTGATCGATCAGTCCCGCCGCCAGGAAGTCGCGAACCACCGTCGCGCCGCCACCGATCCGTACATCCTTGCCGCCGGCGACCGCGTGCGCGCGTTCGAGCGCCGCGGCCGGTTCGGCATCGAGGAAGTGGAAAGTGGTCCCGCCCGCCATCTCGATCGACGGCCGCGGGGTGTGCGTCAACACGAAGACCGGGATGTGGAACGGCGGTTCCTCACCCCACCAGCCGCGCCAGTCGGGATCGTCGGGGTGCGCGTGCAGTCCGAACATCCCCGCACCCATGATCTCGGCGCCGAGTTCCGCGAAATACGCTGCGGCATAAGCGTCGTCGACACCGGTCGTGCCTGCGCCGCTGGTGTCACCGAGCACGCGGGAACGGAAGGTGCGGGTGGCCGTGTAAGCGCCGACCAGACGGGACCAGTCCGCACCCATCGGATCGTCCGGGGTCTGATCGGTGGTGGTCGCGAAACCGTCCAGCGAGATGTTCAGGTCGGCGCGCACCGCGCCGCGCGGGGTGGGGTTCGGCAAGGTCGGTCTCCATTCGGTCCGGGCGCTATTCGGCTCGTTCGGTGGCCGGTCCGCCCGGTTCCGTGATCTCCTCGGCGGCTCGCTGGTAGGCGTCGGCCGCACGGGCGAAGTAGTCGAACAGCAGCTCCCGCTGTTGTGGGGAATAGCTTCGCACGATCTCGCCGATTCGGCGGCGAGCCGGAGCCAGGGCGCGGTCCAGGCCCGCGGGCCGGTCGACCGGCTCGACGATCACCTTGCGCCGGTCGTTCGGATCCGCCACCCGGCGCACGTAGCCACCCTCTTCGAGGCGGTCGATGAGCCGCGTGGTGGGCCCGGTGGTCAGTCCGGTTCGGGCGCCGAGTTCGCCCGGGGTCATCGCGCCGCTCAACTCCAGGATGTTCAGCGCGTACAGGTCGGTGGCACCGAGCCCGACCGCCTTCGCGCCCGCTTGCGCATGCAGCACAACGGAACTCAGATACCGCCGAAAGACCTGGCTGGGGTCGTTTTCACGAGCGGGAGTTGACACGGTCCCACCTTTCTCCTAATCTCTTCCTCAACGAAGAGAAATCTTCTAGGAAGAAAAATCTTCCACGCAGAGAGTAGCACGAAAGGGACCTCCCATGACCGCCAAGACCGAGCCGGCCGCCCCCACCGCCCCGGCGAAAAACCGTCGCCGCACCGTCGCCAAGGTGGTGGGCGCAACCGTGCTGGGCCTCGGCATCGCCGCCGCCGGCGGATATGTCTGGCTGGATCAGACCTCGGATGTGCACAACACCGGAGTGGCCGAATGCACGAGCGTGCGGGCAGACGGTGGCAGCGCCGAGGATCTGCGCGCGGTATGCGCCACCATCGGCGAGATGACCGCGGCCTGGGATCGCAACGATGCCGACGCCTACGGCGCGACCTTCACCGAGAACGCGACCTACACGACCTTCGTGGGCACCTACTACAGCGGCCGCCGCGATCTCACCGAGGCGCACCGCGCCCTGTTCAGCGGATTCCTGAAGGGCAGCAAGCTGGCCGATTCCTTCCTCGGCGTCCGGTTCTACGGTGACGACGTCGCCATCGTCACCAGCCGCGGTGATCGCTACGACGGCGACCGCCCGAAGGAGTTGTCCAAGACCCAGACCTACACCCTCGTCCGGGAAGCCGACGGGAAGTGGCGGATTGCGAGCTTCCACAACACCAAGCGGCAGTCGGTGTTCGAGCGGGTGTCCTTCCTGTTCGATCCGGCCACCAAGCCGGAGCTGGAGCGGTGAAGGCGTTGGTGACCGGGGCGAGTGCCGGCATCGGCCGGGCCTTCGCCACCGCCCTTGCCGAAGAAGGGTTTTCGATCACCGCCGTCGCACGCGGCGCCGAACCGCTGGCCGAGCTGATGTCGGACCTCGGCGCCGGACACGACTATCTGGCGGCGGATCTGTCCACCGCGACCGGAGTCGCGGAGACCTCCGAGTTGTTGCGCCGGGGCGGCTATTCCCTCCTGGTGAACAACGCCGGAACGGCCGTACCGGGCGACTTCGCCGAACTTCCGCTCGACGCCGCGCTGCAGACGATGGATCTCAACTGCCGGGCGACGGTGGCGTTGGCGCATGCCTTTCTCGCCACCGCCCGCCCGGGCAGCGCCCTGGTGAATGTATCCTCCACACTGGCCCTTTCGCCAAAGCCCGGAATGAGTGTGTACAGCGCCTCCAAGGCGTTCGTCACCACTTTCTCCGAAACCCTCTGGCACGAACAGAAATCGCGTGGCGTGCACGTGCTGGCGTTGTGCCCCGGCGTCACCGCCACCCGTGCTCAGACCGCCGAGGACGTCCCGCCCTGGCTGGTGCGATCGCCCGAGGACGTGGTCCGTCGAGCCCGAAAAGCCTTGTCCGACAAACAGGGTCCGGTGGTTCTCACCAGCCGGCCCGATCGTGTACTCACCACCGCCCTGCGGCTGCTGCCGCGCCGAACCGCCCTGAACCTACTCGCCGATTGAGGAGAAGATCATGACCACCGCCACCGACACCGCCGCCATCCGCGCTCTCATCGAACGCAGCAGCGAAGCCTGGAACCGCGGCGACGGCGCCGCCTACGGCGCCTGCTTCACCGCCGACGCCACCGACGTCACCTATGTCGGCACCGTCTATCACGGCGGCGCCGAGATCGGCAACGCCCACCAGGCGCTGTTCGACAGCTTCCTGAAGGGCACCCGGCTCACCGTCGAGATCGTCGAGATCCGCCGCTACGGCAGCGATACCGCCGTGGTGCTGACCCGTGGCGAATCGTCCAAGGGTAAGCCGAAGAAGCTGGGGAAGATGGCCACCTACACCGTGGTTCGCGAGAGCGACGGCGAGTGGCGGATCGCGGCGGTGCAGAAGACGCAGCGCAAGCCGCTGATGGAGGCGATCAGCTTCCGGATGCAGCCGGCGACCCGCCCGGCGCAGCGATAAGCCCCGAAAAGCGACAAACCCCGAAAAACCAGTGGCTCCCCGGTTTTCCGACCGGGGAGCCACTGGCGTGTCGAGACCCTAGAGGTTCTTGCTGATATCGATCTGCTGTGTCGGCGCTTCCGAGAAGGCCCGATCGGACCCGCCGGCCGTGCCGGGTTCGGGCTGCTTCGGCTTGCGCACCAGCCGGCCCGGCTTCGAGGAGCCGTCGTCGCCACCGCGCAGGCCCAGCACCAGGCCGGCGATCAGCGAGATCGCACCGAGCACACCGAAGACGATCGGCAGCGTGCGGCCGTACAGCGACAGCTCGTCCATGTACTTGCGCGCCTCGTCGATCTGCGACCGCACGGTGTCGTCGTCGAACACCAGCGTGGTGTTGATCGCGTTGACCTCCGGCTTGTCGGCGGTGCGCGCGTAGTACAGGTGCAACTGCTCGGAACCCTTGATCACGGTTCCGGTCTGCGGCTCGACCCACACGTCGCGGGTGTTGGTGTAGTACCGGTCCATCGTGACGTCGCCGTCGCCCGGCACGCCCCACTTGGCGGCCGGGAAGGTGAGCCGGTTGGTCGGCGTCGAGACCACCTTGGCCAGGTTCTGCGGCGGGATCTGCTGCTGGAAGTGGTAGACCTTCAGATCGTTGATCTCGGTCTCCTCGACGAACTTGATATCGAACGACTTGCGCGCGTTGATGTCGAAGTACGGGTAGGTCTGCTTCTCGGTGCCGATCGGGAACCGGTACTGCAGACCGGTGTGCTGCACCGGATCCGGGACGCTGTTGCCCTTGCTGTCGACAGTGACGGCGATGGAGCCGTTCGGGTCGTCGTCGATCGGCTCACCGGTCTTGCGGTTGATGGTGACCCGGTCGATGGTCGCGGTCAGCAGCCCGGTGTCACCGGTCTTGTCCTTGTTGCGCAGGGTCTGACCGGCCTGGATGGTCATATTGGTCTTGCCCGAGGGGTCCTCGACGGTGAGGAAGCGCTGCGAGATCAGGCCGACGTTCTTGTCGATCTTGACCGGGCCGTCGCCGGAGGTCAGCGATTTGGCGTCCAGCACCTCACTCGGTGCGTCCGGCTTGTTCGTCGCGATCGTGGTGATCTCGAGGTCGAGGGGAGTTTTGGCCAACTGGCTCACCCCATAGGTCGGGATCAGTATCGCTGCGACGATCAACAGCGCACCGAGTCCCACGAGCAGGCAGGCCACCGTCCTCTTGGTACCGGCACTGAGTGCCATGCAAACTCTCCTCGTCGTCGAACAAGCCTCGTCCGGGTGCGCTCATAACCGGGTGCGGTCATAACACAAGCACTCGTGAGCCCCGACACTAACAGTCCGGCACCTTAACCCGGCGAGCTGAGTACGGAAAACACCGCGAAAAAGTACGGGCGTCCGGCGGCGGCCGATGCCCGCAGGGCAGACTGGACCGCGATGACCGCAACGCCCGAAACCGCCGCACCCAGCACCGACGTGCCGGCCGGCGCCGCACCGCCGCACACCCAGGCGGCGTCCGGGACGCGCAGATTCGTTCCGGCACTGGAAGGTATGCGCGGGCTGGCCGCTCTCGGGGTGGTGCTGACCCATGTCGCTTTCCAGACCGGCGCCGCCGGGGAGCCGGTGATCGGCCGGGTGTGGGAACGATTCGATATGGCGGTCGCGGTCTTCTTCGGCCTGTCCGGGTTCCTGCTGTGGCGACCGCATGCCGCCGCGGCCCGCGGCCTGGGCGCGGCACCCCCGACCGGCCGCTATCTCCTGCATCGTGGCGCCCGGATCCTGCCCGCGTATTGGGTCGTCGTGTGCGCGGCGCTGATACTGCTGCCGTCCGCGGCACATTCGGCGGGTTTGCGGGTGTGGCTCGCGAATCTGGCGCTGCTGCAGGTCTTCGTCCCGCTGACGCTCACCGACGGGCTCACTCAGATGTGGAGCCTGTCGGTCGAAATGGCCTTCTATCTGGTGTTGCCGCTGCTGGCGTGGGCGCTGGTTCGGTTGCGCGGCACGGCGGCCCGGCGCCGGGTCGCCGCGGTGGCCGCCCTCGGGTTGGTCAGCCTGAGTTGGAATTTTCTGCCGGTGCCCACCCCGGATGCGATTCACGCGGACAACTGGTTGCCCGGATATCTGCCGTGGTTCGCCGGCGGCATGGTGCTCGCCGAGCTGGCCGAGATCCTCGCCGCCCGGTCCCGGGCGGGAGCCCCGGTGCCGCGCTGGCAGCGGTGGATCGGAAGTCGTCGGCTGATGTGGTCGCTGGCGGCGGTCGCGTTCGCGCTCTCGGCCACCGATCTGGCCGGCCCGGCCGGGCTGGCCCGCGGTACGGCCTGGCAGTACGCGATGAAAATGGGTCTAGGGGCCTTGATCGGATTCGGCCTGCTCGCCCCGCTCGTGGTCGGCCTCGCGCCGCACCGGTTGCTACAGAGCCGGGTGGCGCTGACGATCGGGCGCTGGTCCTACGGCATCTTCATCTGGCACCTGGTGGTGTTGGCGATGATGTTCCCGATCTTCGGATTCATCCCGTTCAACGGGGGCTTTCTGCACGTGCTGGCATTGACGGTGGCTTTCACGCTGCCGCTGGCGGCGGCCAGCTACGCGCTGGTGGAGGAGCCGGTGCGGCACTGGGTCAAACGCCGTTTCGGTTGACCCGCGGTCGCGACCGGCGCAGCGGATTCCGCGCGGGCAGGGCCGCGACCCCGACCGCCACCACGGCGACCAATGCGGGGAACTGTGCCCACAGGGAGCCGCCCATATAGACCTCGGACGACCGCCACGGACCGGTCGAGAGTGCGGCTTCACCCACCACGGTGCCCGCCGCGGCGAGGACGGCCAGGGCGATCGGAGCCCGCGGCAGGACCCGAATCGCGACCAACGCCGTTGCGGCGCAGAGACTTCCGACCGGACCGGAGACGAGGAAGGCGGCGATCGTCATTCCGGCGGCACCCAGCCACCAGCTGTCCCAGGTCCGCGGCGGCGGGTCGTAGCTCGTCGCGCTCGGCTCCGGGCCCGGCACCGCCACGACCGGCGCGTGATCCGGCGATGCCGCCGCTGCGCCCGGCGGTGAAATCGCCGCGTCGCTGCGCGGGGCTCGCGCGGACTCGCTCTCCGCCGTCGCCGTGCGAGCGGAGGTGGCCTCGGCAGCTGTCCCGGCGCGGCGGAAGACGCGAATTGCCTTGTCGTCCAGCCATCTACGCATGCGCGCCGGAACCGGTACGGCCAGCAGCACCAGGGGAAGCAACAACAGCAGACCGCCGAAGATCGCGAGGCGATACCAGCGGTCGATCGGGAATTCGATCGTGACCGGCCCGTGCGCACCAGCCGGGACGATCCAGCCCTGCTTCCAGCCGTCCACCACCACCGGCCGCAGCGCACGGCCGTCCGCGGTGTGCGCCGCCCACCCCACATTCGTACTCAACGGCAGAGTCAGCAGGCGCTCGCCCGGCGCCGCGGCGGTACCGGCCGTCGCCGGGAAAGCGGTGCTGGGCAAGCGCAGTTCATCGACCGAGAACAGGTCGGTCGGCGCGACCGTCACATCCACCGGTCCACTCGGCAGATCGACCGTGGGCCAGGAGAAGTCCGCGGGCCCGCTGTCGAGGTCCGGCGACGCCGGGCCGGCCGGGCAGACGGTTGCGGAAACCGGCTTACCGCTGCGCAATTCGTCGGCCGTCGCGGTGACGCTGGTGTGCAGTACGCGTCCCGCGACGGCGAGGGTCGGGCCATGATCGCAGTCGACGGTGACCAGCCGGTCGCCGGGCGCGGGCGCCGGAAAGTCCGGCCCGAGAACGGAGATCTCCGCGATCCCGGGCGGCTGCTGCTGGGTCAGGCCGAGGGCGGTGCGATCCAACACCGTTTTCCAGGTGTCGATGCTGATCTCGATGTGGTCGGTGACATATGGATGCAGGTCGAGCCGGACCGGGGTCGGTGGTGCGGACATCGGGGCCGGGGTATCGGTCGACTGCGGTTCCGGCGCCGGGGCGTTCGGGGCGGGCGTGGTGGTGGGCGATCGGCCGGGCGAATCGTTGTCGGCGGTCGCCTCCGGGTCGCGCCCCTTCGGTGCGGGCGGGATCTCCCGGACCTGCGGACCGTCGCCGAGGTTCACCGCGAGCGAGGTCGGCCGGGCGGGGAGCGCGCCCATCGGCGGCGTGACCTCCACCCCGGTCACCAGTTCCGGTCGTGGCAGTTGAATGGTCAGCGTCGGCTTGCCGCCCGCGCGGTTGCGCACGGTGTCCTCGGGTGCGATCCAGCTGGTTCGCGGGTCGCCGTCGGTGGCGGCGAAGGCGGACCCGCGCAGATCACCGACATCGGCCTTACCGCGTGCGACCGGACGCTCGGGATCGGTCAACAGCCCCTCCAGCGCCGGTCCCTGCCGAGTGCGCACGGTCAGCTGCGGGATCACCGTCGTCGGAGCGGGGACGCTGAGTGTTCGCTCGAAGGTTCCCGGTTCCTCGGCCGGCAGCGCGAGCCCCTTACTGCACCGGACCCGGTCGGGCGCGTCGAAACAGCCGCTGCGCCCGGGGAATTCCTGCCCGAGATCCCATCCCCGGACCGAGGAGCCCGGCGGCACCGGCGGCAGCACCGTGCGATGCCGAATATCCACCGGCGTCGGCGCGTCCCGATTCGAATAGTCGAACAGGTTGACCTCGCTGATGCCGAACTGTCCGCCGCCGGTGCCGTTCTCGGTGCGGGTCGCGGTGATGGTCAGCCAGTCGGTGCGCCCGGGCGGCAGCGAAACCGATACCGGCACACCGGGTTCGGAGATGCGTGCGGCAACCGTGCCGTTGGCGGTGCGCACCTCGATCCACTTCACCGGATCACCGATCGCCGCGGGGCTGGTGGTCACCCGCACCGCCCCGGCCGTGATCGGATGATCCAGGGCGAGCCGAAGCCATTGCCCCACAGCGTGTTCGGCGCTGGTGCTCAACCATGCGGTGGTGGGATCACCGTCGAATGCGGCCGCTGTCGAACTACCGGGCGCCGCCCCGCCGAGCTGGGTGGCATCGGCGGCGGAACTGGAGGCGGTGACGGTGGCGCCCGACCACTGCCCCTCGACCAGCGGTGTGCCGGGAACCGCGTAGTCGGGCACCAAATTGTGGGTGCGGCGGGCATCGGTCGGCGCGCGCAGCGCCGAATTGTGGTTGTCCACCCGGCCGAAATCGGCCTCACGATCCATCGGCGTATCGGTGACCGTGGTCGCGGTGGGGGTGAGCCCCGCCCGCGCCGCGTCGGCGGCCAACAGGGTGGGGCCGTGTGCGTCTCCGATGCGGCGCATCCGTTCCAGCACTTCCGGTCCGCCCTGAACCACCGGAACCGAATTCAGCGGGACCGTACGCGCACCCGGGAAATTCGCCGGCGCACCGGGCCCACTACGAATATCGGCGGGTGCGCCGGGCTCGTCGCCCGTTACGCGGTAGATCTCGATGGCGGGATAGGTGGGTCGCAGATCGCCGTCGGCGACCAGGCCGTCCCCGTGCCCGACCTCGATCGGATTGCCGAACTCGGCGACCTTCGTCATGCCGGGCGAACCCTCGATCGCCTCGTGCGCGAGCATCGGCCGGGTGGAGCGGGAGGTGTCGGGGTCGAGATCGTTGCGCAACACCAGGATTCCGATGCCCTGGTCGAGCAGCGTGGGCGCCAGGCCCGCCGACGGGCGACCGTCGGCGATCAGGCGCTGCACCGAATCCATGGCTCGGATGGCACCGGGCGGGGTGAGCGGCACCGCATCGCGCACCGCCCACGGGGTCGTGGCGAGCGCCTGCAGCGGTTCGTCGCGGGTCAGCCCCCAGATCTGACTGCCGAACGGCGCTCCCGGCACCACCAGGGCGCGCGCATCGGAGGCGTTGTGCGCCAACCACTGCGCGGTCTGCTGCCAATACGCCGGCACCTTGTCGTAGGCGCCGCGCGGGGCCAGCTTGCTGGTCCACGCCAACGATGTGGACAGCGCCAGCGCCGCCAGCAACAGCGCCGCCACCGCGACCATCCGATTCCGTTCCGGATGCGCGAAGGCCCGCCGCCACACCGGCATCGGCACCGAGGCGGGCAGCGGCACCCGCCGCAGCAGATGCGCGAGCCCGATCACCAGCGGAATCCGGATCAGCGGCTCCAGCTTGTGCACGTTGCGCAGCGGGGCGCCGCCGGAATCGAGGAAGATCCGGACCGATTCGGCGAAGGGTCCGCCGAGCTGCCCGGCGTAACCGGCGCAGATCCCGACCAGACCCACGATCAGGACGAGGGTGAATCGCCCCCTTGCCGGCATCGATCGCAGCGCCAGGCCCGCCATCCCCGCCGCGGCGAGCACGCCCGTGGCGAGCACCGCCGCGGGCTGGGTGACCAGCACCGCGCCCGCGATCCGCTCCGGGGAGACGTACGGGGTCCAACTGTCGGTGCCGCGCAGCACCTCGCCGAGTGAGGCCCACTGGGTGGTGACCCCGGAGGATTCGATGTAGTCCAGGAACGGCGGACTGACCTTGCCGAGCAGCAGCAGCGGCACCACCCACCAGAAGGTGCCGAGGGCGAGCAGCGGAATCCACACCCGAGTGAAGCGCCACCAGGTGCGATTCGGGCGGTAGGAGGCCCACCACAGGACGGCCGGCAGGAAGGCCGCGACGGTCGCGACGGCATTGACCGAACCCATCAGCGCCAGGGCGAGGGCGCTCGCGGCCGGTGAGGTGGCACCGCGCATCGATAGCGATTCGGCGGTCGCCCGGGGCGGCAGCAGCCGCCGCCATCCCGAGCGGGCCGGATGCGCCCGCGGCAGGCCGACGACCCCCAACGCCGCCGGCGCGAGCAGCACCCACGGCGCCAGCATCATCGGCAAAGTTTCCGACGAGATCGAGCCGAGCGTGGTCAGCACCCGCGGCGACAACGCGAAGGCGATCGCCGCGACGACCCGAGAACCCCGGGTGCCGATGCCGAGCACCTCGCACAGCCGGACGACGCCCCAGAATCCGGCGAGGACGAGCAGCGCCCACCAGATCCGCTGGGTCGTCCAGGCCGGGATACCCAGCAGGTGGCCGAGCGAGAAGAAGGCGCCGTGCGGGAAGAAATAGCCGTAGGCCTGGTTCTGCACCTGCCCCATCGGAGCCTGACTACTCCACAGATGAGCGGCGCGTTCCAGGAACCCGAGCGGATTCTGGGCCAGGTCGTACTTGGTGTCGGCGACGGTACGCCCGGGCGCCTGCAGAAAGGTCAGCAGGAAGGCGACGAGAACGGTACCGGCGAACCAGCGCCGGCCCAGTGGTGCGGTGGCCGAGGACGGGGTGTCGGCGGGTCGGGCAGCGGTGGTCGCAGACTCAGCGAGCGCCGTACTCAACGTTGTTCAGCAGCGACGACGAGGCGTCGCCACTGCGATCCACCTCGGGCCGCGAATTCTGTGCTGTCGCCGTCACGACAATGAACACCGCGATCACGCCGAGCAGTGCTCCGGCGACGGCGCTCGCAACCCCCGGGACGGCAAACTTCATCGCGTACTCCCAACATCGACACAGGCGTCTTGCGAGCCAACCTACAACATGGACCGGCCCCGGTGGACACGCAGCACGCCCGAGACGCCGTTCGGCGCTCGCCGGTTCAGCTCGACTGATCCGGGACCGCGCAGGCGAGACCGTTCAGCAGGGTCCGCAGTTTCGCCGTGGTTTCGTCCAGTTCGGTGCGCGGATCGGAGGCCGCGACGATCCCGCCGCCGCCGTAGGCCTGCACGGTGCGGCCGTCGGCGGACAGCTCCGCGCAGCGGATCGCCACCACCCAGGCGCCGTCACCGCGTCCGTCGCACCAGCCGACCGCGCCGCCGTAGAAGCCCCGCGGCTCCTCGATGTCACCGATGGTGCGCAGCGCCAGCTCGGTCGGTGTGCCGCAGACCGCGGGCGTCGGATGCAGCAACAGCGCCAGATCGAGGGCCGTGGTGGCCGGGTCGCGCAGCCGCCCGGTGATGGGCGTGGCGAGATGCCACACCTCGGCCGTGCTGACCAGTTCCGGCTCTCCCGGGATGGTGAGTTCCGCGCAAACGGGGGTGAGCTGTTGCCGGATCCATTCGATAACGAAGGCGTGTTCCTCGCGATTCTTGCTGCTGGACAACAACTCCCGCGAACGGTCGGCGTCGCGGCCGGGGTCGGTGTGCCGGGGCAGGGTGCCCGCGAGCGGCCGCAGGGTGACGGTGTCGCCGTGGCGTGTCACCAGAATCTCCGGTGTGGCGCCGACCAGGGTGGCGCCGGCCCGGCCGGCGGGGGTGAGGTCGACGGCGAAGATATTGGCCTGCGGATGACGGACCTGCAGATGCGCGGCGACCACGTCCGGTTCCAGCGGTTGTTCGGCGGCGGCGACCAGCGAGCGTGCCGCCACCACCTTGCGCAGCGGCTGCCCGGGGTCGGACAGTTGCTCGACCAGTTTCGTCACTCGCGCCATATGTTCGGCGGGACTGGGGATTTCGGCTACCACCCGGACTTCGGGCAACGATGGGAGGGCGGCCGGTCGCCACGGGCCCGCGGTATGCGACGCGTGCGCGGGTTCGCACAGGGCGGCCGGATCGGCCGGATCGAACGGCACCGCGCCGACGATCAGCTCCACCGCGCCGTCGCGCAGGGCCGCCGCTGCCCGCCGCGCATCATCGAATGCGCGCCGGGTGCCGGCCGTGCGGACCACGCCCCCCGGTTGTGCGAGCAGAAATCCGTCCATAGTTTCCCGACCCTAGTCGTGCGCCGCATCGGCGGCGTCCGGGTAGCGATACACGTCTCATGTGGGCAGCGGCACGCTCGGGGCCGGAGCGCCCGAATCTATCCGGCGAGATCGCTGACCGGAACAGGTTCTTTTCCGGGAGGTACCAGCAGAATCGGCCGGTGGCAGTGTTTCAGCACGGCCTCGGCGACGCTGGAATGCAGGAGCGCGCGAATTCCGGTCGCCCCCCGCGTACCCGCGACGATGATGTCGACATTCAGTTCGTCCGCGACGTCGACGATCGCATTCCAGATGGTCGAGGTGCATTCGGCTGTGCGCGGTTCGGCATTCAGCCCCGCCAATTTGGCCAGCCGTACGCCCTCGGCATTGATCTGCTTGGCATCGACGTAGGCGATATCCTCGATCTCCTCGTCCGGCAGCCATTCCGGCTGCATCACCCCGGAAAGTCCGGACAACCGCGCCGCCTGCCGCACCATCGGCTCCCAGGCGGTGAGCACGATCGCCCTCGGGGCGGACAAAAAGCGCCCCGCATATTCCACGGCCCGCTTCGCATTCTCGGATCCGTCGTACGCGATGAGCATCAAGTCGCAAGCCACAACGACCTCCCGGACTCGCCTGCCGTAAGCCGATTATGCCCCGAGACTACCCGCGCCATCTGCGCGAACACGGGAAGTCGATCGACCTTTGCCGATTCGATCCGAGATCGCCACCCGTCGTTGCGCGGATCGACGAGGGACCGCCGCGGCGGCTCGCCGAGTGGTGAAGCTCACTCGTGGCTGACAATTCGCACGCGATTCACCGAAAGACGTGTAACTGCTGACATTTTCGGTATTCACTGGAACAACCGACGACCCGGGCCGGCAACGGGACCGGGACATCGACCGGGAGTGAGGTGCACCGTGCGATTGAAAGAGATTGCCACGCCGCAGGATTGGGCCGATACGTATCGCGAGTTGTTCGGCTTACCCTACGTCCGCGTCACCTCCCCCGGATATGTCGTATTACCGCTGGTGGGTCCGGTCGCGGCGGTGAACACGCCGGAACCGCTGGGCGCGCTGCTCCTCGGGGAATTGACCGTGCGGGGGATTCCGGGCCCGGTGCTGGTGCGGGAAAATCCGCCGCGGCGAACCTTTCTCGCGGTATTCGACGGATATCCCGATCCGGACCGCAACGGGCGGCTGCAGCGTCACGGCGTCGATATCGGCTCCCACCGCAGCAACGTCATTCTCCCGACCGGCTTCGGTCGCCACACCCACGAAGGACGCTGGTGGGCCAGGGCCCCGCAGCGGGACGAATCGCTGCCGCTGCTGTCGGAGATCCTCGTGGCGGTCGAACGGGTAGCCGGCCGACACTGACCGCACGCCACACGGCGGCGGCAGTGGAGTCAGGCCAGGACGCCGCGGCCGAGCAGCGCGCCACTGAAGACGAGGGCTTGCGCACGCTGATACCTCGTCAGGGCTCTGCCCATGATTCGCGGGTTCCCGGCTTCGCTCCCAGGCGTTGCCATGCGGGACTGTCATCGGTTTTGTGCACTTCGATCCCGGTCCGGCCTGGGATGACGTGATCCCTCAGCGCACCCTCCACGGTTCTCGGGTCACCGATCGTGGTGGACACATCGCCGGTGGGTACGTACATCTCGGGACTGCCGATGCTGGTTCGCAGATTCTCGATGTGCGCGTCCGCGGAGCTGGGAAAGCTCTTGTCCGGCAGCAGCACTACCGGGCCGGCGTTCTTCTGGGCGGCTCGTGCCAGCTGTTTGTTCGCTGCCTGTATTTTCAACAGCGTTTCGTCATCTACGGCGACGGTCTCGGTCTTCCGCCATCCGGTTTTGACCGTCAGCAGTCGGCGCCGGCCGGGGGCACCGTTCGGCGAGTGGGTGGTCTCGCCGCTCACAGGCTCCGTCAACGACCGACTGCGGACGAAGGTGTTGTCCTCCGGCGGCCATCGCCGAACCCACGGCGCGGTATCCAGGTTCCAACCGTCATCGGTGGCTCTCTTGAATTGGACATCGTCGGGTCTGACGATGTTGTACCCGTGATCCTCCCCGTCGTATGCGTACTTCCCCTTCGACCACTGCTCCATGTGAGCGGCGTCCTCGACGGGGTAATCGACGACCAGTGCGGGTTTCTTGAACCTTTGCTCCGCCCGCCGCGTCTCACTGACCACCTGGGAGGGGCGAAACGTGACTTCCCGGTCGGGTACGAAGTTCTCGACCGGAATGGCCTCGAGGCGGTGAAACCCGTTCGCACCGAACTCGTCGGTTGCGGTGGCTGTCCTGCCGGCCGTGTCGAGCTTTCCCGCGGTTCCGACGTACTTCTCCGCCAAGCCGCGCGACTCCTTGCCGGTGAGTTTGATCAGCGGATCGATGAGTAGCGATCTCAGCCGTTCGGTGAACACGGCATCACCTCACACTCGGGGTGCGGGTGGTCGCAGCGCGGCGACGGTCAGACGACACGACGCAGGACTGTTCGGGTTGATGAGGACTTCCACGCCGGCGGGAACCGCGTCGGCAATCCTGTCGCCCACCAGTGGACGCCATCGATCCACTTCGACGCCCTGCCGATGCACTGCGGCGGTGGTGATCAGCACGCATGGCACATCCTCCGAGGTGCAGAGCAGCGGGCGGCCGTCGGCATCGCATCCGATATCGACAACCGAATTCCACAAAGTAGCGATGAAGTCGCGGATCAGGTTTCGCTTGTCGATCGATTGCGAAGGATCGGCCGCCGCCTGACGCAAGATCGCATCGAGCGGATCGGAAGGCCACGACTCGTCGGCGGGCAGGTAGGCGAGGTTCGGTTCGAACGGCCCCGAACGGCCGTCCTCGTCGATCTGCCAGCCTCCGATGATCGCTTCCGGTGGTAGTTCCTGTTGTGTCGCCTCATCGGTCCCCCAGCCCGGCGCGGTCAAGACCAACCAACGCTTCTGACGGTCGGGCTGATCCGTCGTCATCACATTCCTATCCGATCCGGCCGGCATCCTCGGACGCAACGCGCGAACAAAAACGCCTTGTTCAGAGTGCCCAACGACGATAGTTCACTCGGGGGTCGACTTGCCCGGACGGCTTCTCAACGACGAGGGCTGGGTGCGGGTCCGGGCGCCGTCCTTGCCGCCGAACACCCCAGGAGAATTTCACGCTGGTGCCGGATCTCGCGGGCTCCGACGAACTCACTACCGGCCGGCGCTCACGCCGCCGGAAACAGGCTCACCGTCGCCACCGCGAGCAGCAGACACGGCATCGGATACGGGATATGCGTGTACCAACGGGCACGGACCACGGTGAATACGGCTCCGAGGAAGTACAGCACCAGCCCGATGCCCGCAGCGAGACCGATCGGCGGGACGGCCAGCCCCACCAGCAGGCCGAGTGCGCCGACCGCCTTGATCACGGCCAACGGCAGCAGCGCCCATTCCGGGACCCCGTAGCTGCGCATATTGCCGCGGACCCACTCCGGGGCGACGATGTCGACGACGGTTGTGCCGAACACCGTCGCGGCGGCGACGACGGTGACGATCACGTATGTGGTGTGCATGGCACCCTCCTGTCCTTCGGTGCCCCGATCTGCCATCGTGGGTCGAGGGCCGACCTCACGGCGCGGACGAACAGGGCGGAATCGTCGGCGCATCCCTTCGACGTGTGAAACCCGAGAAAGGTGACCGGTGCGCGATCGGGACGACTTGGCGCGACGCTTCGAACAGCACCGCGACCTGCTGCGCGATATCGCCTACCGGATCGTGGGATCGCTGGGGGAGGCCGAGGACGCGGTGCAGGAAGCCTGGTTACGCCTCGATCGGGCCACGGCAGCGGGTCGCCGGGCGGGCGAAATCGGCAATCTCGCCGCTTGGCTGACGACGGTGGTTTCGCGAATCTGCCTGGACCAGTTGCGTTCCCGCGCGGCGCGGAACGAAGAACTCGTGGATCCGGCGAATCCGGGCGCGGCGCCGGCAGCCGGCGGCGTGCGCTACGCCGAGCCGGAAACCGAAGCGGTGCTGGCGGATTCGGTCGGCCGCGCCCTGCTGGTGGTGATGCGCGCGCTCGGCCCCGAGGAGCGCGTCGCCTTCGTGCTGCACGACATGTTCGCCGTCCCGTTCGACAACATCGCCCCGATCGTGGGCCGCACCGCCGCGACGACGAAGAAACTGGCCAGCCGGGCCCGGCACCGCGTGCGCGGCGACACCGCGATACCCACGACCGAACTCGCCCGGCACCGAGACGTGGTCGACGCATTCCTGTCGGCGGCGCGGGCCGGTGACCTCGACGCCCTGCTGGCAGTCCTCGCCCCCGATGTCGTGCGGACCGCGGACCGCGCGATCCTGCCGCCCGGCATCGCACCCGTGGTGCGCGGCGCCGCCGCAGTGGCCGAGGAAACGGTCTTCCTACGCAACCGTTCTCAGGCCGCGGGCCTCGCGCTGATCGACGGCACGGTCGGAATCGTCGTCGCCCCGGCCGGACACCTCGCCGCAGTACTGCGGGTAACCGTGCACGACGACAAGGTCACCGCCTACGAGGTCGTCGCCGACCCCGAGCGGCTGGGCGCGCTGACAGTGACTGTATTGCCGTCGTAGTCCGGCACCGGCTCGGTCACGAAATTTCTGGGCCGCGACAGGCTTTCAAGTCTCCGAGTGGGTGCCGTGGGTACGGGGGGACGGCGGATGCAAGCGCGTCAGAAGCGCTGGATCGGGGCCGCATCGGTCAGAAGCGGAGCCGTTCGACGGGCTGCCCGGTGATCTCGGCGATGAGGTCGAAATCCTTGTCCGCGTGCAGAACCGTGAGTCTTGCGCCTTCCGCGGTTGCAGCGATCAGCAGGTCGGGGATTGATGGTGCGCGGTGGTGACCGCGGTCGGCGAGAGTGCGTAGCACCTCGACTGCTCGACGTTCGCCTGCGGGTGTCATGTATTCGATCGGCATATGTGCCAATGGTGGGAGGTCGAGTAGATCGGCGAGGTCGCGTGTGGTTTTAGCGGAGTAACCGGTCTCCAGGACGGTGACCGTGGAAATGCGAACGAGACCACGCTCGATGCGTTGCGCCCATTCGTTGGCGTCGGGAGACCGGCCGAGTCGCACCAAGGCAGACTTGTCGATCAACCACGGGCGAGCGCTCACGACCACGCCTGACGCATGACATCCGGATTGTCCAAGTCCTGCGCGAGTGCTCCAAGCCGCTCTAGGTCGCGGGTCGTGACAGTCGTCGTGGGGCGGAAGTCCCTCTCGAGCCATCGTCGCAGGAACTCGCTGCGAGACAGTCCCGCCTCCCGGGCCCGGCGATCGATCTGCTCGATCTGCGAATCCGGAATGTCCCGGATCAGAATATCTGTCATAACAACCTCCTGATATCGATGATATCGGTGTGGCCTGCGAACGTCGACAGCCCCGGGCCTCGTCGCCGGCCGTTGTCCGCGTCTGCGGGGTACTTTCGGCACAGGGATCACAGCTGCACAGGGCGTCGGCCTGCACAGCAGTCCTCTACTTCGACCATCCCGGGGAGAAGGGATGAATCTCCGGTGGTTCATTTTCGGTTCGACTCGGTTTGGGTGATGGCCCTCCCCAACGCGACTCTGCCCATGCGAGACATAACGCGCGATAATTGTCCAAATTGTCCTGATAGTGCACGAAGACAAGGTTCGAGAACACGTCTTCAGTGGGGCGGGCTGCACGTCCCGGTGGACCGAGGATGGGCGGGCCGGCAGGAATCAGCGATGGCTCATCTTTTTTCGGCACTCCGCTCGGGGCGTCGGCAATCTGCACAGAGATGGCCTCGAGGTTTTCTTTCCTGTGGTTCGGATCGGGTAGGGGATACTTGCCGTCGACGACGCTGGTCGTCTCGGACATATCCTTGCAGACAACCCAGAGTGGCCGCGCCACCTCCTTGTACGGAATGAGATGCAGGTAAGCAGTCCCGATGCCTTCGCGCATCTGATGCGGAATTACAGCATCAGGGTTCGAGGCGTCATCGGCGGCGCGCCATCCAGGATAGCCGTAGTCACGATTCAGGAATTCGGCAATCGTATTGCTCTCGATGGTTGCGCGCACCATCTGCGCGGACGGCGAATCTAGATCGACTCCATCGGGTGCGGTCCACCGGAACGAAATCGACCATTGCGGTACCGGGCGTGAATCTTCATCCTCGCCCTGTATCCCGCACGAGGTCACGAACGTCGACAACACCGCCAGGAGGCCGAGACACCGAACGGACCGCTGCGGTCGATTCATCAATGTCCCTTCAAAACCTTGCTCTTGTACTCGTCGGGGGAGCTTGTGTAACCGTAATTGTCGAAACGCTGCTCGAGAGTTGCGCTCCGGAATCTTGCGGTGTCGACTTGCAGGCCCTGGAGCCACGCATCCGCCGTCGATTGAAAGCGATTATCTACGCGGAAGCGCTGTTCGGTTCCCGAAGTTCCGACGATGTCTTCGTAGCTCTTGAGCTTCCCATTCTCCAGCCATTCCGGCGGAAATGCGCCTGCGCCATTGGGTATATTTTGGAAAAGGTTCGGATCTTGCATGGCTTTCGCGTGAAGCATAGCGTAGTACATTTGACTCCGCTGCTCATTCCGAACAACCTCAGTTTGCTCCTGAGGGATACTCGTATCTCCCGGCTTTATGCCGTCGGAAATGAACTTGCCGGCGACATCGATCGCTGTGCCGGCGACCGGGATTTTCTCGCCGACTCCGTCGGAGATGATTGTTGCCGCGATGTCGACTCCGAGCTTCTTTCTCCCGGCGCTCTCTTCGGCCGCCTCCTTGTCGTTCAAACCACGATCGAATGCTTCCGCCCTCAATCCTTGCTCTTGATAAGCCAGCAATCGCCCCGCGGCTTCGGTGTACTCACCGCGCTCGTTGGACGACAGTCCCGACAAGCTGGCATATTTGGCAGCATATTCATTTGTTTGTTGCGTAATCGCGGCGTTCCAGGCTCCTGACGAGACCTGATCGGTGTTGAACAACGCCGACAAGCGGATTGCCTGAAGATCTCGGTTCTCGACGCTGCCATCACGAAGGTTGAAATCTGGATGTGGATGCCCCGGTGCACCGGCGATGTCGTCGAGATACGGAATCATCGCGCCGGTCAGCTGCCGCGTCAGTCCCGGATTGATCTGTCCGAGGGATTGCCGGTCGTGTCCTGGCATGTTCATCAGCGCCTCGAAGGGGCCGATCTTGCCATCCTTGCCGTCGGCATCTGCGGTCAGAAGCGCAGCCAGCCCTGAAGCCGCACGTCCGGCCAAACTGGACTGTTCGGGCGTGACTTCCGGGTGTCCGTCGGTTGCCGGATGCGGGTTGGCTTGCTCGCCGATCCAATTGAACAGCTGCGGTGGTTGTGCTCCGTTCGAGTCGTTCCAGTCGTAATGCAGTAACGGCTGAATGACCTTCTTCGGGTCGTATCCGGGTTCGAGGGGTACCGAGTCAGGTTCGGTCCGTCCGGTGAGGAGTTGGGTCATCGCCTCGTGGTTGCGGCTGGAGACTTCCAGGTAGTCCCGCATGAGCCCTTCCATGGACGAGCGATCGATCGGCTTGCCAGGCATGTTCACCGTGTCGTCGGTCATGCCCGGTGCTCCGAGCGCAGCAGCCTGGCGTGTCAGTTCACGCGAAAACTCTGTGCCGGGTTCGAAGCCGGGGTTCGCCTGCTTGATCAGGTCGCCGAATCGCTTGGTGTCCTCTAGGAATCTGTGCTGGCCGCCGAGTTCGGTATCGGGGGGACAAGTGGGGTAGGTCTTGGCGTTGGCATCGGGGCCTCCGACCCGAGTCGACACCAATTTCCGGAGATCTTCCGGTAGTTGCTTGTAACTGCCCGGCGACTGTAGCGATCCGTTCGGGTTCCTCCCGGTGCCGATGTGCTCGTTCGAGACGACCATGAGCCCGTTGGCGAGCGCGTCGCGGCGGGCGGCGGCGGTCGGGTTGCCGCCGTCCTCTTGGGCTTTCAAGTAGTCGTTGAGCGCGAGAATCCCATCCTTGCCGGCATTTTGATAGAACTCGCGGTAGTACTCCTGCGTGGCTGCGGGCAGAGTCGCGACATCTTTGCCGTCGGCGAGGTCCTGCAGATCCTTTTCGGTAAGGATGCCCTCTGGCAGATGCCCCGAGATCTCTTCGAGCTTGGCTTTATCGATGGTGCCGTCCGGACGCACGGCATCGTGCACCGCTTTGCCGTCTTCCTGACCGAATTTCCCCGTGTCCGCTGCGGTCACCGGAGCGTCGATGCCGCTGCCGAACAGGTTGCCACGCGCGCGAATCTTCTCCGACGCACTGGTGATTGCGGTTGCTACTTCGCTGATGGCACCTGCGAGGCTGTGGTACGCGGTATTGATCAATCCTTGGTGGTGATCGATCCGTTCCTTGGCTTTGCGCAGGTCGTCCTGGATTTGGGCGCCGCTCAGGACAGCCTGTTTTGTCTGGACCACCCACCGGTCGTCGACCATGAGTGCCAGCGGCGACTCGGCGTCAGCTTCGGCATCGGCGACTCTGCCCAGCAGGATCCGCCGCTCGTCGGCGAGGCGGCCATCCGCGGCGCGAAGAGCTTCCGTGGCATCCGCGATCTCCTGAGATAGCTTGCGGCCCTCGGTGTTTTCCTCGCTGAAGCGGTCGTAAGCGGCATCGCGAGCCGCCCCGCTCCACGTGGTCTCGGTGAACCGGCTGACCATGCGGCTGAGTTGGGTTTCGTAAGTTCCCGTGGCCTTATCGATTTCGGTGGCCCACTCCGACAGCTTTCCGGTGTTCCACTTCTCGACTTCAGGGCGTGTCGGCATTACCGGTCACCCCGCGTGTGAAAGTCCATCTGGTCGAGCATCAGCCTGAACTGCTCATCGTTCGCCGCGAACAGGTTCGCCGACTTGTAGACGAGGTCCGACAGTGCGCGAACGCGTTCGGCGACGCGAAACCATGCGCCTTCGGTGAACTCTCCGAGCTGGGCACAAGCAGGGCCGATTGTGCAGCCGGGCAAGGCAGCGGTGATCTGGTCGCCGGTCGTGCGGACGACGATCCCATCGACTTGCGTCGCAACATCTTTCAGTGTCGTCACCAGCTTGTTCAACTCATCTATGTCCGCTTGCAGCATGCTCGGCTCCCCCTCTGGTTCGGTGTCGATGTTGTGACCGCAGTCGTGCCCCGGACGTATTGTGCCATTCGACGGTCCGGTGACGGCTCTGACCTGAGTGGTTGGGTAGCCTCGCCGAGCCGGGCGGTGTCCAGGCCGAGATATCGCCATCCGGGCTGACCGGAACCGGCTGCGTGTCGCGTCGATATCGAACAGCGCCGGCTCGTTGTCGAACGAACCGGCGCTGCCGCGATATTCACCGAAACCTATGCCGCCGAAGCGGTTTCGTGAATCAGCGCTCCAGGATGGCGACCACGCCCTGGCCGCCGGCGGCGCAGATGGAGATGAGTGCGCGGCCGGAACCCTTCTCCGCCAACTGCTTTGCCGTCTGGGCGATGATGCGGCCGCCGGTGGCGGCGAACGGGTGGCCGGCGGCCAGCGAGGAGCCGTTGACGTTGAGCTTGCTGCGGTCGATCGAGCCGAGGGCGCCGTCGAGGCCCAGGCGCTCCTTGCAGTACTGGTCGGACTCCCATGCCTGCAGGGTGGCCAGCACGACGGAGGCGAATGCCTCGTGGATCTCGTAGTAGTCGAAATCCTGCAGGGTCAGGCCGTTGCGGGCGAGCAGGCGCGGGACGGCGTAGGTCGGGGCCATCAGCAGGCCGTCCGGACCCCACACGTAGTCCACCGCGGCGACCTCGCTGTCGACCAGGTAGGCCAGCGGCTCGAGGTTGCGCTCGGCGGCCCATTCCTCGCTGCCCAGCAGCACCGCGGAGGCGCCGTCGGTGAGCGGGGTGGAGTTGCCGGCGGTCATGGTGGCGTCGCCGAGCTTGTTGCCGAAGACCGGCTTCAGGGTGGCCAGCTTTTCCAGCGATGAGTTCGGGCGCAGGTTGTCGTCGCGGGTCAGACCGAGGAACGGGGTGACCAGATCGTCGAAGAAGCCGCGGTCGTAGGCGGCGGCCATGTTCTTGTGCGACAGGTAGGCCAGCTCGTCCTGCGCCTCGCGGGCGATGCCGAATTCCTTGGCGGTGATGGCCGCGTGCTCACCCATCGACAGCCCGGTGCGCGGTTCGGCGTTGCGCGGGATCTCGATGCCGACCATGCTCGGGCGCAACCGGCCGACCAGCTTGACGTAGTCCTTGTTGTTGCGCGCGCGGTTGGCGTCGAGCATCCATTCACGCATGGATTCGCTGACGCCGATGGGCGCGTCGGAGGTGGTGTCGGTGCCGCCGCCGATACCGGCCTCGATCCGGCCGAGCGCGATGCCGTCACCCACGGTGACGATCGACTGCAGGCCGGTGCCGCAGGCCAGCTGCAGGTCGTGGGCCGGGGTGTAGGGCGACAGTTCGCTGCCGAGCACGCTCTCCCGGATCATGCCGTGCTCGCCGACCCGTTTGAGCACCGCGCCGCCGACGACCATGCCGAGCCGCTCACCCTGCAGCCCGAACCGGCTCACCAGGCCGTTCAACGCGGCGGTGAACATGTCCTGGTTGGAGGCGTGGGCGTAGCGGCCGTCGGAGCGAGCGAACGGGATGCGGTTACCGCCGAGGACGGCGACGGGCCGGGCCTGCTTGGCGTTCTTCGCCCGGCTGCTCGATGTTGTGGTCTTCGCCGATCGGGCTTTGGTAGTCACTCGAGTCTCCACTGTCTCGTCGGATTATCTGGTCTTCGGCCGGGAATGTCGGGTGCTGGGGACTGTCGGCGTCGGCGCCCCGGCCGACTGGACTGCTGGCGGTTGCGTCGGTTTACATTAAACTTACTCTGGAGTAAGTTAATTGTCGACACCGTACCCCGTAGATGTGGGCTACACCGCGCGGGGTGCACCGAATCCACAATCGGCAGCGGTCCACATTCGACACGAGGAGAAGGTAGGAACAGTGGCAGCCAGCAAGAGCAAGGGCGCTCCCAACCTCTACGGGTCTTTCGTCAATTCCGCACCCGGCGCGTTCCTGGCCGGAAAATTGGGTCTGCCGCAGCCGGAGAAGCTGCGCCGCTACACCCCGGGCGAGCCGCCGCTGCCCGGCCCGGTACTGCTCGGCGGTAAGGGCCGCGTCGCCGACGCCGCCCGCACCCTGCTGTCGGACTACACCTTCGTCGACGCCCCCACCCAGGGCGTGAAATTCGGCGCCCTGGTGTTCGACGCCACCGGCATCGGCACCGTTGAGGAATTGCGGCAGCTGTTCGAATTCTTCCAGCCGGCCATGCGCTCGATCGCGCCGTCGGGTCGCGTCCTCGTCATCGGCACCACCCCGGAGCTCGCGGGCAGCGTCGACGCGCAGATCGCGCAGCGCGCGCTGGAGGGCTTCTCCCGCAGTGTCGGTAAGGAACTGCTGCGTGGCGCCACCGCCAACCTGGTCTACCTGCACCCGGAGGCCGCCGCGGCCGCCACCGGGCTGGAGTCGACCCTGCGCTTCATCCTCTCGGCCAAGTCGGCGTTCGTCGACGGCCAGGTCTTCCGGGTCGGCAAGGACGACAACGCCGCCGCCGGTATCGACTGGGCCAAGCCGCTGGCCGGCAAGGTCGCCGTGGTCACCGGTGCCGCGCGCGGTATCGGCGCCACCATCGCCGAGGTCTTCGCCCGCGACGGCGCGACCGTGATCGTCGCAGACATCCCGGCCGCCGGTGAGGCGCTGTCGGAGACCGCGAACAAGGTGGGTGGCACCGCCCTCGCCGTCGACGTGACCGCACCCGACGCCGCGGACAAGATCGCCGAATTCGCCACCCAGCGCTTCGGCGGTATCGACATCATCGTGCACAACGCCGGTATCACCCGCGACAAGCTGCTCGCGAACATGGACGCCGCCCGCTGGGACGCGGTGCTCAACGTCAATCTCGCCGCGCCGCACCGCATTACCGAGGGCCTGGTGGCCAAGGGCGCGCTGAAGGAGGGCGGCCGGGTGATCGACGTGTCCTCGATCGCCGGTATCGCCGGTAACCGCGGCCAGACCAACTACGGCGCCTCCAAGGCCGGTGTGATCGGCATGGTGAACGCCGAGGCGCCGAAGCTGGCCGAGAAGGGCATCACCATCAACGCCGTCGCCCCCGGCTTCATCGAAACCGCGATGACCGCCGCCATCCCGGTCGGCACCCGCGAGGCCGGCCGGCTGCTCAGCTCGCTGCTGCAGGGCGGCCAGACCGTCGACGTCGCCGAGACCATCGCCTACTTCGCCAGCCCGGCCTCGAACGCGGTGAACGGCAACGTCGTTCGCGTTTGCGGCCAGGCCATGATCGGAGCCTGACGTGGCGAACCGGACCATTTCGCTGGACGCGCCCCCGAAGACCGGCAGCCTGTACCTCAAGGCCGCGCTGGGTGCCGTTCCGCTGCCGTTGATTTCGGCGCGCAAGTCCGAAATCCCGGACCGCGAAATCGAATTGACGGGCGTTCGGGTCGACCCCGACCATCTGGCCGCCTACTGCCATGCGACCGGCCTGCGCTTCGGCGACGCGCTGCCGCTGACCTATCCGTTCGTGCTGACCTTCCCGGTGGTGATGCAGCTGGTGGTGGCGCGGGACTTCCCGTTCGTCGCCGTCGGCGCCGTGCACGCGGAGAACCTGATCGAGCGGACCCGCGAGATCTCGGTCAGCGAGCCGCTGGACATCCACGCGCACGTGGAGAATCTGCGGGAGCATCCGAAGGGTCTGCTGGTCGACGCGATCAGCGAGATCCGCGTGGGGCGTGAGCTGGTGTGGCGGCAGGTCACCACCTTCCTGCACCAGCAGCGCACCTCGCTGTCGGGTGGTCCCAAGCCGGCTCCCAAGCCGGACGAGGTGCCCCCGCCGCCGTTGCGCACACTGAAGGTGGACCAGGCGATGATCCATCGCTACGCGGCCGCCTCCGGTGACCGCAACCCGATCCACATGTCGGCGTTGGGCGCGAAGGCCTTCGGCTTCCCGCGCTCGATCGCGCACGGGATGTGGTCGGCCGCCGCGATCCTCGGTGTGATCGAGGGCCGGGTGCCCGCGGAGGCGACCTACGCGGTGAAATTCGGCAAGCCGATCCTGCTGCCGTCGACGGTCAATGTCTACGCCGACCAGACCGCCGAGGGTTGGGAACTGTCCCTGAAGCACCCGAAGAAGGGCTACCCTCATCTGACCGCGACGCTGCGCTGAGCAGCGTCCGGCCCGACAGCCGCACATCTTTTCGGCGGCCGCATATCGGATCGCATGGGGGATTCGATATGCGGCGAAGCCGAAAAGGTGTGCGGCTGTCGCCGATCGGCCCCCGGCTGTGCCGTGGCGCGCCGGCGGGAGCCGGTCGCTCACCGTCGGACGTTGCTCGGGATTATTCGGCCTTCTTCTTACCGGCCAGACCGCGCCAGGCCAGATTGTCCAGTAGGTCGACCGCGCTGGCGACATCGACCTCACCGCTGGCGATGCGGTCGGCGATGGCCTCGCCCGCGCCGATCACGGCGACCGCGACGATATCGAAATCCGTTCCGGGCTCGGCGTATTTGGCGCTCGACTCCAGCAGCTTCGCGGTCAGCTCGATGATCCGCTCGCGGCTGTTGGCGATTTCCGAGGCGAACGGTTGCTGCCCGAGCGCCTGCCGGTACAGCACCGACCACGACAGCCGGTTGGTGTCGACGTAGGACAGGAAGGCCTCGAGACCCGCCCGCAACTGTTCGTGCGGGGTCAGCTTCGGGTTCCCGGCCACCGCGACGGCTTCGATGAATCGCACGCTCTCCCGCTGAATGCAGGCTCGGAAGAGCTCGTCCTTGGAGCCGTAGTACAAATACAGCATCGGCTTGGAGATCTTGGCTTCGGCCGCGATGGCGTCCATCGAGGTGTCGTGATATCCCTTTCGGGAGAAGACTTCGACGGCGGCGTCCAGCATCTGCTGCTCACGAACCGCCCTGGGAAGCCGCTTCGTTCCGCCTGCCATGCACACTCCTAGCCCATATCGAAACCCCTATCTTACTCCAAGGTAAGTTTCCGGGAGCAACGAATTGCCCCCGATTCGCTGCTCGGCGAGGTCAGCAGGGGAGCTGGATGCCCTTGAACTTGGCCACCCGCAGCACGGAATCGTCGATCTGCTTCATGGTGAGCTTCCCGTCGCGCACTTCCTGTTCCAAGTGGTCCAACACCGAGGTGACCGCATCGGTGCTGATCCACAGCGCATCGTCCGCCCCGGCCTCGAGGGCCGCGGCGACCGCCTCCTCGATGCCCATCCGGGCCGTGATGGCAGCCATGCCGCTGAGATCGTCGGTGAAGATCGGTCCGTCGTAGGGCTTGGCGCCGTAGCCGGTGCCCTGGCGCAGCAGGGCCATCGCCTGTGGGCTGATGCTGGCCGGAACATTGGGCGCCGTCAGTCCCGGCACGTCCAGATGGCCGACCATCACGGCAGCCCCGGAGTCGATCAGATTCCGGAACGGCACCAGATCGACCTGTTGCATCTGATCCAGCGGGGGTGTGCGGACCGCGCCGGTGTGGGAATCGCCCGATCCGTGCCCGTGGCCCGGGAAGTGCTTCATCACCGCGCCGATCCCGGCATCGTGCATCGCGCGGATGTAGGCGCCCGCGTACTCGGTGACAATCTGCGGGTCCTGCGAATACGACCGGTCGCCGATCACGGCGTCGTCGGGCTCGTCGCTGACGTCCACGTCGGGCGCGAAGTCGACGGTGATGCCGAGCTTCTTCATCGCCTGCCCGCGGGCCAGGCTCTGCTGGTAGTACTCGTCGGCCGACATGGTCTGGGCGGCGACCCGCGCCGACGGGGCCGGCCCGATCAGGTTCTTCAGCCGAGACACCCGGCCGCCCTCCTCGTCGATGGTCACCATCAGCGGGGTGCGGGCGGCGGCTTTCACCTGCTCGAGACCCTGGTCGGAGAGCATCGACTGATCGGTCCAGCTGCCCACGAAGATGCCGCCGACCTGTTCCCCCCGGACGACCTGTTCGGCGTCGGCGGTGTTCTCGACACCCACGGTGAGCAGCTGTGCCAACTTCTGCCGCGTGGTGAACTGGGCGAGATAGCCTGCGGCGCAGTCCTGTTGGCTGCTCGTGGTGGTCGTCGCGGCGGTGGTGCGGGTGCCGGTGGCGGTGCCGGAGCCGGCACCGGGGGTGGTGGTGGAGGAGGAACTGCCCCCACCGGAGCACCCGGCGAGGGCGACTGCGGCTACTGCGAGAACGATCCCGGCGACGTTGCGCATGGACCGACCGTAGCCGCTCGCGGCGCCGGAACCTACCCGCGGTCGACATCCGCACCCCGGGTTGCCGCGTCCCGCACCCCGCACGGCGGCGCGTGGCGCGCGTCCCGACCCCGGTTTCGCGGGCGTCACCGGGGTTCACGCAGATTCGCGGTTATGCCCTTGTTATCGAATTGTGATAACTGTCATCCGTAGCTCCGGTCCCGAAACCGGCACCGGAAACCGGCTTTCACTGGATAAATGGTCAACTACCAGCTAATTCCATCCGGTAGCGGAAAAGTCGTACCGATCAACGCGCGCTCCGGCGTCGAATATCGGCTGTAACAGGCATTGGTAATGTCTCGGTAACCTGACGGTCGGTAGTTGGTCAGCAATGAAGTATGGCCGAACATGCCCACTACTCGCGGTATGAGCCGGTGGTCATCGCCTACGGCTATTGATTCGCTACCGATCGCGGAAGAAATCCGCCGATCCATCATCGAACCGATAGCGAAAGGCTGAAACACGATGCGTATCAGCGCAATCGCGCGCGGCGCGGGATTGCTTCTCGCGACGGTGGTCGGAGTGGGCGTGCTGACCGCCGCTCCCGCTGTCGCCACCCCCGAACTCGACCGATATCTGGACCTGCCGCTGGTCAACCGCAATGCCGCGCAAGCGCCCGGCGGAGTGAATCCGGAACTGCCCTACGATCACGCCGAACTGGGCCGGCTGCTGGACGAGGCGCGGACAGCGGGTGTCGCACCGAACCGCTATGCCGCGCTGCTGTACCAGTACTGGCTGGTCGACGCGACCGAGAAGGCCGGCATCGATCTGCGTGGTTGGGACCCGCGGACCGGGGTCCAGGCCAACCGCGAGAACCTGATCAAGTCCTACCGCTACTACGAGAACCTGCAGCTCGACCACCGCGAATTGCAGTGGGCCGGAATGGGTGGTCAGGTCGGCGCCGACTTCGGCGGTGGTCTGCTCGATGCCGAACTGATGGGCGGCATCTACGACCTGCCCGGCATCGCCGATGCCGCCCACGCCGTCCTCGGCGCGGTACAGCAGGCGGCCGGTCCGCAGGCCGTGGCCATGCTCCCGGAGGGATTGCGCGCCCTCGCCGATGCCGCGCCGCGCATCACACCGGAGGATCTGCAGTGGATCCTCGGAATGATCCTCGTGATGCAGAAGAACATCTTCTCCGACCTGATGCCGATGCACGATGCCTACGTCACCGGCGGCCTGCCCGCGCTGGCGGAATTCGAGCGAGCCGGATTGTTCGGCGAGGACATCATGGGCGCCTGGCGTGATGTTGCCTCCGGTGACCGCGATCGGATCGCCGCCGGTAATGCGGTGCTGCTGCGCCGCGAACAGCAGTGGGCCATCGGAGCGCAGTGGGACGAGGTGCGCAACTACAAGGGTTCGGTCGGCGAGGCGATCACCTATCTCAGCGGGGCGGCGGGATCGCCGTCGGTCGCCGGGGTGGTGCCGCCGCGCGAATTCCGGCCCGTGCGGGTGCCTTTCACCGCCGCCGACGGTCGCGCCATGATCCTCACCCTGCCGCTTCCTGGTTGGAACTGGTCGGTGCTGGACGACCGCTGGGACTACATCACCACCGAGCTGCTGCCGAAATACAAGTGGCAGGTCGAAAACAATTGGCCCGCATTGGAAGCCACCCTCCGAACCCCCTACGAGGTGCAACTGGAATCGCACCGCCCGCTGCTGAACATCCCCCAGCTGCTCGGTTCGGCGGCCCAGGAGCTGACCATCACGCCCGCACCGGCACCGGAGGGCCGATGAGTCGTCCTGCGAAGCTCACTGGTCGGCCCGACCGGGTGCGGGTGTCCCGCATAGGCACCGGAGGGCCGATGAGTGATCCTGCGAAGCTCACTCGTCGGCCCGACCGGGTGTCCGGCTCGAACAGTAGTCGGGTCGATCCGATGATCGCCCGCGAGAATCAGGAGGCTGCACATGCGTAGGAGCAGGGTGGCGGCGGTGACCGCGGCGCTCGCACTGGTCTGTGCCGGAGTCGGGTCGGGGCCGGCCGCGACGGCGGTCGCCGAACCGGTTCCGCCGCAGACACCGAGTCTGGGGCAGGTCTTCAACGGGTTCGTGGTGGGCTCGCTACAGGGCGCCACCCCGGCGAGCCCGCAGGAGGCGTTTCAGGCGTTGCGCGCCGACGATCCGTTCTATCAGGAGCCGCCGCTCACCGGTTCGGAGCGGCCCGGCACGGTCCTGAAGGCGAAGAAGGTCGACGTCATGTTCACCGGTGTGAAGCCGGCGAACCTCGACGCCTGGAAACTGATGTACGTCACCACGGAACGTGACGGTGTCACCCCGGCGATCAGCACCGGGATTCTGATGATTCCGCGAGACGGCAAGCCCGCCAACGAGAAACACGTCGTCTCCTATCAGGAGGCCAACGACAGTGTCGGCTGGAGTTGCCATCCCAGCACGCAGTGGACGGGCGGCGATCCGCTCGACGGCGCATCCTGGTCGGCGCTCGGCCCGCTGGCGCTGATGTTCGGCAAGGGCTACGCGGTGATGATCTCCGATGTCGGCAACGACGCCGATCGCGCGCCACACGGCGTCTTCGCCGGCAAGTACGCCGCGCACACCCAGCTCGACGGCACCCGGGCGGCGTTGAACTTCCGCGAGGCCGGGCTCGATCCGCAGGCTCAGGTGGCGCTGTTCGGCATCGCGGGCGGCGGTGTGGGCGCCGGCTTCTCGGCGGAACTGCAGCCGACCTACGCGCCCGAGCTGAACGTGAAATCCGCTGTGCTGGAAGGCATGGTGGTCGATCAGCGCAACTTCATGCGGATAGCCGACGGTTCGGTCGGCTCCGGTTTCGCCTTCGCGACCCTGCTCGGGCTGGAACCGAAATATCCGGAGATGCAACTGGATTCGAAGTTGAATCCGGCCGGGCTGGCGGTGGCGAAGGTATTCCGCGGGCAATGCCAGGACGCCTACTTCAGCATGCCGTTCATCCCGCTGCGGGCGATGTTCAACTCCGGTCTGAGTCCGGCCGACGAGCCCGCCTTCCAGCATGTGTTCGACGACAACGAACTGGGTGAATCCGGCGCGCCGACCTCGAAGGTGTTGATCACCTCCTGCGCGAAGGACGATTCGCCGATGTCGCTGGTCCCGGCGGCCGATTCCCGCAATCTCGCCGAGACGTACCGGGCGCAGGGAACCGATGTCACCTACCAGCCGACGGACTGCTCGATGGTCAAGATGCTGACCGATCTCTACGGCTGGGGTACCGACCTGTTCGGCATGCAGACGATCGAATGGCTGGACCGCCAATTCGACTGAGCCGCAGCACGGTCGGGCGAGACGAAAGGAGTATCCGATGGCATTCCTGTGGGGCCTGGGCTATCTGCTCACCTTCGGGCCACTGGCCGTTCTGGACATGGTCGGCCGAGCCGTTCAGAGCCTGAGCTGAACCGCAGTCGAAGGCCCCTACCGCGAACGCGGTAGGGGCCTTCGGCATTCATCTCCGCGTGTCACTGCCCCGGCAGCTCGTTGTGTCCGCCGAACGCCTTGCGCATCGCGGAGAGCACCTTGTCCGCGTACAGTGCCTCGCCGCGCGAGGAGAACCGCTCGTACAGGGCGGTGGACAGCACCGGCACCGGCACCCCCTCGTCGATCGCGGCGTGGATGGTCCAGCGGCCCTCACCGGAATCCGAGACCCGCCCACCGAAGCTGCTCAATTCGGGGTCGGCGTGCAGGGCCGCGGCGGTCAGATCCAGGAGCCAGGACGCGACCACCGAGCCGCGGCGCCACACCTCCGTCACCTCGGGTACGTCGATGTCGTAGCGGTAGTACTCGGGATTCTCGAGCGGAGTGACCTCCGCGGAATGCTCGTCGTCGCTTCGGTTTCCGATATTCGCCTTGTGCAGGATGTTCAGGCCCTCCGCGTAGGCGGCCATCGCCCCGTACTCGATGCCGTTGTGCACCATCTTCACGAAGTGACCGGCGCCCGCCGGACCGCAGTGCAGATAACCCTGCTCCGCCGGCGACGGCTCACCGGTGCGTCCCGGGGTGCGCTCGGCGGCGTCGACACCCGGCGCGATCGACTTCAGCAGCGGCTCGATGTGAGCCACCGGCTCGGCCTCGCCGCCGATCATCAGGCAGTAGCCGCGATCGCGGCCCCACACGCCGCCCGAGGTGCCGATATCGAGGTAGTGAACGCCCTTCGGCTTCAGGCGTTCCGCTCGCGCGATGTCCTCGTGGTAGCGGCTGTTGCCGCCGTCGATGATGATGTCGCCCGGTTCCAGCAGTTCGGCGACCTCGTCGATGACCGCGCCGGTCGCCCCGGCCGGAATCATCACCCAGACCACCCGTGGCTTCTCCAGCAGGCCGACGAATGTCGGATAGTCGGTCGCCCCCTGGAAACTCTCGCCGAGTTCGCCGGTGAACTCCACGAGCTGGTCCTCGTGCCGGGCGTAGCCGACCGCGGTATGCCCGTCCTTGACGATGCGCCGCACGATGTTGCCGCCCATCCGACCGAGCCCGATCATTCCCAGCTGCATGCGATTCTCATCTCCTCGAGTCGTGGGCGAGCCTCGGCGGTTCGCCACGTGCGTCGCGACCATTCCCGATTGTCCTCGGTGGCAAATCGGGTGTCCTCGGTGCCCGATCGAGAATTTCTTCGGTATCGCCGAGGATCCGTGTAACGCCCGGGGCGCGGCCCCGATATTCAGATCGGCTCCGTGCAGTTGCCAGACCCCCGACCCGGCAACCGCACGGAGCCTTTCTCGTCCGCGGCGGCTGCGCCTACAGCGGCGTCCGCATCAGCACCACGTTGTACTGGTTGTGCATGGTGAGCAGGAAGTACAGGTCACTGCCGGTCTGGTACGGATAGATCATCGGCGCGTACATGGTCGGCAGATCGCGCACGTCGATCAGCACCCGCGGTGCGCTCCACGGGCCCTCCGGACTCGGCGAGGTCCGCATCACCACGGAGTCGAACGGATCGGTGGTCAGCATGACGTACTGGCCCAGATGCGCGTTCCACTGCACCGAGAGCTCGCCGACGCCACCCACGATGGGCTTGGCGGCGTTGGCGTCCTTCGGCTTCCAGGCGCCGCCGTCCCAGTACTCGTAGGCGTCGATGTTGGCGATATCGGCTTCCTTGACCCGGGAGATGAATCCCGGATTGTTGCGGCCCGCCGGGGTGCCGTACTTGTAGACGTAACCGTCGGCCTTCAGGAAGGCGTTCTGCTGGAAGTTCTGGAAGCCGCCCTCGTTGCCGCGCCGGGTGGTGGGCAGCTGGGCCCAGGTCTGGCCGTCGTCGCCGGAGACCGCCAGCGTCGAGAAGTTGGTGTCCCAGTGGCCGTCCGGACCCCATTCCCGCACCGACATCATCGACATGTACTGCACCCCGTTGACCGAGATGCCCGCGGTCGGAATGAAGCTGATCTCGATGCCCGGGATCTTCGGGCTGGGCAGCGGGTTGTCGACGAAGCTGGTGTAGTTCAGGCCATTGGCCGGGTCGGCGCCGGCCGGGCTGCGGAACAGCACGTTCGACCGCCACGCCCAGATGCTGCCGGCCAGGATGTTCGGCACCCCGAGCCCGGCGGTGTCCCCGTAGGCGGTGATCATCTGCCCGCGACCGTCGTCCCACATGATGCCGAGGTCGGTGCCCAGCACGTTCTGGTTCTGGGTCCGGTTCGGCGAGGCCATACCGGTGGCCTGATAGACCGCCTGCGTCGGGCCCGGCAGATGGGGCAATCCGTTGATGCCGTTGAGGCCCGGAATGGGGTTGATGTTGTTCGGGTCGGCTCCGGCCGGTGATGCGGTCAGGCCCAGCAGCGCGACCGCCGCGCAAGCTCCAGCCAGTGCGGACAGTCGTCTCATATTCCGAATTCCTTCCATGAGTCGCGCCGTCGGTATTGTGCCCGTCCGCGGTCGGCTGCGGGCGATATGCCGACGAAAGTGGCGTCGGACCGGTTGCGTACGGCGCTGTCTCGGTTGTCTCGGTTTATGTATGGCGCACCAGACCCCCGGGGTACTCCAGTGCGGTCATTATTACCCGGACCGAATCCAGGTGCAGGACCGGCGGTGCGGGCGTGCGGTGCGCGTCGCACCGAATCGCCTGCGGAACCGGATAAAGGCAGCGGGAGCCGGATACGACAGTGGCCCCGCCTCCCGGATTCGGAAGGCGGGGCCACTGGACTCATGCGCTGGTCGCGAAGCCGATCAGAAGGCCGCTTCGTCGAGCTCCATGATGTCGTTGTCCAGGTTGGACAGCACGGTGCGGGTCGCGGTCAGCTCGGGCAGCACGTTGCGGGCGAAGAACTGCGCCACACCGACCTTGCCGTTGTAGAACGCGACGTCCGAGCCGGTGGCGCCGTTGTCGAGCGCCTTGATGGCGACCTCGGCCTGGCGCAGCAGCTGCCAGCCGATCAGCAGGTCACCGACGGCCATCAGGAAGCGCACCGAACCCAGGCCGACCTTGTACAGCTCCTTCGGGTTCTCCTGCGCGCCCATCAGGTGCCCGGTCAGGGTGGCGGCCATGGCCTGCACATCCTCGAGCGCGGTGGCCAGCAGCTTGCGCTCGGCCTTCAGACGACCGTTGCCGGCCTCCGACTCGATGAACTTCTGCACCTGGCCGGCCACGTGGGCCAGCGCCACGCCGCGGTCGCGGGCGATCTTGCGGAAGAAGAAGTCCTGCGCCTGGATCGCGGTGGTGCCCTCGTACAGCGAGTCGATCTTCGCGTCGCGGATGTACTGCTCGATCGGGTAGTCCTGCAGGAAGCCGGAGCCACCGAAGGTCTGCAGCGAATCGGTCAGGTACTGGTAGGCCCGCTCCGAGCCGACACCCTTGACGATCGGCAGCAGCAGGTCGTTGACGCGGAACGCGAGGTCCTTGTCGGCGCCGGAGACCAGCTGCGCGATGTCCTCGTTCTGGTGCGCGGCGGTGTAGAGGTAGATCGCGCGCAGGCCCTCGGCGTAGGCCTTCTGCATCATCAGCGAGCGGCGCACGTCCGGGTGGTGGGTGATGGTGACGCGCGGGGCGGTCTTGTCGGTCATCTGGGTCAGATCCGCACCCTGCACCCGCTGCTTGGCGTAGTCCAGCGCGTTCAGGTAACCGGTCGACAGGGTCGCGATGGCCTTGGTGCCCACCATCATTCGGGCGTTCTCGATCACGTCGAACATCTGCGCGATGCCGTTGTGGACCTCGCCGACCAGCCAGCCCTTGGCCGGGATGCCGTGGCCGCCGAAGGTGACCTCACAGGTGGCCGAGACCTTCAGGCCCATCTTGTGCTCGACATTGGTGACGAAGACGCCGTTGCGCTCGCCGAGGGTCTGGGTCTCGAAGTCGAAGTGGAACTTCGGCACGAAGAACAGCGACAGGCCCTTGGTGCCCGGGCCGGCGCCCTCGGGGCGGGCCAGCACCAGGTGGAAGATGTTTTCGAACATGTCGTCCGAGTCACCGGAGGTGATGAAGCGCTTCACACCCTCGATGTGCCAGGAGCCGTCCTCCTGCTGGATGGCCTTGGTGCGGCCGGCGCCGACATCGGAACCGGCGTCCGGCTCGGTCAGCACCATGGTGGCGCCCCAGTTGCGCTCGACGGCGATCTCGGCCCACTTCTTCTGCTCGTCGGTGGCGTTGTTCCAGAAGATCTGGCCGAACGGGCCGCCGGCGGCGTACATCGCGACGGCCGGGTTGGAGCCCAGGATCATCTCGTTGAGCGCCCAGACCACCGCACGCGGGGCGGGCAGACCGCCGAGCTCCTCGTTCAGGCCGACCTTGTTCCAGCCCGCTTCCTGGTAGGCCTTGAAGGACTTCTTGAACGACTCCGGAATGGAGACGCTGTGGGTGTTGGGGTCGAACACCGGCGGGTTGCGGTCGGCGTCGGCGAAGGACTCGGCGACCGGGCCCTCGGCGAGGCGGCGGACCTCGTCGATGATGTTCTTCACGGTGTCGCTGTCGAGGTCACCGTAGGCGCCGGAATCCAGCACCGAACCGATGCCCAGCACCTCGAAGAGGTTGAACTCCAGGTCGCGGACGTTGCTCTTGTAATGGCCCATCTCTGTTACTCACTCTCCGTTGAGTCGGTGCGGTCGGTGTATGTGCCGTTCCCGCCCATGTGTTTCCACACCGGGTAGTCGACCGGATGATCCGCCTTCTACTCGCGGGTAACTTACACCGTATATTACCGATGGGTAATGGGGATGGAAAGCGCTGACCGGGCGATGTGACGAGATGAACACGGGCGCGACGGCTCACCGTGATCACCCCGGCGGAGTGAGGTTGAGCAGTCGAGTATGCGCGACGGTTGCTGCCGGCGCCCGGTGGGCCGGCATGGCGTACCCGCCGGGCATCCGGGGCGCGAACTACCGTGGACCACGTGCGCATCGAAACGACTGCGGGGGAGGCCGAGGTGGAGATCGACCGGGGCGCCGGCGATCGTTTTCTGCTGCTGCTCACGCACGGGTCCGGTGGCGGAGTGGAAGCTGAGGACTTGCTCGCCGTCCGCGATCGCGCCCTCGCGCTGGGCGGGGTCGTCGCTCGGGTGGTCCAGCCGTATCGGGCCGCGGGGAAGCGGGCGCCCGGGTCGGCGAAGCTGCAGGATGCCGCGTGGCTGGATATCGTCGGCGCGCTGCGCGCTCGGACGCCCGGAGTGCCGCTGATCCAGGGCGGTCGCAGCAACGGAGCGCGGGTAGCCTGCCGCACCGCGGTCGAATCCGGTGCGAAAGGCGTTCTGGCGCTGTCGTTTCCGTTGCATCCGCCGGGGAAGCCGGAGAAGACGCGGCGCGCGGAACTGCTGGCGGCAGCCGAACACGTCGACGTGGTGGTGATCAACGGTGAACGCGACCCGTTCGGTATCCCCGACCCCTCCGACGCCGCGGAGGTGAAAGTGATTCCGGGCCAGCCCCATTCCTTCCGCAGCGGATTCGATCTGATCGCCGCGACCGTCGAGCCGTGGCTGCGGCGGTGGGCGACGATCGACTGAACCACCAGCCGGCGGCGAGTGGGTGCCGGTTCGAAATCGGCTCGACGCCAGCCCATCTCGGACCACATCTCCGGGTAAACCCCGATGCGCTGTCGATGTGCCGCGGATACCGTCGGTGGCGGTCGGGATTTCGAGAGGAGACAGATCCCATGATCGCAGCGTCGAATCGTATCCGCGTGGCGCGCCGCCCGGTTCTCGGTTTCGCCTGCGCCGCGGTGGCGGCCGTCGGTATCGCGGTCGGATCCGTGGCGGCGGCGGGTGCGGCGGAAGCGAGTGTTCCCTGCGGGGCGGCACCGCCGTGCAGTGCCGACGGGTTCGGCGTCGATGGTTACAACGCCCAAGGCGTCGACCGGTTCGGCCGGGATCGCGCGGGCTACGACCATCTCGGCTACGACCGGTTCGGCCGGGATCGGGCCGGTTACGACCGCTTCGGCCGGGATCGGTCCGGTTACGACCGCTTCGGATACGACCGGTTCGGCCGCGACCGCTTCGGACGGGACCGCTTCGGCCACGATCTGTTCGATCACCCGGGCGGGAACCCGCCCGCACCGTCTCACAGTCCGGCGCCGCTACCCACCGGCAGCGCCGGACTGTGACGCGTCGCCACCCCGGCGGCTCAGTCGTCCGGGGTGGCTGTCGCCTGTTCGGCCAGATCGGGCACCGTCGCGGTCGCCACGACGAGGGCGTCGATGGCATCGCGCCCCTCGGTTTCGCGTAGTACCCGTTGGGCGGTGTCGATCCGAATGTTCTCCGCGCCGGCGAGATCGGCTACCACGTCGTCCGGAGTGAAGAGGATCGAAGGATCCTGCGGCCCGCCGAAACCGTCGGCGATATTCGTGCTGTCATGGCCGAGAACCAGCAGCGTGCCGCCCGGGCTGAGCCGCTCGGCCGCCGCGAGCAGCAGGGCACGCCGCTGGCCGGCGGGCAGGTGAAGGTAGACGGCGAGGACCAACTCGAACGGCCCGTCGATTCCGGCGCCGGGCAGATCGGTGACGTCCGCACACTCCCAGGTGATCCGGCTGCGGACCGACCGGGACAGCCGCGATGCGACCGTCCGCCCTTTGTCGATGCCGACCTGGGAGAAGTCGACCGCTCGCACCTGCCAGCCGTGGGTGGCCAGCCACAGTGCGTGCCGCCCCTCACCGCACGCGAGATCCAACGCGCGCGGCAGTTCGGGCGGCGCTTCGCCGGGGGCGTCGGGCACCAGGTGAATCGTGCGCTCGAGACCGAAGATATGTTCCACCACGGTCGCATTCGGCGGTGCGCCCCAGACCAATTCGCTCTGCGCGTAGCGCTCGTCCCATTCGGCGGCGTCCATGAGCCGAGTCTATGGGCTCGGCGTCGCGCATTTCGGTCGGCTTCTCGGCGCCGCCCGCCCCACCGGGGCCGACAGCGCGAACCGCGATTACAGGGTTGTCCGCATGAGTATGACGTTGTACTGGCTGTGCACCGTCGTGAGGAAATACAGTTCCCGGCCGGTTTGATACGGGAAGATCGACGGCGCGTACGCGGTCGGCAATTCCCGCGTATCGATCAGCACCTCGGGTGGGCTCCACGGGCCCTCCGGCGACGAGGCGCGGCGCATCACCACCGAATTCCACGGATCGGTGGTCAACATGATGAACTGCCCGAGGTAGTCGTTCCACATCACCGACATCTCGCCGACGCCGCCGGTGATCGGCCGCGCGGCATTGACGTCGTTCTTACGCCACGCGCCGCCGTCCCAGTATTCGTATTCGGCGAGATTCTGAATGTCGTGCTCGCGCACCCGCGCGACGTAGGCGTTGTGGTTGCGGCCCGACGGGGTGCCGTATTCGTACACCCAGCCGCCGCTCTTCACGAACGCGTTCATCTGGAAGTTGGCGTTGCCGCCTTCGTTGGGCCGCCGGGTGAAATCGAGGTCGGCCCAGGTTTCCCCGTTGTCGGCGGAGGCGGCCAGGCCCGAGAAGTTCGTGGTCCACTGGCCGACGTCGTCCCAGCTCTTGACCGACATCAGGCTCATGTACTGCACGCCGTCGACCGAGATACCCGCGGTCGGGATCCGGCTGATCTCGATGAACGGGATTTTCGGGCTGGGGATCAGGTCACGGGCCTGTCCGAATATGTCGCGCACGGCGCTGTCGAAATAGATGCCGCCGGACGGATCCTGGGTGTGGCTGCGGACCAGGATATTGCTGCGCCAGGCCCAGACGCTGCCCGCGAGCAGATTCGGCAGGCCGACGCCGGCGGTATCGCCGAATGCGGTGAGCATTTCCCCGTTGCCGTTGTCCCACATGATGCCCAGATCGGTGCCGAGCACGTTGTAGTTCTCGGTGGCGTTGGGGCTGGCCATGCCGGTCACTTGGAATACGGCCCGGCTGCGTCCCACGAGATTCGGTAACCCGTTGGTGCCGTTGAGGACCGGAATGGGATTGATGGCATTGGGATTGGCAGCGGCCGGCGCGGTCACGGTGAGTAGCAACGCGGAGGCGCCGGCCATCGCCGACAGCAGGACGGAGACGGTCTTGGACAAATCGGTGGCCCTTCCCGTTCTCGCCGATGCCCGCATCCGTCATCGGCTTCGCTGGCAAAGTGTGAAAATGCTAACAGCGAATCGATGAATATCGGGTTTCCCGGACGTGTTTTCGGGGAATTACCGCTCTGGCCGTGTGTTCTTTGTCGGATCTACCTACGGCCGAGCGCCTGACGTACCAGCAGTGGTATCTGTGTCGCGCGCTCGATGCCCAGGGTGCGGCGAGTTCCGGCCTGCCAGCTGCGCTCGAACAATTGTTTGGCGGCCGCCACGGCCGGCGCCGGGCGGGCCGCGATGCGGTCGGCCAATTTCTCGGCGTCCGCCCGGGGATCGTCGCTGACCTCGGTGATCAGGCCGATGCGGGCCGCGTACGCGGCATCGACCGGGTCGGCGGTCAGGGTCAGCAGTAATGCTTTGTCGACGCCGATCAACCGGGACAGGGTGACCGCGCCGGACATATCCGGAATCAACCCGTGCGCGACTTCCATCACCGAGAAATCGGAATCCGGTGCGGCGAAACGGAAATCGGCGGCCAGGGCCAATTGCAGGCCGCCGCCGAAACAATGGCCGTGGACCGCCGCGATCACCGGTTGCGGTAGTCGCCGCCAGGCCCAGCAGGCTTCCTGAAATGTGTTGGTGCCCAGCCACGGTAGCGGCACGAAATTGCGCAGAATGCTCAGCGGATCGCCGGTCGCCTTCGCGATATCGAGGCCGCTGGAAAAGCTGGGGCCGTTACCGGAGAGGATCACCGCGCGAATTTCGTTGCGGCGTCCGATCACTCGCGCCACCCGCACCAGATCGTTCAGCATCTCGAGGGTGAGGCCGTTGTGTTTGTCGGGTCGGTCGAGTTCGACGTAGGCGCGGTCTCCGTCGAAGGTCAGGGATATGTTGCTCATCGCTGTCTCCGTGCTGCTCGGGTCGAGCCCACCACGGTTACCGATCGGTAGGCACCTGCTCGAGCACTATCTTCGCGCAACCGGCCGGGTCGTCGTAGAAGGGGGTGTGGCCGCTGCCGGGCAGTGTGACGTGGCGGGCGGCCGGCAACCACTGCCGGGCGCGCCTGCTCTGGGGGCGATAGGTGAGCAGGACGTCGCGGTTACCCCAGGCGATGGTGACGGGAATGCGGGAGAGTCGACCGCCGTCGCGCAGTCGGGCCTGATCGAACGACGCCAGCGCCGGGCGGAAGCCGGGCGCGCCGAGTACGCCGTCGACGGTGTCGACGGCGGTGCGGGCGTCCAGCGTCCACGGTCGCCCGAAGACGATGCCGAGCAGCGCGGTGCGGCCCGCGGGAGTGCCGAGCAGTGCGGGTAGTTGCGGCCGCAGGACCCGGCCGATCGTGGCCGCGCGTCCGAGCGCCTGCTGACACCAGATCCGTCCGCTGTCCGACCAGAACCCGATCGGGGAGAACGCGCTCACGGAGGCGGCGATGCCGCGGGCACCGAGATTCAGGGCGATCAGCCCGCCCATCGAATTGCCCGACAGGTGGGGGCGCTCGATGCCCTGTTCCACCAGGAAGGCGTGTAGCGCGTCGGTGAGCGTGTCGACGGTCGTCCGCGGTAAGGGATCGGAACCCCCGAAGCCCGGCAGGTCCACCGCGATCACGTCGAAGCCGGTGGCGAGCGTATCGATGATCGGTTCCCATACCTGCCAGCGGCTACCGACGCCGTGGATCAGGACCAACGGCTCACCGGTGCCGACCCGGTGGTGGTTCAACATCATTTCGCAACTCCCGCACCGAGACTCGGACGCCGACGAGGAACGGGGACACCCTAGCAATCATTGGCGGCTCGCCAACAGATCCGATGCCGACCCGATCGGCGGTAGGATGAAAGGTATGGCAACTCGTAAGGTGACCTTATCGCTGGACGAGGCGGCCTGGTCGTATGCCGAGCAGGCCGCGGCGCGGGCGGGCATGTCCCCGTCGGCGTGGATTTCCCGGGCCGCGCGGCGTGAAGCGGTCCGCACCGGCTGTGGTCCGGCGCCCGATCCGCTCGCCCTCGCCGAGGCGGACGAAGCGGAGCTGCGGGCCGCCGAGGAGGAGATGCGTGCGCAGGGGTGAACTCTGGAGTTACACCCCACACGGTTCGGCGCGGCGCCGCAACATCGTTCTGATCTCGAGTGACGGGATCAACGAATCGGCGCGGCCGTGGCTGATCGCGGCCGAACTGCTCGCCGAGGACCCGCTGGACATTCTCGCGGTGAGCATTCCCGGGCACGGCTGGGTGCATGCCGGAAATCTCGGGCGGATCTACCGCGGCTGGCTGGTGGAGCGACTGGGCGCGGTCGACGACGAGACGGTCGAGCGGCTCGATACCGCCTTGCGCGCGGCGATGGATCTGTGAGTGCCGGTTCGCTCGAATTCGGGTTGTGAAGCATCCGGTTTCGCGGCCTCGGACTGTTGCGGAGCCGTTCGATGCGGCAGGATCACCTCGGCGGCCCGCGCCCCGGCCCGGGTCGGCATAGCTGATACGCCTGAGAATTGAGGAACAGTTGAGGATTTCGCTGATCGCCGCCGCCTGCATCGCGCTGCCGCTCCTGGGCGCCTGCAGCTCCGACAAGGACTCGCAGCCGCCCGTCACCCAGGCCGACCTGTCGAAGTCCCTGCAGGCCAGCGGCCTCAAGGATGCGAAACTCGCCGATTGCGCCGCGAAACTCTATGTGGACGAAGGCATTTCCCAGGACGGGCTGCGCAAGATGACCAAGCCCGGTGGCAATGCGCAGGCCACCGACGGCTCCATGGGCGGGCTGAGCAAGGACGACGCCGACAAGGCGCGCTCGGCCACCCAGAAGATCGCCACCGAATGTGTGGCGGCGCCGCAACCGCCGCAGTAGTCCGATCTACCGTGGGGTATGACCACCACGGAGTATCAGCACCTGCTCTGCACGCGCGTCGGTGCGACCGCGCGAATCACGATGAACCGCCCGGATCGGCGCAACGCGCTCTCGGGCGAACATCTCGCCGAGCTGGCGGCGGCCCTGCGCGCCGCCGGCGAGAGCGACGCCACTGGCATCGTGCTCGCGGCCAACGGGCCGGTCTTCTCCGCCGGGCACGATTTCGCCGATGTGGCGGCCCGTGATCTGCTCGGTGTCCGCGAGCTGCTGGAGCTGTGTACCGAGGTGATGACCACGATCGAGTCCGTGCCGCAGGTGGTGATCGCTCGGGTGCACGGGCTCGCCACCGCCGCCGGCTGCCAATTGGTCGCCTCCTGCGATCTGGCGGTGGCGGCAGAATCGGCCGGTTTCGCCCTGCCCGGCGGGAAAGGCGGCTGGTTCTGCCACACCCCCGCGGTCCCCGTGGCTCGGGCGATCGGCCGCAAGCGGTTGATGGAGTTGGCGCTGACCGGTGACCCCATCGACGCGCGCACCGCCGTCGAATGGGGCCTGATCAATCGGGCCGTTCCCGACGCCGACCTCGACGCGGCCGTCGACGAGCTACTGGCCCGGGCCACCCGTGGCAGCCGGGCCAGTAAAGCCCTCGGCAAACGCACCCTCTACGCCCAACTGGACCGGCCGGAGGCGGACGCCTACACGCTCGCTGTCGAGGTGATGGCGGCCGCTTCCCAGCTCCCGGGCGCACGCGAGGGGATGGATGCCTTTTTGAACAAGCGCAGCCCGGTCTGGCCGGACTGACGAAATCCGGCCGGGGCGCGCAGCACAGTCAGGCCTGTGGTTCCTGCTGGGCGAGGATGAACGTCCCCTGTCCGTTCGGGTCGAGCCCGGTGTCGAGGACCTTGTCGTCCAGGAAGTCGACGACCTGCGCGTCGAGGAAGACCCGCGGGCCCTCCGGATTCAGGACCTGATCCTGTTCGGCCGGGCCTGCGGCCACGGCCAGCTGCAGGGTCTCCGCGCCGTCGGTGCTGGAGATCCGCAGCCCGGCATCGCTCGGCATGCCGTCCGCGGAGGTAATGCTGCGAACGGCCTCGATGGCAGTGGGCGTGAGCATGAGCATCTGTTCGGTTTCCTTCCACCGTCGTCACAGTCGGTCGGGGGGTGGTGCGAACTATTGGTGCCGAGGGTTTTCGACCCGATCGGGTCCCGTCGGCACCCAGGACACTTCGAGGGGGGTAGCCACGAACCGCTCCGCCTAACCTTCCGGCCGAAATTCGTTTCACATGCTCGGTGCGCAGCGCCGGGCGACCGAGTCCCCACGGTCGGAGTGCGGCTATCGGGGTGCGGCGACGGCCCTGAGGTCCGGATCCGGCGACGAACTCGGGGAACCGGCAGCGATCCGGCAGTCGGCGCGCCCGTCGACTGCCGGCCGGGTCCGGACAGCCCGAAAACGGCGAAAGCCCCTCGGAGAGGGGCTTTTTCGAGAGCCGGTGACGGGAATCGAACCCGCACTCTCAGCTTGGGAAGCTGATGTTCTACCACTAAACTACACCGGCCTGCACCCAGGGATGCTGGAGAGACGATAGCAGAAGGGGGCGGCCGAGCGTAACTGCCGAGGTGGGGGCCGGTCTGTCGGCGGAGACTCGGCACGACGACAGCTCGCGCCGTGAGAGGTGATGGCCATATCGGTGGCAGCCCGGCGTCGACCTGCCTGTGGCCGCGATCGTGCGCAGCGTGTGTGGGCCCGTCCGGGATCCGCTCTGCGACCGAGGTTTCGGGAACCGAGTAACGCTCGCAAATGTCCAGCGATCTCTCTGGCAACACCGTTCAGGGAGGTTCGACATGAAATCTGTGAAGCGACTGGCTGCCGGGGCCGTCATCGCCACCGCCACTGCTGCCGCCGCGCTGGCCGGCGCAGGTGCGGCCCAGGCCGATGTTCCGGTGTGGCAGGCCAACTGTCACGTCTACAACATCTTCAACACCGGCGGGATGTCCAATCGCGAGCTGCCGACCTGGCATCAGGTGAAGCTGACGTGCGTGGCGTGGCCCATCCCGTTCACCTACTGGAAGTACGGCCCGGCGCAGTACGGGCAGAACCAGTCCTGGGCCGGCTGTGACTCGCCGGGCGCGTTGGTGCGGGTCGAGGTCATCCAGGCCTGACCCCCGACGGCCGCCGGAGTCGGTCCGCCACCGCCTACCTCCGCGCCCGGACGGCGACCTGCCCGAAAGGCCTTGCCGGGCAGGAACTTGCGGCGGGACCCATCCCGCTGCTCCGGTGTTCCGAATATCGGGTGGCGCGCGGCGGAGTCACGACCCGTCGAACGCTGTTTCGGATACGGTCGCCGCAGGGAACGGACGCACCATGAGCCGCTTCCGGCTCCTGCGGCGACGCCGGCTGCCGTCGCGGTGCCGCACCACACCGCAGCGTCGTGGCCGCGGGTATCGCCGGCGGCAATTCCGGTTACCTTGCGCGCCAACGGTTCCCGACTCAGGGAACGGCCGGCGTCCCGCCGGGTGTCACCGGTAGGCCGGCGGCTTTCCAGGCGCGGAACCCGCCCACCAGGTCGGTCGCGCGGGTCAGGCCGAGGCGCCGGACGTCGGCGGCGGCGAGGCTGGAGGCGTATCCCTCGTTGCAGACGATGATCACCTCGGTGTCGGCGGTCAGACCGGGTAGCCGGTGCGATCCGGTGGGATCGAGGCGCCACTCCAGCACGATGCGTTCGACGACGACCGAACCGGGGATTTCGCCCTCGGCGAGCCGGTTGGCGTGTGGACGGATATCGACGACCAGGGCGCCGTCGGCCGCTCGGCGTGCCGCGGTGGCGGGCTCGACCCGGTCCAGTCCGGCGCGCGCCTGTGCGAGCAGATCCTCGGCACTCATCCCTGTCACTCCTGAGCGGTCGTGCGATCGGGTGTTCCCGGCGTGGTCACCCATGGTCACACACCGCTGAAATCGGCCAGGGTGCGGTACTCCCGCACCGGTCGCAGCGGCGGGGAGTAGGCGTGCACGGTCGCCGCCGGCCGCGGACTGCGATTGCGCAGCTGATGGGCGCGCTCCGGCCCGAAGGCGACCGTGTCGCCGGTGCGCCAGCTGGTCGAGCGGACGGGGCCGGTGCCGTGCCGGAAGTCCTCGTCGAGCTCGCCGATCGAGACGGTGAACGATCCGGAGGCGCCACCGTGATCGTGCGGTTCGGTGCCCTGACCCGGGGCCCAGGACAGCAGCCACAGCTCCACGCCCATGGTCAGTGCGAGCCGGGTCCACCA
>NZ_BAGM01000132.1 GCF_000308855.1 Nocardia veterana NBRC 100344 | reverse complement strand
CCGGCCACCAGCGTCTTCCCGCGGAAAGCGATGCGCGCCAAGGCATATGCGGCCATCATGCCGATCAGCAGGCCGATCACCGTGGTGGCCGCGCCGATGATCACACTGTTGAGCACCGCCCGCCCGAAGTCGTTACCGCGACTGGTGTCGAAGGCGTTGCGGAAGTTCTCGAACGTCAGGTGGGTGGGCCACGGGGTGTTGTCGAAGGTGTAGTCCGCGTCGCGGAAGGCGGTCACCGCCATCCAGTAGAACGGGCCCAGACCCCAGACGAGCACGATCAGGGCGCCGATGTAGGTCCGGGCGGATCGCCACGGCTTGCGTGCCGTCCGCGGCGCGGTGGCAGTGGCGGTGGCCGGCGTGGTGGCAGTCGTCATCAGTGGGCCTTCCGTGACTTGCGGGACACCCGCACCCGGTCGGCCCCCATGAGCGCTGCGCGAGGGTAACTCATGGCTTCCTCCGAAGTTCTTCCTGCGTCGCCACCGCATTCGCTCCCAGCACCTTCACCAGGACGAATGCCACCGCGAAGATCATCAGGAAGGTGAGCACCGAGAGCGCGGCCGCGCTGTTCTGCCCCTGCCGCACCTGATCGACGACCAGGATCGAGATCGTCCGGGTCGCCGGGTTGCCCTGCGTCATGATGGCCGGCAGATCGTAGAGGCGCAGGGCGTCCATGGTCCGGAACAGCACCGCGACCAGCAGCGCCGGCTTCAGCAGCGGCAGCGTGATGTGGGTGAACCGCTGCCACGCGGAGGCGCCGTCCACCTTGGCCGCTTCGTACACGTCGTTCGGAATCACCTGCAGCCCGGCCAGAATCAGCAGCGCCATGAACGGCGTGGTCTTCCAGACGTCGGCGATGATCACCGCGAACCGCGACCACATCGGATCGGTCTGCCACAGGATGTGCGTGTGCAGTACGCGGTTGACCACGCCGTCGTACTGGAACATGAACTCCCACAACCGCGCCGTCACCGCGGTCGGAATCGCCCACGGAATCAGCACGGCGGCACGCAGCAGGGCGCGGCCGCGGAAGGTCTTACCCATCACCGTCGCCATGCCGAGGCCGATGGTGGCCTCCAAGGTCACGGTGATCACGGTGAACAGCAGGGTGATCCCGATGGCCGCCCAGAACTGCGAACCCAGATTGCCCGTCGGGCAGGCCTCGGTGCCGCCGCCCGGCAGTGTGCACTGCTGCAGCAGCCAATGCGTGTAGTTGCTGAACCCGGCGTTGCCGCCCTCGACGAACATGCCGGTGGCCGGGTCGAGACCGGCGTCCTTCTGGAAGGACATGACCACCGCGCGGATCACCGGATAGCCGATGACGACCGCCAAGGCCACCAACACCGGTGCGACGAACAACCACGCGCGGCCCGAGCCCTGCGGCGTCCACCGCAGGCCTCGGGAGTTGTTGTCGCGCTGCGGCTTCGGGCTCTCCGGCTGATCGTCGGGTGGCGCGAGATCGGTCGCACCCGAAGGATTCGACACGTTCAAACTCTCCTACGGGGCAGACTGCGGACAGGGTCAGGAGCCGGCGGCTTCGATGCCCTTCTGCATGCCGATGATCGCCTCATCGACGGTTTTCTTACCGGTCAGGGCAGCATATGCGTTGTCCTGGATGGCCTTCGACACCGCCGGGTAGAACGGCGTCACCGGACGCGGCACGGCGCTGGCGATCGAATCCTTGAGCGCGGGCAGGTACGGGAACTTCGCGATCAGCGCCGGATCGTCGTACATCGACGACCGGACCGACGGGAACGCGCCCTCGGCGACGATGCGCTGGGCATCCTCGCTGATCAGGAAGCGCAGGAAGTCCAGCGCCGTGGCCTTGTGCTTGGAATACGCGCTGATCGCGGCGTTGTACCCACCGAGCGTCGAGGCGCCGATGCCGTCCTTACCGGGCAGCGGGGAGACCCCGAAGTTGCCCTTCACCGCCGACGAATCGGCCTGCGCCACGCCGTAGAAGTTCGGCCAGGTGCGCAGGAACAGCAGTTTGCCCGAGGCGAAGGCGTTCTGGCTCTCCGGCTCCTTGAAGGAGATGGCCTCCTTGGGGATGTCGCCGTTCTTGTAGGCGTCGGTGAGCACCTGCAGGCCCGCGCGGGACTGCGGGGAATTCACGGTCGCGGTCTTGCCGTCCGGGCCGACGAACGAGCCGCCGTAGGCGTTGATCACCTCGGCCGCGTTCACCGTCAAACCTTCGTAGGGCGCGAACTGCCCCGCGTAGCAACCGATTCCGTGATCGCGCGCGATGTTGCAGTCGGCCAGCAGTTCCGGCCAGGTCTTCGGCGGATTCGGGACCAGATCCTTGCGGTAGTACAGCAGGCCGCCGTTGGTGTTGCGCGGTGCGGCGTACAGGGTGCCCTGGTAGGTGGCGCTGGCGACGGTCGGCGACAGCAGTGTGGAGGTGTCGAGAGCGAAGGAGTCCTTCAGCGGCTGAATCCAGCCCTTGGCCGCGAACTCCGCGGTCCACGGCACGTCCAGCGCCATCACGTCGTAGTCGGACTGCTTGGCCCGCATGTGCTGGGCCAGATCGTCGTACTGCTGGGAGGCGTCGTTGGACTGCTCTTTGAAGGTGACCTGCTCGTTCGGATGCGCGGCGTTCCAGCGGTCGATGAGCTGCTTGACCGCGCCCGTCTCGGTGGTGTCCTTACCCTCGACGTAGGTGATCGGGCCGCGGCCACCCAGATTCTGAGTGGTCGGGTTGCTACCGTCCCCGCTCGAACACGCACTCGTGAGTCCGGCGGTGAGCAGCGCGACCGAGGCAGCGGCCAGCGCGGCACGGGACACGAGGGACGAGCGCCGCGACGTGGCCCGCGTCAGAGCCTTGTCCGAGGACGCCTTGTTCAAAGCCATCGATACTCCAGGGTCGTAACGAACACAGTTGCCACGCGTGAGCGCCCGCACACTGCGCCGGTTGCACAAGGCAAGATACATTGTTCGGCTGCTCTGTGGGATTCGGCGTCCGCCCCGCCCTCCGTGGTTACGCAGGCTGCCGCCTCCGGTCGTTGCTCCCGCCGGGTGGGATTCGGCGTCCGCCCCGCCCTCCGTGGTTACGCAGGCTGCCGCCTCCGGTCGTTGCTCCCGCCGGGTGGGATTCGGCGTCCGCACCGCCCTGCGTGGTTACGCAGGCCGGCGCCGGTTGTCGGTGTCGTCTCGTAGGCTGGCGCTCGATGTCGACCCAGTTGCCCCAGGACAAGTTGCTCACCCGGATCGGTGGGCTGTTGCGTCAGGCCGAGTCGACCGACAACGAGCACGAGGCCGAGGCGTTCATGGCGGCCGCCCAGCGCCTGGCCACCCGTTCGTCGATCGACCTGGCGGTGGCCCGCGCCCATATCGCCGGCCGGGAGCGACGGCCGACGCCGATCCAGAAGGTCGTCCCGATCGGGGAGGCCGGTAAGAAGGGCCTGCGCACCTACGTGCAGTTGTTCGTGGCGATCGCCGCCGCCAACGATGTGCGCTGCGACGTGACCCGCACGTCCACCCAGGTCTACGCGTACGGCTTCGACACCGATATCGCGACCTGCGAGGCGCTGTACACGAGTTTGCTGGTGCAGATGGTGCGGGCCTCCGACCACTACATCAAATCCGGTGCCTACCGATCGGCGACGGTGGAGAAGATCGTGGTCGAGACCCGCTGGGGCCGGAAGGTGCAGCGTCGCATTCAGGCCCCTGTCGCAGCCGTGACCGCGCGACTGAATTTCCAGATGGCGTTCGCCGACCGCATCGGCCGACGGTTGGCGGCGGTGAAGGCCGATGTGGAGGCCGAGGCGGTCCGCGACGACACCGCCGCCGCCGAGTCCCCGGCCGGAACCGCCCTCGCCCTGCGCAACAAGGACCTCGAACTGACCGACTTCTACGCCCGCACCTCCGAAGCGCGCGGCACCTGGCGCGGCCCGCAGGAATCCACCGGCTACTCCCCGGCCGCCCGGCGCGCGGGCGACCGCGCCGGCCGCACCGCCCGGCTGGGATTGTCCCCGGAATTGCCTTCGGCCCGCGGACGTCTCGAAGCGCCGGGCGCATGAGCCGTCCGCGACCGCCGGCCGTTGTCGGCTACCGCGCGCGGACGATCGCCCGACACCGGCTCCGCGGTCGGCACGTACGAGTTTACGGGAAAGCCCTGTGACGCAGCGTGATTCGCAGCGTAGCCGGGTCTACGATGCCGAGGGGCTGGTGCGCCGCATGTTCGACCGCGCCGAGGAGTTCGGCGCGCGCACGGTCGAACTGCACGGATCGCACCTCACCCTGCCGATCGAGCGGAAGTTCGCCTCGGTCGAATCGGTGCAGGAGTACGTCGATCGGGTGCTCGCGCTGAATTGGGTTCGCGCCCGGTGGGTTCGGGCCGAAGCGCCGCTCACGGTGCGGGCCCGGGCCGGTGCTGCCGCGGCCCACTACGAAACCGGCCGCGGTGTGCTCGCGGTGCCGCTGCACACCGGCGGAACCGCTTGGGCCCTGCGCGAATTGGTCATCCTGCACGAACTCGCCCACCACCTGGAGCCGCCCGGCGCGGATTACGCGCCGCACGGCCCGGAGTTCTGTACCCGCTATCTCGAGCTGGTCGACGGGATCATCGGCCCCGAAGCCGCCCTGCTCCTACGCGCCACTTTGCACGACTGTGGCGCCCGCGTGGGCTGAACCAGCGCCGGCGCGTCCCGTGCCGCCGCGGCCCGGGACGCGGGAGCGCTACTGTCCGGGCGCCGCGGCGGACCGCACGGTCGGGTCGATGAGCCCGAAGATCTCACCCTGCGGGGCCTGGACGACCGCGGAGCGGCCGAACGGGGTGTCGTCCGGACCCATCAGAACAGTGGACCCCAGTTCCGTTGCCCGCGAGAGGGATTCGTCGGTACCGGCGACCTGGAACCAGGTGAGCCAGTACGGCGGGGTGTCGCCGGGCAGGTTGCCGGCATCCATGATGCCGCCGGCGACATCGGCGCCGGGCGGGGAGAAGGTCGAGTAGACGAAGTTCTCGCCGTCGCCGATCTCGTCGAAGGTCCAGCCGAAGACGCGGCGGTAGAACTCCTGGGCGGTGACGTAGTCGCGGGTGTGCAGTTCGTTCCAGCAGTAGGAGCCGGGCTCGTTGTAGATGCCGGCGCCGGTGTGCGCCTTGGCCTGCCACACGCCGAAGACTCCACCGGTCGGGTCAGCGGCGACGCACATGCGGCCGACATCCATGACATCGAAGGGCGGGACGAAGACGCTGCCGCCGGCGGCGGAGATGGCCGCGGCGATCGCGTCGACGTCGTCGGCCGCGAGGTAGGTGGTCCACACCGAGGGCATCGGGGCCTCGCCCATCTTGGGCCCGATCCCGGCGGCGGGTCTACCGCCGAGCATGGCCATCAGATATCCGCCGGCCTCGGGCGGGCTGTCCATGATCTCCCAATTCAGCAACCGGGAGTAGAAGTCGCGGGCCGCCTGCGGGTCGTCGACCGAACAGTCGACCCAACAGGGCGTACCCTGCGGCCACGCAGTATCACGGGTGGGCATAGCAGAACTCCTGTCGTGTGTTCGAGCACCTGGGAACTGCCGTTAGCACACGATCAGCTAATCACAGCGCGGGCGGCGGGAACACCCTCGAATCGGCCCTCGTTCCTGGTCAGGCGAGCAGTCGACGCACCCGGTCCAATCGTTTGCGCCACCACACCACACGGTCGGGATCGGGGTGGCGGAACCGCTGCAGGAGTTCCGGGTCCGGCGCCGGTGGGGTGCGCGGCACCTTGAGGTAGCCACCGACCGGTCGCAGCGGTTGCGCGACCACATCCCCGTCGAACAGGGCGACCGTGCCGAGCCCGCAGGCATGGTCGAGTTCGGGTAGGGCGCCCGCGAGGGCGAGCTGAGCGGAGAGGCCGACGCTGGTCTCCAGTGCCGAGGAGATCACGCAGGGCAACCCGGCCGCCGCCGCCACCCGCAGCGCCCGCCGCACGCCCCCGAGTGGCGTGCATTTCAGCACGGCGATATCGGCCGCGCCGGCCACCGCGACCCGTAGCGGATCCTCGGCCCGGCGGATCGATTCGTCGGCGGCGATGGGGATGTCGACCCGCCGCCGCACCGCGGCCAGCTCCTCGACGGTGCGGCAGGGCTGCTCGGCATACTCCAAACCCTGTGCGGCCCGGTCGATCCGGCGCAGATTCGTCACAGCGGTATCGACGTCCCAGACCGCGTTGGCATCGACCCGGACGGCGCCGCCGGGACCGAGCGCATCGCGCACCGCGGCCACCCGCTCGATATCTTCGGCCAGTGATCCGGGATGGTCGGCCACTTTGACTTTTGCTGTACGGCAACCGGATTCGGCAACGATCGCGTAGGCGCGTTCCGGGCCGACGGCCGGCACCGTGCAGTTGACCGGGATGCGGTCCCGAACCGGTTCCGGCCACCCGGTCTCGATCTGCTCGACGGTGGTGGCGAGCCAGTGGGCGGCCTCGTGGTCGTCGTATTCGATGAACGGACAGAACTCGCCCCACCCGCGCGGCCCTTCGAGCAGCATTCCCTCGCGCAGGGTGATGCCACGGAAGCGAGTGCGCAGTGGAATCGCGTACACCAGGGCCGATGCCGGATCGAGGTCGCTCACCCGAGTCAGCCTAGCCATCGCCGGCGGTACGGCCTGCCGTCCCGCGATATGGCGCCGCAGCGCACGTGTCCGGGACCGGCCGACTGACGCCCTGGCTTTGCAGGCCCTGGTCGGTGCGCTGCCGCCGGCCGGGTGGGGTGGACCCCGCGCGCGTTGTGCGAACGACGCCGGGCCCGGCGTTACGCGTTGCTCATCCTGCCGCTGCTCGCCGAGGCCCGGCTGCTCGGTTACGCGGTCGCGCTGGTCGTCGCGTCGGCCCGAGGATCAGAGCCGTTCGTAGATGGTGGCATTCGCCAAACCACCTGCCTCGCACATGGTTTGCAGTCCGAAGCGAGCGCCCCGCTCGTGCAGGGCGTGCACCAGGGTGGTGGCCAGCCGCGCCCCGGAGGCGCCGAGCGGATGCCCCAGGGCGATCGCCCCGCCGTTGACGTTCACCCGCGACAGATCCGCGCCGGTGTCGGCGGCCCATGCCAGCACCACCGCGGCGAATGCCTCGTTGACCTCGAACAGATCGATATCCGCCAGCGACAATCCGGAGCGCTGCAACACCTTTCGCGTCGCCGGAATGATCGCGGTCAACATCAGCAGCGGATCGTCGCCGGCGACCGCGAAGCTGTGCAGCCGCGCCAGCGGCGTGAGGCCGAGTTGGCGAGCCTTCTCGCTGGTCATGATCAGCACCGCCGCGCTGCCGTCGTTGATCTGGCTGGCATTGGCGGCGGTTACATTCCAGCCGATCTCGGGAAACCGCGCGGCGTAGGCCTCGCTGTAGTAGGCGGGCCGCAGGCCGGCCAGGGTGTCCAGCGTGCTGCCGAGGCGGATTCCCTCGTCGGCGGTCAGGCCCGCCACCGGCGCCAGCTGTGCCTCGAACGCCCCGTTCTTCGTTGCGGCGGCGGCCTTTTCGTGGCTGGCGAGGGAGAACTCGTCCATGGCCGTGCGGGAGATCCCCCAGCGGGCGGCGATCAGTTCCGCGCTGATCCCCTGCGGCACCAACTCCTCCGGATACCGTTCGGCGAAGGCGACACCGTTGATATCGGCGGCGCCGAGCACGTTCGAGCCCATCGGCACCCGGCTCATCGATTCCAGGCCGCCGGCCACCACGATGTCGTAGGCCCCGGCCAGGACGCCCTGGGCGGCGAAGTGGATGGCCTGCTGACTGCTGCCACACTGCCGGTCGACGGTGGTGGCCGGCACCGACTCCGGATATCCGGCCGCGAGTGCGGCGCGGCGGGTGACGTTGACGGACTGTTCCCCGACCTGGGTGACCACACCGCCGATGACGTCGTCGATCAGCGCGGGGTCGATGCCGCTGCGCCGGACCACCTCGCGCAGGCTGTGGGCGAACAGGTCGACCGGGTGCACGTCGTGCAGCGCACCGGTGGCCTTCCCCCTGCCGATCGGGGTGCGTACGGCCTCGACGATCACTGCGTCTCTCATGGCATTCCTCCGGGTATCGCGCCGTTGCGACGATCTGACTAAGTTGCTCTATAGCCAGGCTAGGACCTGACCTTAGTTGTGACAAGTCAGAGTTGGTATGATGAGAATCATGCCCGCAAAGCTGGAAGGACCCTTGCGCGATCTCGATTCGTGGAAGCCGGACGGCTGTTCCATCGTCAAGGCGCTGGACATCGTCGGCGCCCGTTCGGCCATGCTGATTCTGCGCGAGACCATCTACGGGACAACGCGTTTCGACGGCTTCGCCGCACGCGTGGGAATAACCGACGCCGCGGCGGCGGCCGCGCTGCGGAAACTGACCGAGGCCGGGCTGCTGCGCAAACAGCCCTACCGCGAGGAAGGCAAGCGCACCCGCCACGAATATGTGCTCACCGAGATGGGCCGGGATCTGCTCCCCGCGATTTTCGCCCTGTGGCAGTGGGGCGACAAATATCTGCAGGACGGAGTGCCGCCCCTGGAGCGGGTGGCGGACACCACCGGCGAACCGGTGCGGGTGGAATTGCGCAGTGCCGGGGGTGAGGAGGTCGGACTCGAAGACATCCGGGTCCGGATCAACCGGGACTGGCGCCGGTCTCGCGGCGGGACGCAGGGCGCGACCACGCCGCGATGACCGGCTCGGCCGGCGTCTAGGTCAGCCGCGCACCCGTGTCCGGATCGAAGAAGTAGATGTGCTCGGAATCGGTGGTGAGGGTGAGCTTGTCACCCTTCTGCGGGGGATTGCGCCAGTCGGCGCGAGCCACGATGGTTTCGCCACTGCCCGCCTCGCCGAGGGTGCGGCCGTAGATGTAGGCGTCGGAGCCCAGCTCCTCGACCACGTCGATTTCCATCGCGATACCGTCCGAGCCGGCGGCCGGTTCGAAATGCTCCGGGCGGATACCCACCACGACCGTCTCCGCGGCGGCGTCGGCCACCGTGCGCGGCACCGGCACGGCGTGTCCGCCGAGGGTCACCGCGCCGTCCGAGAGCGGTAGCGTGAACAGGTTCATCGCCGGCGAACCCATGAATCCGGCGACGAACAGATTCGCCGGGTCCCGGTACAGGTCGCGCGGTGCGGCGCACTGCTGCAGCAGACCGTCCTTCAGCACCGCCACCCGGTCGCCCATGGTCATCGCCTCGACCTGGTCATGGGTGACATAGACCGTCGTGGTGCCGAGTCGCCGCTGCAACTGTGCGATCTGGGTGCGGGTCTGCACGCGCAGTTTGGCATCCAGGTTCGACAACGGTTCGTCCATCAGGAAGACCTGCGGCTGCCGCACGATCGCCCGTCCCATCGCCACGCGCTGGCGCTGTCCGCCCGAGAGCGCCTTGGGCTTGCGGTCGAGGAACTGCTCCAGATCGAGCAGCTTGGCCGCCTCCAGTACCCGCTGATTCCGCTCGGCCTTGGGCACCTTGGCCATCTTCAGCGCGAAACCCATGTTCTCCGCCACCGTCATATGCGGATACAGCGCGTAGTTCTGGAACACCATCGCGATATCCCGCTGTTTGGGTTCGGCGTCGGTTACGTCCTTGTCGCCGATCAGGATTCGGCCTGCGTTGACCTCCTCGAGCCCGGCCAGCATGCGCAACGAGGTGGATTTACCGCAGCCGGACGGCCCGACCAGCACCAGGAACTCGCCATCGGCGATCTCGAGATTCAGCTTGTCGACGGCGGGTTTCGTGCCGCCCGGATACAGCCGGGTGGCGTGGTCGAAGGTGACCGTGGCCATGGTGAATCAATCCCTTCACCGGCAGGAACGTGCCGGACGATCCGAGTAGAGGGCGTTGGGTCCATCGCATCCTACGCAGCGGCGCGGTGGTGGGCGCGACGGTCGCGGACCGGGCGTCGCGCGGGCGCGACGAGTAGCCTCGGCAACGGCCGCCGACCGGCCGTGCCAACAGCTCATTGGACGAAGGAGCAAGCGATGAGTCGACCGGTTCGCATCGGAGTGCAGCTGCAACCCCAGCATGCTCCCGAGTACGGGTTGATCCGGGATGCCGTGCGACGGGCCGAGGACGCGGGCGTGGACATCGTCTTCAACTGGGACCACTTCTATCCGCTCTACGGTGATCCGGACGGCGCCCACTTCGAATGCTGGACCATGCTCGCCGCGGTCGCCGAACAAACCGAGCGGGTGGAACTGGGCGCCCTGGTGACCGGCGGCGGCTACCGCAATCCCGATCTGCTCGCCGATATGGCCCGCACCGTCGACCACATCTCCGGTGGCCGGCTGATCCTGGGAATCGGGGCCGGGTGGTTCCAGAAGGACTACGACGAGTACGGCTACGACTTCGGTACGCCCGGAACGCGTTTGGCGCTGCTGAAGGAATATCTCGCCCGGATCGACGCCCGGCTGGGCAAACTCAATCCGGCGCCGGTGCGCAAGATTCCGATCCTGATCGGTGGTGGCGGCGAACGGAAGACATTGCGGCTGGTCGCCGAGTATGCCGATATCTGGCATACCTTCGCGCAGGTCGATGTGCTGGAACGCAAGTCGAAGATCCTCGCCGAGCACTGCGCGGCGGTGGGTTCGGATCCGGGCCGGATCGAACGGTCGGTGGACTGGCCGGGTGCGGAGAAGGCGCCGGAACTGGTGCGGGCCGGGGCGACGCTGTTCACCGTCGGAGTCGGCGGGCCCGACTACGACCTGACCGAGGTCGAACAGGCCATCGCCTGGCGCGACTCGGTGAATCCGGAGCCGGTGTCCGGTATCGCGTGATCCCGGCCCGCTCGAATCACCCGGATTCCATTTCTTCCGGGGTGCGGTAGCAGCACCGCAAGGCCGTCGCGGCGCGCCGGTGACGTCCGACACGCCGAGGCGGCCGATAGGGTGCTCGGCTATGGCCCGTTTGCCCGTCTCGCGCCCTCGTGCGCTGATCGCGCTGATGGCGGCGATGATGCTGCTGTTCGCCGTCGCCTGCAGCTCCGACGAGGGCGGCTCGTCACAGGCCGCGAATCTGTGCGCGCCGCCGGGGCCGGCCGCCGCCTCGCCGGCGCCGACCAAATTGGCGAGCGGTGCGACGGCCGGGACCGACCGCTACACCACCGCGACGACGGTGCCGTTGAACTCCATCGACATCGGCAAACTCGGGTTGTCGCAGCCCGGCGTGCTGAGCGTGGGCACGCTCTCGGACGCGCCGCCGAGTATCTGTGTCGATTCCTCGGGCACCTTCACCGGCTTCGACAACGAACTGCTGAAGGCCATCGGCGCCAAGCTCGGCCTGCGGGTGCAGTTCTCCGGTACCGAATTCGCGTCGCTGTTGTCGCTGGTCGCGACCGGACGATTCGACGTGGGGTCGTCGAGCATCACCACCACCGATGCCCGGCGGCAGCAGGTCGGTTTCACCAACGGCTACGACTTCGGCTACTTCTCGCTGGTGGTACCCAACGGCAGCGCGATCCAGGGGTTCTCCGATCTGAAGCCGGGCACCCGGATCGGCGTGGTGCAGGGCACCGTGCAGGACGAATACGTCACCGGCACCCTGCATTTGGACGCGGTGAAGTTTCCCGATTACAACACCGCCTACGCCAATCTGAAGACCGGGCAGATCGATGCCTGGGTGGCGCCCTCACAGCAGGCCACGGGCGCGATCAAACCGGGTGATCCCACCTCGATCGTGCAGAACACGTTCAGCCTGGACAATTTCACGGCCTGGGCGGTCCGTAAGAACAATCAGCCACTGATCGACGCGCTGAACGCCGGACTCGACGCGGTGATCGCCGACGGGACCTACGCCAAGCTCTACTCGGACTGGGTGCCGCGGCCACTGCCGCCGGGCTGGAAGCCGGGGTCGAAAGCCGCACCGATGCCGCAGCTGCCGGACTTCGAGAAGATCGCCGCCGAACATCAGCACACCGACCGGCAGAACGCGCCGAAATCCACGGTCGCGCAGTTGAAGGACACGTTCTTCGACTGGTCGTTGTACCGCAAGGCATTTCCCGACCTCTTCAAGACCGGCCTGCCGAATACCCTGATTCTGGCGCTGGTTTCGGGTGTGCTCGGCACGCTGATCGGCATCCTGCTCGCGGTGGCGGGGATCTCGCGCACGCGTTGGTTGCGTTGGCCCGCAAGGGTTTACACCGACATCTTCCGTGGCTTGCCGGCGGTGGTGATCATACTGCTGATCGGTCTGGGTATCGGGCCGGTGGTGAAGGGCCTCACGGGCAACAATCCCTACTGGCTGGGCGCGGTCGCCTTGGCGTTGCTGGCGTCGGCGTACATCGGTGAGATCTTCCGTTCCGGCATCCAGTCGGTGGAACCGGGGCAGTTGGAGGCCGCGCGAGCGATCGGGTTCGGCTACCGCCAAGCCATGACGCTGGTGGTGATTCCGCAGGGCGTGCGGCGCGTACTGCCGGCGCTGATGAATCAGTTCATCGCGTTGATCAAGGATTCCTCGCTGATCTACTTCCTCGGATTGCTCGCCTCACAGCGCGAATTGTTCGCCGTCGGCCGCGATCTGAATTCGCAGACCGGGAACCTCTCACCGCTGGTCGCCGCCGGTCTGGTGTACCTGCTGCTCACCATTCCGCTGACCCACCTGGTGAACTACATCGATCGCCGCTTGCGGACCGGCCGGGCGGAAGCAGCGGCCGACCAAATCGAACAGGCCGTCATCACGGAAGGACGCGGAGCGTGAGCGACCAAGCGGACAAGGGCGTGAGCGACCGAGCGGATAACGGCGTGAGCGACCGAGCGGACAAGGGCGCGAGCGACCGGGCCGGGACGGGGCGCGACACGCCTCGCAGCTCCTCGTTGACGGGGGTCGATCTGCATCTCACCCTCGGCAACAACCAGGTGCTGCGCGGGGTCGACATCCATGTCGAGGCCGGGCACACCACGACGGTCATCGGTCCCTCGGGCTCGGGCAAGTCCACCCTGCTGCGTGTGCTGAATCGCCTGCACGAACCCGATTCCGGCGATGTGCTGATCGACGGGGTGTCGGTTCTCGGGGAAAATCCGGACCGGCTGCGCCGGCGCATCGGGATGGTGTTCCAGCACTTCAATCTGTTTCCACACAAGACCGTCGCCGAGAATGTGGCGCTTGGCCCGCGCAAATTGCACGGCCTGAGCAAGGAGGCCGCGCGGGCGCTCGCCCTGGAACAGCTCGAGGCGGTCGGACTGGCCGCACGCGCCGACACCCGCCCGGCGAATCTGTCCGGCGGTCAGCAGCAGCGGGTGGCGATCGCCCGCGCGCTGGCGATGAAGCCCGAACTGATGCTGTTCGACGAGGCGACCTCGGCGCTGGACCCGGAGTTGGTCAAAGGGGTGCTGTCGCTGATGGCGGATCTGGCGTCCGGCGGAATGACGATGATCGTGGTGACCCACGAAATGGGTTTCGCGCGTTCGGTATCCGACGGTGTGGTTTTCATGGACCGCGGCAAGGTGGTGGAATCGGGGTCTCCGGATCGGCTGTTCGACGATCCACGGACCCCGCGCCTGCAGCAGTTCCTGTCACAAATCCTCTAACCACCCGAACTGCCGCTGAACGGCATATTCGCGTACTGGGCGAAATTGCCCTGCGCACCGCTGTAGACGTTCAGGTCGGTATTGCCCGCGATCCCGGGCACCCGGCCGGAATCGGTGGTCTGCCAGAAGGTCCACGCCGGCCAGCCGCCCGGCACCTCGGGCTGGGGATTACCGCGGTAATCGGCGATCCACAGCGGATATTGATGGAATTGGTCGGAATCGGCCATCGCCGTCTGCCAGAACCTCGGGTAGGTGTAGATGATCGGCACCCGGCCGGTCAGCGCCTGCACCGTCGTCAGGTAGCGGTGGGTCCAGTCGATCAGTGCCGCCGGGGGTAGGCCGCCGGAATTCTCCATATCGAGCACCGGTGGCAGATCCAGCGGCCCGTTCTGGCCGAGGACGACCGTGGCGTACAGCGCGGCCTGCGGTTCGGGTGGAAGCTCCGGATGGGCGTAGTGGTAGGTGCCCCGTGCCACCCCGGCGGCTCGCATGAGCAGGCTGTCCGGGACGAAGTACGGATTCACGTAGTTCAGCCCCTCGGTCGCCTTGACCATGGCGAAGCTGTGGCCGGAGGCGCGCACGGCGAACCAGTCGATGAAACGACCGTCGACATGTTGCCAGGACGATACGTCCGGCCCGGTGGGTGCGGCGGTGGCGATTCCGGTTGCCGAGAATATGCCGGCAACCGCGAGCAGCGGCAGGGCTGCGGTGAAGCGACGAACTTTCGGACGAGCCACGGTGCGTCGATACATGGATACGAGAGTAAACAGCCGATGCTCGCGGGGCCAGAGTTGAACAGGTGGTCTGTGGAAAATGATAGCTGCGGGTACGCGCTCAGCCGAGCCAGTCCAGGACGGCGGCCGCCGTCCACGACTGTTGCATACTTCCCAGCGGCTCGCCGGTGAACGGGTCGTAGTACTCGGCGAAACTACCGTCCCCCGCCTGGCGTAGCCCTTCGGCCCGCAGCATGAAGGAGCGTTCGGCCCAGCCCCGGCGGGCGAAGACCCAGGAGAACAGCCAGCTCATCACCGGCCAGACCGGCCCGCGCCAATATTCGCGCGGACGGAAGCCCTTGGCCACCGGCGAAGTCGACGGCGGCAGCGCATAGCGCAGATCCGGGTGACCGCAGAATCGAGGGCCCTCGAACAAGCGCAGAAGCCCGCGTTCGGTGGCGCGCGGCAGGCCACCACACAGCAGTGGTGCGAACATGGCCAGCGTTTCGGTGCCGATCCACTGATCGGCGCGCACATCGAAGTCGCGGGCGGCGCCCGTGCGGGGATCGGTGGTGGCGATGACCCCGGCCCGGAAATAGTCGGCCCATTCGTAGAGTTTCCGGACGTCGGCATGCGGCATCCGGTAGTCCTCACCGATGCCGGCCAGGACCTCGCAGGCCAAGGCGAAGATCGCCGTGACGAAGACATCCTCCACCGCGAAACTCATCGTGGAGGCCAGCTGGAAATCGTCGTATCCGCACCGGCGCATCTGCTCCACCAGCCACAGATAGCGGTCGTACTCCCGATCGGTGGGGCGCTGGGTCGGGTCGACCAGGTCGACATCGGCGCGCCGATAGGGCGGCAGATCGCCGACCACGACATTCGCGTAGGCCCGGTCCCAGCGCGGCGAGTTGTCCATACCGGATTCCCAGCCGTGATACAGCGTGATCCGGCCGTGCTGTTTGGGGTCGCGGGCATGGGCGAGCCAGCGATGCCAGCGCATCAGATCCACCCACCGCCGATCGAGGAACTCCGCGGCCACTGCCCGGGTGGTGCGGCCGTGCCGGCGCGAATGATCGAGGATGCGCTGCACCGCGATCGCGTGCACCGGGGGCTGGGTGATACCGGAGGTATCGGGCCCGGCGGGCGCGTCGGCCGCCAACCGTCGGCATTCCCACCGGGCCGGACCGGGGAAATAGCCGTCGACGCCGTTGGCGAACACGATGTGCGGGATCATGCCGTTGCGCCACTGGGCCGACAGCAGGGTGTCGAGTTCGACGACCGCACGTTCCACGCTCAGCGGCGCCAGCCCGACCGCGACGAACGCGGCATCCCAGCTCCACATGTGTGGATAGAGTTTCGGCGCCGCGCTGGTCATGGTCCCCAGGTCGTTACCGCGGAGCAGGTAGGCGGCCCGGGCGGCCAGCTGGGTGGGCGTGAATCCGGGACCGTTCATCTCCTTATTCTGCGATGTCACCTTCAGATATGCGCGGCGCCCGGGCGTTGCGTGCCGCACCCGCCCCGTCGGCTGCGGGCGCTCCGATCTGGGCACCTGTTCGGCAGTGTCCACCCTCATCGCCTCGTTCTGTGTCATCGGCCGTATCCGGCCCGGCCGCCGGTGCGACCACCGCGGTAGGACGGTCCCGAGACTGATTACACCCATCGGCATCGGCTCGCCACCGATGAGCGGCAGATGTCCGCCGGGGCGATGTGATTGTCCTGGGCGTCCCCACCATCCGGTGCGCGTCCGCGTGATGCGCGGGATTACGGTGAACCCATGCCCGCATCTTCGGATTCCACTGCTGCGCGCGATATGCCGACCGCTCTGATCACCGGCGCCGGCCGGGGGTTGGGCGCAGCCATCGCGCGGGAGCTGTCGGGAACGCATCGACTGCTGCTGGGCGCCCGGTCCGCCGAATCTCTTACCGATATCCGGGCGGAGCTGCCCGACACGGTCCCGTGGCCGGTGGATCTGACCGACTACCCCGCGCTGGCGCGGGCGACTGCCGGCATCGACCGGCTCGACGTACTGGTGCACAACGCCGGGGTCGCCGAATTGGGCACGATCGCCGAATCCTCGGTCCAGATGTGGCGAAACACGTTGGAGGCCAACCTCGTCGCCGTCGCCGAGCTGACCCGCCTGCTGCTGCCCGCGCTGCGTGCTGCGGGCGGCCATGTGCTGCTGATCAATTCGGGTGCGGGACTGCGCGCGAATGCGGGCTGGGGTGTCTACGCCGCGAGCAAATTCGGGCTGCGCGCCTTCGGCGATGCGTTGCGGCTCGAGGAGCCGCGGCTGCGCGTCACCTCGATCCACCCCGGCCGCATCGATACCGATATGCAGCGCGCGATCGTCGCCGCCGAACGGCGTGACTACGACCCGAACGAATTCCTCACTCCGCAGACGGTGGCGCGGACCGTCCGGACCGCGATCGAAACCCCGCGTGACGCGCATCCCACCGAAATAGTGTTGCGCCCCATCGCTCGCTGAGTTCGCGATCGGTCCCTCGACACGCCGGTTGCCACCGCGGCCGCGCATCCCGTGGCCACTGCGGTATCTTGGCGGAACCTGCCTCCGACCAGGGGTGACCGTGTGATGGATGGTGTGGGACCGAGCCGACGGCAACTGCTGATGCTGCTTGCGACGGGGACCGTCGCCGCAATGAGCGGATGTGCCTCCGCGCACAGTGCCGACCGGACGGACCGACGATTGGCGGCCGCGCCGGTCCGGCCGACCACCTCCGCTGCGCCGCCACCCCCGCTACTACTCCCACCGCCGAGCGGGCCGAAGGTGCCGCTGCCCGCCGGGACCATCACCGCGCTGCCGGGTCCGGGCACGAGTCTCGCGCTGACCGTGGACGACGGGGCCAGTCCCGAGGTGGTCGGGGCCTATATCCGCTTCGCCCGCGATACCGGAGCGCGCTTCACCTTCTTCGTCACCGCCGCCTACGACTCGTGGACCGTGCATCGGGATGCGTTGCGGCCCTTGGTCGATGCCGGGCAGATTCAACTGGGCAACCACACCTGGGACCATCCCGCGCTGACCAAACTCTCCGGCCGGGCGGTCGCCGATCAACTCGCCCGGACGAAAGCGTTCCTGCACAACACCTTCGGCGTCGACGGCACCCCGTACTACCGACCGCCGTACGGATTCCACAATGCCGTCGTCGACCGCATCGCCGCCGACCTCGGCTACACCGTGCCGACGCTGTGGTACGGCTCGCTGTCGGATTCGTCGATCATCACCGAGGACTATCTGGTGCAGATGGCGACGAAGTACTTCAATCCGCAGGCCATCGTCATCGGTCACGCCAACCATCCGGCCGTCACCCACTGTTACGGCCGAATGGTCGACATCATCCGCGAACGGCGCCTCTCGCTGGTGACACTCGACGACGTGCTGCTACCGCCGAAGTGAAAGTTAGGCCGCCGCAGGCACTTACGCGACGACGTTGACCAGCTTGCCGGGAACGACGATGACCTTGCGCGGGGTCTTGCCGGCCAGGAATTCCAGCAGCTTCGCATCGGCCAGCGCCGCGGCCTCCACCGCCTTCGCGTCGGCGTCGGCCGGGACACTGACCCGGCTGCGCACCTTGCCGTTGACCTGGATCGGATATTCCACCGACTCCTCCACCAGCAGCGCGGGATCCGCGACCGGGAAGGGCCCGTGTGCCAGGGCGGTGGTGTGCCCCAGGCGTTCCCACAACTCCTCGGCCAGATGTGGGGCCATCGGGGCCAGCATCAGCACCAACGGCTCCACCACAGTGCGCGGTGCGCCCTGCGGGTACTGCTTGGTCAGATGATTGGTCAGCTCGATCAGCTTGGCGCCGGCGGTGTTGTCGCGCAGGGCGGCGTAGTCGGCGTCGACTCCGTCGATCGTCTTGTGCAGCAGGCGAAGTGTGGCATCCGCCGGTTCGGCGTCGGTGACCCGGACCGCTCCGGATTCCTCGTCGACCACCAGACGCCACACGCGCTGCAGGAAGCGGTGCGCACCGACGACATCCTTGGTCGCCCATGGGCGTGAGGTGTCCAGCGGGCCCATCGACATCTCGTACAGCCGGAAGGTGTCCGCGCCGTACAGATCGCACATCTCGTCGGGCGAGATGGCGTTCTTCAGCGATTTGCCGATCTTGCCGTACTCCTGGAAGACCTCGATCTCGGTGCCGGAGGGGTTGGTCCAGAAGAACTTCCCGTCGCGCTCGACCACCTCCGCCGCCGGGACGTACGCGCCGCGTTCGTCGGTGTAGGCGTAGGCCTGGATGTAGCCCTGGTTGAACAGCCGGCGGTACGGCTCCGGACCGGAGACCTCGCCGAGGTCGAACAGCACCTTCTGCCAGAACCGCGCGTACAGCAGGTGCAGGACCGCATGCTCCACGCCGCCCACGTACAGGTCGACGCCGCCCGGATCGTTCGCACCGTGTTCGGCCGGGCGCGGGCCCAGCCAGTACCGCTCGTTCTCCGGCGCGCAGAACGCCTCGGTGTTGGTGGGGTCGGTGTAGCGCAGCTGGTACCAGGAGCTACCGGCCCACTGCGGCATTACGTTGGTGTCGCGGCGGTAGGTCTTGGGGCCGTCGCCCAGATCCAGGGTGACGTTCACCCAGTCGGTCGCCTTGGCCAGCGGCGGGGACGGTTCGGAGTCGGCATCGTCCGGATCGAAGGTCACCGGGGCGAAATCCCGCACCTCCGGAAGTTCCACCGGCAGCATCGATTCCGGCAGCGCGTGCGCGGCGCCGGTCTCGTCGTAGACGATCGGGAACGGTTCGCCCCAGTACCGCTGCCGCGCGAACAGCCAGTCACGCAGCTTGTACTGCACCGTGCCCTTGCCGGTGCCGTCCCGCTCCAGCCGCTCGATCACGGTGGCCTTCGCGGTTTCGACATCCAGGCCGTTCAGGAAGTCCGAGTTGACCAGGGTTCCGTCGCCGGAGTACGCCGATTCCGAAATATCGCCGCCGGCAATGACTTCCACGATCGGCAGACCGAACGCGCGTGCGAACTCCCAGTCCCGCTGGTCGTGTCCGGGCACCGCCATGATCGCGCCGGTGCCGTAGCCGGACAGCACGTAGTCGGCGATGAAGATCGGCAGCTGCGCGCCGTTGACCGGATTGGTGGCGTAGGCGCCCAGGAAGACGCCGGTCTTCTCCTTGTTCTCCTGCCGCTCCAGATCCGATTTCGCCGCGATCGACTTGCGGTATGCCGCAACGGCTTCGGTGGGTGTGGCGGAGTCGAACACCCAGCGGGGATCCACGTCGGCCGGCCACCGATCGGCGACCAACCGGTCCACCAGATCGTGTTCGGGAGCCAGCACCACATAGCTGGCGCCGAACAGCGTGTCGGGCCGGGTGGTGAAGACCTCGATGTTCTCGCCGGCCGCGTCGGCGCTGGTGCTGCCGGGGCGAGCTGCCTGCTCCGCACCCGTCGCCCGCGCCACGGCGAAGGAGACCTGCGCACCCCGCGACCGCCCGATCCAGTTGCGCTGCATGGCTTTCACATTGTCCGGCCAGTCCAGCAGCTCCAGATCGTCGACCAGTCGATCGGAGTAGGCGGTGATGCGCATCATCCACTGCCGCAAGCGCTTCCGGAACACCGGGAAGTTGCCGCGCTCACTGCGGCCCTCGGCGGTGACCTCCTCGTTCGCCAGGACGGTACCCAGTCCGGGGCACCAGTTGACCATCGAATCCGACTGGTACACCAGGCGATGATCGTCCAGAATCGCGCCCTGTTCGGCCGGTGTCAAATCGGCCCATGCGCGCCCGTCCGGGGTCGGCCGGTCGCCGGATTCGAATTCGGCCACCAGATCGGCGATCGGCCGGGCCTTGTTCGCCGACGTGTCGTACCAAGCGTTGTAGATGCGCAGGAAGATCGACTGCGTCCACTTGTAGAACTCGGGATCGGTGGTCGCGAACGAGCGGCGCCGGTCGTGGCCCAACCCCAGCCGGTCCAGCTGTCGCTGCATGGTCGCGATATTGGACTCGGTGGTCACCCGCGGGTGTGCACCGGTCTGGACGGCGTACTGCTCCGCGGGCAGGCCGAAGGCGTCGTAGCCCAGGGCGTGCAGCACATTCCGACCGTGCATCCGGTGATAGCGCGCGAACACGTCCGTGGCGATATAGCCCAGCGGGTGACCGACGTGCAGGCCCGCGCCGGACGGATAGGGGAACATGTCCTGGATGAACAGCTTGTCCGCCGGGGTCTCGCCGGCCAGCGGACCCACCGGGTTCGGCGCGTGGAAGGTGCCACGCTCGGCCCATACCCGCTGCCATTTGCGCTCGATGGCGCCGGCCAGCTCGGCGTTGTAGCGGTGCGCCGGAGTGCCGCCGTCGACCGCTGCGTCGGAAGAGTTCGGCAGGCTGCTTCCGGGCCCGTCGCTCCGACCGGTCGATGCGCCGGTTGTATCGGTTGCACGAGTGTCCTGCACGATCCTGCCTTCTTGTCGCCGAGTTCCCCTGGTGAACGTCTGTGGACAACGTCGCCCCTCAGGGTAGAGCGTGCGCACGTCAGCACCCAAAAAGGGGTGAGCGGGGCCGTCGGCGTGACCGCCGCGGCCCCGCCGGTGGGGCGGTTTGATACCGGAGTACCGTATTCGGGGTGTTCGTGGTCGCGCTCATCCTGTTTCTGCTGGCGGCCGTCGCCGTCGTCACCGGGGTGCTGGGGCTGACCGGCGCTCTGCCCCGCAATCGATTCTTCGGTGTGCACACCGACGATGCCCTCAGTACCGAGGAGACGTTCCGGGTGGCCAACCGGGTGGCCGGGCCCACCTCGGTCGGTGCGGGCCTACTGCTCGCCGCCGCCGGTGCGATCGCGCTGGTCGCGGGCGTCTGGGTCGGCGTGATCGCCACGGTGGTGGCGCTGGTGGTGGCGCTGTTCACCCTCGGCGCGGGTGCGAATGCGGCGACCGAGGCCATTGCCGAACTCGTTCCGGCCGATATCGGTGGTTGTGGAAGTTCCTGCGGCGCGTGTTCCCTGCGCGACGCCTGTCAGCCCGCCAATTGATCACCCCCGGCGGTGCGTCGTGACCCGCCCGCCGACGGTCGGGTTCGACCTCGATATGACGCTGATCGATTCGCGGCCCGGTATCCGGGCCTGCTACCGGGCGCTGTCCGCGCGCACCGGCACGCCGATCGACAGTGACCTGGTCGTCACCCGTCTCGGCCCGCCGCTGGAATACGAGCTCGCCAACTGGTTCCCCGCCGCCGAGGTTCCGGCGATGGCGGCCCTGTATCGCGAGATGTATCCGGATTTCGCGATCACCGGCACGGTCGAGATGCGGGGCGCCCGCGCGGCGACCGCGGCGGTGCATGCCGTCGGTGGCCGCGTCATCGTCGTCACCGGGAAGTACGAGCCGAACGCCGAACTCCATCTCACCCACCTCGACATCGCCGTCGATGCCGTGATCGGCGACCTGTGGGCCGAACAGAAGGGCGCGGCGCTGCGCGAATACGAGGCAGCCGTCTACGTCGGCGATCACGTCGGGGATATGCGCGGTGCCCGCACCGCCGGCGCCCACGCGGTCGGCGTGCCCACCGGTCCGTGCGATGCGGAGCAGCTGTGGGCGGCCGGTGCGGATACGGTGCTGCGCGACCTCACCGAATTTCCCGATCTGTTGCCCACCCTTCTCGGCTGATACCGGGTCGCCGCCGACCGTCATGCCCGGTCGCAGCCCGGTGCCGGCGCCGGACGTGACAGCGGGCTCCCGGCCGGAAGGATGTAGAAGACGGTGAGCTGCAACGGTTTCCGGCTCCGATTGCGCGCGGTGTGCGCGTGCGCGGCGCCCGCGGGCTCACGAAAGATCCGGCCGGGCCGGTAGGTCACCGGTACGCAGTCCATCCCCGGGTGATTCAGGGTGCTGCCGGTGACCAGTACGAACAGCGTCCCGTCGTGGTAGTGCCAGCCGCTGTCGCCACCTGGTTCGACGATGGTCCGCCGCACCACCAGCTCCCACCGCCCGACCCGAACTCGGGCGAAGATGCGGCTGCGGGTGCCGACCGCCGGCGCCGGATTGCTCCGATACCCACCCGGCTCGCGTCCGAACAGCGCCATACCGCCGATCATGCCCGCTCGCGTCCGCGCACCACCACTTACACGATGCCCAGCGCGAGCATGGCGTCCGCGACCTGGGTGAACCCGGCGATATTGGCGCCGGCGACGTAGTCGCCCGGGGTGCCGTACTCCTCCGCGGTTTCCAGGCACCGGTCGTGGATGCCGCGCATGATCGACTCCAGGCGTTGTTCGGTGTGTTCGAAACTCCACGAGTCGCGGGATGCGTTCTGCTGCATTTCCAGGGCACTGGTGGCGACGCCGCCGGCATTGGCGGCCTTTCCGGGGGCGAAGGTGACGCCGGCCTCGGCGAACAGGCGGGTCGCCTCGGGGGTGCAGGGCATATTGGCGCCCTCGGCGACGATGCGGCACCCGTTCTCGACGAGGACGCGAGCATCGGCGCCGTTGAGTTCGTTCTGGGTCGCGCACGGCAGCGCGATATCGCACGGCACCTCCCAGATCGACCCGGAGTCCACGAAATACGCCGTGCTACCGGATAATTCGGGATATTCGTGGATGCGGCCGCGGCGTTCGTACTTGATCTCCTTGAGCAGTTCGAGATCGATGCCCTTGTCGTCGACGATGTAACCCGAGGAATCGGAACAGGCGACGACGGTGCCGCCGAGCTGGTGCACCTTCTCGACCGCGTGGATCGCGACGTTCCCGGATCCGGAGATCACCACCCGTTTGCCTTCGAAGCTGTCGCCGCGGCGGTCGAGAATCTGCTCGGTGAAGAACACGGTGCCGTATCCGGTCGCCTCGGGACGGACCTGCGAACCGCCCCAGCTGAGTCCCTTCCCGGTGAGCACGCCGGATTCGTACCGGTTGGTGATCCGTTTGTACTGGCCGAACAGATAGCCGATCTCCCGCCCGCCGACGCCGATATCACCGGCGGGCACGTCGGTGTGTTCGCCGATATGCCGGTACAGCTCGGTCATGAAGGACTGGCAGAAGCGCATCACCTCGGCGTCCGAGCGGCCCTTTGGATCGAAATCCGATCCGCCCTTACCACCGCCGATGGGCATGCCGGTGAGCGAATTCTTGAAGATCTGCTCGAAGCCGAGGAATTTCACGATTCCCAGATACACCGACGGGTGGAACCGCAGCCCGCCCTTGTAGGGGCCGAGCGCCGAGTTGAACTCGACCCGGAAGCCGCGGTTGATCTGCACCGTCCCGGCGTCGTCGACCCACGGCACCCGGAAGATGATCTGCCGCTCGGGTTCGCACAACCGGCGGATCACCGCAGCGTCCACGTACTGCGGATGTTTCGCGACCACCGGACCCAGACTGTCGAGAACCTCGCGCACCGCCTGGTGGAACTCGGCTTCGCCGGGGTTGCGCTGCAGCACTTCGGCGTAGATGTCCTGCAACTTCTCATCCAGTCCGGGCATGGGGCGCTCCTGTTCTGTTCACGTCCAGCGGCGATCGGCCGAAACCTGTCCGGTTACTTCCGAATGGCACCAACCTCGATCATGCCGGATCCGCCTCGGACCCCGAGGCGGGAGGTGCGGAGTCGGCGCCGGGCGCATCCGGCGGGCGCGGGCGCCCCGGCGAACCGGGGCGCCCGCGACATCGTCCGACTCAGTTGGTCTTACGCCGGAACAGCGACCGCGACCACGCATAGCCGACCACCGCGAAACCGAGGCACCAGGCCACCGCTACGACTCCGTTGCCGCCGATGGGCGCGCCCATCAGCAGGCCGCGCAGGGTTTCGGTCAGTGGGGTGAAGGGCTGGTATTCGGCGAACTGCCGGACACCGGCGGGCATGGTGTCGGTGGGGGCCAGCCCGCTGCCCAGGAAGGGGAGGAAGATCAGGGGCGTGGGGGTGTTGCTGGCGCTCTCCGGGGTCCGGGCGGCCAAGCCGAAACCCACTCCGAGCCAAGACAATCCGAAGATGACCAGAACGATGAGGCCGAATGCCGCGGCCCACTCCACGATCGTGGCATCGGGCCGGAACCCGATCGCCACCGCGACCGCGACCATGAGTCCGACCCCGAGCACACCTTGAATCACCGTCCCGACCACCTGCCCGGTGAGGATGGACGAATGTGCCATCGGCATCGTCCGGAACCGGTTCACGATGCCCTTGGTCATGTCGGAGGCGATCGCCACGGCGACGCCGACCACCAGATAGGCCGGGATGATCAGCATCATGCCGGGGACGAGGTAGTCGATGTAGCTGCCGCCGGTGGCCTTCTCGAGGGCGCCGCCGAAGATGTAGTTGAACATCAGCAGCATCACCAGCGGCATGATGAACATGCTGATGGTCATGCCCGGATATCGCTTGGCGTGCACCAGATTCCGGCGCAACATGGTGCGCGAATCGGCGAGGGCGTGAGTGGTCATCGTGCGGTTTCCTTCTCGGGTGCGGGGTGGCCGGTGAGGGTCAGGAAGACGTCGTCGAGGTTGGGGGTGTGCACGGCGAGGCTCTCGGGTTCGATTCGGGCACGATCGAGCCGGTCGAGTACGTCGCGCAGGGCGGCAACGCCGCCGTCGCTGGGGACGGCCAGCGTCGAATCCGCGGTGGTGCCGCCGAGCAGGTCGGCCGCGGCACGCAACTGCTCGGCATCGCCGAAGGACAGCCGGATGTGGCCACCCGGCACCAGGCGTTTGAGCTGATCGGGTGTGCCTTCGGCGACGATTCGGCCGTGATCGAGCACCGCGATCCGCTGCGCGAGTTCGTCGGCCTCCTCCAGATACTGCGTGGTGAGGAAGATGGTGACGCCCCCGGCCACGAGTTCGCGGATGATCTCCCACATGCCGCGCCGGCTGCGCGGGTCCAGTCCCACGGTCGGTTCGTCGAGGAAGATGATGCGCGGCTCGCCGACCAGCGTCATCGCCAGATCGAGCCGCCGCGCCATCCCGCCGGAGTAACTGCCGGCCACCTTGTCGCCCGCCTCCCGCAGATCGAATCGGGCCAGCAGTTCGTCGGCGATGCGCCGGCCCTCACTTCGGGGCAGATGGTGCAGATCGGCCATCAGCAACAGGTTTTCGCGGCCGGTCAGCAGTTCGTCCACCGCGGAGAACTGGCCGGTGACGCCGATGGCGGACCGGACGGCGTCGGCGTCGGTGACCGGATCGTGGCCGCCGACGCGGAGCGACCCGCCGTCCGGGCGGGTCAGCGTCGACAGGATATGGACGGTCGTGGTCTTGCCCGCTCCGTTGGGGCCGAGCAGCGCGAAGATCGTGCCCTCGCCCACGGTGAGGTCGATGCCGTCCAGCACCACCTGATCGCCGAAGGATTTTCGCAGGCCGGTGACCGAGATCGCGGGTGCGTTCATGGCCATCCTTTCATAATGAGATAGCAATTTATGCATGACTCGACCGAGCCGTGTCCGCTCGTTTCGGCGCGGACAAGGGTGTCGCTCGGTCTTTTCGGTTGTGGCCGAGGGGTTTACGCCCCCGGATGAATCAGATGTCGAGATCCTCGATCTGCGGATGTTCGGTCAGATCGGTGATCCGCTCGTACAACTTGTCGGGAATCCTGCCTTTCAGCTCGGCGGGTGTGTCATAGATGTCCATGCTGAATTCGCCCCAGTCCGGATCGGTGACGCCGAGCATGCGCCGCCAGTTGGTCAGGTCCTTCAGCCAATTGGTGTCGGTGGGGTAGTCCGCCCATTCCGAACGTTGCCGGTGCAGAACGTATTTGCCCTTGCGGCTGCGGTAGACGCGGATGCGCTCGTACCGCTCGTTACCCATATCGGTGGCTTCGGTGAGTAGTACGCCGGAGAAGCGCACCTGCCGGGCGCCGTTGTGCCCGACCCGTAGCACGACCTCGTCGAAGCCGGCCTGCCGACCCTCTTCGAGTTCGATGTAGCGCCGCAGCGCCGTCACGATCGCCCCGGACAGATTGCCGCCGACCAACTCCTGTGCCCGCTGGAAAAGCGGGAGGTCGTCGTCGGATACGTACACGGTCTTGTTGGGCATGCACTCACTATACGTAGATGTATACATACACGCAAGATGTGCTCGGATCGCATGCCGACGGCGGTGAACCGGGTGGGGTCGTGCTTCGTTTCCTCGCTGAGCGCGTTCGGATCGGCACCTGCTGCCGCACCGAGCGGGCCCGATCGGAAGGAGCGGCGATGCCGTCACGAGTGGTCGACTACCTGGTGAACGCCGTGTCGGCGTTGGGCGTACGACATATCTTCGGCGTCGACGGCGCCAATATCGAGGATCTGTACGACGCCGCCCACGCTGCCGCGGATCGGGTCACGGCGGTGGTAGCGAAACACGAATTCGCCGCCGCCACCATGGCCGACGGCTACGCCCGCTCCACCTCCGGGCTCGGTGTGGTGTGCGCGACCTCCGGTGGTGGGGCGATGAATCTCGTTGCCGGGCTGGCGGAATCACATGCCTCCCGGGTACCGGTGCTGGCGCTGGTGGGTCAGGCGCCCACCGCCCTGGAAGGCCGGGGCGCATTCCAGGATTCCAGCGGCCGGGCCGGAACATTCGATGCCGCAGAACTTTTCGACGCCATCGCGCTGTACTGCGCCCGGGTGACCGATCCGGCGACACTGCCCGCGCACCTGTCGCGGGCGGTCGCCGCCGCCGGTGCGGGCGGTCCCGCAGTGCTGTTGTTGCCCAAGGACGTCCAGCAGGCCGACCTCGGGCCGATTCCCGCCTTCGTACCGCCACGCCGGGTGCACGGGCGCGACGACGCCGGTATCGAACGGATCCTCGACGGGCTGCGCGCGGCGCGGGCGATCGGCAAGGTCGTGATCATCGCCGGAGCGCAGGTGGCCCGCGACGACGCGCGGGGCGAACTGCGCGATCTGGCGGCAGCGCTGGATGCCGGGGTGGGCGTGGCGCCCGATGCGTTGGACGTGTACGGCTACGCCGATCACGGATATCTCGGTGTCGCAGGGAGTATGGGCCATGCCGAGTTGGCGGACGCTCTGCGCGGATGTGCCCTGTGCCTGCTGGTCGGAACCCGGATGCCGGTCACCGCGCGGGCGGGCCTGGAGACGGTACTCGGCGCCTCGACCGCATCGGTGGGCGCCGATCCGCCCTACCTCGACGCGGTGGTCCACGCCACGAGTACCGACCTGCGCACCACCCTGCGCGAGCTGGTCGTGGCGCTCGGCGCCGGCGACGGCAGGGTGCATCGGATCGATCCGCGCCGGCCGCGGCGGGCGCCGAGCCCGCTGCCGGTTCCGCCCGCCCACGGCCCCGGCCTGCGCTACCGCGACATCGTCGAAACACTGAATGCCGCACTGCGTTCCGATACCGATGTCTTCGCCGACGCGGGCAACACCGGCGCCTCCGTGGTGCACTACCTGCGCACCCCACCGGCCGGTCGATTCGTGGTGGCACTCGGGATGGGAGGGATGGGTTACGCCTTCGGCGCCGCGATCGGTTCGTCGTTGGCGCGGCGCCACCGTGCCGACGGCACCGAGCGGCGAACCGTCGTGGTCGCCGGCGACGGCGCCTTCTACATGCACGGCATGGAGATCCACACCGCCGTCCAGTACGGGCTCCCGGTGACCTTCGTCGTCCTGGACAACTCCGCCCATGCCATGTGCGTCACTCGCGAGCAGCTGTTCTACGGAGATCGATACAGCTTCAACAGATTTCACAAGGCGCATCTGAGCGCCGGAATGGCGGCGATGTTCCCCGAACTCCCGTCCTTCGCACCCGATACCCCGGAGGAGCTTGCCACCGTTCTGTCCTACTGCCTGGAAACGCCGGGGCCGTCGTTCGTTTCGATCGACTGCGATCCGGACGAGATTCCGCCGTTCATTCCCTTCCTGACCACCTCGAGGAGGAATCCGTGACCATCAGCACCACGCCCGCCCTCAGCGATATTCCCGATCTGCCGCACCGGGTCATCCCCGGGCTGTTGCGAATCGAGAATTCCGATCGTGAGCAGACCACCCCGATCATCATGGATATGCTGCGTTCGGTCTATCCGCACGATCAGGTGTTCGGCCGCTTCTGCCCGGTGCAGGACTACATCGCCGCTCCGCCCCGCGAGCTGTACGAATATCTCTCGCACACCAGGAGTTTGGAGGAGTGGACCTACAGCCTGCGTGGCTTCACCGAAACCGCGACCCCCGGACTGTGGGAATCCTACGATCGACTCGGTAAGGACACGCGCATCTTCACCCGCACCGTGGCGAATCCGGAGGCGATGACCGTCGATTACCACTGTGCCTGGGATCAGGGCGAACACCTGTGGATGATCTACTTGATGCGGGTGGTCGACGCCGAGGTCGTCCTCGGCAAACCGGGATCGGTGGTGCTGTGGACCAACTGCCGGCACCCGTTCTACGACGAGAATCCGTATCCCGAGAAGGCGCCCGCCGGCCGCAAGGTGTGGGTCGGCGATTTCTGGGAGATGTTCTCCGCCGGGCATCGGCTCGAATTGGACAACCTCAAGGCGATCGCCGAATACCGTGCCGCGCACGGGCTTCCGATCACGCCCGAGTGGATGCGGTGAGGGAGTACGAGATGGACTTCACCGATCCCGCACTGTCGAAGCCGCCGGTCAGCCTGATCGATGTGGCCTGTTATCTACCCGGAGAACCGGTCGGCACCGAATACTTCACCCAGTTCTCGCGATCGGAGCGGATGGCGAAGAACGTCATGTTCCGCGCGCCCCGTACCCGGCATCACAAGGATCGCGACGAGACGGCCGTCGATATGGTCGAGCGGGCGGTGGCGCCCCTGGTCGAACGGCACGGTGCGGCCACGGTCGCCGATATCGATGTGCTGATCACGCACACCCAGCTTCCGGACAATCCGGTGATGGGCGCGGGTCCCGAGGTGGCGCGGCGGCTGGGAATGCGACCGAAATGGGTTTTCGACGTACACAACAGCGGCTGCGCCGCATTCATCCACATGATGATGCTGGCGCGGATGATTCTGCAGACCACCGATGCCCGCACCGCGCTCATCGCGGCGACGCAGAACACGGCCGGGCCGGTTTTCACCCAGACCGAGATCCGGAAACTCGCGCAGGCGCCGGTGCCGGGGGACGGCTGCGGAGTCGGATTGCTGGCCAAGGACAACCGAGCGCCGATCCTCGATATCGAATGCCGCACCTATCCGGAATTCGCCGGGGATATGGACTTCTCCACCGGATCCGAACGCAAGTACTGGGAGCCGGGTGTGGGGCAGGGCTGTGTCAGCTTCACCGAATCGAAGATCACCAAGGTGTTCGCGCGCGGTAATCGGCTGGTGCCGGAGTTGGCGCTGGCCGTCTGTGATCGCATCGGGGTCAAGGGCCGCGATATCGATACCTTCGTCACCAATCAGCCGAATCGGTTGTTCTTGCGCAACTGGCACGATGCGCTGGAGTTGCCTGCCGAACGGCACCCCGATTCCTTCGATCGGTGCGGGAATCTGTTCGCCGCCGGTATCCCGGTGACCCTGGATATCGAGAATCGGGCGGGCCGGTTGCGCAACGGGTCGGTGGTACTGCTGTCGGCCTTTGCGCATGCCGGCGATTTCGCCGCCGCTGCGGCGGTGCGCTGGGGAGCGGGGCGATGACCTTCCCGTCCCACGACCCGCTCGCGGTCCGCGCCGTGCCGCCGGTGCGGTTCGATCTGACCCTGAGCGAAAACCCGTTCCCGCCATTGCCTTCGGTCCTGGCCGTGGTGCAGGAGGCGATGCGCGGCGGGAACCGGTACCCGGAGTTTCTGCCCCGTCGGCTGCCCGCGCTGATCGCCGATCACCTGGGTGTCGATGCCGAACAGGTGGTGGTCGGTACCGGGGCGACCGGCGTGGTGCTGCAGATCATGCAGACCGTCGCCGGGCCGGGCCGGCGTATGGTGTTCGCCACCCCCACCTTCGACGGCTATCCGATCATGGCGGCCATGGCCGGACTGGAATCCGTTGCGGTGCCGCTGGATTCGAGCGGGCGGCAGCGGCTTCCGGCGATGGCCCGGGCGGTGGACGAGCGGACGGCGCTGGTCGCGGTCTGCCGGCCACACAATCCGACCGGAACGGTGCCGCTGGTCGCCGAGTTGCGGGCGTTCCTGTTCGGGATACCGCGCCACATTCCGGTGATCCTGGACGAGGCCTATGTGGAATTCCTGGCCGACGGTGAACGCGCGGACACCGCCGACCTGCTGGCGCACTATCCCAATCTCCTTGTCTTGCGGACGTTTTCGAAGGCGTACGGCCTGGCGGGCCTGCGGATCGGATACGCGTTCGGCGCGCCCGAACTCGTCGGTCGAATCCGTCGGCTGCAGTTGCCGTTCGGCACGCCGGACTATGCCGTCGCGGCCGTGCGGGCCTGCTATGCCGCGTCGGCCGAGTTGGCGGCCCGGATCGCCGATATCACCGCCGCGCGCGAACGCCTGCGCACCGCGTTGCGGCACCGGGGAATCGCCGTCCCCCGCAGTCGTGGCAACTTCCTCTATCTGCCGAATTGCGAGGCCCACTCGACGCTGGCGAAGGCCGGCATCGCGGCGAAGGGGTATCCCGACGGCAGGGCGCGGATCGCGGTGGGAGATCCCCGCGCCGACGCGGCGGTGCTGGACGCGTTCGACGGACGCATCGGCGCGGCGAGTGGGAGTGGACGGATCCGCAGCCATGCGGGGGTCGGGACCGCGACGGCGCGGTGGGGGTGTGGTCCGGCCTGATCGGCCTCGGGGTCGGTATCGAAGCTAGCAACGCTAGACAAGCTAGTTGTGAACAGCTATGGTTGCTGCGAAGCTAGCAATGCTAGAAATTCGAGTAGGAGTTGCCCCGATGCTGACCACCACCGCCCAGATCCTGACCGTCGCCGCCGTTCTCACCAACGGCATCGTGTACGGAATCGATGTCTGCGCCGCCCTGATCACCCGTGCCGTCAACCGCAAACTCGACGACGCGACGATGACCGTCTCGGCCGGCTGGGGCCACTACTACGCCGACCGCCGGATGCCGTTCGTCGGCGCCGGTGGTGTCATCGCGACCCTTCTCGCCGTCGGCCTCGCCGCCGTCGCGGGCCACACCGGCGCCGCGGTGGCCGCCGGTGTGGCCCTGCTCGCCCTGCTCTGCTGGCTCGGGTTCTACGTCCGGATCGCCAAGCCGATCAATACCGCGCAGACGCTCGCGGCGCAGACCGGCGCCATTCCCTCGGATGCCCGTGCGCTGCAGGACAAGTGGGAGAGCATTCTCGGATTCCGGGTCGGGCTGCAGGCCCTCGCGGTCACCGGGTTGTGCCTCACCCTGATCCTGCTGTGATCCGGCCGGGTGGTCCGGCCCCGCTCAGCGGTAGCCGTATTTGTGCCAGTTCGACAGCACCCGCTGCTGGATCTGCGCCGGCCAGCCGTTTTCGAAGCTGCCCTTGACCGGCCGGCGGCCACCCGGATACAGATCGGCCAGCAGACAGTTGTAGACGACCTTGCCCGCCTTGAAGCTGTGTGCTTCCTCCTCGGAGAGGTAGACCGCGAGTTGATCGGATACCGCCGGGGGATAGTGGAATTCGCCGCGATCGACATCCGGGTGCGAGCGCGTTGCGAAGGCCCACACCACCTCGTCGAGAGCGGTGATGTCCACATCGTCTTCGACCACGAGGATCTTCGGCGCGTTGACCGAGGTCTTCCCGGTGAAGATCACCGCGGCGATCCGGTCGATCAACTCGTGCGATGCCAGACCGGTGCTCTCGTGCCAGTCCTGGCGGACCGCCAGCGTCAGCCAGTGCACGGCGGCCTCGAAGTTGTACCAGGCCGAGGAGACCGGCAGTCCGGCCTCGCGCAGCAGATACAGGATTTCCGCGGCGCTGGTGGTACCGATGATCGTGTGGTCCTCCTCCACCGGCGGCCCGGCCGCCACGGTGGGCTGGATCGCGCCGTCGCGATAGGTAATCGCCGACACGTGGAACACCTGCTTCGGGGAGGCCTCGGTCGCGTTGTAGCCGGGGAATTCGTTGAACGGCCCCTCCAGGACCGTTTCGTCGAGCGAAATATGGCCCTCGACAACGATTTCAGCGGTCGCGGGCACCATCAGGTCCACCGTCTCGGCCGGCACCACCTCGATACCCTCACCGAAAAGCGCGCCCAGGTAGTGGCTTTCGTCCGCGCCCTCCGGCAACGGCATGCCACCGACCCACGGCAGGGCCGGTTCGACGCCGATCGCCAGCACGATCGGCATCGGCTCACCGATCTCGGTCCACCGGGACCGGATCACACCGAGATGCTGGGGTGCCGGAATCAGGCAGGCGAGGGTGTTGCGATCGGCGATCATCATGCGGTTGATCGACCAGTTCGTCCACGAGCCGTCCGGGGTGCGGACGATATTCATGCCGTAGGTCTGGATATAGCGGCCACCGTCGTTGCCGTGCAGTTTCGGCGTGGGAAAGGCGAACAGGTCGATATCGTCGCCGAGCATCACGTTCTGCTTGCACGGCGCCTGATCCCGATCCACCACGACCGGTGCGATACCCGGCTTCGTCCGCGCACTCGCCAGCAGATCGACGATTTCCTGACCCGACGCATCGGCAGGCAGACCGAGGGCCAGCGCGATCCGAGCCAGCGGATGATTCGGCCCCGAAAGCGACCCGGGCGCGCCCAGCACCTTGAACCCGGAATCGCGGTATCCGGTGATATCGGTGAAAAGCGGTGCGGGCGCGCGCAGATCGTAGGAGCGACGGATGATCGCCCCGATCTCGAGATCCCAGTCCACCTCGGTATCGATGCGCTGGATCTCGCCGATGCGATCCAGTTCGTCGATGAATTCGCGCAAGCTCTTCAGATGCTTCAGCGGCCGGCTGGACGGCACCGGCATATTCGTCGCAGTCACAGGTTCTTCCACACTCTCATTCGCCCCAGCGGGGCATATCCGGCACGACGATGCCCAGCAGATCCAACGCCCGGGCGACACTGTGGTCGACCAGTTCGTCGATGCTGCTCGGGCGCAGGTAGAACGCGGGTACCGGCGGCATCACGATGCCGCCCATTTCGGTGACGGCCGTCATCGCCCGCAGATGGCCGAGGGTCAGGGGAGTCTCGCGGACCAGCAGGACCAGCCGCCGCCGCTCCTTCAACGTCACATCGGCGGCGCGGGTCAGCAGATTGTCGCCGTTGCTGTAGGCGATCGCGGACAAGGTGCGAATGGAGCAGGGCGCTACCAGCATTCCCGCCGTGCGAAACGATCCGGACGCGATGGCCGCGCCGATATCGGCGGGCCGGTACACCACATCCGCCATCGCCGCGAGATCTCCGGCACTCAACGATGTTTCGTAGTGCCGCGTCTGCTGACCCGCCGGTGTCACGACCAGATGGGTCTGCACCCCCGCCTTGCGAGCGAATTCCAGCGCCCGAACGCCATAGGCGATTCCGGTGGCTCCACTGATGCCGACAACCAACCGCGACGGCGGATCCGCTACTGCTCCAGACACCGCTTCAGCCTGACCAATCGCCGGCCCCGCCGGGTAGGTCCGTACGTGTCGGTCATGGGACCGTTTACGTCACTCGTGGAACCGGCGACATTCGGGCGAACGGCTTATCATGAACACGTGCTCGACCCGGTCCCCGCGTATAATGCGGTAATTGTCCGATGTGTACTCCAAACCGCTGCGGACGGACTCGACAAACGAGCGTTGCTGCGGACGGCCGGAATTCCGGAAACCGTTCTCACCAGCGAATACGGCATGGTGGCCAGCGATGCGTATCTTCGACTATGGGAGCGCGCCGAATTCGGGCAACCGGCCCCGGACAGCGGTTTGCGGATAAGCACCACCTACTATCTCGGCAAGCACGGAATTTTCGACTATTTGTTCACCACCGCCGGGACCGTCGGCGAAGGTCTGGCCACCATTCACCGGTTCGGTGCGGCCATGGCGACCAATCATCGCTATTCGTATGATTCGGACGATCTGCGGGGTGAACGGACCACGACTCTGGAATTGATGCAGGGTGAGGGGCGCGGCGCGGAGCTGACCGTGCAGGCGTCGTTCGCCAGCACCGTGGCGCGGATGCGACACGCCTCCGGGACAGCGGTGGTACCGGTGCGAATCACGCTGCGCCAGCGGGCACCGCGCTCGCATCGGGCCTTCGTCGAGGCATACGGCACGAACCGGATCGAATTCGACGCGCCCGCCGACAGCATCACGTTGCGCGCCGCCGATCTCGAATTACCGCTGGCCACCGCCGATCCGGTGTTGGCCGGGATCGTCCGGCGGTACGCCACGATCGTGCCGATGCCGCTACTGCACGACGTTTCCTGGCCCGATCGGGTGCAGCGGGTCCTCGCGGCAGCCCTGGCGGGCGGCGACGCGACCCTCGACACCGTCGCACGCCGGCTCGCGGTCAGCCCCCGCACCCTGCAGCGACGATTGGCGGAGGCGGGGACCACCTGGCGGCGGGAACTGGACCGCGCGCGCCGGGCCGCGGCGGGAAATGTTCCCGCCACCACGACGAAATCGGCGCTGGCCGCGCGGCTGGGCTATTCCGATGCACGGGCGCTGCGTCGGGCCGCGCGCCGCTGGAACACCGAGACCGCAGTGGATCCGGAGCTGGACTCCCGGCGGACCGGATGATGCTCCGGCCCTAGACGTTTCCGCGCAGGAACACCTGATTCGTTGTGCTGGAACGGATTTCGACATAGCGGATTTGATCCGCCGGGGCCGAGGTGATGCCGTCGGCCGTGACGGTCTGGCCCGGGTGGGCCGACCACTGCGAGATCATCGACTGGGTGCCGTCGGTATGGACGACCCACAGGGCGCCGTCCCAGGTGTAGTCGGTGTCCGACGGCGCGTAACTGCACGACATGTTCACGCGGGTACCGGAATCGAGCTGGGTGAGGCTGAAACTCGCGGTGATCGGCGACGGGGCGACCTGATCCATCTGTCGTTCCGTGACCACCTGCTCGGCGGTCGGGGGAGTGTGACTCTCGGTGTTGGAGATGGTCACCGGGATGGTGATCGCGACCGCCGCCGCGGCGGCGGCCACCGCTCCGGCCAAGGCCAGCCAGGGACCGCTGCGGCGTCGCCTGCGCTCGCGCGCCGCCGCCAAGGAACGGGGAGCCGTGTCCCGCCCGATTTCCGTACTGCCCGCCGTGGTCTCGGCCGAGGGCGGCGTGACGCGGTCCGGTTCGGGCTCGGCGGGTGCGGCCGAAGCGCCGCGGCCGGCCTCGAACGGGAGGATGCCGTCGGCGGCACCGCCGGGGTGGCCCTCGGCAGCTCGCACCCGGTCGAGCAGGGCGTCGAAGCCCGCATCGCCGAAGTCGGCGCGCGAGTCGTCGGCCGTCGTGTCGATCAGCGACAGGGCGACATCGCCGCGCACCTGCCGTAGCAGCCCGGGCAGTCCGGACAGCTCGGCGACGGCGGCCCGGCACTCGGCGCACTCGGACAGATGCGCCTCGAACTCCAGCCGCTGCTCACGATCGAGGGCGCCGAGCACATACGGGCCGTCCCAGGTCGCATACTCGTCGTGCGAGTCGGTATCGGCCGTTGTCACTTCGTCACCCCCATTTCCTGTAGGGCCGAACGCAAGGCGCGCATCCCGTAGTGCATCCGAGATTTGACCGTGCCCTCGGGAATCGCCAATTCGTTCGCTATCTGCTGGGTCGACAGGCCACGGTAGTAGGCCCGCACGATCACCTCGCGGTGGTCGGGACTCAGCCGGGCCAACGCATCGGTGATCAGCCAACTGTCCACTGCGCGTTCCGCCTCGTCCGGGCTCGCCTGTTCCGGCGGCGCGTCGGTGCCGTATTCCCGACGATGCCGCGCGCTGCGGAACTCGTCCACCGCCAGATGCCGGGCCACCGTGAACAACCAGGCGCGGGCCGAGGCGGTCGTCTGATCGAGCACCTGCGGACGCTGCCACGCTCGTAGCAGCGTCTCCTGCACGATGTCCTCGGCGCGACCGGCATCGCCGACGAGGCTGTAGGTGAATCGCCACAGTGTGGGCGCGTGCTCGTCGTAGAGCACCCGTAACAACTGCGCCCGTGTGGGCGCGGCGTCGACGGGGGGGACCGCGGAATCAGACATCGGCCGGGCGTGCGCCGACTGCGCGACTCCGCCGCCTCGGTCGAGGCGAGCGTTGGGGGACCACACTCGGTGGATACGTAATCAATTGCGTTCTAGTTCGATGGGGTGCGTGGCCAGCAGCGACAGCGGCAAGGGCTGCCTGCGCAACACATGCGCCCACAGGTCGGTGCGCCCGGCCAGCGGATCCGACGGCAGGGCGGACAACACGATCCAGTCTCCGCGCTCCAGCTCGCCCTCCAGCTGGCCGAAGGTCCACCCGGCATAACCGGCGAAAATGCGGATGCCTTCGACCAGCGGGGCGATCGTGTCCGGATCGGAGTCCAGATCCAGCAGCGCCACGCGTCCGTCGACGCGGCGCAGCCCGCGGATGCCCTCGATCGAGGCACCGACGCGGACCGTGGTGAGACACAGCGCCGAATCGCGTTTCACCGGCCCGCCCACGTAGAGGGTGCGGGGTCCGGCCGCGAGATCGGCCCAGCGTGGCAGCACATCCTGCACGGCGGTTTCGCTCGGGCGATTGAGCACCACGCCCAGACTGCCCGCATCGTTGTGTTCGACGATGTAGATCACGGTGCGCCGGAAGGTGGGCTCGACCAGCTCTGTCGCCGAGACCAGCAAGGTGCCGGGCCGCACCACCTGTTCCTCGTATCGAGATTCACGTCCGGGGCGGTCGCCGTGTTCCTCTGCGCGTGCCACGCTTGTCATCATCGCACCGTCGCCGGGCGCGCGCTGTGTTTACCGACCGTGATTCCCCGGCCGGATCACTGCGGCAGACCGAATCGCTCGCGCGCCCACTGCGGCACCATGGCCAGATACCGCGGCCGCGATTCCACGAAGTGGTGAACCATCGGGCAGAGCGGCAGAATCCCGAAACCCTGCTCCACGGTCCGGTCCAGGGCGCCCTGTACCAGCAATCGCCCGTACCCCTGGCCCTCGAACTGGGGATAGATCTCGGTGTGCACGAATGCGCGCTCGGCGGCGGTGTCCTGATAGGCGGCCACACCGGCGTGCTGACCGTCGACATACAGGTCGAACCGGTCGAATTCCGGGTTGTCTCGAATCTCGGTCTTCAGCTGCGAGCCCTGCGTCATTTGCTGAGCCTAGATGTTCGGGTCGGCCGGACGGGAGCGGATCCGCCGGAGCTCCGGCCGTGTCGGGCGAGTGTTCGAGTTGTCGCCACCGGCGGTGATGGCGACAATGCAGGGGCTCGAGTGGGACGGATGCTCGACACGACGACGGCCGAGCGGATCCGGCCGGACGGGGAGACGGCGCGGATGGCACGAGGGGTACTAGCCGCGGCGGCGCGATGGGTGGCCGCCGCCGCGTCGGCCGTGGTGATCACCGGCGCACTGCTGCCGGCCACGGGTCGGGCGGACGCGAGCTTCGGTTCCTGCCCGGACGGCGCGATCGGTGTGGGGCACCGCGCGGAGTGCGCGGTGATCTCGGTGCCGATGGACTACGCGGCGCCGGACGGACCGCGAATCGAGCTGACCGTCAGCCGAATTCGCGCGACGGGCCAGCGGTACGGAACGGTGTTCGCCAACCCGGGCGGCCCCGGCGCCGACGCGCTCGACTACTGGGGAGCGCGCGCCGAGAAGCTACCGGCCGCCCTGACCGAGCACTACGACCTGGCGGCCGTGCAGCCCCGCGGGCTGCGCTGGTCGACGCCGCTCACCTGCGGCGGCACCGACCCGGGGCGAGAATCGCTTCGAAAGGCCTGCGACAGCGCGCAACCCGGTTACCTGGAGACCATCACCACCGAGAACACCGCCCGCGATCTGGATGTCGTGCGGGATGCGCTCGGGCTGGACCGCATCGACTTCTTCGGCATCTCCTACGGCACCTATCTGGGGGCGGTCTACGCCACTCTGTTTCCGCAGCGTGTCGAGCGGATGGTGCTGGATTCCAACGTCGATCCGCAGTGGGTGTGGACCGAACAGTTCGCCCAGCAGCAGCTCGCCGGGAAACAGCGACTCGACGACCTGTTCGCCTGGATCGCCGAGCACGACGATCGCTATCACCTGGGCGATTCACCGCTGCGGGTCTATCAGACCTGGGCCCGATTGGTGTCGGCGCAGGGCGGCGGCTGGTACGCCAATCTGACCCCACCGCCGGTCGCGGCCGCCGATCTGCCGCGGGAGCTGCCCGAACCGCTGGCGACGGTCGCGCGATCCGGGGCCGACGCCGGCGCCGAGGAACTGGTCAAAGCGCAGAATCTGGTGCGCGCCCTGGCTTCCGGTGGTGCCTCCGCGCAGGTGCCGCTGGTGTCGGCCACGACGGTGGCGGCGTATACCCGCGGATTCTGGCCCGCGCTGGCGCAGGCCATGGCGGAGGCGAATGCGCAGCCGGCGGATCTGCGACGGATGCAGGCCATCGCCGGCGCCACGACCACCGATCCGACCGGACAGGCGGTGTTCTCGGCCATCACCTGCAACGAGAACGCGGTGCCCGCCCGGCTGGATGCCATCGGCTCGGCCGCCGCGATCGTGGCTTCCGGCGGTAATGCGCTCAATGCCCGCGCGGAACTGATACGGAGCGGATTGGCCTGTGCCGATTGGGATCCGGTCGCCACGCCGGTGCCGATCGTGGCGGGCGAACCGGCGACGGCGCCGCTGATTCTGCAGAGCCGCAACGACGCCGTGACGGCCTATCCGGGTGGCCCGGCGATGGCGAACGCCCTGCACGGGCGCCTGATCACCGTCGACGGCGGCGACCACGGCACCTTCGGACGTGGTAACGCACCGCTCGACGACGCGGTGCTGGAATATTTGCGCACGGGCGAGGTGCGGATCGATCACGTGGATCAGGCGCCCATGCGGTGAGTGCGTCCGACCTGCGCGCCGGACGTCCCGTAGCAGTGAACCGGACGACCGAGGGAGGGCCCATGACGCAGCGGCACCGGCGAGTGGTGCTCGCCCCGGACAAGTTCAAGGGTTCGCTGACCGCGCCCGAGGTGGCCGCCGCGCTGGCGACCGGAATCGCCCAGGTGGCCCCCGAAGCCGAGATCCGGCAGTTGCCGGTGGCCGACGGTGGTGACGGCACCGTCGACATCTTCGTGGCCGCGGGCTGGGAGCGCATCCGCGTCGCCGCCGTGGGCCCCACCGGTGCGCCGACGACGGCGAGTTACGCGGTGCGCGACGGGACCGCGGTGGTCGAACTCGCCGAGGTCGTCGGATTGGTGAAATTGCCCGGCGCGCAACCCGATCCGATGTACGCCGGTACCTACGGCCTCGGCCTGGTGCTTCGAGATGCGCTCGACCGTGGATACCACGAGATCGTGCTCGGGCTCGGCGGCAGCGCATCCTCCGACGGTGGCGCCGGCATGTTGCACGCTCTGGGACTGCGAATCCTCGACGCGGACGACAACGAATTACCCTGGGGCGCAGCGCCTCTCCGCCGCGCCCACCGAATCGACTGCTCGCGCCTGCATCCGGCCGTGGCGTCGACGACCTTCACCCTCGCCAGTGATGTCGACAACCCGTTGCTCGGCCCGCACGGCGCGGCGGCCGTTTTCGCACCGCAAAAGGGTGCGGATCGAGAGCAATGTGCGGAAATCGAAGCGGCGCTGTCGCACTGGGCCGAGCTTGTTCGAGCGGCGCGGCCCGCCACCCGAGGGGCGGCCGGCGACGGTGCGGACACGGGTCGCGGCCGAGATCGAGCCGGGAGCGGAGTTACCGAACCCGACGGGGAGATCGACTTCGCCCGCCGGCCGGGGGCCGGCGCGGCGGGTGGTACCGGATTCGGTGCGATGGCGGTGCTGGGGGCGCGGCCGCGACCGGGTATCGAGGTCGTCCTGGAACTCATCGGGTTCTCCGACGCCGTGCGTGGTGCGGATCTGGTCGTCACCGGGGAGGGCGCGTTGGACGAGCAGACGCTGCGCGGCAAGGCGCCGGCCGGCGTCGCCGCGGCCGCCCGCGCCGAGGGCGTGACGGTGGTGGCCGTGGCGGGCCGTTGCGCCCTGAGCCCGGAACGACTCCGCGTCGCCGGTATCGCCGATTGCTATCCACTCACCGATCTGGAACCCGATCCCGCCTGTTCCGTCGCCGACGCCGCGCCTCTGCTGTCCGAAATCGGGGCTCGGATAGCGGCAGACCACCTGCGCTGAGCGCCGACGGCAACGGGAGGCCCGGCCTCAGGCGTGCTCAGGCTGGGACGCACTCCGCGAGACAGTCCCGATGCTGTTCGCCCCACACTTCCAGCGGGCGCAGCGCATCGGCCAATGCTCGGCCGTCGCTCGTCAGCGAGTACTCCACGCGGGGCGGCACCTCCGGGAAAACCTCCCTGCGGACGACCCCGTGCGCTTCCAGCTGCCGCAGATTCTCGGTCAGCACCTTCTCGCTCACGCCGGGCAGGAGGGCCCGGATCCGGCCGAACCGCTGCGGGCCGGCGCCGAGCACCCACATCAGGTGCAGCTTCCACTTCCCGCCCACCACCTCGATCGCCACCGACATCCCGCACACTTCGTGATCTGTGTCACCAACAGTCGTCATCCGGACCTCCTGACCTTTTTCCCAACCTCGACGTAAGCAACCGCACCCGAACGTGCGTTATTGCCCGCGCTGTCGAAACCGATGACGATCGAATCACGGCGCCGATCGGAAGAACTTCGAAACAGCAAGGGGTACATCATGTCCGAACGTTCATCCGTCACGGTGATCGGTCTGGGGCCGATGGGCCGGGCGAGCGTGCGGGTGCTGCTGGACGCCGGGACCGAGGTAACGGTCTGGAACCGCAGTGTCGACAAGGCCGAGGCGATGGCCGAACTGGGTGCGCACCGGGCCGAAACGGTCGCCGAGGCGCTCGACCGCAACGAGGTCGTCATCCTGAGTCTGACCCACTACGCCGCCATGTACGACGTACTGGACCGGGACCGGGAACGCCTGCGCGGCAAGGTGATCGTGAACCTGTCCTCCGACTCCCCCGAACACACCCGCGCCGGCGCGCAGTGGGTGCGGGCGCAGGGCGCACAGTTCCTCTCGGGCGGGTTCATGTCCGCCGGTGACAACATCACCCACCCCGCGTCCTACATCTTCTACAGCGGGCCGCGCGAGGTGTTCGATGCCCACGTCGACCTGCTCCGCCCGCTCAGTGCGCCGGAATACCTGGGATCCGACGACGGCGCGGCGCAGCTGTTCTATCAGGCGCTGCTGACCCAGTTCCATCCCTGGCTGATCGGCTTCACCCAGGCCCTGGCCGTGATCGACCGTTCGGGCAACGACATCGACCGGTTCCTGCCCTATACCCTCCGCTCCGCGGAGGCGTTTCCCTACTTCATGACCGCGTACGCCGCCGCGGCCCAGTCCGGCGGATGGGGGGACGGGGCGAGCACGCGAATGATGGTGGCGAGCGCCGCCCACATCATCGAAACCGGTGCGGAGGTGGGAGTGGATCCAGGGCTGTCACCGGCGGTGCGGGAACTCTGGCGCCGGGTCGCCGATGCCGACGTGCCGATGTACCGATTGCTCCGCGGCGCGCCCTGAGCCGAAGGTCAACGGGTGCAGAGGAATTCGATCGCGGCGGCGTAGCCCTGGATGCCCATGCCGGCGATCACCGCGGTGGCGATCGGCGAGATGTAGGAGTGGTGCCGAAATTCTTCGCGCGCATGCACATTCGAGATGTGCACCTCCACGATCGGCACCTCCGGGATGACCAGGGCGTCGCGCAGTGCGACCGAGGTGTGGGTGAGGCCGCCGGGATTGATCACGATCCCGGCTTCCGCCCCGCGGGCGGCGTGGATTCGGTCGATCAGCGCGCCTTCGGAATTCGACTGGAAGGCGGTGATCTCCCGGTCGAAGCGGGCGGCGGTCTTGCGGCACAGCTCGACCACGTCGTCCAGGGTGTCGGAGCCGTACACCTCGGGCTGCCGGGTGCCGAGCATATTCAGATTCGGGCCGTTGAGCACGAGAATCGGTGCCATGCCGCTACCTTAGCCCCGCATACCTCAGACCCCCGCATACCTCAGACCCCCCGCAGCTCGGCCCGCCGGACCGGGCGAACGGCAGGTTCGTCCGGCACCGGCCGCGGTCTCACAGGCCGCGCGGTCCCTCGGCTCGCAGGTCCTCGACCTTGCGCATCGCCGAACGCAATTCCGCCAACCACTCCTCGGCGTGCTTGCCCGCCAATTTGACCGTCCAGGCCAGGGCGTCCGCGCGGGAGCGCGCCACTCCCGCGTCGACGAGGGTGTCGAGCACTTTGCGTTCGGGCTGGCGCAGCCGCGTCATCACCGGAACCGACAGGTGGGTGAACAGGGTCCGTTCGCCGTTCACCGAAACACCCCACGCGACGTTGCGGCCGTAGCGCGCCTGGGCCTCCTGGGCGATCTGCATACGGGCCGGCCGGGTCGATTCCCGGAATCGTGCGATCAGACCGTCCACCGTCGCCCGTGAGGGTTCGGCTTCGGGGTTGTCCGGGGCGGCGGCGTCCCCGGCATCACCGGGGGCGCCCGATTCGCGCCGGGGAAGCGGCAGTTCGCCGATGACCACGATCTCGTCGCGGTCGATTTCGATGGTCGCGGGGCCGACGAACCAGTCGTTCGGCAACCTTCCGGCGAACCAATCGGGTGCGTCCGCGGCGTCGGGAAGATCGGCCTGTTGCCAGCCTCCGGGACGGCCGAAACCGCGTCCATGTCCGTGTCTCATGGCATTTCCTCACTACGGGAGTTGCGGTGTAACTGTGATTACAAGATTACGCCGCTGCACGAGAATGCGGGTTTCGCTGTCGGAGGAATGGGAAGGGGCCCGAACACGGGTGACGATTTCGCCGACCGGGTGCGACCCCTGCCGATCATCGGGCACTATTGTGGTCGCTGAGCATGGAGAATGCGGTCGGTGCCGAGTGGTACCGGGGGCTACTCCTTCGGGTACCGTTGGTCTTGTTGCTGGAGTGACAAGAGTGAAGAGTGGGCGACATGGATGTGTGGGGATCCCGCCGCTTTCGCGTTCGGGGCGCAGTGGCATTGGCTGCAGTTGCTGCCGTAACGATCGTGATGGGGTCGTGCGATTTTCACAGCGCACCTAGCGGACCCCAAGCGGTCGTCGAGCATTTCACCCAGCTAATGGACGAACGCGATGCCGCCGGCGCCGCCGCACTGACCTCCTACCCCTCCGGTGCCGAGAGCACGCTGAAGTCGATGTTCGCCGGACTCGAGCCCGGCAAACCCGATTACAAGCTGGTTCAGTTCATCAGCCTGGACGGCGATTCGGCCATGTTCAATCTCAAGGCCGGCTGGCACTTCGGGCCCGGTAAGGACTGGAACTACGACCTGCAGGGCAATATCCGGAAGCTGGCTATCGGCTGGCGGATCTCCTGGGATCCGACCGTCGTGATGCCGCAGCTCGACTACAAGCGCACGGTCAAACTCGTCCGCACCGAAGCGACCCCCGCGCCGAAGGTCAACGACAACGACGGCCAGCCGCTGCTGACCCAGCAGACCATCAACGTCATCAAGCTGGACCCGGCGAAAACGCCCGATCCGGTCGCCTCCACCAATGCGCTCGCCGATGCCATCTCACCGGTCGCGCCGCTGATCACCGGTGCGTCGCTGATGCAGCAGCTCGCGGGTTCGCAGGGTAAGCCGATCACCGCGGTGAGCCTGCGCGAGGACGATTTCGCGATCCTCGAACCGCGGATGGCCCCGATCCCGGGCATCGTGATGGAGAAGCAGCCGAAGCTCATCGTCGCCGATCGTCGGGTGTGGTCGCCGCTGACCGATGCGCTGCAGAAGGTCTGGCAGGAGAATCGGGATCAGCACGCCGGTTGGGGCGTGCAGCTGTTCGAACCCGACGGCAAGATGGTCACCCAGCTCGCTGGATATCAGGGCCCGCCCGGGCCGGATATCGCCTCGACCATGGACCAGAAATTGCAGCGTGCCGCCGAGGACGCGGTGGTCAGCGTGGGCACGGCCGCATCCATCGTGGCGATCCAGCCGTCCACCGGTGCGGTGGTCGCGGCCGCGCAGAACAACTACGCCAGCGCTCAGGGCGCACCCGCGTTCACCGCCACCTATCCGGTCGGCGGGGCGATGGACCTGTTCAAGGCGGTCGCCTCGATCGTGAAGAAGAAGTCGCCGCAGGACGTTTCGGTGCAGGACGCGGCCGAGGGCGCGGCGATGCTGGGTATCGGCATCGGTTTCAAGGTGCCCGGACTGGACGAGACCACCGGCCGGCTGCCCATCGGTGGCCGGGGTGTGGAGCAGGTGAAACAGGGGACCAACGACCCGATTCTGGCGAGCCCGTTCGGAATGGCCATCGCCGCGGCCACCATCGCCCGCGGTTCGGTGGCGCCGCCGATGATCGAAATCGGACGGCCCGGCACCACCGAGGCCGAGCTCGAACCGCTGCCCGGCGATGTGGTCGAGAAGTTGCGCGGCATGCTGCGCGACGCCACCGCGAGCCCGCAGGAGGCGACCGTCGCGCACTATGCCGGTGTCACGGCCTTCACCGCGAATGCGGGGACCGGCGGCTGGCTGCTGGCGAATGCCGGTGACCTGGCCTTCGCCATCCACATCGACGATATCGACAGTGGGGACGCCACCTCGCGGATGGCGGCCCGGATGCTGCAATCACTGGCGACACCGGACGACAAGAAGTAGCCGACGGCCGGTTCCGGAGCGTCAGTTCACAGATGCGCCCGTGACCCGGATGCGTCGGCCCACCACCGACCAGAGCCCACGCCAGCCGAGCAGGAAGACCGCGAGGACGGTCGCCGCGACGATGACGAAACTGACCGCGGTGCCCTGGCCGCTGACCACCCGCAGCACCATGCCGCCGATCAGCGTCGACAACCAGACCGCGACGCCGGTCGGCCACAGCGCGGTGCCGTCGAATCGCGCGGCGGCCCCGGCCGCCCGGCCCCGGCTCGCGACGAGTGCGGCAAATATCCAGCCGAGGAGCAGCCCCGCGCCGAACGGCCACACCGTGCGCAGCAGCCCGGCCGCCACCGCTTCGTCGTGACTGCGCCGGCCGATCGCGCAGAACACGATCACCAGAACGACATCGATCAGCAGCGGCAGCAGTTTCCTCACGGCCGCCAGGGTAGTGACAGCGGGCGATGCACCGGTCCACGGGATCCGCTCAGGACTGCGCGTCGCCCTCGGGCTCGGCCGTGCCGGGCGGCTCCCGCCCGGGCTCCTCGCGCAGGCCGTGCTCGGCGGCATTCTCGCCGCGCCGCGGCTCGGCCAGCAGTGCCGAGCGCTGCTCGAATTCCTGCTCGAACTCGGCGTCACCGACCTGCGGGCTGCGGAAGCGGAAGGCGAAGACGATCCAGCCGATGATCGCGACCAGGATGAAGCTCACCATCCGGTAGACGAACGCGGCGGCCACCGCCTGGGCGGCCGGCAGGCCGGCGGCCGCGGTGAGACTGTAGATCAGGGTGGCGTCGACATAGACGATCCCGCCGGGTGCGAACGGAATGGTGCCGACGGCCTTTCCGACACTGAACGCGATCAGCAGACCGGCCCAGCGCGGATCCGCACCCACCGCATAGCAGGCCGCGCCGAGACAGGCCACGTCACCGAGCCGGTGCACAACCGCCCAGAAAGCGACCCAGCCGGCGTCGCGGCGGCCCAGATCCACCGATTCGAGCTGCCGCAGCATCTCGTCGACCCGGTCCATGCCCGCCTCCGGCGGGTGCCGGCGCAGCCGGTTGACCAGCCGCACCGCCTGCCGGATCAGCGCCTGTAGTGCGCCGGGATTACCGGATACGTATTTGCCGGCCCACACCAGCAGCGCCACCGCACCCAGGGTCAGCGCCACCTTCCATGGCCCGACCCGATTGCCCACCAGCAGGGCCCCACCGATTCCCAGCAGCAGCATGCCGGCGGTGGCGACCACGCCCGACATCAACAATTGCCAGGACGCGACGATCGGGCTGGCACCCCACCGGCGGGTCTGGCGGTAGGTGAAGGCGGTGGAGAAGACCTGCCCGGCCGGGAGCGTCACCGACATCGCGGTGGCGCCGTACACGACCGATACCGACGCGCGCTGGGATACGTCGACCCCGCCCGCGTGCAGCAGTTGCTTCTGGATCCGGCCGAAGCCGCTCATCGACAACGCCTGCATCCAGATGCACGCGACCACCCAACCCCAGTGGATCTCGGTGAGGTTGCGCCAGGAGTCGTGCAGACGCGGCCACAGGTACACGCCCTCGGCGATCAGCAACGCCGACAGGGCAACGCCGAGGACCCATTTCAACCAGCGGAACCTGCGACGCGCGGGACGCGCCGGTTCGCCGACTGGTTCAGCGTGGGCCGTCACCCTGCTCAGCCTAGTGCCGTTCCGGCGGAAGGCGGCAGCGGACGCGTCGCCGTGCGCGACCGCGTCGGGAGGCTCATCGGCGGTCCAGCTCGAAGGCTCGGACCGCTCCGGCGGGCGACTCAGCCCGATGCTTTCGGCCAGGCCAGCCTGGTCTTGCGGCGGCGGCCACGCAGTTGCACCTCGTCGCCGGAGATCCATTGCTGCTGTTCGTCGTCGTCGGCGAAGTACAGCGCGCTGCCGGAGGCGAGCACCCGGCCCGGATGTTCCTTCGCCAATTCGGTCAGCCGGGACGCTTCGTTGACCGGATCGCCGATCACGGTGTATTCGAATCGGTTTGCGGCGCCGATATTTCCGGCCACCGCGAGCCCGGCCGAGACCCCGATGCCGATATCCAGGCCGGGCACTTCGCGCAGCGCTTCGCGCAGGTCACGGGCGGCGGCGAGTGCGGCGGTCGGCGCGTCCGGGCGGTCCAGCGGGGCGCCGAAGATCGCCAGCGCGGCATCGCCGACGAACTTGTTGATCAGGCCGTTGTGCCGGTCGACCACGTCGACCACGACCCGGAAGAACTCGTTGAGCAGACTGACCACCTCGGTGGGTGGCCGTTCGGCGGCGGTCGCGGTGGAACCGACCATGTCGACGAACAGCACGGCCACGAACCGGGTTTCACCACCGAGTTCGGTGCCGTATTCGAGCGCTCGCCGGGCCACCTCCTCGCCGACGTGCTGACCGAACAGTTCCTGCAGTTCGCGGCGTTGCGCGGCCTCTTCCATCATGCGGTTGAAACCGACCTGCAGCAGCCCGATCTCACTGCCGTCGAACACCTCGACCTGCACATCGCGCGCGCCGGCCTGCACTCGGTTGATCGCCCGGGAGAGCTGGCGCACCGGGTCGGAGATGCTGGACGCGGTGAGCATCGACAACGCCAGCGCCTGCATGATCACCACCCCGCACAGCAGCAGGATCGAGATCGCCAGCGATTGCGCCGAGAAATGCACCTGCGAGGTGATCTGGGTGACGCACAGCAGCACGATCGCGATGGTCGGGGCGAAGGTGCCCATCCCCCAGGTCATCGCCATCCGGGTACCGACGCCCGGGGTGAGGGTGTGGTCGAAGGTGCCGGTGGTCAGCGCGTGCGCGGCGACCGGGCGCAGGATTCGCTCGCCCAGCATGTAGGTGAAGCCGAACACGATGGTGGCGGCCATACATTCGGTGACGATCACCGCGCCCGCGAGCTCGGGAGTTTCCACGATGATCCGCGCGGCCAGCACCGCGCCACCCACCAACCACAACAGCAGGTGCAGGATCGACTGCCGCAGCGGCGCGTGCAGGGCCGCCATCTGCTCCTGGCGACTGGGCGGACCGCCGCGAACCTGCCAGCGCATCACCGGCCGCAGCATCAGTGCCGAGGCGGTGACGCTCAGCAGTCCGCCGATCGAGAAGACCAGCGCCGGCAGCAACAGACCCGCCCGGCGCAAACCGTTCGGCGTGCCCTCGGGCGCGGGCAGCCCGTATTGAATGAACGCGTACACCAGAACCGCACCGAAGGCGTTGGCCGCCAGCATCGATGCGAGGTACAGCGGCCAGCGCGTTCGCATGGTCTGTTTGACCGCTTCCAGAGGCGCTGACACGTTGACCAATCTAGCGGTGGGAGCGACGCGCCGGAGAAGGGAGTGCGCGTGCCTGAGTAGGCGTGGCGCAACGTAGGGATTGTGGCCCGGACGAGGGCCGTCGCCCGCTACCTGGACCGTGATTCCAGCGCTTTGCGTATCAACGCCCGCGCCCGATCGCCGGTGACGGATTGGGCGGCGAGCGAATCGAACGCTCGACCGTACTGGGCGATCTCTCGCGGCTGCGTGATGGTGATACTCGCGGTGTGGCCTTCGACCTTCACCATGCGGTTGTCGAACATGAAGAAGTTCTCGACTATGACACGTGCGTCGTAGTCCCTCGGAACGATGCCCACCGTCACTCGCGGCATCCCGATCACCGAATACAGGCGGTCGAGTTGCCCGCGCATGATTTGGCTGTTTCCGATTGTGGTGTAGAGCGACTGCTCGGCCAACAGGATGTGGAACCGTTTGCCGGGCCGGTACAGAACTTGTTGGCGTTCCATTCGCTTGGCTACGGCTGCGTCCACATCGTCGGGTATTCGGTCGAACTCGACGATGTTCCGCATCATGGCTGCGGCGTAATCCGGCGTTTGCAGCAACCCGGATACGATCATCGGTTCCCAGTTGCGAATAAGTTTCGCTCGCGCTTCGAGCTGGAGCGTTTGCTGTTGCCGGTTCCTCATACCGGAGCTGAGAGCTTGCCGCCATTCGACATACGCCGAGTCGATGTTGTGCAGGGTTGCCAACAAGTCTGCGAGTTGATCGTCGGCCCCGGCGTATTTGCAGTAGGCCCGGATATCCGAGTCGGTGGGGCGTAGCTTCCCGTATTCGATTTTCGAGATACGGGATTCGTGGACTCCCAGGTGTGCGGCGAGCTCCCGGCCCGACACCCCACCGCGTCTGCGTATCTCGCGGAGGCGTTTACCGAAAGCTTGCCGCTGTTCCTGAACCGAACTCGTCACGGGAGTGGCGTAACCTGCGCATACTCGGCGTGTGGCGTCGATATACTCCACAACCGTTCTTTGACGCTACGGCACAGACCGACTATCGCCGGATCGGTGGTCACGGCAGCAGTTTCCGTGCCGCGACCATCCGGGGACGACAAGTTGAACGCAACCGTGTGATCGTCGATGAGCCACCAGTCGTCGGGAGGAACATCCTGGGCCAGGTGCCGGGGCAGATACCGGATGTCTTCCCCGGCCTCGATGTTGAGGCCGGCTACCCGCAACGACCAACGTTGATAGTCGCTGTGTGGCACGGTGACGACTCTCACCCGACTGACCGACACTCCGCGTTCCGCGAGCTCTTGGACGAACGTGACCCAGTCTTGAAACCACCCCCGGTAGTCGAACGGTTCGTTGTGGAGGAACGCCCGAAACGCGTCGTCTTCGTCCGGTTCCGCGTAGGTGTCGCGGCACTCGTAATGGAATGCCGTTGAACGGGCTTCACGTATCAGATCAATCGTCGGCCGGAGTTCCACCGAAATAGGTCCTTTCGTTCTTCGGCACCTCGATGCAGGTCTCGTCCGGCTCCATGGTCATCTGAGACAGCGCTTCGCCGTCTGCGACTGGTGTTCCGGTCAACCGGAAGGTACCCCGGCCGGTATCGGTCAGCGGTGAACCGAGGTAGGTCCGGGGTTCGAGGAACCCGGTGAGCAGATGCGGTATCTCGACCGTCTCCGCGCAATCGGTCCGCCACCCGATCACGACGTACGTGTCTCGGTCTGTGGCGTACAACGTGGGACACCCGTCTCTGTTCGATCCACCCTTGCCCAGGAACGTTAGGCGCATGGCCATACCTTTCGTCAAAGTGTGCCACTACTTGCGACACACGTGTTCCAGGGTGCCGTCCACATCGCAGTTTTTCACAAGAACACCGCAATTTTGGCAAGTAGTTGCAAGCTTATAGATTGGCGGGTCGATTGCTCCGTACGGTCCTGACCGAGCCCCGGCATCGGGCCGAAACCGACTTCCCCGGTGCCGGGTGCCCTACCACCCCGGTCACGAGACTACGGAGACGACATGAGCGCGGAGCCGCGACGTACGAGGCTGTATGTGTTTCCGGGTGGGATGTTGGAGACCACCGATTACGGCGACGGCGACCCCGGCGGAGTTTACCTGGAGTTCGGCAATTCCGAACTGCCGCAACGTGATTCGGGCGCTACCGAGGTGCCTGCGCCGCGGTGTCCGGTCGAGCCTGCCGACGCCGATATGTGCCGTCGGGTGCTCGGGTCGTTGCGGGCGCTGTAATGCTCGCGCTCGGATGGATTGTCGTTGTCGGGGTGCCGCTCGGTGTGACCGTATGGTGCTGCCGCGAGGTGGTACCGACGGTTGCCCAGTGGGTGGCCGGTGGTTTTCTCGCCTTTCTGCCGAGGTTTGCCCGAATGGTTCGGGTACGCGGTGGAGGTCGATCCGGGAACCGGACGGTTCCGGCCTCCGGTCAGGCGGTGTGCAGGGCCGCGGTCACCTTGCGGGTCATTTCGGCGAGGACGGGGCCGGGCCGGCTCGTCGCCGCGGCGGCATCGAGGGCGACCAGCACGGTGCTGCGGAAGTTGTCGGCCTCGGCTGGATCGTGCCGGTCGAGCAGGGTGACGGCGGCGGTCACGGCCGGCAGCACCTGGTCGGCGAGCTCGGCCACGGTCCGGCGCGGCCGACAGCCCACTGATGCCGGCCTGATACGGCCACTGACACGGCATTCGGCCAAGTCACCGGGAGTTCGGGCGCACCGGCGCGGGCACCCGTGATCCGCCATCAGGGCAAGAACGCCCACGAGTGATCGAATCGGACGGAGCGGACACGTGCCGGTTGCCGCCTCGGCGGATAGGCTCGCGAACGTGAGTGGGGACAGCAGTACCGCCGGGAGTCCGGACGAATCAGCCGTGCCGAGCGCGGGATCCACGGCGCCGGCCGTCGGTACCCGCCGCGAGCGCAGTGCCGCCGATTCCGTGCATCCGCTGGTCCGCCAGGGCGCGGAATGGTGCTGGCGGTTGTTGATCATCCTGGTGGCGGTGCTGGCGGTGGCCTACCTGGCGCACAAGCTGACCACCGTGGTCATCCCACTGGCGATCGCACTGCTGGCGGCGGCGCTGCTGTCCCCGCTGGTGGATCTGCTGCAACGGCTCGGAATGCCGCGCGGTATCGGGGTGTTCGTGGCGCTGGTCGGTTCGATCGGCTTGCTGGCCGGCATCTTCACCTTCGTCATCGAGCAGTTCATCACGGGTGTGCCGCAGCTGACCGACGAATTCAAGACCAGCATCCACACCGTGCAGGACTGGCTGATCAACGGCCCGCTGCATCTGAGCAACGATCAAATCCGCAACGGCGGCAACACGATCATCAAAACGCTGGAGGCCAATCAGGATTCGCTGACCAGCGGCGCGCTCACCACCGCCGCGGCGATCGGCGAATTCCTCACCGGCGCCTTCCTGACGCTGTTCATCCTCATCTTCTTCCTCTACGGCGGCGATCAGATCTGGAACTTCGTGACCCGGGTCGTGCCCACCCCGCAACGTGAACGGGTCCGCACCGCGGGACGCCTCGGATTCGGCACCCTGATCGGATTCGTCCGGGCCACGGTCGTGGTGGCGGCGGTCGATGCCATCGGTATCGGCGCCGGCCTGGCGATTCTGGGTGTGCCGCTGGCACTTCCGCTGGCCTCGCTGGTGTTCATCGGCGCGTTCATCCCGATCATCGGTTCGCTGCTGGCCGGATCGGTGGCGGTCTTCTTGGCCCTGATGACCAAGGGCTTCGTCACCGCGCTCATCGTGCTGGGCATCACGATCGCGGTGATGCAGCTGGAAAGCCATGTGCTGCAGCCCTTGCTGCTGGGCCGGGCGGTGCGCATCCATCCGCTGGCGGTCGTGCTGGCGATCACCGCCGGTGTGGTGCTGGCGGGTATCGCGGGCGGTCTGCTGGCGGTGCCGTTCGTCGCGGTGATGAACACCGCGATCCGATCGCTGCTGGCCGACAGTCCGGAGGAGCTGTATCAGGAGCTCAATACCGGTGAGCCGGGAGAGCCGATGTTCCATGCCGATCCGGACCGCCCGGATCGGGATCGCTATCAGCCGTACAACCCCCGAGCCGATGCCGAAGCGGGCGGCGGGACCGTGGGCGAAGGCTAGCCGCGGTGACCGGGCCGGCGCAGTCCGCCGCGACCGCGCCGCTGTGGCGAGCCGCGCAGGTATTTCGCCTGGTCACCATGGTGTACGCGGTGGGGCAGCAGTTCGTGTCGGTGTCGTCGTATCGGCATCCGGCGCTCAGCTGGGTGCTGATCGGCGCTCTGGTTGTCTGGTCGGTGGTGTCGGCGCTGTTGCTCTCCCGCCGGCCGACCACCGGCCGGGCGCGGCGCGCGGTGGTGATCGGCGATCTGGTCGTGGTGGCCGGGCTCATGGCCGCGACCCGGCTGGTGGCGGACTACGGCTGGTACCACGGCCATCAGACGTTGCCGACGACACTGTGGGTCGCCAATGCCGTGATGTCGGCGGCGATCGAATGGGGCGCCGTCGGCGGGGTGCTGTCGGGGCTGCTGATCTCGGTGGTCAGCATCGTGGTCCGGGCCCAGTGGGAGCTGGATCTGTGGTCGGATGCCACGGCGCCGGTGCTGGTTTCGGTGGGACTGGCGATCGGGTTGGCGGCGGCGACCGCGCGGCGTGCACAGGGGCAGCTGGAGCAGGCGATGCGATTGAGCGCGGCCACCGCAGAACGCGAGCGGCTGGCGCGCGAGGTACACGACGGCGTCCTGCAGGTCCTCAGCTACATCAAGCGTCGGGGCAGTGAGATCGGCGGAGCCACAACCGAATTGGCGCAGCGCGCCGGCGAGCAGGAGGTGGCGCTGCGGGTGCTGATCTCCGAACAGGGCGGCCGGGAACGATCCGGTGGCCTCGGTTCGAACGAGGATCTGCGATCGTTGCTGAACGGTTTCGCCTCGCCTTCGGTCTGTGTCTCGGCACCGGGCGAACCGGTCTCCCTGGGCGGCTGGACGGCGCGCGAGATCACGGCGGCGGTGGGCGCCGCGCTGTCCAACACCGTGCTGCACGCCGGCGCCGATTCGAAAGCGTATGTGCTGCTGGAGGATATGGGCGACGCGGTGGTGATCAGCGTGCGCGACGACGGTCCCGGAATCACGCCCGGCCGCTTGTCGGCGGCCGCCGCGGAGGGCAGGCTCGGAGTATCGCAGTCGATCGTCGGCCGCGTCGAGGCGCTCGGGGGCACCGCCGAACTGCTGGACACCACCGACGGCACGGAATGGGAATTTCGGATACCACGCGAGGGGGAGGGCGGATGAGTTCGGAAAGCAATGCGGCGGAAAGTGTTTCGGTGATGGTGGTGGACGACCATCCGATGTGGCGGGACGGTGTCTCGCGCGACCTCACCGAAGCCGGGTTTCGGGTGATCGCCACCGCGGAAGGGGTTGCGGCCGCCACCCGTCGCGCCGCCGCCGTCCGGCCGGATGTGGTCCTGATGGATATGCAACTGCCGGACGGCAGCGGCGCCGACGCCACGGCCGAGGTCCTCCGGGTCTCGCCGGGTAGCCGGGTGCTGGTGCTGTCCGCGTCCGACGAACGCGGCGACGTCCTCGAGGCGATCAAGGCGGGCGCCACGGGCTACCTGGTCAAGAGCGCCTCGGCGGCGGAGCTGATCGAGGCGGTCCGGGCTACCGCCGCGGGGCATGCGGTCTTCACCCCGGGGCTGGCCGGTGTCGTCCTCGGGGAGTTCCGCCGGATCGCGGGCGCGCCCGCCGACCCCCGCACCGAGCGGCCGGTGCTGACCGAACGCGAAACCGAGGTGTTGCGACTGGTGGCGAAGGGCTTGTCCGCCAAGCAGATCGCCACCCGACTGGGCGTCAGCCATCGCACCGTGGAGAACCATGTGCAGGCCACGCTGCGCAAACTGCAACTGGGCAACCGGGTCGAGCTCACTCGCTACGCGATCGAACAGGGCCTCGACTAGACCCGCCGCCGAGAATGCCGAGGGGGCGAGCTGTCGAGATCAGGGATTGCCCTGATGTGCGGCGAGCGCGGCGTCGGTAGCCTCGTCGATATGGGTGGTGAAACCGTTTCCACCCCGGGCGCGGGGTCCGCTCCGGCAGCCGGGGGCGCCGTAGGCGATCGTGATCTGCGGGTGTCGGATGCCGAGCGCGAACACGTCGGCACCCTGCTGCAGCGCGCGGTCGGGCTCGGCATGCTGTCGCTGGGGGAGTTCAGCGAGCGGATGGATACCGCGCTGGCCGCCAAGACCCGGGGCGAGCTCAACGCCGTGCTGGTCGACCTGCCCGGCATTCGCCTTGCCGGACAACCGAATCCGGTGACCGCGGCTCCGCCCGGCGGCGCCGGTGCGCGTCTGTCCGGGCAGTGGGGTGCGCCCGGCGGCAACCGTGGCGTCGCCGAGACCGAGATCCGGCCCCGGCTGTCCGGGGTGACCCGGAAAGGTCCCTGGCAGGTGCCGCCCTCGCTGTTCGTCAACAGCATCTTCTCCGGCGTCACCCTGGATTTCACCCAGGCCGTGATGGCGACGCAGGTGGTGGAGATCCGCGTCGACGACTTCTGCAGTTCACTCACCATGATCCTGCCCGGCGAGGCGACCGTCGACCTCAACGGTGTGGAGTTGATCGGCTCCAGCACCAACAACAAGGTACGCACCGGGCCGCCGATGGGGCCGCTGCACGTGGTGGTGCACGGCCGGATCCGGTTCAGCTCGATCACCGCGAAACACCCGTTCGGGGTGCAGTGGAAGAAGCTGATGTCGGGGTTCTGACCGGCTGGTCGACGTCGCGCCTGATCTATGCCCTCGCCGGCGCGGAACCGCGCGCCGCCCTGCCGATGGCCTCCAAGGTCCCGGCAGTAGTCGTGCGAAACAAAAATGCGGCTGGACCAGGAGCGATGGCGGAGTATTTCGGTTCCGGTAGGGTCCTACCCGGTAGTCGCACGACGACCTCGTTCCGATCTGCGTGAAGGTATTCGAAGAGTGAAGATCCTGCACGGCATCGCCGTCGGTGAGGACATCGAGCGCAGCCCGGACCTGGCTCTCGGCCGGGCCGAGGACCGCCGCCCACCCGGAACGCAGACTTTGCGCGGCACAAGTACGCCACGGTGACAAGCTGTGGGCGGTGAACTGGACGCGGCGTGGCGGTCGGTGCGCGATATGCTCGGCACGGCCGCCAAGGACTACAGCGCCGTGGTCGCCGCGGTGCCCAGGCATGCCGCCCGCGAAGTCACCGAGAGCGTTGCCCGGTTCGTGGATGCCGATGCGGCAAACGTACCGGCTCTGACGGGCGCATTCTCCGACCTCTCCGGGGGGATCGCCACCACCGCAACGTCTTCCGCCTACGCACGCGGCCGCGATCTGATCGACGAGGTGGACTACACCGCGCTGCGGCAGGCAAGGCGAACCGCGTCCTCGGGCAGCTACCCGACGTTCGAAGAGATCCAACGGCGGCAAGGATTCGACGGCCCCCTCACCATCGCCACACAGCACGAGGTCGACGCGGCGATCGCGGCGGGCGGGCAAGAACTGTTCCGCGGGTTCGAGGAGGACGGCTATCTCCAGGCCTTCGTCGCGGGCCAGGTGCGACCTGGCGGCGGTCCCACCGGATCCGGGACTTATGCCACGCCGCTGAAGGAGGTCGCACTCCACTACGCCGATCCCACGCGGAAACAGGACCTCGCCACCCGGCATGCCCGGGTGCTACGGATGGCACTCCGCCCCGACGCCAAGAAGATCACCCTGCGCGAACTCGAGTCCGAACGTACCCGCACCCGGATGCAAATCGCCCGTGACCTACGGACCCTGCGCAATATAGCCAACCCGACCGCCGAGGACACGGCGCGCTACATCGCGCTGCAGGACAAGGAGCTTGTGTTCGCCGACATCGGCCAATACGGTGCCGTGCGCGGCTGGGACGCCATCGACGGATCCGACACCTTCTCGAACAAGGAATGGGTCGTACTCAACCCGACCGCCCTGTTGATCCAGCGCTGAGCACCCACCACCTGCGCCCAGGACCGGACCCGAGCTGCGTGCTACCGGCCCATTCGACGCCGCGTACGCGAAGTACCTGCCACCGGAGCAACTCGAATGCGCGGTACGGGAGAGCGGCGAAGGCCTGCCGATCCACCACGAGGAAACCAGGCCGCCGATGCCGCCCTCGCGGGTATCGAACTATCCGAGGCGCGAAACGGCGTACCTTGTTTTCGCGCGGTTACGCCCGGACCCTTCGTGATTACCGTCGCTCGATCACGGCACCGCCCGAAACCACCGGGCGGGCCGCTGCGAAACGATGCTCAGTCGCGGTTCTGCCGGCGCAGCAGTTCGTTGACGCTGACGGTGCGACCGCTGGTGCGGTGCTTACCCTCGTCGTCGGTTTCCTCGGGCTCCGGGCGACGACGCGAGGACCGCAGGTCGGCCATCCACTGCTCGATACTGCTGCGGTTGTCCGCACCCGGAGCCGGACGCGGCGGCCGCTGCGCATCGGCACCGGATTCACTTGTCGGGGTGGCATTTCCGGAGGGGGCGGCCGTCGGTGCGCCGGGGGATTCCGGGCCGGTGGACGTGACGCTCGGGCTCCCGTATTCGGCGGCTCGGTTCCGATCGGATCCGGTTGCCGCGCCGGGGGATTCCGGCGCATCGGGCGTGGCGGTCGAGCGGTCCCGCCCGGGTGAAGCCGGGGCGGCCGGTGGCTGATCGGTACCGGGCCGCGCGGGACCCGGCGGTGTGGCGAGCGACTGTTCGCGGCCGGGCAGGTCGGAGCGGCCGGGGCTCTGGGGGGCACGGCCGGCCTGGCCCT
>NZ_BAGM01000133.1 GCF_000308855.1 Nocardia veterana NBRC 100344 | reverse complement strand
GACGCGGCGGTAGCGGTCGGGCACCGGGCGGGGTCCCGCCGGCCGGACGCGGCGGATAACCACCGGGCCCGGATTGCGGGCCGCGCGGTCGACCGCCGTTCGGTCCATCGTCGTAAGGCGAAGTCACAGCCTGGATCTCCATAACTCGATACGGTCCGGATAGCTCGGTGCGGGCGCGCTCGACCGACGTGGGCCGGTATGGGAACCGCTCCGCATATCAGTCGAGTGTGCCCGTCATTCGGCGGCGGTCCTGCGAGCGCCGCTACGACGACGCCGTGGTGCCGGGGTATGCCCCAGCACATAGGACTGCACCAGATGATTCCAACTGCAGGTCCGGCACACCTCGACCACGTGCACCGAGAACTCCTCGCGAGTCTCGGCCAGCCGCACCAATTCCTCGGGGGTACGGGCCGATCCCGCTACCGGTCCCAGACCGTCGCCGTAGACCCACGATACGAGGGTGAGCTGCTCTCTTCGGCAGATCGGACATGTGACCTCGCTCCCCCGCCCGTGGAATTTCGCCGCCCGCAGTAGATACGGATTCGCATCACATACCTCGGCGACGTCCACGCGGCCCGCATAGACATCGGCCAGCAGCGACCTGCGCCGGAGCGCATAGTCGACCACCTGCCGCTGAATTCGCACGGATCCCAGAGTACTTGCGTTGGCGGTGACACGGCATGCCGCCGAGAGAAGGCCCACGTTCGGTATCGCCTACTATATCGCTCCGATATAGTTTGTAATCGCATCCATCGGTTAGGTCTGTTCAATAGAGTCAGGAGGTGAGGCCCGGTGCTCGAACTAGCGATTCTCGGGCTGCTCCTGGAGTCACCCATGCACGGCTACGAGCTGCGCAAACGGTTGACGGGCCTGTTGGGACCGTTCCGGGCCTTCTCCTACGGGTCGCTGTACCCGACGCTGCGGCGCATGCAGACCGACGGTCTGATCGCCGAGGAGAGTCCGGCCGGCGCGGTCACCCGCCGGGCCCGCCGGGTCTACCAACTGACCGACGCCGGTAGAGAGCGGTTCGGTGAACTGCTCGCCGATACCGGTCCGCAGAACTACACCGATGACGGCTTCGGCGTTCATCTCGCCTTCTTCAGCCGCACTCCCGCCGAGGCGCGGATGCGGATTCTCGAGGGCAGACGACGTCAGGTCGAGGAGCGCCGAGAGGGACTGCGGGAGGCGATCAAGCGGGCCAGCGGAACGCTGGACCGTTACACCCGCCAACTCCATCAACTCGGTCTCGAATCAAGCGAGCGTGAAGTGCGCTGGCTCAACGAGTTGATTGCAGCGGAGCAATCAATGAAGGCGGCACCACAGAAAGAGGGAAATGTCGGCCATGAGTGATGTCAATCCGGCTGCCACCGGCGAGGGCGCCGTATCCGATACCGAGATTCGCGTCGCGATCGTTGGCGTGGGTAACTGCGCCTCCTCGCTGGTCCAGGGCGTGCAGTACTACAAGGATGCGGATGAGAACGCGACCGTGCCCGGCCTGATGCACGTCAAGTTCGGCCAGTACCACGTGCGCGATGTGAAGTTCGTCGCGGCGTTCGACGTCGACGCGAAGAAGGTCGGTTTCGACCTGTCCGATGCGATCTTCGCCAGCGAGAACAACACCATCAAGATCTCCGACGTGCCGCCCACCGGCGTCACCGTCCAGCGGGGTCCGACCCTCGACGGCATCGGCAAGTACTACGCGCAGACCATCGAGGTCTCCGAGGCGGAGCCGGTCGACGTCGTGCAGGCACTGAAGGACGCCAAGGTCGATGTGCTGGTTTCGTACCTGCCGGTCGGCTCGGAAGATGCGGACAAGTTCTACGCGCAGTGTGCCATCGACGCCAACGTCGCATTCGTGAACGCGCTGCCCGTCTTCATCGCCTCCGACCCCGCCTGGGCGCAGAAGTTCGTGGACGCCGGTGTGCCGATCGTCGGTGACGACATCAAGTCTCAGGTCGGCGCGACCATCACCCACCGCGTGATGGCCAAGCTGTTCGAGGACCGCGGCGTGCAGCTGGACCGCACCATGCAGCTCAACGTCGGCGGCAACATGGACTTCAAGAACATGCTCGAGCGCGAGCGCCTGGAGTCCAAGAAGATCTCCAAGACCCAGGCCGTCACCAGCAACCTGAAGAAGGAACTGGGCGCCAACGACGTGCACATCGGCCCCTCCGACCACGTCGGCTGGCTCGACGACCGCAAGTGGGCCTACGTGCGGCTCGAGGGTCGCGCCTTCGGTGACGTGCCGCTGAACCTGGAGTACAAGCTCGAGGTGTGGGACTCGCCGAACTCCGCCGGCATCATCATCGACGCGGTGCGCGCGGCCAAGATCGCCAAGGACCGCGGCATCGGCGGCCCGGTCATCCCGGCCTCGGCCTACCTGATGAAGTCCCCGCCGAAGCAGCTCGCCGACGACGTCGCGCGCGCCCAGCTGGAAGCGTTCATCATCGGCGCTGAGTAATTCGGCTGAATAGTTTGGCTGAATAGTTGGCCTCGCTCCGCTCGGCGGGTTCGCGGCCCCTGGGGCTCGCCGATGCGGTGCCGTGGCTTGCTCCTTCGTCGCGTGCACCACGGCACCGCATCGGCGAGCCGGCCGCGAACGGGGCCTCCTCGAGGTCGGCCCGTGCGGGGCTGGCTGAGTGACCGATCGCTCGGGGTTCGGACATCGCGCAACAGCGGGTAGGCGCCGGACCGCGGCGATGCTGCCGGGCGCTACGGACGATGGATCGAAAAGGGCTGGGCCCCACGGGATTCCCGTGGGGCCCAGCCCTTTTCGGTGGCTTGCTCGGACTCAGTCCAGTGACACGTACACCTCGACCGAGGTCGGGCCGGTGTAGCGTTCGATCTCCGCGGTGTGGGAGCGGGTGATGGTGCCGGCGCTCTCGGCCTTGGCGACCTTGGCCCAGGCGGTGCGGAGCAGGTCGTACGGCTTGTCGGAGACGACGAATTTGGCGTAGCGGCCCGCGGGGATGCGGGTGATCACGTCGCCGGTGTCGAGTTCGTCGAGTCCGCCGAGTTCGTAGCCGAGGACCGCGACCGCGTGGTCGTCCTGGCCGATGTAGGCGGCGACGCGCGGGACGTTCTTCTCCCGCGACAGGTAGCGGTCCCAGGTGAAATTCACCAGATCCAGATCCCGGGCGGTCACCTCGCGCCCGGCCAGCGGGACCGTGAGCCCGCCGACCAGGCTCGGCTCCAGGGTGACGATTTCGAAGTCCACGAGTCCCTACCTGTCGCTCTCGCCGGTGGAAATAGCTTGTGCCACACTGCTGTTCACCGAATCGCCCTGCAACGCGACGAACACCTCGACGGTACGTGCGTCCGGATAGTGCTCGAAATCGCCGGTGTAGGCGCGGACCAGGGCCCCCGCCGCCTCCAGATCCCAGACGGCGCGCCAGATCGAGACGATGGTGTCGCCGAGATTGTCGCCGGTGCGCAGGAACCGGGCGAACTTTCCGGCGGGCACCCGGGCCAGCACATCACCCGGCTGCAGGTCGTCCAGGCTCTCGCAGCGATAGCCCACGATATGGGTCAGATACGAACCGATTTCGGGCGCGTGATCGACATAGGCCGTCGCCGGCGGGCCGGGTAACCGACGCGCCAGAGTCCGCTTCCACGCCTCCTCCACCTTCTGCCGGCGCGGTCCCTCGACCGCCAGCGCCGGGCTGCGTAGCACCGTGCCCGCCACCAGTGTCTCGTGGCGCTCAACGACATTGAAATCCACCCGTGTCGCCCCTAATGTCTCGTGATTCGACCCCGTTCCACCCTATCGGCGTGTGCTGGGTGATGGCCGGATAACAACGATTCGATTCTTCACAGCATGCCGGATCGGCCGGTCATCCCGGCACCGGCACCGTCAAGCCCGGAAAGATCTCCACCTGCCGCGGCGGCGGGGGCGGCGGGGGTGGCGGCGGCGCGGGGGGAATGATGATCACCGGCGGCGCCTGGGGTTCCTGCTGCTGCTGCTGTGGCGGCTGCAGGATGTCGAACGGCGCCTGCCCGGTCGGCTGCGGCGCCGCGGGTTGTGGTTCCGGACCGGCGAACGGTCCGGAAGCCGGGGGTGGCGCCGCGAACGGGCCGGCCGCCGCGCTGGGATCCGGATTCGCGAACTGCTCGACCGGCGTACCGGCCAAGGCCCCGTCCATGGTTCGTTTCCAGATGTCGGAGGGCAGCCCGGAACCGTAGATCGCGCCGCCGCCCGCGGTCCGAATCGCCTGCGGCTGATCACTTCCCACCCAGACCGCGGTGGACAGCGAGGGCGTGAAACCGATCATCCACGCATCCTTGTTCTCGCCGGTATCACCGAGCTGAGTGGTCCCGGTCTTGGCCGCCGAGGGCCGGCCGGCCAGGTTGTGGCCGTTCGAATAGCCGGGGATCGGTTGCATCGCCTTGGTGGTCGTGTCGGTGACACCGCGCGGGAAACGCTGCTGCGGGGCCGGCAACGGGCTGCCCACGCCGGGCGAACCGCGATCGAGCAGCACCCGGCCGTCGCCGGCCACCACGCGCTGCACGAAATACGGCTGGTGATAGGTGCCGCCGGCCGCGATGGTCGCGTAGGCGGAGGCCATATCGATGGGCCGGACCGAGTACACGCCGAGCACGATCGACGGCGCGGGATTACCGTCGGGCTCGCTCAGCGTCGTGCCGGGGACGCCCGGCAGCTGAGTCGGAATTCCGGCCTGATGGGCGGCATCGGCCACGGCTCGCGGTCCGATCGCCTCGGTGAGCCGGATGAAGCTGGTGTTCAGCGACCGCTTGAACGCCTCGGCCAGACTGCAGGTCCCACACGATTCGCCCTCGACATTCGTCACCCGCACCCCGTTCACCATGACCGGCGAACTGTCCAATTGCGAGGTCAGCGTGAAACCCTGCTGCAGGGCGGCCAACATGGCGAACGTCTTGAACGACGAACCCGTCTGCAGCGGCGCCTGCGCGAAGTCGTAGCCGACCCCGTCCTCACCGCCGTAGTAGGCCCGTACCGCGCCGGAGCGCGGATCGATCGACACCACCGCACTCCGCAGCTGCGGCGGCTGCCCGTCCAGGGTGCGGTGCACCGCGTCCAGCGCCGCCTGCTGTGCCTTGGCGTCGATCGTGGTGACGATCTGCAGCGCCCCGGTATTGATCTCCTGATCGCTGATCCCCGCCGAGCGCAGTTCCTTCAGCACCTGGGTGCGGATCAGGCCGGCCGGGCCGCGCGCGGCATCGTCATCCGGTTTGGGTGCGGGCGCGATGGTCGGGAACTGCACCTTGTCGCGTTCGCCGAGCGGTAGCACCCCCATGCCGACCATGCCGTCGAGCACATAGTTCCAGCGGGCTTTGAGCTGGTCCGGATGCGTTTCCGGATCGAGGATCGAGGGGGTGCGCACGACCGCGGCCAGCACCGCGCCCTCGGCCAGCGTCAACTGTGAGACCGGCTTGTCGAAGTAGGCGCGTGCCGCCGCCGCGATTCCGTACGCGTCGCGCCCGTAATAGATCGTGTTGAGATAGGCCGCCAGAATGTCGTCTTTGCTCCACCGCCGCGCCATCTTCGCCGAGATGACCAGTTCTCGCATCTTCCGCGACAAGGTGCGTTCCGAGCTGAGGAAGGCGTTCTTCACATACTGCTGGGTGATCGTGGACCCGCCGCCGGCGTCGTCGCGGCCGAGCACGTTGTCGCGGGCCGCCCGTAGGAAGGCCGTCGCGGAGAAGCCCGGGTTGCGGTAGAAGTCGCGGTCCTCGGCCGAGAGCATGGCATCGCGCATGGTCTGCGGAACCTCCGCGAGCGGAACCGGGGTCCGGTTCCCTTCGGGCGGAACGACTTTCGCGAGCACGGTGGTGCCGTCGGCGGCGGTGACGGTGGCGATCTGATTGGTCTGCACCGCGCTGGGATCGGGTACCTCGGCACTCCAGTAGGCCAGCACCAGCAACAACGACGGCACCGCCACGAAGATCAGGAACAGCGCCAGCAGCAGCCGGCGGATTCGCTGCCCGCGGGTGCGAGGTGTGCGCTCGCCCGCGTCGGCGGGCTTCTCGCGGCGACGGGGTCGACCGCTGGTCGGCCGCGACACCCCGTCGAGTTGCCTCCACCCGGCAACCGAGGCATAGGGCGCCGTTTTCGGCCGGCCGCGCCGCGGCTTGCGGGTCGAGCTCACGATCATCTCCTCCCGGTGCGCCGGTGAACCGACACGAGAAACAACGATCCCGACCAGCCTACGGCGCTCGTCCGGAGTCGACCAGAACAGCTATCGGTCAGTAAATCGCGATAGCGGTGGAAAACGACATCCGACCGGCCGTCTGCGCGCCGAGTGTGACCTGAATAACCGTGACGGCAACCTTCGTGGCGCGCTGCCCGACCAGTGCGTCGGCAACAGCTGTGCGACGTGCCGACAACAGTGGGGTTACCGAAACGGATACGGCCGAATCAGACCTCACGACTGCATTTTGTGAACTGCGGCACCAAGCCTCCGCTCGGATGGTCGGCCGACAAACTGCCTGGTAGCTTCCGTTTTGCTCGCAACGTCGCGTTTCTCATTCGCCCGTTCTCGAATTTCCCTCTGTCCACTCCGTGCGCCTGTTCGTCCGACGAACGAGGCGGGATCGTCATATCTGCCACCACCCGCGTGTCCCGATCCGGGAGCGGGGGCGGCGCCGATGGAGTTTTCATGACACGCACCCTCGCGATGCCTTCGAATCGCGCACCGGCTCGGCCCGATACCGTCGTGCAGAGCCGCGCCGTGCTGACCGGGTATTTCGCCGGCCTCGGCGTGGTGATGGCCGTTTGGGGGACGCGGATTCCGGCCGTCCAGGCGGCTGCCGGGCTCGGCACCGCCGGGCTGGCCGGGGTACTGCTCGCGGCGGCCGTCGGTATGGTCGCCGGCCTGTACGTGGGCGGCCGCCTCGCCTCCCCGGCACGGCTTTCGATGCTCCTGACCTGCGGCGGAATCGGTCTCGCCGCAAGTCTCGCCTTGCTGGGCGGCTGCTCGGTCCCGGCCGGGGTCGCTGCCGCGGCACTGTGCTTCGGAGCCGCACGGCGTTCTGGACGTGGCGGCGAACGCCGCCGCCGTGCGTTGTCAGCGGGCGTACGGCCGGCCCATCATGTCCGGTTTCCACGCGGCCTACAGTCTCGGCGCGCTCGCGGGCGCCCTGATCGCCGTGGTGGCCGCGCACCGATCACACAGCGCCGTCTTCGGTGCCACCGCGGCCGCCGTGGTGATCGCGACGCTCGCCGTGGCTCCCGCCGCGGGCTGTGTCGGATCGCCGGTGCCCGAGACCGGGACGGACGGGGCGCCGCTCACGCCGGCTGTCTCGCGGTCCCGGATCTGGCTGTTGGGTTTGCTGGCGGCGGCGTGCCTGCTCGGTGAGGGTGCGGCCGCCGATTGGTCGGCGGTGCACCTCACCGGTATGCACGCCGCCACCGCGACCGCTGCCGCCGCCTATGCCGCCTACAGCGCGGCCATGGCCTGCGGCCGGCTGTGCGGTGACCGGGCTACCGCCCGCTTCGGCGCGCCGAAAGTTGTTCGGGCGGGCGCGATTCTGGCCTCCGCCGGATTGCTCGCGGGTCTGGTGAGCAACGCCGTGCCCCTCGCGCTGACCGGCTGGGCGCTGTTCGGCCTCGGTCTCGCCGTCGTCGTTCCGTCCCTGTTCAGTGCGGCCGGTACCGGCGGCCCGCGGGCCGCCGCGGCCGTCGCCGTCACCGGATATCTGGGTCTGCTGGCGGGGCCGGCGCTGATCGGCGCGCTGGCCACCGTGACCACCCTCCCGGTGGCCCTCATGCTGCCCGCCCTGCTCGCCGCAGGCGTGGCTGCCCTGTCTCATCGAGCCTTGGAGAACCAGTGGTAAGCACTTCCTCGCACCGGACCACCGACATCGACGCGGTCATCTTCGATTACAACGGAGTCATCGGCCTGCAGCCGACGGTTCCCATGTGGAAGCGGCTGGCCGAACTCGCGGGTTGGGACACCGAAGACCTGGGCCTGTTCCAAAGCGCCTTCTGGAGCGCCCGTGAGCCCTACGATTCCGGCGAGTTCGACGACACCGACTTCTGGTCCGCCGTGCTCGGCCGGCGCCCCGAGCCGGCCCTGCTCACCCGGCTGCGGACCGTCGACACCGCGTTGTGGACGCGGACCGACCGCCGGGTGGTGACACTGCTCGACCAGGCCCGCCGGGCGGATCTGCCGATGGTGCTGCTCTCCAACGCGCCGCATCCGGTGAGCGATGCCCTCGACGCCTCCGACTGGCGCACCCTGATGACCGATGCGCTCTACTCGGCGCGGCTCGGGATGAACAAACCGCACCCGGACACCTATCGAAACGCGCTGGCGGCCACCGGCGTTCGCGATGCCGGCCGGGTCCTGTTCATCGACGATCGGGCCGACAACTGCCGCGCCGCCGCCTCGCTCGGACTGCGCACGCTGCACTACACCGGTTCACCCGCCGAGATCCACAAGCACCTCGGTACGGATACCGTGGCCGCCTAGCGGTCCGATCGATCAGGACTTCACGCCACCGGCGGTGAGGCCCGAGATGATGCGGCGCTGGAACAGCAGCACCATGATCACCAGCGGCACCGTCACGATGACGCCGGCCGCCATGATCGCGGCATAGGGCTGGACGAGCGGATCGTTCCCGGAGAACCGCGCGATCGCGACGGTCACCGGTTCGGTGCGGTCCGCCGACAGCAGACTGGCCAGCAGGTACTCGTTGACCGCGGCGATGAACGCCAGAATCGCCGTGGTGAACACCGCCGGCGCGGCCAGCGGAAGCATGACGAGCCGGAAGGCCTGGAATCGGCTAGCGCCGTCGATGCGGGCCGCCTCCTCCAGCTCCCAGGGCAGCTCCGAGAAGAACGAGGCCAGGATGTAGACGGTCATCGGCAGCACGAACGAGATGTTCGGGATGATCATGGCCTGGTAGTGGCCGATCCAGCCGATATCGGTGAACAGCTGGAACAGCGGCGTGACCAGCACGACCACCGGGAACATCGAGGCGCTCAGGATCAGT
>NZ_BAGM01000134.1 GCF_000308855.1 Nocardia veterana NBRC 100344 | reverse complement strand
AAGATCTAAGGGCGTTGTCGGTAATTTTGATATGTTCCGGGCAGACATCGGTGCAGCACTTGGTGATGTTGCAGTAACCGAGGCCGAACTCCTCCTGGGCCATCTCGCGGCGGTCGGCCACGTCGAGCGGATGCATCTCCAACTCGGCGACCCGCATGAGGTAGCGCGGTCCGGCGAAGGCGTTCTTGTTCTCCTCGTGGTCACGGACCACGTGACAGGTGTTCTGGCACAAGAAGCATTCGATGCACTTGCGGAACTCCTGGGAGCGCTCCACATCTCGCTGCTGCATCCGGTACTCGCCCGGCTTCAGATCCGCCGGCGGTGTGAACGACGGTATCTCCCGAGCCTTTTCGTAGTTGAACGAGACGTCGGTGACGAGATCGCGGATCACCGGGAAGGTTCGCATCGGCGTCACGGTGACGATCTCGTCGGCGGCGAAGGTCGACATCCGCGTCATACACATCAACCGCGGGCGTCCGTTCACCTCCGCCGAGCACGAACCGCATTTGCCCGCTTTGCAATTCCAGCGCACGGCCAGATCCGGGGCCTGGGTAGCCTGCAGGCGGTGGATGATGTCGAGGACGACCTCGCCCTCGTTCACCTCCACCGTGTAGTCCTGGAGTTCACCCTTGTCGCTGTCCCCGCGCCACACGCGGAAGTGGGCGTCGTAACCCATTGCTACTCATCCCCTTTCGCGGATGACTCGGCGGCCGCGGGATGTGCGGCGATCTCCGCCGGGGTGTAATACTTCTCCAGCTCGCTCAGTTCGAACAGGGCGAGCAGGTCCTCACGCATCGGTTTCTGCTCTTCCACGGTGACCACGACCGGCGGTACGGACTGGCCGATGCCATCCGGATCGGTCCGGCACACCAGCAGTCGATTGCGCCACTGGGCGTCCATCTGTGGATAGTCGTCGCGGGTGTGTCCGCCGCGGCTCTCGGTGCGCATCAGCGCCGCCTGCGCGACACACTCGCTGACCAGCAACATATTCCGCAGATCGAGGGCGAGGTGCCAGCCCGGGTTGAACTGCCGGTGGCCCTCGACGGTCACGGAGTCGTATCGTTCGCGCAACTCGCCGAGCCGCACGATCGCCTGTTCGAGTTCGTGTTGCTTGCGGATGATGCCGACCAGATCGTTCATCGTCTGCTGCAGGTCGGTGTGCAGGGTGTAGGGGTTCTCCCCGGTTCCGGTCGCCGGCGGATCGAAGGGCGCCAGTGCGGATTTCGCGGCCGCCTCGATGTCGGCGTCGGAGACCGCGGGCCGCTGGGCCAGCTGCCGCACATAGGTCGCTGCGCCCAGGCCCGCGCGGCGTCCGAACACCAGCAGGTCCGACAGCGAGTTGCCGCCGAGCCGGTTCGACCCGTGCATACCCCCGGAACATTCGCCGGCGGCGAACAGTCCGGGCACGGTGGCCGCGCCGGTGTCCGGATCGACCTCGATCCCGCCCATCACGTAATGGCAGGTCGGTCCGACCTCCATCGGTTCCTTGGTGATGTCCACATCCGCCAGTTCCTTGAACTGGTGGTGCATGGAGGGCAGCCGCTTCATGATCTCGGCGGCCGGCAGGCGGGACGCGATATCGAGGTAGACCCCGCCGTGCTCGGTGCCGCGACCGGCCTTGACCTCTTCGTTGATCGCTCGCGCGACCTCGTCGCGCGGCAACAGGTCCGGGGTGCGGCGCGCGGAATCGTTGTCGCGCAACCACTGATCCGCCTCGGCCTCGGTTTCGGCGTACTGACCCTTGAACACCGCGGGGATGTACTCGAACATGAAGCGCTTGCCCTCGGTGTTCTTGAGTACCCCGCCGTCGCCGCGCACGCCCTCGGTGACCAGGATGCCCTTCACACTCGGCGGCCAGACCATGCCGGTCGGGTGGAACTGCAGGAATTCCATATTGATCAGCGAGGCGCCGGCCCGCAGTGCCAGCGCGTGCCCGTCCCCGGTGTACTCCCAGGAGTTCGAGGTGACCTTGTAGGACTTGCCGACACCGCCGGTGGCGAGGACGACGGCCGGTGCCTCGAACAGAACGAATCGACCCGATTCGCGCCAGTACCCGAAGGCGCCGGAAATGGCGCCGGTGTCATTGGAGCGGGATCGGGCGCCTTCCGTGGTTGCGCTTGCTGCCTCCTCCGGGCGCTGACCGATCCCGCTCGTGTCCTTGAGCAGATCGGTGATCGTACATTCGGCGAACACCTTGATCCGTGCCTCGTAGTCACCGGTCTCGGCGTAATCCTCCTGCTGCAGCGAGACGATCTTCTGCTGCATGGTGCGGATGATCTCGAGCCCGGTGCGGTCGCCGACGTGTGCGAGTCGCGGATAGGTGTGGCCGCCGAAGTTGCGCTGGCTGATCCGGCCGTCCGGGGTCCGATCGAACAGCGCCCCATAGGTTTCCAGCTCCCAGACCCGGTCCGGGGCCTCCTGGGCGTGCAGTTCGGCCATCCGCCAGTTGTTGAGGAATTTGCCGCCGCGCATGGTGTCGCGGAAATGGGTCTGCCAGTTGTCCTTCTCGTTGGCATTGCCCATCGAGGCAGCACAACCACCCTCCGCCATGACCGTATGTGCCTTGCCGAACAGCGATTTACACACCACCGCCACCGACAAACCGTGTTCACGTGCCTCGATCACCGCGCGCAATCCGGCGCCACCGGCACCGATCACGACGACGTCGTACTTGTGCCGTTCGACTTCAGGCATGAAACGAATACTCCCGAGAGACTGAGGAATTGGGCTCTGTGGCGTTGTCGCCCGCCGGTGTCAGCCGACGAAACGCGGATCGGAGATGGTGCCGCTGGCGACCAGCATGATGTAGAAATCGGTGATCGCGAGCGTGGCCAGGGTGGTCCAGGCCAGCTGCATGTGCCGGGTGTTCAGCTTGGACACCTGCGTCCACATCCAGTAGCGGATCGGGTGCGCGGAGAAGTGTTTGAGTCGTCCGCCGGTGATGTGCCGGCAGGAGTGGCACGAGATCGTGTACGCCCACAGCAGAACGACATTCACCAGCAGAATGATGTTGCCGAGGCCGAAGCCGAAACCGCCGTCCTTACCGTGGAAGGCGATGATCGCGTCGTAGGTGTTGACCACCGAGACCACGACCGCCACGTAGAAGAAGTAGCGGTGCACGTTCTGGATGATCAGTGGCAACCGGGTCTCCCCGGTGTACTTGGCGTGTGGTTCGGCCACCGCGCAGGCCGGCGGGGAGAACCACACCGCCCGGTAGTAGGCCTTGCGGTAGTAGTAGCAGGTCAATCGGAACAACAGCAGGAACGGCAACACCAGGAAACCGAGCGGAATCCACATCGGCAGATTGCCGACCCAGTGCCCGAAGTGGCTCGAACCCTCGACGCACGAGGTACTCACGCACGGTGAGTAGAACGGCGTCAGATAGTGGTAGTCGGAGACCCAATATGCCGATCGCACAAAGGCTCTCACGGTTGCGTAGATGACGAATGCGGCCAATCCCAGGACCGTCAGCAGCGGGGGCACCCACCAGCTGTCGGTTCGTAGGGTGCGCGTCGAAATGGCGGCGCGGCCTTTGCTGAAAACTCCCGTGCCCGACTCGGGGGCGCGTGTCGGTGCTGCGCTCACTGCAAGCTGCCTCGCTGGTGTACCCCGTGGAACGTCATCGTTACCTCCGGCGTCGAATGTGATGCTGAGCACCATACGACACCGGAGCTATGACTCGAGGCCGGTCCCGGCAAGATCGTCCAACGCCCCGTCCTATGATTTGCGCCACATTTTCTGTGCGCTCGACGCGGCGGTGCAGTGGGTGAATGACGAGCTACTTCGGACCTTCTTCGCGAATGCGGTAATGAGGGAGCCGACGGGCGACAGCACCGTCACGCCGGAGCCTGAGTCGAGCGGGAGCGGTGCTGTGCGCCGGGGTCACCGCGAGGGTGCGGTGAATGTCGGGTTACTTGGTGCGCGGCCGCGAGTGGAAGCCCAGGCCCTCGTCCTGAGCACCCATCCAGGCGGCCTCGTCGGACTTGCTGTCCGGTACGTAGATGACCTCCTGTTGGCGGCGGCCCGCGACTTCCGGCGGTGGGGTCTGTTCGAACTCCTCGGCATCGATGGTGAGTCGTTCGAGATCGTTCTCCAGCCGGCGGACCGAATTGGCGTCCCCGTAGTGGGAGCGCAAAGCGCCGACGCATTGCCGGAGCTGTCCGACCGCGAAGCGCAGTTCAGCGATCTCACTGCGTGTCATCGAAACCTCCTGGTGCTTCCGGGCCGCCCCCCGACCTCGAGCTCGCCGGTCGGCAAGGCCGAGCCGGGCAAGATCAAGTCTGTGACGGACCGCACATCGTGATCTACAACACAGTACGTGAAGTTTTGCGTTCTGGCTCGTCGCAGCGCAAAAAGATCCCATTACCTGGACCGGGCGGAAGGGTTCGACACCGGCTCAGCCGGCGGCCGGGAGCACCGGCCGCGCGGCGATCGGGCCGAATTCCGCCGGTTGCACCGGCACCACCGCCCGATCGACGAGTGCGGCGATGGCGATCGCCACCTCTTCGGCGCGTTCCAAGATCACCGAGTGGCCGGCGCCGTCGAGGCGCACCAACTCCGCGCGGTCGAGTTGGGCGGCCAGGACCACCGAGTGGGCGAACGGAATCAGGATGTCCGCCGAGCCGCCGAGGACCAGCGCCGGAACGTCGGCCAGGAGTCGCAACGTGGGCGTCTCGTCGAAGCGGAGCAGTGAGTCCAGGAAATGAGCCATGGTCGGCAGCGGGGTGTCGTTGAGCATGGCGGTCGCCACCGCGGCCATCCGCGGGTTGACTCGGCCCGAACCAAAACTCGCCTCCCGCACGATGGGCTCGAATATCCTGCGCCCCAGCCGTTTCGACGCCTGTACCGCCCGCGGGGCGCGTTGGACGGCGATGCGGAACGAGGTGACCGTGCGCCGGTTGAGGAAGCGGCCGAGCCCGACCGCGGTGATGCTCGCGGCAGCGGCGGCGATCAACCCGACGCCCACGATGCGGGTACCGATCGCGTCCGGAAACAACCGGGCGTAGGCCAGCACCGCCATCGCTCCCATCGAATGTCCGATCAGCACCACGGGTCCGGTCGGCGTCAAGGCGCGCAGGACGGCGTCGAGATCGTGTCCCAGCTGATCGATCGTGTACGTCGACGGATCCGCGGCGCCGGACTCGCCGTGCCCGCGGTGGTCGTAGAAGACCATGCGGATATCGGGACCCCGTTGCCGCCGCAGCTCGTCCCGCAGGAACCACCAGGATTCGGTGCGCAGACAGTGTCCGTGGACGAAGACCACCGTGACCGCCGCGCTGAGGTCACCGAAGACCCAGGCCGCCAGCGGGGTGCCGTCATCGGCGCAGACGGTCGCTCGCTCGGCGATCGATGTGGACATGACGTCCTCCTGCAGAGTCCGCTCCTGTCCGGATGTCGATCGGCGCCGCCGTCGCGTTAACGCATATCTACCTGCTGTTATGTATCAATTGCACAACTGTCGCCCGAGCTGCTCCCACCGTGCGTGCCGGGCCTGCGGGAGAAGAAGTCCGGAGGATCTTGCGGTATCTAGCGAAAGGTGGAGACGGCTCTAGAAATTGCTGCCGAGTGGTAGCCGACGGCCGGCCCGGAGATCGGGCGGCCCTGGGGTGTAGGACCGATTATCGAGAATCTAGCGCTATCGATCAGAAAGAGTAGATATTCCTAGATTTTCCGATGGATCGGTCAGGCCTCGGCCGCGGCGCGGGTGGAAGGCAGGAACGGGCTCAGTAGGTTGCGCTCGGTGGAGGGCCCGAACTCCCATTCCGCGATCCAGGGCCCGGTGCCCTCGCTCACGTCGAGCACCCCGGATTCCAGCCACTCGTAGCGTCCCTCGAGCACCTTGCGGGTGAGCGCGGTATCGGCGTCGTCGGTGTTGTCCCACAGCGCGTCGAAGGCGGCCTCGATCCGCAGCCGGGACTGCCGGCAGAAGGTGTCGGCCAACTCCGTGGCAGCCTCCGCCTCGGCGCTGCCGGCCGCGCGCAGGGACTGGGCGCGCACACAGGCGGCCGACATCGCGAACAGCTCCGCACCGATATCCACGATCCGGCCCAAGAAGCCCTGACGGTATTCGAGCTTCGCCTGCCAGCGCGCCATCCCGTACATCAACTCGCGAGCTTGTTTGCGCGCCATTCGTTCGACGTAGCGCAGATGTGTTGCCAGCGACCCGAATTCGGTGAATGTCGTCGGCAGGCTACCGCGGCCGACGGCCAATTGCGGGAACCACTTCGCATAGAAGCCGCCGGCGCCGACGGCCGCGGTGGCCTTGTCCTTCAGCGCGGCGTGCCGATCCACGAGGGCGCCGGCCGCGGCCATGTGCGCATCGGCCATCTCCCGGGCGATCAGCAGCCGCATGATCTCGCTGGAACCCTCGAAGATCCGGTTGATGCGCAGGTCGCGCACCAACTGCTCGGCCGGTACCGCGCGCTCGCCCCGGTTTCGTAGCGAGGCGGCGGTTTCGTAGCCGCGCCCGCCGCGGATCTGGACCAGTTCGTCGGCGATCCGGCAGCTCATCTCCGAGGCCCACAGTTTGGCGAGCGCGGCCTCGATCCGGATGTCGTTGCGGGCCTCGTCGCACATGGTCCCGGACAGTTCCAGCACCGCCTCCAGCGCGAAAGTCGTTGCGGCGACGAAGGATATCTTCGCGGCCACGGCGGCGTGCTCACCGACCGGCCGGCCCCACTGCACCCGCGCCGCCGACCAGCCCCGGCTGATCTTCAGCGACCATTTCGCGGCCGCGGTGCACAGCGCCGGAATCGCGAGCCGGCCGGCGTTCAGCGTCGTCAGTGCGATCTTGAGGCCGTCACCCTCGCGCCCGATCAGATTGCGGGCGGGCACCCGGACCCGGTGCATGCGGGTGACACCGTTCTCGATCCCGCGCAGGCCCATGAACGAATTCCGCCGCTCGACGGTGATACCCGGGGTGTCCGCCTCGACCACGAACGCCGAGATGCCACCGCGGTGCCCTTCGCCCCGGGGCACCCGCGCCATCACCACCAGCAGCTCCGCGACCACGCCGTTGGTGGTCCACAGTTTCACCCCGTCGAGTTCGTAGGCCGTACCGTCGGCGGTCGGGGTGGCGGTACTCGCCATCCGAGCGGGATCGGAACCGACATCCGGTTCGGTGAGCAGGAAGGCGCTGACGGCGCCGCGGGCGCACCGGGGCAGGAATTCGCGTTTCTGTTCCTCGGTGCCGGCCAGCTTCAACGGTTCCGGGACGCCGATCGACTGGTGGGCCGACAGCAGCACGCCCAGACTCGGATGGACCGAACCGACCAGCATCAGTGCCCGGTTGTACCCGACCTGGGACAGGCCCTGGCCGCCGTATTCGGGTGGAATCTTGAGCCCGAAGCAGCCGATCTCGGCCAGGCCGCGCACGTAGTCGTCGGGAATCTTCGATTCGGCCTCGATCACCGTTCCGTCCAGCGTTTCGCAGAAGGCACGCAGCCGGTCCAGGAACGCCGCGGTGCGGGCGGCATCGTCGGGACCGGGCTCCGGATACGGGTGGATCAGGTCGAGCCGGAAGCGGCCGAGGAACATCTGCTTCGCGAACGACGGTTTGGCCCAGGTAGTTTCGCGTGACTCCTCGACCAGGGCGCGCGCCTGTTCCTCGGTGGCGTGAACTTTCGCGGCTGTCGCCATGAGACCCTCCTCGAACGTGACCGGGATCACATTCGAGTGTAGGAGGGTCGGTTACTCACCGGTAGGCCTGGGCGGTACGAAATCGGCCGAACGGGCCGGCGGAGGCGGGCGGTGGGACCGGCCGGTCGCCGCAATCCGCTCCCGGACCGCCGCGCCTACTGAACTCCGCGCAGGTAGCGGCCGAAATGCGGCACGGTGAAGCCGATCGTCCCCCGTTCCGCGGAGTAGATCAGGCCCTTCTTGATCAGTCCGTCGCGGGCCGGTGACAGCGAGGCCGGCTTGCGGCCCAGTTCCTTGGCGACCGCCGCGGTCGGGACCGGCCCGTCGTCGCCGGCCAGATCGGCCATCGCGCGCATGTACTCCCGTTCGGCCGGCGTTGCTCGTTCGTAGCGGGAGCCGAAGAAGCCCACCGCCAACTCCTCCTCGGCCGCCGGTGCCGCCAATTCGACATCCTCGGCGCCGATCGGGCTGCGGGCGGCCACATCCCAGGTGGCCTTGCCGTAGGCCTGCACGAAATAGGGATAACCATCGGCCTTGTCGTACAAGGCCTGCAGCGCCTCGGCGGTGAATTCCACCGCCTCCCGTTCGGCCGGCGCGATCAGCGCCCGGTCCGCGGACTCGCGGTCCAGGCGATCGATGCGGTGGTAGCCGAACAATCGCTCGGAATAGCTTTTGGATGCCGACAGGACGGCCGGCAGATGTGGCAGGCCGGCGCCGACCACGATCAGCGGCGCCGTCTCCTGACTCAATTCGTGGCAGGCGCCGCAGATCGCGGAAATGTCGGCCGGGCCGAGATCCTGCATCTCGTCGATGAATACGGCGATGCCGACCCCGATGTCACGAGCCAGCTGCGCGGCCTCGAGCAGCAGCTCCACCAGGTCGATCTCGATATCGCCGGAATCGGCGCGACCGGTCACGGCCGGGACGTCGATACCCGGCTGCCAACGTTCGCGCATCCCTTTGTCGGCCGTCGCGCGCAGGGCGAAGGCCTTGAGGATGCCCAGGAAATCGTCGACCATCTCCGGATTGCGGTGAGCGACGGCGATCTGGCGGACCGCCATGTGCAGGGCGGAGGCCAGCGGCCGGCGCAGTTCCTGGTCCGGTCGCGCCTCGAGCTTGCCGGTCCCCCAGCCGCGCGAGCGGGCGGTGGAGCGTAGTTGATTGAGCAACACCGTCTTTCCGACCCCACGCAGGCCGGTGAGCATAACGCTGCGTTCGGGACGTCCGCGCGAGATGCGTTCGAGCACGATGTCGAAGGCGTCCAGCTGCTTGTCGCGCCCCGCGAGTTCGGGTGGGCGCTGCCCGGCGCCGGGGGCATACGGATTCCGCACGGGGTCCATGCCCCGACACCGTAGCGCTTTCGCATCGGAATCTGGGGATATATACGGGATGTTCTAGATTGCGCTATCCATGCGAATGCGCCCCGCATGCGCCACCGATCGGAGCTCTAGGCTGGTGGGGGTTCGGAGTCCGAAATGTCCGCAGGAGGGTCATGTCCACCGATTCGGAAGAGCAGCAGTCCGACGATCGGCCGAACCCCACGGTGGCCGAGGTGGTGGCGTCCTGGGAGGTGCCCGCCGCCGCGCCGGTGGCCTCGCAGATCCGGAACAACATTTTGAAGGCGATCGCGCAGGGTTACGACGACCCGCAACTGGTGGCCGATCTCGCGGTCGGCCCCCTCGTGATCGCGTTGGGTCGGTTGGAAACCGAATTGATCGAGGCGCGCAGGCGAATCGCGGATCTGGAGCGCCTCGTGCAGGGCGGCGCCGGACCGACCGAGCCCGGTGGGCCGACGGTGTAACGCCGCCACGACTCGATCGGATAACGAGGGCAGGACCCGCGATACCGAGCCGTGACCCCCATAGCAGATGGCGCTCATGCGCCTGTAATCGGGGGTGGTCCTGGCGATTTGGCGACACGCGGGCAGACACGCCGTCGTGTGGGGTGGACAACAACACCGAGCCGTCGTAATCTCTTCGTGACTTCGCGGAGTATGTCGCTTCACAGGAGGAGCGGCCCGCTGAGTCACCGCCTAATCAGCAGTCGAGTGGGCAGCTCGAACGCTGAACCGGGGACCCAGGTTTCTGGGGTGAATCCTCTTCGGTCGCAAGGTCGATGGGGTAGGGCCGATCTTCCCGGTCCGAACCCGTCAGCTAACCCGGTCGGCGCGTGGGCAAGGAAGAAACAGGAGACTCAGCTCGGTGGGTAAACACAGTCTGCAACGGGAATCTCGGCTGCCGAATTCCGTCAAGGGTGCGATGGTCTTCGGTGCGGTTGCGGCGACAACCGGTGCGATTCCGGCCATTCCGGCGATGGCTGCCACGATCAATGTTCCCGGCGTCGGCAACTTCGACGTTCCGCTGGGTCACGAGTTCGATCAGCAGGTCAGCCAGGTCAATCAGGCCCTCGCCGACCACGCCGACGAGATCAAGGGTGCTCAGCAGGCGCTGAGCTCGCAGGCCATCGCTCCGCCGGCCGCCACCCAGAATCCGATGAGCGGCATGTTCGGCCAGCAGCAGCACCACGGTCCCGGCGATGTCGCACTCGATGCGGCCCGCAGCAAGATCGGCGCCGACTACGTGTGGGGCGCCTCCGGTCCCTCGAACTTCGACTGCTCCGGTCTGGTGCAGTGGGCGTACAAGCAGGCCGGAATTCAGTTGCCGCGGACCAGCTTCGAACAGTCGCATGTCGGCAAGCCGGTCGCCTTCCAGGACCTGCAGCCCGGTGACCTCGTCATCCAGAACGGCGGCGGCCACGTGGCCATGTACGCCGGGGATGGCAAGATCCTCCAGGCGCCGCAGTCGGGTGAGACCGTCAGCTACGCGCACCTGGACCCCGATTCGATCGTCACCGCACGTCGCGTCGCCTAGTCGTTCCCGCTCGACAGCACGGCCCGGCGGTGACCCGCCGGGCATAGTGTGAGGAGCGAAACTGGAACAGGCACAACCAGCTACAGCACGGGTCGACTCCTGGATCTGGGCTGTCCGGCTGTTCAAGACCCGATCCGCCGCGGCCACCGCCTGCCGCGGCGGACATGTGCGCGTCAACGGTACAGCCGTCAAGCCCGCTCATCAGATCAAGCCCGGTGATGAGGTTCGGGTACGCAACGCCGGTATCGAACGGATCGTCGTGGTGGTCCGTCTGGTCGTCAAACGTGTCGGCGCTTCGATTGCCACGCAGTGCTACATCGACAAGAGCCCGCCGCCGCCCGCCCCGGAGATCGTGGCCGCTATGCCCAAGCGCGACCGCGGTGCCGGCCGGCCCACCAAACGTGAACGCCGCGAGACGGATCGGCTACTCGGTCGCGATCAGCGGTGACTCCGTGCGGCTCGATATTCCGGTGGTGAACAGCCCGGCGCGGTAGTGGTCGCGACAGGCGACCCGCCGGATCTTCCCGCTCGAGGTCTTCGGGATCGTGCCGCGCGGCAGCATCAGGATCTCCGCGGGGGCGATGCCGTGGTCGGCCACCACCGCCCTGCGGATCCGACGGCCGATATCGGGCGTCGCGATCTCGGTGTGGTCGAGTTCTGCTACCAGGATGAGCTTTTCACCGGCGCCGTCGTCGACCCCGAACGCCGCGATATGCCCGGCGCGCAGTTCGGGTGCGGCGGCCGCGACGGTGGCTTCGATATCGGCGGGAAAGTGATTACGACCGTCGACGATGATCGTGTCCCGCAGCCGACCCGCGATGTACAGGCCGCCGTCGTGGACGAACCCCAGATCGCCGGTGCGCAGCCACCGCCCGGACGCGCCCTCCGCGACCGCTTCGAAGGTGGTCGCGCTGCGGTCCGGCGAACCGGCGTACCCGGCGCCGATATTGGGGCCCTGCACCCAGATTTCGCCGACCTCGTCGTCGCCGAGCACCGTCCGAGTGACCGGATCGACGATCCGAAGCGACTGGCCGGCCGGGAAACCACAGTCGATCAGAGCGGTTCCGGCCTGCGGTGTGGTAGCGACGACGGCGCGGCCCGCGCTCAGGGCGGTCCGATCGAATTCGATACAGATCGGGGCGGCCGACGGGCGGGAGATGGTGACCGGCAAGGTCGCCTCCGCCAGCCCGTATCCCGGAGTGTGGGCGCGATACCGGAAGCCGTGCGGTGCGAAGGTTCGGGTGAACGCGGCCAGCGCGGCGGCCCGGATCGGTTCGGCGCCGTTGAGCAGGACCTCCAGCGAGGACAGGTCGAGACCCTCGCGTTCGGCCGCGCCGGTACCGGAAACGGCCAGGGTGAGGCCGAAATTCGGGCTCGCCGTGGCGCCCGCGTGATAGTCGCTGCAGGCGCGCAGCCAGCGGATCGGCCGCTTGGCGAATTCCGCCGGCGCGAGACCGATCGCGGGTACGCCGGTGAAGAGCGGCAGGCACAGCGCGAAGACCAGGCCCATATCGTGGAAGTAGGGCAGCCAGTTGACCATCGGGCGGCGGTTCACCACGTCGAGTGCGCTGCGTAGTTGTTCGAGCGCCGCCGTCAGATTTCCGTGGGTGATCTGCACTCCCGCCGGGGATGTGGTGGATCCGGAGGTGTATTGCAGGTAGGCGGGGTGGTCTCCGATGGGGTCGAGCCGGATATCGTCGGCACGCCCGTTCCGGTCGACGACCAGGACGTCGTGCTGCGTCGGTACCCGGTCCGGGGCGAGGATCTGTGCTCCCGGCGAGACGAGGCTCAGGCGCGGGGCGGCGTCGTCGAGTATCGCGTGAAGGCGTTCGGCATTGCGGCGCATCGTGATCGGAAACAGCGGCACCGCCGTGCGCGCGCTGTAGAGGCAGGCGAGGAAGGCGACCACATACTCGAGTCCGTGCTCACACAGAATGGCGACGCGATCCGCTGTTTCGGTGCGGTCACGGATCTCGTTCGCGAGACGGCCGGCGGCGCTGTGTAATTCGGCCGTGGTGAGGGTGGTGGCCACACACCGCCCCTCCGGATAGGACAGCGCCGTGGCGGCCGGGTCGTCGGGCGTGAGTGCCGCGCGTTCGGCTACGGCCGCCGCCAGCGCATTGATCATCGGCGCGGTCCGTCCGGCTGCGGCCACCGCGCCGCCAGCGCCGACGACAAGGCCGCCACCGACGGATATTCGAACAGCTCACTGGTGGCGATCCGGATGCCGAGGCAGCGTTCCAGCCGACGTCGTAGCTCGATGGCGAGCAGTGAGGACAGATCGAGGGCGGCGAAATCGGCGTCCGGGTCGATCGAGTCGACGGGACGTGCCAGCGTGGCCGCGACGCTCGCACGGACGATGCGTCGAATCTCCGCCCCGGCGTTCCCGTCGAAGTCCGGAGTCGACATCCGCGACGGCAGGGGTGCGAGGGTCGAGCTGTCCGGTGGCGCCCCGTGATTCAGCTCGACGCGAAGTCGGCGCGCGACCGGGGAGGGGTCGTCGGTGGGTGTGTGGTCCAGCGCCAGCACGACCGGTTGGGGATGTCCGAGCACGGCGGACAGGACAGCCGTGCCCCGGGCGACGTCGAAGGGCGTGACCCCGGCAGCCCGCAGGTGGGCTGCACCGCCGGCCGTGCGCGTCAGCCCGCCGGCCCAGCTGCCCCAGGCGATGCTGGTTACGCGTCTTCCCGTGCAGGTGCGCGCGATGGCGTCGAGTGCCGCATTGGCCGCCGCGTATGCGGCCTGCCCGGGCGCGCCGAACACTCCGGTGGCCGAGGAACAGAGCAGGGTGAAATCGATCGGATCGGCGGCGGTCAGGTCGATCAGCGCGGCCGCGGCGGATACCTTGGCGAAGTGCAATGCCACGGATTCCGCTGTCACCGAATCGAATTCGGCGTCGCGCAGTTCCCCGGCGGCATGGATCAGTCCACGTATGGTGGAACCGCAGGCGCGGATGTCGTCGAGTGCGTTCGCCAGATCGTCCCGGTCGCCGACATCGCACCGCACCACGACGACCCGGTCCTCGGCACCCTCCAGCAACGGCGGTAGCGGTCGCGGCCGGCGGGTCAACACCACCACGTCGTGGGCGCCCCGGTCCAGTAGCCACCGCACGGCGGTGGCGCCCACCTCGCCCAGTCCGCCGGTGACGACATAGGTGCCGTCGGCGACGATCGGAATCCGGGTGCGCTCACCGGTGATCCGCCGGAACCGCCGGACCAGCAGCCGGCCGTCCTCGGCGCGTACCTCGTCCGGACCGTCGGGCCGCAGCGCGAGCTCACCGATGTGTTCCGCGGCGTGGCCGTCGGACCAGATCAGCCCGACGGGTCGCCCGGACTCGAGTTGCAGGGTGCGAACCAGTGCCGCGATCGCCTGCTGTGTGACGGACGCCGGATCCGGCAGCACCACCGACACGGCGGTCGTCGCTTTCGCCGCGACCACCTGCTGAAGCAGGTGTACCGCGCGTTCGGTTCCGGTCGTGGCTCGCGCCGGCTCGTCCACGGCGCCGGGCGGAATATCGGCGGCGTGACTCGTCGCGGGCCACACCAGGACAACGGCCGTACCCGGTGGCCCGGTCAACGCGGATCCGGTCAACGCGGCCGCGAATTCGGGCTCGCGCGCGACCCGCTGCGCCGGGACCCGGCGGTCGAGCACCCGGACCAGGGCCGTCGCCAGCGCGGACTCTCCGACCACCAGTGCCCGGCTCACTGCCACCGGGTGGTCCCCCGCGGTGTGCCGGCGCGGTCCGGTCGGATCGGGCGGCGGTGCGAAATCCTCGGGGCCGACGTCTCCGGCAGGTGGGTCGACCGAGAGCGGAACCCAATGTTCCTCACGCAGTACCTCGGCCGCCCATTCCGGCGCGGTCGGAACCGTCGCGTCGTATCCCGCGGTCCTGCGGTCGACCGCTTGTCCGGGTGGTGCGGGACGGTCCGAGTGGTACGGGGCAAAGCTTCCGAACCCGGCCCGCTGCTCGGAATTCGACTGTGCCGCACCGGGTTCGGTGCCCGTGATCCGAATGCGCACGCCGAGCAGCGCGACGGCGGGTGCGTCGTGCTGATCGAGTGCCACCACGTCGCACAGCAGCTCGGCCGCGGTGTGTTCGCGAAGGAAGGCGTGGGCCTCGGTCAGTACCACGCGCTGCGCATCGGAGACCCAGACCGAGGCGATCCCGACCGGTAGTCCTGCTCCGTCCGCGGGCAGCCGGTCACGGGCCGCCGCACCGATCAGTTGCAGACAGCCGTCCAGCGCGGCGGCGGACAGCGGGAGCGGGCCGAAAGTTCCGGTGGCGCTCTGGTTTCCCGCACGTAGACCGACCAGCGGTCGAAAGCGCGGGCCGTAGTCGAGGCCGCGGTTTCGTAGCCCCGCATAGAACTCGTCGACGTCGAGCGTGACCGTGGCCGCCGACCGCGCCCGATGGTCCTCGACCAGACGCATCCATCGCACGATATCCGCGGGTGCGGCGGGCGCATCGGCTCGCGCTTCGGCCAGTACCACCGGGCCGAGTAGTGCCCGCAGGTCCGCGCCGATCCGATAGTCGACCGCCGGTAGGTCCGCCAGGTCCGTTCGTTGGTGAATCACGAAGTCGGACAATCGAATCGACCCGGGCGTTGCGTCGACGAACCGCCGCAGCCAGTAGGCGGCGGGCACAGTGGGCACCCCGGCGATCACGTGATCACCGAGCGGTTCGGTGCCGGCGGCGGGGGCGGTGCGAGTCAGCAGCGGGTAGACCTTTCGCCGCCACACCCGACGCTCGACCGGGTCCTCGGTAGGTCCCTGCATCGACCAATCCACCGCGCGGCCGCGCGTGTAGAGCGTTCCGACGGTGCGCAGCAGTGCGGCCACCTCACCGTCCCGATGGGCCGCTGCGAAGACCGAATCGGACAACTCCGGGTGGTCGCGCACCGCGGGCACCAGCACCGGATGCGGTGACACTTCGACGATCTCGGTGTAGCCGCGGTCTGCGGCCGCCGCGATCGCAGCGTCCAATTCCACTGTTCCGCAGAGGTTGTCGGCCCAGTAATCGATATCCATCGCTGCCGAATCGACGACCGTGCCCACCCGCGACGTGGAGAACAGCGGAACCTGCGGGGTGTGGACCGGAAACGGCCGCACCGCGGCGCGGAATTCCGTGACCGAGCTGCGCACCTGCGGGCTGTGTGCGGCGAAGTCCACCGGGATCGGACGAACGTAGTAGTGCCGTCGCCGCGCCCGGCGCAGCAGGGTTTCCATGTAGCGTGTCGAGCCCGAGACGACCACCGCCCGCGGACCGTTGACCGCGGCGACGGCGACTTCCGCGCGCAGTGGCTCGACCAGGCGCCGGACCTGTTCGGGCGTCGCCTCGAGCATCGCCATCGTGCCGCCCCCGGCCAGGCGGCCCAAGATGCGCGATCGCACCGTGATCAGGTGTGCGGCGTCGCCGAGCGAAACCGCGCCCGCGACCACCGCGGCCGCCACCTCACCGAGGCTGTGCCCGGCCACCCCGTCCGGTTCGATCCCCCAGGCCGCCAGCAGTCGCGCCAGCGCCACCTGGTAGACGAACAGTGCCGGCTGCACGGTCTCGGTGGTGGCGAGAGCGTCGGCGAAACCGTGCCGGGGCGTCCAGACCCGTGGCCCACCGGCCTCGACCACGGCCTCGCTCGCGGCCGCCACGGCGCGGGCGAATTCCGGGTATCGGGCGGCGAGTTCGCGCCCCATCCGCGCATGTTGCCCGCCCTGACCCGAGAAGAGGAACAACACCCGGCCACGCCGGGGCTCGCCCAGACCGAGGATCGCGGGGGAGGTATCGGAGCCGGAGGCGATGTCTCGGAAGGCATCGGCGGCCGATGCGGCGTCCTCGGCCAGTACGGCGGCGCGAAAGCGTTGTGGGAGTGCGCGTCCGGCGGCGGCCGGCGCGCGCAACGACACGTCGCCGGTGACCGATGTGGACCATCGCCGCGCTGTGGTGCGCAGTTCCGCCTCGTCGCGGCAGGTCCAGCCGATCAGAACGGGTGTCCGGATCTCCGCCGGCGCCGCCGGTACCGTGGCATCGCGGAGGACCACATGCGCGTTCGTGCCTCCGAAGCCGAACGAGCTGACGCCGGCGTACCGGGCCACGCCGGGCTCCGCCGTCCACTCGATCGGTTCGGTCGGCACCCGCAGGCCCCGTTCGGACAGTCTGAGCAGCGGGTTCTCGCGCCGAAAGTTGGCGGTGGGCACGATGATCCGGTTTCGCAGGCACAAAGCCGCCTTGGCGACTCCGGTGATCCCCGCCGCGGCCTCGAGGTGTCCGATATTCGATTTGATCGACCCGATGTAGGGTTTCACCGCACCGCCTGGATCGCCGAGCACCGTCGCCAGCGCTTCGATCTCGACCGCGTCTCCGACCGGCGTACCGGTTCCGTGGCATTCGAAATATCCGGCCGAGCGGATATCGACACCGGCGCGCGCCCACGCCGCAGCGATCACCTGCTGCTGCGCGCGTCCGCTGGGGGCGGGCAGGCCGTTGGAGCGGCCGTCCGAACCCACTGCGGCACCGAGTATTTCGGCGTAGCCTCGATTTCCCTGCCGCCGCGCGTCGGCGGTTCGTTGCAGGACCAGGACGGTCGCACCGTCACCGCGAACATATCCGTCGGCGGCCGCGTCGAACGGCTTGCAGCGTCCGTCTGGCGCGAGGAATCCCGCCTCGGCGAGATAGTGCGAAGTATGCGGCAGCAGAGCGAGATTCACCCCGCCGACGACCGCGAAGGGCACCGTTTCGTCGGCCAGCAACCGCAGGGCGAGATCGATCGCCGCCAGCGACGACGAACAGGCACTGTCGAGAACGAGGCTGGGGCCGCGCAGATCCAGCGTGTAGGAGAGCCGATTGGCGATGATGCTCAGCGCCGAGCCGGTCACGGCATAGGGCGCGTCGTGGCCGCCGGTACCGAGAACGACTGCGCCGTGGTCGAATCCGCACGCGCCGAACAGCACGGCCGTGTTCGAACCCCGCAACCGGTACCCGATGCCGGCGTCGTCGATCGCCTCGACCGCGACTTCCAGTGCGAGTCGCTGCTGCGGATCCATCAGCGCTGCTTCCCGGTCGGAGATGGCGAACCAGTCGTTGTCGAATTCCGTTGTGCCGTAGAGGTAACTGCCGGGGCCGGCGCCGTCGCGATCCGGCGGCGCCGCACCGGTAGCGGCACGTCCCTCGACCAGAAGTCGCCACAGTTCGGGTACGCCGTCGGCCCCGGGCACTCGAGTGCCGATCCCGATGATCGAAACCGGCGGCGTCGGTGTGCTGGACGTCATCGCCGCTCGAGATGCTCGACGAGCTGCTCGATATCCGGGTGGTCGTAGAGCTCGGTCAGCGAGATATCCACGCCCAGTGCGTCTTCCAGTACGCCGGTGAGCCGCGCGAGTTGCGCCGAGTTCAGCCCGAGGTCGGTGAAAGGCGTTGTGGTCGAGACCGATTCGCGTGCGGAACCGAGTAGTTCCGCGACTGCCGCGACCGCCGTCGACGTCATGGTGTCGATCCGATCCCGCTGGCCCACCACGCTGTCCTCCCCGCATCCGGCGCCGCCCGCACGACGGTCAGGTTCCTCAGCGATTATGCCGAGAAGTCGAGGCGCGGTGAAGAGTCCGAGGTAGGTGGGGCCACAGGGACGGATGTGGTCGGCACCGCGATCCCGGTCCGCTTCGGTTGTCGCGCGGCCGCATCCGATGGCATACGGTGGCGCTGTGACGGATGTGACCGAAGGCCGGCCCTCCACGCTGCGGACGCTGGCCGGCTGCTGTGCCGCCTTGGCGGCCACGCCGCCGCGGCTGCTTCGGCCCCGGCGGCCCGATCCGGCCTTTCTGGCGGGCCTCGAGTCCCGCCCCGCCCCCGTCGCGCGCACCGCGGTCCGGCTGCACGCGATGGTGCAGAGCAGCACCACCGCGCCGCTGACCATCGTGGCCGAGGGCGTGCGGTCGTTGCGCACGGTCTCGACCGTCTACGGCACCTTCCTGGTCGAACATCCGCAGGCTCGATTCCTCGTCGACCCGGGAATGTGCGCACATGTGCACGAACGGGTGTTACCCGGGCAGCCCTTCCCGCTCGGGCTGGTGACGGCGCCGGATCGGCCGGTCCTCGGATTGAGCGATGCGCTGGCCGCCCGCGATACGGCGGTCGAGGACATCGATTTCGTGCTGGCGACCCATCTGCACTGGGATCATGTCGCGGGTCTGCTGGAACTCCCGGACCGGGTGGAGCTGCGGGTGCAGCCGCGCGAATACGAGTGGGCGATGTCCGGCGCGCACGCCCCGTACGGTGTCGTGCGGGCCCCGCTGCGGGGGCGCGCGGTCAGCGATATCGAACTGGACGGCCCGCCGGTGCTGACCTTCACCCGCAGCCACGATCTGTTCGGCGACGGGTCGGTGGTGCTGGTCGACCTGGCCGGCCATACGCCGGGCAGCATCGGGGTACTGCTCACCGTCGACGAGGGCCCCGACCGATCCGCGTCGCCCACCCGGGTGTTGCTGGCGGGCGACGCGGTGTGGAATTCGTTGCAGATCAAGCTGATTCGCGAAAAGGCGCCGATGCCGGGCCAGTTGTTCGACGCCGACCGCGACCTGACCTTCGAGACGATTCAGCGCCTGCACGCGCTGCCCGGCGATATCGAGGTCGTCGCGAGCCACGACCACGCGGCGGTCGCGGCTCGCGCCTGACGGCGGTTTCAGGGCGCCGGATCAGACGACCAGCGCGGCCAATCGCGAACTGATCATGGTCTCGGCCTCGGCCACGATGCGCGAGATCAGCTCGGCGCAGGTGGGGATGTCGTCGATCAGACCCTGAACCTGTCCGGCCGACCAGATGCCGGCGTCCAGGTCGCCCTCGTCGAAGACGCGGCGGCCGCGGGCGCCGGCGACCAGATCCCGCACATCCTCGAATTTGCCGCCGGCGGCCTCGATTTCGACCACTTTGCGGCTGATCTCGTTGTCCGCCACCCGTGCGGTGTTTCGCATCGTGCGGAAGATGAGCTGGGTATCGCGTTCGGTGTGGGCGACGATCTGCTCCTTCACCTTCCGATGCACCGGGGACTCCTCGGTGCACAGGAAGCGGGTGCCCATATTGATGCCGTCGGCCCCGAGCGCGAGCGCGGCCACCAGGCCGCGCGCGTCGGCGAAACCACCCGAGGCGATGACCGGGATGTCGAGCGCCTTGGTGGCGGCCGGGATCAGGATCAGGCCCGGCACGTCGTCCTCGCCCGGGTGCCCCGCGCATTCGAAACCGTCGATGCTCACGCCGTCGACGCCGATCTTCTGGGCCTTCAGGGCGTGCCGGACGCTGGTGCACTTGTGCAGCACCTTGATTCCGGCTTCCTTGTAGTAGGGCAGGAAGGGCTCCGGATTGCTGCCGGCGGTCTCGACGATCTGCACGCCCGATTCGATGATCGCCTTGACGTACTCCTCGTAGGGCGGCGGGTTGATCGAGGGCAGGATCGTGACGTTGACGCCGAACGGCTTGTCGGTGAGCTGCCGGGTGCGCTCGATTTCGCGCCGCAGATCGTCCGGGGTGGGCTGGGTCAGCGCCGTGATGAAGCCGAGGCCGCCGGCGTTGGCGACCGCCGCCACGAGTTCGGCCCGGCCGACGTGCATCATGCCGCCCTGCACGATCGGGTGTTCGACGCCGAACATCTCGGTGAATCTGGTGCGCAACATCTGGTTGTCCTCCTGGCCGCGGTACGACTCGGGGCGGCGCGCCCGGCATCCCCGGCACGACGCGATGCCGGTGAGTGCGCAGACTTCCGCCCCTCGGGTGCCTGGCCGTCACGAGCCGGGCCTGCCCGGATGGGTCGATACTGGCATGTCGACAGCGGCGGAGACAACAGGATGTGAGCGGTAGTTTGCTCCGTTGGGGGTGGAGTGTGTTGCCCGCGCTTCGACTCGGCCGCAGCGAAATGCCCTGGTAATCGCCGTGTAGAGGGGTTATACGGCGAAACTTCTGTGAACCAGGATTCTCGTATGTAACCCTTGTCACGAGAAAAAGTTAGTTGCTATTCTCGCTGTTGGTTCAGCCGTCGACGCCGCCGGGTCATCCGGCCGGCGAGCTCTGACGGTCCGAGAGGAGTTCCTGCATGACCACCGGTGTCCAGACCGACGAACCGATCCGATCGCGGCGCAACCACTGGAACAACCAGATCGCCACGCATGCGCTGATGCGCCCGGACGCGGTGGCGATCCGATTCCGCGGCCAGGACACCACGTGGCAGCAGTTGCACGAGCGGTCGCAGAAGTTCGCCGACGGACTGGCCCGGCGCGGCGTCGGTTTCGGTGACCGGGTCCTGATTCTGGCGCTCAACTACACCGAATATCTCGAGGCCGTTTTCGGCATCAACGCGCTCGGCGCGATCGCGGTACCGGTCAATTTCCGTCTCACCCCGCCCGAAGTCGCCTATATCGTCGCCGATTCCGGCGCCTCGGCCATCGTCACCGACACGCTCTTGCAGCCCCTGGCCACGGGCGTGATGGCGCAGAGCGAGCAGCTGCGTACCTGCATCGTGATCGGTGGCGCGACCGGCGACGGCGTCATCGGATACGACGACTTCCTCGCCGAGGCGGGCGAACCCCATGTGCCGCAGGATATTCCGGAGGACACGCCCGCCCTGATCATGTACACCTCGGGTACCACGGGCAGTCCGAAGGGCGCGATCCTGTCCTACGGCAATCTCAACGCCCAGGCGCTGACCTGCATCCGCGCCCTGAACGCGACCCCGGACAGCATCGGTTTCTGCACCTCGCCGCTGTTCCACATCGCCGGATTGGGCAGTCTCGCACCCGCGTTCATGCTCGGATCGAAGACCGTCCTGCATCCGCTCGGCGCCTTCGATGCCACCGAATTCCTGGACGCGGTCGAGGCCGAACAGGCCACCACCGCGTTCTGTGTGCCCGCGCAGTGGCAACTGATCTGCGAGGAGCCGACCGTCAAACAGCGCAAGCTGGCACTCGAGACGCTGAGCTGGGGTGCGGCGCCGGCCTCGGAGACGGTGCTGCGGGCGATGGCCGAATGTTTCCCGAACGCGCAGAACGTCGCGGTCTTCGGGCAGACCGAGATGTCGCCGATCACCTGCGTGCTCGAGGGTAAGGACGCGCTGCGCAAACTCGGTTCGGTCGGCAAGCCGATCCCGACCATCCAGACCCGCGTGGTCGACGACGAGATGAACGATGTGGCGCCGGGCCAGATCGGCGAGATCGTCTATCGGGGCCCGACCATGATGCAGGGCTACTGGAACAAGCCCGAAGCGACCGCGGAAGCCTTCGCCGGCGGCTGGTTCCACTCGGGCGACCTGGTCCGCCAGGACGAGGAGGGCTTCGTCTGGGTGGTGGATCGTAAGAAGGACATGATCATCTCCGGCGGCGAGAACATCTACTGTGCCGAGGTGGAGAATGTGCTGTTCGCGCACCCGAAGATCCACGAGGCGGCGGTGATCGGCCGCGCCCACGAGAAGTGGGGCGAGGTGCCGGTCGCGGTGGTCGCGCTCAACGACGGGGAGACGTTGACACTCGAGGAGCTGACGCCGTTCCTCAACGAAAACCTCGCCCGCTACAAGCATCCGAAGGATCTGGTGATCGTGCCCGAGCTGCCGCGCAACGCCAGCGGCAAGGTGGTGAAGGTGGACCTTCGCAAGGACTACGCGGGCTGATCGGGCGGTCCACACCGACACGGCCGCCGGGCATCCGCTCGGCGGCTGCCCGCACGTCCGGGTGAATGTCGTCTCCGACGTAAATTGCTGCGGCTCAGATCATCTCGCGTTTGGTGAGCCAATGCATCAGCGGCCACCCGCAGAACACCGGCAACCAGCAGGTCAGCACCCGGTACAGCAAGACGGCCGGAACCCCGATGGCCGCGGGGACGCCGAACGCGGCGAGACCACCGATCAGCGCCGCCTCCACCGCACCCACCCCACCGGGCGTCGGGGCGGCCGAGGCCAGCGTGCCACCGATCATCGTCACCACCGTCACCGTCACGAAGGTGGTGCTGCCGCCGAACGCTTCGATGCCCGCCCACAACGCGCCCGCGGCGCCGAGAGTGGTGGTCGCACAACCGCCGACGATCATCAGCAGCCGCTTCGGTTGCCGGGCGAGGGTACGCAGCTCCGCCACGACCTCGGCCAGTTGCGGCCGCACCTCGTTGCGCAACCAGCGCCGCACGGTCGGAACGAACATGGCCGCGCCCACCGCGCCCAGCAGACCTCCGGCGAGCAGATAGAGCACGGTCGCACTCGGCACGAAATGCGACAGGTTCGCCGACACACCCGCCGCCACACTGAAGACGATCAGCAGCACCACGTGCGTGATCACCTGCACCGCCTGATTGAGCGCGACCGCCGCGGTCGCCTTCACGGTGCCGAGCCCGCTCCTCTGCAGGAACCGCACGCTGAGCGCCAGACCGCCGACGCCCGCGGGTGTGGTGGTCGCGGCGAAGGTGTTGGCGACCTGCATGCCGAGTAGATTCCGGAAGTTCACCGATTCCCCGGCGCAACCCCACAGCGCCATCGCCGCGCCCACATAGGTGGTCGCCGAAATGGCCAGTCCGAGCAGCGCCCACCACCAGTTCGCGGTGCGCAGTTCGGTGAAGAAGGTCGGCACCTGGCTGATGAACGGATAGGCCACGTACACCAGCGCGATCAACAGCACCAACTGGATGATCTGATTGCGCGAATACCGGGTGATCCGCGCGGTTTCGATCCGATCCTCACCGGTCTGCTGAAGTACCTGCGCCCGTACGGTTTTCATCAGTTCCCCGGCGTCGGGCACCGATTTGCGGACCTGCGCGCCGATCCCGTTCTTGGTCAACCGGCGGGAGGCGTCGAGCACCGCCTGTTCGCCGAGGACGTGAATGGCCGTGGCCACCACCGTTTCCGCCCCGAACAGCGCACTGGTGGTCAGTAGCAATTGCGCGATATCGGCCGAGAAACGGGAATCGAAGGCGCCGAATTCCGCGGCCATGAAGCCACCGAACAGCACCCGGCCGTCCGCGATGCGAATTTCCTCGGCGCGCAGGTCGCCATGGGTGATCTGGGCGCGATGCATGTTCTGCAGCGAACGCCAGACGTTGGTCAGCACCACCTCACTGTCGGTGGCGGCCAGTTGTCGACCGCGCGGAGTGGTGTGCGCGTACAGCGTCCAGCCGCGGCTCAGCGCGGCCACCGTCAGCGGCTTGTTGCTGGCCAGGCCCAGATCGCTGATCGCGATGCCCATCAGTGCGCGATGCTCCACCGCGCGGCGCATCGAGGCGAAGGCCGGGGTGCGTTCGCTACTGCGGAAGGTGAGCCAGCGCCGCAGCTGCCGCAACATGCCCCAACTGCGCTGATTCTGGCCGTACATTTCCACGACCAGTTGGCGGTGCGGTCCGGTGTCGGCACTGAGCAGCAGCGGACCCGGACCGGCCGGGCGCAACACGGTGAAGCCGGTGACGGTGTAACCGCGGGCGGCCAGGACTCGGACCGCCGCCTCCAGCGGGACCTCCAACGCCGGTGTGCCGACGACCAGTACGAGCACCGCGCCCACGAACCAGCCCACGGCCAACCCGAACATCGCCCGCGAGGGCACCACCAGACTGACGAACAGGTGCAGCGGGACGAAGGCGATCAGCAGCGCCCACCACCAGCGGCGCCACGAGACCGGCAGCCACGGGCTGGCCACCGTCAATCCGCCGGCCAGCATCGCGATCCAGCGCGGATCGTCGAGGAACTGCGACAGGAAGGTATCGAGCTGGCGGGGCACCGCCAGATGCCACTGCGGCGCCGAGATCCCGGATTCGGTGATCGACAGCGCCAGCACCGCGATCAGGCCGGCGGCCACATAGCCGCTGAGCAGTTTCCATTGCATCCGGAAGACCAGCCGCACCAGAATCGCGAAGGGCAGGGCCATAATCGCGATGCCGTAGAGCAGATAGACCAGGTTCGATTGCTCGGGCGTGAGGAAACCGACGATATCGGAGACCGACCGCTCCAGCGCCTCCCAGCGCGGGCGCGTAATCAGCGATCCGGCCACGACCACGGCAACCAACAACGCGGACAGCACCACGCGGATGATGTCGCTGGTACGCCGGATCCGCGGCTGCAGCAGACTGCCGGAGACGGGTATCTCCCGCCCGTCTACTCGCATGTCGTATCGAAACTTTCGGATCGAGGGAGCGGCGTCGGTCCCTGGGTCGGCTCGGGTGTGAGTATGCAGGAGGCCGCCCGAGCGTCCGTCGGCAACACGCCGGGCACCGGATTCGCGCAGGTGAGCGTGCACATGCTCGACACGAGCCGGTCGTGCTCGTGCCGCGGGTGCCCGGCGCCCGGATCTTCGCCGGGGTCTTCGCGAACCGGTCGCGCGCATCGTCACCCGGGCGGTCCCGGACTCGCCGCGGCGAGTCCCGCCGTGCCGCTGTCGCGAACCGGATCGGCCCCGCCGACGCTGAACACCCCGCCGGTCATGGCGCCGGAATCGAGTTCGGCGATCGCGGCCGCGACCACCTCCGTCGGGACCAGCGCGGGAAAGGAATCGGGTGCGACGGCGTTGGCGCGCACCCCGAACTCGGCGAATTCGGCCGCGATATGCCTGGTCAAGTGATCGAGCGTGGCCTTCGACGCCGAATACACGGCCTGCCCGCCGGGGTACACCCGCGAACCGGACAGGCTCGAGACATTGACGATATTGCGATTGCGCGCTCGGTTCTCCGCCCCCCGGTGCAGCCAGCAGCGTTGCGCGAGCCGGGTCGCCAGCCGCAGCGGCACCTCCACGTTCAGCGTGAACTGGGGACCGAACGCCGCCAGCGCGGCGTCGCCGTCGACCAGCCCGTTCGGTTGCACATCCAGCTGCGCCGCATTGTTGACCAGTAGGTCCACCGCGCCGTATTTCGCCAACGCCAGGTCGACCACCCGGTCCACCTCGTCCGGCCGGCTCAGATCGGCGCGGACGACGAAGATCCGGGACTCGTTCTCGGGAACCGGGTTCCACGGCTCGACCGGATCGATGAACCATTCCTCCTGGGAGGGCGCGGCAGGTACCCGAGTGCGGCAGACCGCAACGATGTCGTAGGTGGTGTAGTACGCGCGGCAGAACGCATCGCCGAGGCGGCCGCCGGCCCCGGTGAGCAGGCACACTCGGCGCGGCTCGCCCGGATTCGCACCAGTGGGCGATTTCTCACCAGTGGACAATGCGGTCTCCTCCCCAGCGACTCGCCGCCTCTTCCTTCGGCCGGTGCAGCCACATCACCACGCTGTTGCGCGCGGTGGAATTCGCACCGAGGAAGGCGTGCCAGGACCGCGGCGTGCATTCGAACACCAGCATCGAATTGTCCAGCGGCGGAACCAGGGCCGCCGGTTTCGGCTCGGCCCCGATCGCGGCGAACAGGCCGGTTTCGCCGCCGTCACCCGGCCGCCATTCGCCGTTGCCGAGATAGAACAGCACGGCGACCGCACGCACCAGCTCGCGGGCCGCCACCCCCGCCGGCCGGCTCCCCGATTTCGGATCGATGTCGTCGGCGGGCAGACCCACCGCTGCGGGACCGGGCGCGGTCCCGGGGAACCAGGCCGGAGTGAGGTCGTGATGCGGCCACCCGGGCGCGCTGCCCGGCGGATGGTGGTGCACCGAGCCCTCCACATCGCCGGTGGTCGGCACTCCTGCGACCCGCTCGATCAGGTCGTGCCAGGCTCGGGAGAGGAAGACCTCGAGCGGGCCGTTGCGCAGCCGGGCCAGGCTCACCCCGGTTGCGCCGTAGCCCTCGGCGACCGGGCCGAACAGGTCGCTCCGCTCGGTCCGCACCCGTTCGAATTCCGCCGCGAGGCGCTGATAGAACTCCGTGACGAAGACGTCGCGGACGTAGACGTGGGGAAAGGGGCGGGTGCGTCGGATCCAGCGTCGATGTGCCAGCAGATCGATGAACCACCGCGGCAGCGGCGCCTCGGACAACATACAAGCTCCCTCCCGGACAACCCTGCCGATCTTATTGCCTGCGCCGGACCGCGCAGTATTGCGTGCGCGGTACTGCGCCGCGTTCGTCCCGGTTGTGCCACGATCACTCGGTGGTGCGTGACGTTCGGGTCTGTTTCGTCGGGGATTCACTGGTCGCCGGTCTCGGCGATCCGCAGTGTCTGGGTTGGGCCGGCCGGCTCGCCGGGCGGGCGGTGGCGGCGGGACTGCCGCTGAGCTATTACAACCTCGGCGTGCGCAGGCAGACCTCCTCCGATATCGCCGCCCGCTGGGAGAGCGAATGCGCGCAGCGGTTGCCGGCCGGAATCGACGCCCGGGTGGTCTTCTCCTTCGGCGTGAACGACACCGTGTGGGAGGGGGACCGGGTGTGGGTGCCCGCCGACGAATCGGCGGCCAACTTGCGGCGGGTGTTGCGACGCTGCGCCGAACTCGGCTGGAAGGCGCTGGTTGTCGCGCCGCCGCCGAATATCGACAACGAGCACAATGCGCGCATCACGGAATTGGATGATCGGTTCACCGAGATCTGTGGCCGGGAACAGGTTCCGTACCTTCGGGTGCACCAGCCGTTGCGGCAGAACGACACCTGGATGCGGGAGTTGCAGGCCGCCGACGGCTACCATCCCGGTGCCGCCGCATACGAGCAGTTCGCGGCGACCATCGCGCCGCACTGGCTGCAATGGCTCTCCGAGCCGCGCGCCGTGCTCCCCGTGGTGAGCTGACGGATTTTTTTCGCGGTCCGCGATTACTTCGCGCCGGCCGCCCCGTCTTCATGATTCGAACGCCCCGCCCGGGGCCCCGGCACAGAGGAGTGAATGTCAGTCATGGGGAAGATCGTCGTCGCCGAATTCGTCTCGCTCGATGGTTTCGTGCAGGATCCGAGCTGGACCGCGCCGTACTGGAACGACCGCATCGCCGCCTACAAATCCGCCGAGCTGGAGGCGGTCGACGCGCTGCTGCTGGGGCGCAGCACCTACCAGATGTTCGCCGCCTCCTGGCCGAACCATCCGGAGGAGGGCGCCTACAAGGACAAGATGAACAGCATGCCCAAGTACGTGGCCACCGAGAGCCTTTCCGAGCTGGACTGGAACGCCCGGCGGATCGAGGGTGAGCTCGCCGAAGGCATCGCGAAACTGCGGGCCGATCGCGATCTGCTGGTGTTCGGCAGCGCGTCGCTGGTGAAGTTCCTGCGCGAAAACGAACTGGTCGACGAATACCGCCTGGTCGTCTACCCGGTGCTGCTCGGCAGTGGGCTGCGATTGTTCGAGGCCGTCGAGCCCGAGGCCACCCTGAACCTGGCCGAATCCGAGGTGCTGGACAACGGTGTGGTGCTGAGTACCTATCGGGTCACGGCCAATTCGGTCGAGCGCCCGAACTTCGGCTGACCGCTTCCAGTACCGCCATCGCCGCATTGTGGCCACCGATCCCGCTGACCCCGCCGCCGCGGACCGCGCCCGCGCCACAGAGGTGGATGTTGCGGTATCCGGTGTCCACACCCCACCGGGCGGCGGGCGTGCTGTCCGCCTCGCCGCGGAACGGAAACGTCAAGTCGCCGTGGAAGATATGACCCCGGGGCAGGTCCAGTTCGGTCTCCAGTTCGAGCGGCGTCCTCGCCTCGATGCACGGATTCCCGTTCGCGTCGAGGGCGAGGCACTCCCGGATCGGCTCGGCGAGTACCGAATCCAACTGCCGTAGCGTGGCGTCCACCAACTCGGTCTTCACCTGGGTCGGATCGGTGTCGAAAAGACTTGCCGGGGTGTGCAAGCCGAACAGCGTGAGCGTGTGCATACCCCGCGCGGCCGCCTCCGGGCCGAGGATCGAGGGGTCGGTCAGGGTGTGGCAGTAGATCTCCGCGGGCGGTGTGCTCGGCAGCCGGCCGCTCGCCGCTTCCCGGTAGGCGTGCTCGAGCTGGTCGTATCCCTCCGCGATATGGAAGGTGCCCGCGAACGCCTCGGCCGGGTCGATATCGTCACGCAGCCGCGGAAGCCGGCGCAGCAGCATGTTCACCTTCAGCTGACTACCCTCCGGCGCCGGCGGCTGCGCCGCACCGAGCAGCCGGGCCAGAGTCGAGGGCGACGCGTTCACCAGGACGTGCCGTGCGGTGACCGCCGCGGGTGCGTCCGGGTCCCGGAATCGCACCCGCGCGGTGTCGCCGTCGGTCTCGATTCCGGTTACCGGACACGAGGTGCGCAGCTGCGCGCCGGCTCGCCGTGCCGACTCGGCCAGGGCGTCGGTGAGCGCGCCCATCCCGCCGACCGGAACGTTCCACGCCCCTGTTCCGCCGCCGATGACGTGGTAGAGGAAGCAGCGGTTCTGCCGCAGCGTCGGGTCGTGGGCATGGGTGAAGGTACCGATCAGGGCATCGGTCAGAACCACCCCGCGCACGGTGTCGTCGCCGAAGCGGGATTCGATGGTCTCGCCGAGGGGCCGCTCGAACAGGACCTCCCAGGCCTCGCTGTCGCCGAGCGTGCGTTGCAGTTGCGTGCGGGTGGGCAACGGCTGCAGCAGGGTCGGAAAGATCCGTTCGGCGGCCCGGGTGGTCAGCTCGTAGAACTGTTGCCAGGCCCGGTGATCGGCGTCGGAACCGGTGATTCGCCGGAAGCTCTCGCGGGTCCGCTCGGCGTCGGCGGTGTCGACCAGCAGCCCGGTCGCACCCACCGGCGTGTAGGAGGAGATGCGGCGACCGCGGGTGTGGAAGCGCAGCTCCAGATCCCGGACGATCCGATCCGGGAGCAGGCTCACCAGGTACGAATAGCGCGACAGGCGCGCATCGATGCCGGCGAAGACGCGTTCCGAGACGGCCGCGCCCCCGGTGTGATCCTGCCGCTCCAGCACCAGGACCGACAGCCCGGCGCGGGCCAGATATCCGGCAGCGACCAGCCCGTTGTGGCCGCCGCCGACGATGACGACGTCATAGGAGTCGCGCATCAGCCCTGGATATCACGAATCGGCGCCTTCCGCGTCCGATCGGACGGGTGTCGCGGACTTGCGGACCAGCAGATACCCCTGGGGGCAGCGTTCGTCCGGTTCCGGTTCCCGCACCATCCGCATCAGCGGGACGAACCCGTACGGGCGCAGCAGTTCGATCAACCGGGCGGGTGACCAGCGCACCGCGGGCGCCACCTTGTGGTCGTAGGACTGCATCTCGATGCCCTCGTCGGTGGCGAGGAATCCGAGCAGCAGCAGACCGTTGTCGGTCAGGGCGCGGGCGAATTCGGTGAATACGTCCGGCAGTCGTTCCGGCGGCATATGAATGATGCTGTACCACGCGACGATCGCGCCGAGAGCGCCGTCGGCCATGTCGATCCGGGTCATGGATCCGTGCTGAAAGCGCAAGTCCGGATGGGCAATTCGCGCCAACCGGATCATCTCCGCCGACGCATCGAGGCCGAAGACGTCCAGCCCCGAATCCCGCAGGAACCCGGTGAGCCGCCCCGGACCGCATCCCAGATCCGCCACCGGTGCGAGCCGCTCGGTCCGCACCAATTCCGCGAACAGCCCGAGCACCGCCCGATCGTAGGGCTGCGTCACGATCGCATCCCGGAACATGTCCTGATACAACTCGGCCACCCCGTCGTAGGCAGCCGCCACCTCTTCGGTCCTCGCTCCGCTCACCACAGGCACCTTAGATTCACCGTTCCATCGGCGCGAGTACGACAGCGGTGCCCGGCTTCTCGCGGTGATGGACGAGAGCCCGCCTTCGACGATTCTCGAAGGCAGATGGCCCGCCTACGCGAGAGGCCAACGCACTCGACGCTGCTTCCAGGACATCGGGCATTCCGTCGTGCCGGCCGTCGCTGTCTCGATCTACCGGCGGTCCATGACCTACGTGCAGTTCCGGCCGATCGTCGACCTGAGGTCGGTGCAGGTCAGCTCACCCGAGCTTCGCGAAAGCCTGCGGCGAGCAGGGAAGGGTCTCGGGTAACTGGTGGGCGCACCGTAGCCGTCGGAGATCAGTCCGCGACCAGGCGCATGACGGTGCGGCCGAGTTCGGGGCACGGGTCGATGTGGAAGTCGCCGTGTCTGCGGGTGTAGGTGTAGCGGCCGTCGCCTTCGACGTCGAACCAGCTGAGGTAGCGGCGCGGGAGCGGGCGTTCGCTGCGGCGGTCCACGCGAATCTCGATGTGGCCGTGGCCGATTCGGGGCGCGGATAATAGGGTGCGGATTCGGGCGGCGACCGAGGGTTGCTCGTGGGTGAGGGCGGCTACCGGGCCTGAGGTCTGGATTCGTTCCCACCTTTCGACCAGTGGTTTCGTCCTGCCTGCGGGTTGCTTTCCGGCGACGGCCGCGAATACGCGCGCAACGAGGTCCGGGGTCCCCGCTTCGATGACGATATTGCCGCCGACCTCCGGGGAAGGGCCGGGACGCTGCACGATGCTGACGCCGACATTCGCGGTGATCGCCCCGTAGGCACGCAGCGGCTTCTTACGGAAGCCGACCATCACCAATGAGGTGTCCGGGTCGGCCGCGGTCCGCAGCGCTGGCAGCAGGTCCGGGTCGTCGGCAACCGGAAAACGGAGGTGCAGTTGATGTTCGAGTGCCTCCCACTCGAGTTGAGAGCCGACTTCCGGGCGTACCGTGAGGGGCACCGGAAAGCGGTCGAGCCCGAGCCGGTCCCAGGCGAACATGAACTCCGCCTGGGTGAACTCCCATTTCATGCGCTACCAGTCGCTCTCGGTCTGCTTACGCTCTTCGGCCTCCGGCTCGGGAACGCCGAAAACCGGTGGTACCGCCGGAGTTTGCTCGCCGATGAGGTCGATTGTGTTGCGCTCGTGCACGAGCAGATCGGGATTGCCCTTGCGCTCCTTGTCTTCTTCGCCTTTGCCTTTCGCACCGGGCACACCCATTCCGGGCATTCCGGGCATTCCTGCCGCCGCGGCTGCCGGGCGGCCCGCCCCGGCCGGTGTGCCGACCGGATTTCCGGCGCCCGGCGTGCCGGGCACGCTACGTCCCGGGCCTCCGGAGGTTGAACCGCCACCACCGCCGTATCCGCTGTGCCCGGGAACACCACCGAACCCGGTTCCCGTGCCGGAGCCGCTCGTACCGCCGACCCCGGCGGGATTTGTCGCAGCGGAATCCAATCCGGCCGGGCCGGTGGAGGCAGGGCTGGTTGTGCTGCTGCCGGTCGGCGAGGTCCGATCCGCCGCGGACGCGGGATTGTCGCCCAGTTGCCGGTCACCGTCCCCGGCGCCGTCACCGCTGCCGGATCGATCTGGGTCGCCGGGCTTGTCGTTGCGCCCGGCGCTCCTACCGGAGTCGCCGCCGGGGACCCCGGGGCCGACATTCGGCCGATTGACACCGCCGCCGTCGTCGGGCGAAGTCGGCGGCACGAACATCGCAACCTGCTGTCCTGCAGGCTGATACGTCGGTACATAATGGTTCACCATCGCCCACTGCGCGGCCTGTTCTGCCGATGCGGTGCTCGTGGCGGCGTCGATCGCGTCCTTCGGGCTTTCGGCACCGGGTACCGCCGGAATCGGCTTCGGCGGCGGAAGCGGCGGGACCTGCGCCTTCACCACCTCCGCACCGTAGGCGACGGCCTCGATCCGCGACATCACGCTCTGCGCAACATTGTGCATCTCGGACATCTCGTTGCTGAATCGCTGCGTCGCCGCGGTAACCGCATCGGCGGCGCGCCCCTCCCATCCGGCAGCAATACTCTTGTGCACCTTGGCATTCAAAGCCATATGGTTGAACATCGTGGCGTCGGCGATCTTCATCCACCCTTGCGCGGTGGCGTGCATGAGACCCGGCTTCATCTGCTCGACGCCGGCCAGAATCGCCTGATGCGACATGGAGCGAAAGGGTTCCATCACCGCTGCCGGAATGTAATCCGGATCATGGTCGACGTTCCCGGCCACCTTGTCCGCCTCGGCAGCCGAACGCTGGTAGAACTGCGCGGCCTTGCTCTTCGGCACCAGCTTCGGGTCCAGCGTGGGGTCGCCGGAGTTGGCCGCGTCGAGTATCCCGATGATGGGCGGGGTCGTGCCCGGCGTCGAACCTTCGCCCATGATCAGTTGTCCTTACCGATATAGGGTTCGAGGGTTTCGGCGATATGAACAATGTTGTCGCAGGGTTTCATCCCCTTGACTTCGCCCGGAGTTGAAACGATCACCGTCACGCCGAAATAGCCAGACTTGGTCTGGATATCCACGGAACAATCATTTGATGCGGTTTTGTTCGGCGTTAGAACGGCATTTCTGCCATTTATCGAAATGTCCTGGGTTTTTCCTGCATACTTATGCCGAACCTCATCCAACGAGACGTTGCCCGAGTCGAGCTGAAGTTCCTCATCACGATTGCTGACGTGGCAGGTGAAGAACGTATATTCGGCGACAATGTCATTGCCGCGCTCACGCGTAGATGGGTCCAGTCCGAGCGCGGTGAATGGTTCGTCCGGTATCCAGGTGCATGGGTCAAAGTTCACCTTCGCCCTGCCGGAGGATTTGGCATATTCATTGTCTTGCGATGGTGGTTGTACCCGGGATGCCGTCAGGGTTGGGCGCGTCGAGGTCGATGCCGGGGCGGTCGCTGCCTGGCTCGTCTCCTCGCTGGACTGTTCTGCTGCAGATCCGCACGCCGATACGGCCGTAACAACCACCAGCCCGACGACGGACAATGCAATGCGCACTTGCGTTCTATGCTTTCGCATCGGACGTCCTCCTGTTGGCCGCTTTGATAGCGGCAGTGTTCGATGCTTCCGCCGCGTCGATGAGTCCAGCCGACTTGTAAATCGCCTCCGCCATACGGTAGGCAGACTCTTCTGCAGCTTTATACGCTTCGAAACCTTGGACAGCCTTGTTCTCGAATCCTTGCTGCAGACGTTTTGCCGACTCGAAGCCGCCGAAGCCGTCGAGCCGTTGCAGCTCCTGCACTTCTCGTTGCCGCTCCGCCATCTCCCCCGCGAACCACTCGTAATGCCCCGCGACCTCCCGCGCAGCCTCCGGCGTCAACCGGAACCGCCCCTCGGCCACGGCTTGCGACAGCTCGGCGGCTGCTTCCTTCCCCAGCGCCATACCGACCTCCCACCCGAAGCTACGTCGTGCGCCCCATCTACTCCGACGGCTCAGACTACTCGACGGTTCCGTTCCGGTTCCGGTCGTGATGCTCGGCTGGGCGGGCCGCGCGGTGTGGATGGTGGGTCTCATGAATCGAGCCATTTCTCGATTCGGTCGAGGTCGGTGGAGGAAAAGATGTTCTCGCGGTATTCACTGTCCAGCAGCGTCCACTCGTATCGGGGTACGGCGCTGCGGGTGAGCACGTATCCGGCGGATTCGGCGCGCGCGGAGAGTTGTGCTATGCGCTCGCGGGCCGGGTCCGGTTGCGCTGCGGAATTATTCGTCTCGCGATCGGTCATTGTGGTCACTCCGTGGTGGGTTTCGGCGAGTGGAATCCGGTTGGATGCGCCCGGCCGCGACCAGCGCGGCGAAGGCGGCGCGCTTGCGGGGGCAATCGTGGTCGCGATGGAGCTGCATCCAGGTATGTGCCTCGGTCGGTGTGAAAGGCCGGTCGGGCTCGGCGCAGCTCCATTGCGCCGGCCACCGAATCGGGCACGGTGCGGTGCGAGGACCGCACGGGCGGGCCGGGCGGTCCGGTCGCGGCGGATCGTCGGTCGGCCAGAAGCATCCGACGGCGAGCAGAACGACGCTGCAACCCGATAGCACGGTCACGATGCTGGACAGTGCGTTCCACGTCCCCATCGCCGCGCTCACCGGTCGCGACTGTTGTTCGCAGACAAGCTGTTCGCGAGTTCGTTCAGTCCGTCGAGCACCTGCTGATATATCTCGATCGGGATGTCGGTGCGCGCTGCGGTCACGTAAGGGCTGCTGGGATAAGGGAATTCGATGTCGCGACGCTGTGCCCGCTGACGCCGGCTCAGGCGTGGTGGCTCGATCCGCCGGAAGTGCACCAAAGTTCGGTAGGCCACTTGTTTCCAGGCGCACTGTTCGGCCCGGCAGCTGCGGTGATACTGCATCACATCATGGGCGAGGTCGGTCTGTGCGAGCGCGCAGACGGCAGGCAGAGAGACGAGAACTTCGTCGGTCGGCGAAAAGCGCATGGATTCGTCCTCCTTCGGTCGGGTGGTCCGATTCGGCGCGACGCCAGGGCGCTGTGCCGTCGGGTTTCACGGTCGTCGAGTCGACCCGCGGGATCCGAAACGCCCGAAATTTGTCGGCCCGAGATAGGTTGTGTACGAATAGGTTTGACGCGCATGCGGTACGTGTGCGGCCGGATTGTCGAAGGGTTGCGCCCGCGTTGCTCCCGCCCGGCGCAGCCCAGCACACACCGCCGCGGCGGTGGGAGCAACCGATTCCGGAATGCCCATCGGAATCTGCGCGATTGCCCAGTATCCGGACCATCGCGTACCGCACAATCAACCAGAGAGCGCCGCGCCGACGTTGATTGTTCCGTCGTGCCGAGTCCACCCACAGCACCTCCGAAACCCAAAGAGGCGGACAGATGCCCAACTTCGAATCGACCCTGCCCCGGCGGCAGCTCGGCCGCTACCTGCGTGAGCTGCGGTTTGCCTCGGGTATGACGATCGCCGAGGCGGCAGCGCTGATCGAGCGCGGCTCGAGCACGCTGCAGCGGCTCGAAAAGGGTGTGGCGGAACGTATCCGGGTTCTCGATGTGGAAGCCTTGTGCAGAATTTATGACGCCGATGAGAACACCACCACGGCTCTGATCGGCTTGGCGCAGCAGGCCAAGGTGAAGTCCTGGTACCACGAATACGGCGATCTCATTCCCGAGAATTTCGACGTGTACATGGGGCTCGAGGTTGCCGCCCGAAGTCTGAAGACGTATCAGATCGAGCTGGTTCCGGGTCTCCTACAGACGGCCGACTATGCCCGTGCCGTCATCAAATCGGGGCTGCCGGACGAAGCCGATGCGGACATCGAACGCCGGGTGCGATTGCGGATGCAACGACAGGGGCTGATCAAAAGGAAGAGCCGTCCCGCTGAGTTGGATGTCATCCTCCACGAGACAGTTCTGCATCGGGTGATAGGTGGAAACCGAATCATGGAAGCGCAGCGCCGGCATCTGGCCGACATCAGTACCCGACCGAACATCACGCTGCGTGTCTTGCCTTTCACAGCGCCTCTCCCGCGCTGCCCGGTTACCGGCGCATTCACGGTTTTGGAGTTCGGATGGGACGCCAAAGGCAACCCGATCGAGCCGCCGGTGGTCTATGTTCCCGCCCTTGCCGGGGAGATTTATTTGGAGAAGGAGGCCGACATATGCCGGTACAATCGAGCCTATGACGCGATCCAGGCTGCCGCACTGGACGTCAAGGCTAGTCGGGATCTGATTCGCGGCAGGCGGTAAGGGAGTTGCAGAGTGAACGCGGATTTATCAAAAGCCAAGTGGTTCAAGAGCAGCCGGAGCGATGCCACGAGGGATTGCGTCGAGGTCGCGTTCCTCGACAGCGGCTTGGTGGGCGTCCGCGACTCCAAGAACCCGAACGGCCCCGCCCTCGTCTTCACCCCCGGCGAGTGGGATGCCTTCACCGCCGGGGTACGGAACGCGGAGTTCAACCGGCAGTAGGGCATCGGCGAGGCCGAAAGGCGTTCTGCCCAGCCGTCATCCGCAGCCGGTTGCGGCAGCAACTTCGGCCTCAGCCGCCTTCGCCGCGCGGGATGATCCACTCCGTCGGCTGGCCGGTGATGTCGCCGATGAGGTCGAAATCGTGGTCGTAATGCAGGACTGTGAGCTCGGCGAGTTCAGCGGTTGCCGCGATAATCAGATCAGGCAGAGGCCGGCGATGCTGCCCTCGCTTGGCGAGTCGACGCTGCACGTCCAGTGCCCGCTTCATCGCGGCACCATCGGTCGTCACCCACGGCAACGCCTGTAGGGCGGTGCTCAGCCGGAGATAGTCGGAACTGTTGCGTGCCGAGTACAGCAGCTCGAGGGCGACCATCTCGCAGACAGCAAGTCGGCCGCTGGTGATTTCGCGATCCAGACGCCGGGCTGCCACTTCCGATGTAAATCGCTGGGCGTGTGCCGATTTGTCCGCCAGATAGACCGCGTCCGTCACTCCCAGGCTCCACGCATCGTCTCGGGGTCGAGGTCGAGCTGAATGGTTCGAAATGTTTCCACTGCCTGAGCGCGGCGTCGCTCGGCAAGGATATGGGCCAGGGCGCGGTTGACTGTCTCGCTCTTGCCGTGAGTCCCCAAGACCTCTGCCACCTCTTCCCACGAGTCATCCAGATCGATCGTTGTACGCATCATTCACCTCCGCACGTGATGCGCAATAACATGGGAAAATGATATCAAAGTGATGGGATGCTCGGCATCAACGATATTGATCGCAAGCCGCCCTGCCGTTCGTCTCAGCGCCTTGTCGCGCGAAACACGCTGTCCTGCAAAGTGAATTGCGATCCGAGGGGGCGTGTGACGGTGCGGGTGCGGTGGGCGGTGAGCTGGATGTCCCAGCGATCGGGGTCCAGCCCGGCGGCGATCTGTTCGGCCGTCACGTGCACATGGTCGGCGGCGCTGTGGACGGACGAATGGTGGTCGCCGGGGGCGTGCCCGACGATGAACAGCGTTCCGCCCGGCGCCACCGCGGCGGCCAGGCGGGCGAACAGCGTGTCGTTCGAATCGGCCGGGTGCACGTAACTGGCGCACACCAGATCGAAGCGGTCGACCCCGGCGTCCCATCGGGTCAGATCCGCTGTCACCCAGTCGATTCGCCGCGCTGCATCGCCGCCGGCACGGGCAGCGTGTGCTCGCGCCCGTTCCACGGCGGTGGCGGCGATGTCGACGGCGGTGACCTGCCAGCCGCGTTCGGCGAGCCAGATCGCGTCCGCGCCCTCACCGCAGCCCGCATCCAACGCACGGCCGGCGGGCAGGTCCGCCAGCTCCGCGACGAGATGCGGATTGGGCCGGAGTTCGGAGACCGAACCGCCGTCTCGATACCGCTGCTCCCAGTACCGGCGATCGAACTCGGTGCCGGGATCGTCGTCCCGGTGCCGATGAGTGGAGTGGTCGCTGCTCACGTCGGCTCCTATCGGTTGTCGCTCAGTCCGTGGCGACGTTCGCCGAGGACCTGGTTGCTCACTTCGGCCTCCGCGGCGCGGGAGAATCCGCGGCGGTGGTCGGCCACCGCCTGCCGAGTCTCCTCCTCGACGAGATCGGCGTTGATCTGGGCCGCGGCGAACGCACCCGCGGCCGCCGCCGCTCCGACCTGCGCGCTCAGGTCGGTGATATTGCCCGCCGCCCACACGCCGGGCACCTCGGTGCGGCCCATCGCATCGGTCGGTACGTAGACCCCGGCGCCGGAGGGGTGATCCACCGCCTCCACCCCGAGTTTGCGGAGTATCTCCGAGCGCGCGACCATCCGCGGGCCCACCGTGACCACGGCACGCGGCACGACCGTCCCGTCGGCCAGCCGCACCCCGGAAATGTGGTCGTCGGTGATCTCCAGTGCCGCCACGGGACCGCCGATCACCGTAATGCCGCGGGCGGCAAGCTTTTCGGCGGCTTCCCCGGTCGGCGCGTCCATCGTGTGCGTGAACAGGATGATGTCGTCGCTCCACTGCCGGAACAGCAGTGCGCCGTGGACGGACATCGGCCCGTTGGCGATCACCCCGATCGGGCGGTCGCGTACCTCCCATCCGTGGCAGTACGGGCAGTGCACGACGTCGCGGCCCCAACGCTCGCGCAGGCCCGCGACATCCGGGAGCTCGTCGACGAGTCCGGTGGTCACCAGTAGCCGGCGTGAGCGCACCGTGCGGCCGTCGGCCAGTTCGAGCAGAAATGCGTCGTCCTCGCGGATTGCTCCCGTCACCTCGCCGGTGACCACCCGACCGCCGTAGCCGCGGACCTCGGCGCGGCCGCGCTCGAGCAGTTCGGCCGGCGGCATGCCCTCCCGGCCGAGCAGCCCGTGCACCCCGTCGGCGGGCGCGTTGCGCGGCGCGCCGGCATCGATCACCACCACCGACCGGCGTGCCCGCGCCAACATGAGCGCGCCGTTCAGCCCGGCCGCGCCGCCGCCGATCACCACCACGTCACAGCTGTCGTTCAGCTCATCGGTCACTTCGACCACCTCCTGCGACCACCGTGCCCGCCCGGTCCACAATTCGGCAAGCTTCTTTGCTGAAGTGGCAAACTGGTCGCATGGACGACAACCTGGACCGCGCCCTCGATGCCGTGGGCCCGCGGCTGCGTGCCCTACGGCAACGACGCCAGACCACGCTCGCCGACCTGTCGGCCACGACCGGGATCTCGGTGAGCACGCTGTCCCGGCTCGAATCGGGCGCGCGCAAACCCACCCTGGAACTCCTGCTACCGCTGGCCCGGGCGCACGGCGTGACCCTCGACGAACTCGTCGACGCCCCGCCCACCGGTGACCCTCGTATCCACCTGCGCCCCATCACCCGCAACGGCATGACCATGCTGCCGCTCACCCGGCGCGCGGGCGGCATCCAGGCCTACAAGATGATCATCCATCCGGAGCACCGCCGCGGCGAACCCGATCCGCAGACGCACGAGGGCTACGAATGGCTCTACGTCCTCAACGGCCGGCTACGGCTGATCCTCGGCGAACACGACATCGTGCTGGCGCCCGGTGAGGCCGCCGAATTCGACACCCGGGTACCGCACTGGTTCGGCCCGGCCGACGGGAAATCCGTCGAATTCCTCAGCCTGTTCGGCAAACAGGGCGAACGCGCTCATGTGCGCGCTCGCCCCGCGTCCGCCGAAAGCTGAGTCGGTACTCAGCGGCCGACCATATCCAGGGCGGCCAGGTGGCTGAACAGGACCGAAGCGCCGATCGGATTGCCGCCGCCCGGATATACGGTTCCGCTCACCGCCGCCATCGTGTTGCCCGCCGCGTACAAGCCGGGAATCGGGGCGCCGGATTCGTCGAGCACCCGGGCCGCGGTATCGGTGCGCAACCCGCCCTTGGTACCCAGATCCGAGAGGCCGAAGGCCGCGGCGTGGAACGGGCCCTTGCGAATCGGGACCAGCGGCGACGCACCTTCGGAGAACGCACGATCGTAGGCCTCGTCGCCGCGGCCGAAATCCTCGTCGACACCGCGATCGGCGAAGTCGTTGAAGCGGTTCACGGTCTCGACCAGCGCCCCCGCCGGGACGCCGATCCGCTCCGCGAGTTCGGGCAGCGTCGCCGCGCTGTACCGCAGGCCGGCGCGCACATAGTCCTCGTGGTCGACCATCGGCACATTGCTGGCCTGGACCGGTGGTACCGGCCCGGCACTGTCGTCGTAGATCATCCAGTACGGCAAGCTCATCGACCCCGCGTCGAGCCGTTCGATGATCGCGCGGCCGAGCCGGTCGTAAGGGGCCGATTCGTTGACGAACCGCTGACCGTCGCGGTCGACGAAGATGCCGCCGGTGAACCACAGCGCGAACGCCGCCCGGCCGTCGGGATGGATCATGCCCGGCGACCACCAGGCCTGATCCATGAGATCGGTGGCCGCGCCCACCGCCATCCCGGCCTCGTGCGCCCGGCCCTGATTTCCCCACGGCCCCATCGTGTCTCGGGCCGTGCCCGGCACGCCGAACCGCTGTCGCAGCGCATCGTTGCCCTCGAATCCGCCCGCCGCCAGCAGCACGCCCTTCCGGGCGCGGATCGCGGTCCGCTCGCCGTCGCGTTCGACGATCGCGCCGACCACGCGGCCGGCCTCGGTCACCAGCTCGACCAGTGGACTGTTCAGGTGCAACGACACATCGGGGTACTTGGTCAGGGCGAGCAGGAACCGCCCGACCAGGGCCCGGCCGCCGATCAGGTATTCCGGTTGCGGCTCGCCCAGCCGCTCGGTACCGAGCGGTCCGCGCACCGAGGTCGCGAGTTCGCCCAGGGCCGCGGCCGGTAGCGGGGCGGGCACGATGTGGCGTTTACCGTCGGTACGGGCCTTGGGCGCCGCGCCGAAATAGTCGGGCCAGGGAAACATCTGGAAGGCGAAATCGTCGTCGCTCTCCAGATATTCGATCACCCGCGCGCCGCCGCGGACGTAGGTTTCCTGGAGATCGGCGGGGCTGCGGTCGCCGACCACGGCCCGGAAGTAGGTGAGGGCGTCCTCGAAGGAATCGTCCACACCGGCACGGCGCAGCACCGGATTGCACGGAAACCACATGCCGCCGCCGCCCGAATACGCGGTGGTACCGCCGAATTGCTCGGTCGCCTCCACCACGGCCACCGAAAGTCCTTCGCGCGCAGCGGTATAGGCGCCGGCCAGGCCGCCACCTGAACCCGCCACCAGTACATCGACTTCGTCGTTCCAGTCCGTCACCGCACACTCCCAGCACTAGTCCGAACCCACGGTAGGAGGTTCGACGGACCCGCGTCACCGGCGATCCCGGTGGGCGGAACACGATATCGGCACCACGGCGGGCGGCCGGCGGTTGTGGGCTGTGCGCTGCACCCGCTCCCACCGCTGCGCTGATGCCGGGCCGCTCCCGTCGAAGGGAACCCGTGATGCCGCTCGCCGGGACTTCCGAACGCCGCGCGTAGTGCCGACCCGCTCACCGAACGTCGGGGAATGATTCCGCGCCCTAATTCGTTAATTAGCGAAATGCCGAAGGATGGGGTGGCTGTGCGGAACGGACCGGATGCGGGCGGCCTGCTCGCCGTGAGCGAGGCCGCCGAGTGCGAACTGCTCGCGCAGTACAAGGCGCTGGCCAATCGAACCCGAATGCAGATCCTGCACTGGCTCAAGGACCCGAGATCGAACTTTCCGGAGCTGCAAGCGGATTCGGATGAGCTGGGCGTCTGCGTCGGGCTGATCCAGCGCAAGGCCGGTACCTCCGCCTCCACCATCTCCGCGCATCTGGCGGTACTGCAACGCGCGGGTTTCCTGACCGCCACCCGGCGCGGGCAGTGGACCTACTACCGCCGGGACGAAGGCCGCATCCGGCACTTCACCGACCAACTTCACCGCGTGCTCTGATCGACGCGCCCGAGTCCGAAAGGCGGCGGCACATGCCCCTCGCACTGTCCATTCTCGATCTGGCGTCGGTGGCGCCCGGCGCGACCGCGCGCGACAGCTTCGCCAACAGCGTCGCCCTGGCTCGGGCCGCCGAGCGCAGCGGATATCGCCGGGTCTGGTACGCCGAACACCACAACATGCGTTCGATCGCGTCGAGCGCCACCAGTGTGCTGATCGGCCACGTGGCCGCGCAGACCGAGACCATCCGGCTCGGCGCGGGCGGCATCATGCTGCCCAACCACTCGCCGCTGGTCATCGCCGAACAGTTCGGCACGTTGGAAACGCTGTTCCCGGCCCGGATCGACCTCGGTCTGGGCCGCGCACCCGGCAGCGATCAGAAGACCATGCGCGCGCTGCGCCGCGATCCGCACTCCGCCGACACCTTCCCCCAGGACGTTCTGGAGTTGCAGGGCTATCTCACCGGCCATTCGCGCATACCCGGGGTCGAGGCGGTGCCCCGCGCCGACGGCGTGGTGCCCCTCTACATTCTGGGTTCGTCGCTGTTCGGCGCGCAGCTCGCGGCACACCTCGGGCTGCCCTACGCGTTCGCCTCCCATTTCGCGCCCGATGCCCTGCACCAGGCGGTGGCGGTATACCGGGACACGTTCCGGCCCTCCGAGCAACTGGCCGAACCGTACGTCATGGCGGCGGCCAACGTCTTCGCCGCGGCCACCCACGACGAGGCGGTGGCGCAGCAGACCGTCGCCTACCGTGACCGCGCTCGCCGGATGGTGTCCCGGCGCGGGGGTGCGGCGGAGCTCACCGACGCCGAGGTCGATGCCTTCCTCGCCTCCCCCAACGGCGCCCAGCTCGCCTCGATGACCCGCTACACCGCCGCCGGCACGCCCGACGAGGTCCGCGACTACCTCGAAGAATTCGGCCGCTCGATCGGCGCCGATGAACTCATCCTGGTGCACCACGCCATCGATATCGACGACCGGGTGCGTTCGGTCGAACTGACGGCCGCGGCGATGCTCGCCGAACCCGCGGCGCACTGAGGTCCGCACGCGGCCACCTCGTGGACAGACCGCGCCCGGGCGGCGCTCGGTAACCCGCGGGGGACGAAGACGAGAAGGCCGGGCCCGGTCGAATACCGGGCCCGGCCTTTCGGGATCGAGCCGGCCGATCCGATGGACGATCGGATCAGCGCCGTCGCTACTTCGTCGCGGTCGTGGTCGGCGCCGCCGACTGCGTCGTGGTCGGCGGTGTCGTCGCCGATGGGGAGGTCGTCGGCTGCGCGGTCGTCGGCTGGGCGGTCGTCGGCTCGGTGGTCTGCACCGGGGCCGCGACCTGGGTGCGGGCCGGCGGTTCGGCCGGGGCGACGGTCGTGGTCGGCGCCGGTGCCGTCGTCGTCGTGGTCGTGGGCGCCGGGGTGGCCTCAGTCGTCGGCGTGGGCTGCACCGTCGTGCTCGGTGCGGGGCTCGCGGTGGTCGACGGCGTGGCCGCCTTGGTGTCGGCGACGGTCTTGTACGCCGCCCGCACGTCGGCCTCGGTCGGCTGCGACTTCGGATCGATCTGCTTGCCCGCCTGGGCCTGCTGCGCCAGATGGGTGAGCCAGGCCGCCGCGTACTCGGCCGAGGTCATCGGCTTGCCGTTGGCCGCATCCGAATCCCGCCAGTAGTCGAAGTGATGCCCGGTGCCGTTGGGACCCAACGTCAGCTGGTACGGATCGCTCATGATCACCGGAATGGTGTTCTGGTTGGTTACGATCAGCCCGATGATCTCGTTGAGCACCTTCTGCGGCAGGTACGCCAGCGGCGCCATCTGATCGGTGGAAATCGATTGTGCCGGTGCGGGAGTCGGCGGGTTCTGGCCCGGCTTGTAGCCCGGTTCCGACACCTTCAGCAACACCTGCAGGAACGTCTCGTCACTGGCCATCCAGTTCGGCTGGGTGGCGATGTAGGAGAAGGCGTTCATCGCGATCCGGCCCAGGACGACGGCCACGTCCTGTCCGGTGGCGGGGGTGAGGCCCTCGTTCTGCAACGCATCGACATTCAACTGCCGGCCCACGTTCGCGGCCAATTGCAGCAGCGAAATATTCTGCGGCGCGGCACAAGTGAGATCGCCCTCGGAGCAGAACGAGGCAACCTTGCCGTTCAGCGCACCGAAGTCGCCGGCCTGGTCCGGCAGTGCGCCCTGCCCCGAGATCGGCTTGTTGCTGTTCTGGTACTTCTGGTCGAAGCCGTCGGGATGATTCGGGTCCTGGGCGCCGGGGAACGGACCGTCACCGGCGGTTCGACCGGCATCGGCCAGAATCACCACGCCCAGAACGTTTTTCGGGTCTACGACATCGTATTTGCCGTCGGCGCCGGGCTGGTCGTGCCCGATGCCCATCGCCACCCGGCGGGCGACGTCGGCGCCTTCGCTGTAGCCGACGATCGAGAATTTGGTGTCCGGGCAGGCCTGGGCGATGTCGTGCATCACCTTCTCGGCATTGGTGACACCGGTATTCACCGCATCCTCGTAGGAGTTCATATTCGCCGGATACGCGATGTACACCGCGGCATACGAACCCGGATCCACCTTGTCCGCGGGCGCGTTGACGACCGGATCGACCCAGTGGCTGCTGTAATCGCTCGACAGTGCCGCCGGCAGGGCGTTGCCGTTGGCATCGACCAGCATGGCCGTGGTCTTCGGGTCCGGGCTGTCGTTGCGGCCGGCGACCGAGATGGTCACCATGTCATGACATTCGGTGACCGACGAGGTCAACCGGGTGTCCCGGGTCTGCGGTGTGGCCATCAGACCCCAGGAGGCGGCAACGATCGCCGCGACCCCTAGAACCGCAGGTGCCGCGGCCGCCGATGCGATCCGGTGGCGTTTGACGAACTCGCGAAGAGCCATGTCCTGATCCCCATTCCGATCCGACACAAGAAGACGGACAGGCCCCCCGACGGGCCATGTGTATGTCACGGAGAACGTCGCGCCGGGCCCGCCGAGTGTTACCGGCCGGAACGATTGTGTGATGTTCACCCGGTGGTGTAACGCACCGTCCGGCCCGGTCGCCGCGGCGAGTCGAAAAATCTGTCGGCTGCCCCGATTACGGTTGCCGCATGTTGTTTCTGGGGCGCGACGACGTCGAAGCGGTCATGGATCCGGATGCCCTCATCGACGCGATGGGCCCGGCGCTGGCGGATCTGAGCGCCGGCCGGGTCTCGGCCCCGAATCGGACGGCGGCGGTCGTGGCGGCCGGCGACACCTTCACCGGACTTCTCGACATGCCCGCCTACGTTCCCTCCGCGGGGGCGCTGACCAGCAAGTTGGTCAGCGTCTTCCCCGGTAACACCGGCACCGGCCGGCCGGTGCGGCAGGCGATCATCGCGGTTTTCGATCCCGAGACCGGTGCACCGGCGGCCGTACTGGACGGTGCGGTGATCACCGCCGCGCGCACCGCGGCGTGTTCGGCACTGTCCACCCGGCTGCTGGCCCGAGCGAATTCCGAGGTACTCGCCGTCCTCGGGACCGGCGTCCAGGCCCGCGCGCACGCGCGCTTCGTCTCCCGGGTGCGCCCGTTCCGGCAGGTGCGGATCGCGGGCGGTGACCGCGAGCGCGCCCGCGCGGCCGCGGCGGAGCTGAGCGACGAGCTCGGCGTCGAGGTGGTGGCGATGCCGTCCTATCCGGCCGCGACCGACGGCGCCGACGTGGTCTGTGGCGCCACCTTCACCGTGGAACCGGCGATCCGCCGGGCCTGGATCTCGCCGGGCACCCATCTGACCTCGGTCGGCTACCACCCGAACGGACGCGAGGTGGACGACGAGACGATCGCCGAGGCCATGCTGATCGTCGAATCCCGGGCGGCGGCGTTGCAGGCCGTCCCGCCCAATCGCGATCTGGCCGGCCCGCTCGAGCGTGGCCTGCTCACGCTCACCGGAATCCACGCCGAACTGGGCGAACTCGTCGCGGGTACGGCAACCGGCCGCACCGACGACACCGGCATCACCCTCTACAAATCCGTCGGCGTCGCGGTACAGGATGCCGCCGCGGCCGCGCTGATCCTCGCGGCGGCGCGGGCGCGCGGTGTCGGTCAGCGCGTATCGCTGTAGCGGTCGGTGTGTGAGACTCTGCGCAGTCCGGAACGACAAAGGCTGTCCGGTACGACAAAGAAGGTGGCTATGGGTACTGCTCGAAAGTTCATCGGAATGTCGGTTCTGGTCGCGGGAGCGGCCACGATGATCACGGCGGCAGCGGGGTCGGCGGCAGCCGAGCCGCGCGACTGTGTCCTGGATCGGTGGGCGACCGGTGCTTCCGCGCATTGCGGCGGTGACGGCACCTACATCCTCGAAGTCGATTGTGTGGGGGTGAATCTGGCGTACGGCGCGCCGCTCGGGCCGTACTACAAGTCGGTGACCGGCTTCGCCGACAATCCCGCGAGCCGGCCGAGCCGTGACTGCCTGATGCCGCTCACGCTCGGACAGATCGGCATCGTCACCGATGCGCGCATCACGCAGGTACCGACCCGGCCCGGACTGCCGGACAACGCATGGGAGTACGACCCGGGCCGCCGGTAGCCGACAGCGGGTTCGACACGGCCATTTTGACAATTCGGCAAACAACGTTGCGCCGCCGGGAAACTCCCGGGCACCGTGACGGAATGAGCGAGGAGTTCGAGTCCGTCCTGGTCGGCATCGGCCCACGATTGCGCGCATTGCGTCGTCGGCGGGGACGAACGTTGGCCGCGCTGTCGGCCGAGACCGGCATCCCGGTCAGCACGCTGTCCCGGCTCGAGTCCGGACAACGCAAACCCGGTCTGGAACAGCTGCTCGCCTTGGCGAAGGCGCATCGGATTCCGCTGGAGGAGCTCGTGGGCGCCCCGGCCAGCGGCGACCCCCGGGTTTATCCACAACCGTTCATCCGCAACGGCATGACTGTCATCCCGCTGACCCGTAACCCGGGCGGCCTCCAAGTCTTCCGCCAGATCCTCCCGGCCGGAAACGACGGCCGGGAACCGGCGCCGCGGTCCCACGAGGGCTACCACTGGCTCTATGTTCTCAGCGGCCGGCTCCGGGTCGTGCTCGGCGATCAGGACCTCGTTCTCACCACCGGCGAGGTCGCCGAATTCGACACCCACCTCCCGCACTGGTTCGGCAACGCCGACGACCGCCCGGTCGAATTCCTCAGCATCCTCGGTCCGCAGGGCGAACGCTTCCACCTGCGCGCCCGCTACCGGCCGAACTGACTCGGCCGGCGCGGTCGCCGAAGGGGGATCACCACCATCCGCGTCCTTGTCGCCCCCGCCGAGCCGGCGTGGATCCGACTGCCGGGACCGGGCCGAACAAGGTCCGGCGGGATCGTCGGATAAGGTTGCAGGCGAAGCGAATCCGTTCAACTGGGGGGTATGGTGTCCGAGCCTATCGGTCGTGCGCACGAAGATCCGCAACTACTGAACCGGATCGGACAGGCCGCCGCGGAGGCGAACCTGGGAGCACACCGATCCGCTCATCCGGCGCTGCATCCGGTGCATCGCAAGAACATTCGGACACTCGCCGTCGCCACGCCGGTCCTCGGGCTGGTGACGCTGGTGGGTGTGCTGGTGAACGGCAATTGGTGGTTTCTCACCGCACTCCTCGCGGTGGTCTGCTTCCTGGCGCTCATCGGGAACCTGATCACCGCCCGGCCGTTCTACGGAAAAGACCGCGCGATCCGGCTCGACCTCTATGCCGAGGGGCTGGTCTACGCCCACGGCGGCGGGCTGCACGTGGTGCGCTACGACCGCACCTCGGTGACGGCATCGATCACCCACTATCGTCGTAACGGCCTCACCGCCTACCGATACCGGCTGTTCGACCTCGCCGGCACGCAGTTCCTGATGCTCGGCAATCTCGCGCGTCCGCAGGAGTGGGGGCCGGCGATTCAAGACGCCGTCGTCGCTGCGCAACTGACACCGACGTGGGCCGCGCTCGAAGCCGGACAGCGCGTGCAGTTCGGTGATGTGTGGATGACCCGCGACGAACTGGGTCGGCTCGACAAGTCGATCGCCTGGGACCGGATCGAGCGGATCGATATCGACAACGGCTCGATCGCCGTGAGTCTGGCCGGAAAGCTCTGGCCCGGTTTCACCGCCGCCGTCGGCGACATCCCGAATTTCCGGCTGTTCCACCGGCTGGCGGATCATCTGATCGGGCTACGCAACCGTCCCACGACAACGCAGGCCTGACCTCTTGTCGCTGCGGAACCGGTGTCGGGCCGGGCGAATCGGCCTCCACCGGGCGGTGGCTCGATAACGGATGTCGCGCAACGGCTTTCGGGCGGCTTCTTGGCTGAAAAACAGCTGATCGGTAGATTCCGGAGATGCCCCTCGGACACATCGGCGTCAACGTTTCCGATCTCAGTGCGGCCCGTGCGTACTACGACGAGATCATGCCACTGCTCGAGTATGAGCCCTTAGTGGCCGACGATGCGCAGTTCGCATACCGGCCAGCAGGCGGGAAGATCGGAACGTACGTGTTCTTCTATCCGGCATCCGAGCCCGGTTACCGGCCCGAGGGTGCCGGGCTGCAACACCTGGCGTTCATGGTGCGCACCCGCGCCGACGTCGACAAGGTGTATACCTGGGCATCCTCGCGTGGCGATGAAATCATCCACGCGCCGAGAGAATTTCCCCAGTATCCGCCGCCCTATTACGCCACCTTCTGGACCGGATACGACGGCGTCATGCTCGAAGCGGTCTGCCACAAGGACATGTGAAACAGCGCCCCGGCAGGACTCGGAACGCCCGCCTCGGCTGCTCCGGCAGCCGGGGCCGGGTCCTCGAATTGTCTTCTGGCGAAGGAAGAAACGAGGCCGCTGACTGTCGGTGACGCCTGCCATCATGCACGGTATGACGACTGCCGACCCGTTGGCCCCATTTCAGTGGCTGCACGCTCGCAACGGCGATGACCGCCGGCTGGGCGAGATCTTCACCGTAAGTTTCTTCCGCGGGCTCGACCCCGCGGAGGTGGTGCGCCGCTTCAGCCGCGGCGAGGACCAGGGCCAGGAAGCGGGCTTCGATGAGCTCGGAGAGCGGGTCAGCAAGTTCTGCTTCGAAAACGGCGGCGGATCCGGGGGAGGCCACGTGGGTGTCGTGCAGCTCGGTGAGTGGAGCGTAGCCATCGAGCTGTTCGGGTGGATGGCCACGCTCCCCGATGTCCTGGCCGAATTGTCGCGTGATTGTGAGGTATTGGGCATCACTCGGCACGACTACGCCGATGACAGCCTCGCGTACGCGATCGACGGCACGATCGTCACGGGCTACAACCTGACGTGCCCCCACCTTCGACACGGCTCCGAACCCGACCGGCTCAATGGCTTCATGCGGGAGCTCGGCATGACGCTGGACAGGGGCGACGACGAGCATGATCGCGACGACGAGTACGACTGGGACGACAGTGCTTGGGAGACCGACTACTTCGCGGCCGTGCCGAGAGCTTTCGCCTTGGCCGCGAAGCTCACCGGAGTGCGGTTCGTCCCGGAAATCCTCGATCGTGCGATGCTCGTCGGACCCGTCTTGTACAGGTGGTAATCGTCCCCGAGTCCGCTACCCGCGAGCCATGTCCACGAAACGGCTCAGGTGGAGTTGGTGGGCGACGGTAATGGTCGCCGTGGGGCCGTTTCGGTGTTTGCCGAGGATCAGGTCGGCCTCGCCGCCGCGCGGGTCGTCGCGTTCGAAGGCGTCGGGGCGGTGCAGCAGGATGACCATGTCGGCGTCCTGTTCCAGGGAGCCGGACTCGCGGAGGTCGGACACCATGGGGCGCTTATCGGTTCGCTGTTCGGGGCCACGGTTCAGCTGACTGATCGCGACCACCGGGACTTCCAATTCCTTTGCCAGCAGTTTCAGGCTTCGGGAGAATTCCGACACTTCCTGCTGACGGGATTCGACCTTCTTACCGGAGGTCATCAGCTGCAGATAGTCGACCACCACGAGCCGCAGGTCGTGGCGTTGCTTGAGCCGCCGCGCCTTCGCCCGGATCTCCATCATCGTGAGGTTCGGCGAATCGTCGACGAACAGCGGCGCCTCACTGATCTCGCTCATCCGCCGCGCGAGTCGGGTCCAGTCGTCGTCGCTCATGCGCCCCGCGCGCATATCGCCGAGCTTGATCTTCGCCTCCGCCGACAGCAGGCGCATGACGATCTCGGTCTTACTCATTTCCAGGGAGAAAATGACGCTCGCCAAGCCGTGCTTGATCGAGCAACTCCGCATGAAATCCATTCCCAGGGTGGAGTTGTGCGTGGGGATCATCGAGCGCCCGGCCAGGTAGAGGTGTTCGGAGTTGTCGACCTCGACGCAGCGGACCGGAACACTGGGGATCGGACGGACGTCGACGATGAACCGTGAGTTCGACCGCGCGGTCCCGGTCGCGCGCCGACGCTGCTTGTGCAGCAGATTCTTTCGGCTCAGGCCGAACACCTCGTCGTCGGTCGCGAACGTGAGCGTGTACGCCACGGAACTGTCCGCGGTGCGTCCGCGCACGCGCTCGGCCGATCGGTGGCATCGGTATCCGAGGCTGACGATCAGTTCTTCGACATCGGAGACCAATCGTTCGTTCGTCACTGTGAATTGCACCGAACCGCCGTGGGTCACAGTACCGTCGGTGTCGAGCAGACCGGCCAGCAGCGCGCGCCGCTGTGCTTCGGAAGCGCGGAGATAGGCGGTGGGTATGTGCTTGTTCCCCAGGACACCGATGGTGCGTAACCGTGCTTGCACCGTGCCCGTGGCATTACGGCAGCCCTGGCACATCCGCAGACCGGTGGAAGGCCGGCCGCACTGCGGGCAAGTCGGCCGGGGCGAGCGGGAGGACACGAATCGCGACTTACCACCGCAGGATCGGCCGCAGGTCTTCACCTCGGAGGTGAACGGCACGAACTCGGTGCCGCACACGGCGCAGTTGCGAGGAGAAATGGGATCGGGTTCGGGCAGGCGCAGGGAGTAGCGCAGCACGGCACTCGCCGACGGCACCGCGAGCAACCCCTCGTTCTCGATGCGCAGCACGATTTCCGGCTCGGCAGTTGTCAGTTGGGCGGAGGCGGCGGCGCCGTTGCCCAGCCAGGCACCCAGGGTGTAGGGCGGAACCAACAGGTCACGTTCCGGCAGCTGAAGGGGCGCGGCGTTGGTGACCGAGTGATTGAGCCGCGCGTCCGCGGTCGCGCAGCGCAGTGTTCCGGCGATATCGGCGGTGGTCCGAACCTCGGCGAACGTCCGCTGATTCCGATACCGGTTGCGGCCGGCCGCGGCTTGCTGTGCGGAGCGCCGTGAGGCGCGTGTTTCGGTGAGCCACTGATGTTCCGCGTCCGCGACGATCACCGTGCCGTCGGAGAATTCCACCTCGTAGCAAGGACGTTCGTGCATCGTCTCGGTGGCGGCTACGACACGTGTCGGCCGTCCGTGTGCGTCGAGCAGTTCGTCTCCGACCGCCACCTCGCCCATGGTCGTCCAGCCGTCGGGCGTAGGCAGCGGAGTATCCAGCGCGAGCGCCTTACCCACGCCGGGTCGCGCCGCGACGATGATCATCTGGCCCGGATGCAGACCGTTGGTGACCTCGTCGAGTTCGGTGAAGCCGGTGGGGACGCCGAGGGAGATACCGCCGCGGCTGGCGATGGAGTCGATTTCGTCCATCGTGGGCTGCAGCAGCTCTTCCAGGGGAAGGAAGTCCTCACTGGACCGGCGCTCGGTCACCTCGTAGATCTCGGCCTGGGCGCGGTCGACCACCTCGGCGACGTCCTGGCCGTCGGCGCCGGCGTAGCCGAATTGCACGATGCGGGTGCCGGCCTCGACCAGGCGGCGCAGAATCGCCTTCTCCGCGACGATTTCGGCGTAGTAGGACGCGTTGGCCGCGGTCGGTACCGTTTGGGTCAGGGTGACCAGGTAGGGGGCGCCACCGATGCGTTTCAGTTCACCGCGCCGGTCCAGCGTGGCGGCCACGGTGACAGGGTCGGCGGGTTCGCCCCGGCCGTAGAGGTCGAGGATGGCGTCGTAGACGGCCTGGTGGGCGGGGCGGTAGAAATCGCCGGGGCGGATGACCTCGACGACGTCGGCAATGGCGTCCTTGCTGAGCAGCATGCCCCCGAGGACCGACTGTTCGGCCGCCATATCGTGCGGCGGCTGCCGACCGAAATCCTCACCGGGCTGGTCGTTGTAGTCCGAGTGCCCGCGATCGTCGACGACTGCCACTCGACTCGACCGTCCTCTCTCATCGCACCCGGCCTCATCATCCGGCTTCGACCCTATTGATGACCTGTTGTACGCCCGGGCACCGACACGTTGGGATGCGTCACAGCGCGGCATGCGGCGGTCGTCACGGAAGGCGAATCCACCCGCAGCTAACGGTTCCCAGCAGCTGGAATCCCGGCACTACGGACGCTCGGTGAGGGCGCCGGGATGAACCTAAGCGACCGAACTGGGGATCACCAAACCGAGCTGTGGAGACAGCTGTGGATAAACTGGGTACAGTTCACCGGCTGTTGTGTAGGCCCTGTGCATTCCTTGGGGATAAATAGGAATGCACAACGGCTATGGCCAGGTGAAACCCACTTTTTTCGATTGCTCACATGTGGATCGAAATCTCCTCGGCGTGTCATTCGAGATGAACAGCCGGGCGTGTTGGGTTAACACTGCTCTCGCGCGCTATGGCGCACATCACATCAATAGTGGTCGGTTTGTCGACTTGTCCACAAATCCCCAGGAGCTGGGTAGAAAGCGCATCAAGAGATTCGGTCGCGAGAAGCCGCGCCCGTCGCCGATGTCGAGCAAATCTTTCGCAACTCTAGCCGGTGCGATCCGATCGCGGTCCGAAATACGACGAGAGTCGCGTGTCGGTATCACCCGCAGCCGACGCACGCGCAGGCGAAGACCATCCCCGCAGAACCTACGGGGATGGTCTTCGGAAACCTTGTGATTCATTGCACGCGAACACGTACCGGCCGGAAAGGCGCGATGCCGGTTCGGGCAACGGTCGCCGGAATTACTCGGCGGCGGCAACCTGCAGGTCGAACTTGGCAACCACATCCGGGTGCAGGTGCACCGTGACGTTGTGCTTGCCGGTGCTCTTGATGTGCGCCTTCGGCAGCTCGATGCTGCGCTTGTCCAGCACCGGACCGCCGGCGGCCTTCACCGCACCGGCGACATCGGCGGGGGTGACCGAGCCGAACAGCTTACCGGTGCCCGCGGTCTTCACCGACAGCGACACTGACTCCAGGCCCTCGATGGCGGCCTTCAGTTCCTTGGCGTGGTCCAGATCGCGCACCCGGCGAGCGTCCTGCGCCCGGCGAATGCCCTCGACCTGCTTCTGCGCACCCTTGGTGGCGACGATCGCCAGGCCGCGCGGCAGCAGGTAGTTGCGGCCGTAACCGTCCTTGACTTCCACGGTGTCGCCGGGCGCACCGAGGTTGTCCACATCAGCAGTCAGAATCAGCTTCATCGTCTGCCTCCCGTTCTCAGCGAGCCGTGGACACGTACGGCAGCAGCGCGACCTCGCGAGAGTTCTTCACCGCGACGGCGATGTCCCGCTGATGCTGCACGCAGTTTCCGGTGACGCGGCGGGCGCGGATCTTGCCGCGGTCGCTGACGAACTTGCGCAGCAACGCCGTGTCCTTGTAATCGATGACGGCTTCCTTGCCTTCCTTGCAGAAAGCGCAAGCCTTCTTCTTCAGCACCTTTTCGCGTGCCGGTGCTTTGGCCATGGGTCTTCACTCCGTCTTGCCTGGGAGCCGCGAACGCGGGCCCCGATATGTGAGCCGTTCAGAACGGCGGTTCGTCGTCCATCTGGCCGCCCCCGAAGGAGCCGGCCGCGGGAGCGCTGCCCCACGGATCGTCGCCGGCGGAACCCTGCCCGCCGCGACTGCCACCGTTGGAGCCGCCGAAGCCCCCACCACTGCCGCCGGAATTGCCACCGAAACCGCCGCCGCCACCGCCGCGCGAGGTCTTGTTGACCTTCGCGGTCGCGTAGCGCAGGGAGGGACCGACCTCGTCGACCTCGAGTTCGACGACCGTGCGCTTCTCACCCTCACGGGTTTCGTAGGAGCGCTGCTTGAGTCGTCCGCTCACGATTACGCGAGCGCCTCGGGTCAGGCTCTCGGCGACGTTCTCCGCGGCCTCACGCCAGATGTTGCAGCGCAGGAACAGCGCTTCGCCGTCTTTCCACTCGTTGGTGTTGCGGTCGAACACACGAGGTGTCGACGCCACCGTGAAATTGGCTACCGCCGCGCCCGCGGGCGTGAATCGAAGTTCCGGATCTGCCGTCAAATTGCCGATGACGGTGATTACGGTGTCGCCTGCCATGGTTCCTCCTGGTCTCCGGTGCACTCGCTTGTTGCGCTAGAGCCTAAGGCCAGGCAACGACAAGTGCGGTTTGCCTTCCGACAGGTCTGCCAGGGGGTTACTTCTTGTCCTGCCGCAGCACCTTGGTGCGCAACACCGACTCGTTCAGGCCGAGCTGACGGTCGAGCTCGCTGACCGTTGCCGGTTCGGCGGTCAGATCGACGACGGCGTAGATGCCTTCGGCGCGCTTCTCGATTTCGTAGGCCAGCCGGCGGCGGCCCCAGAGGTCGACCTTGTCGATCTTGCCGCCCTGCTGCGAGACCACACTGAGCATCTTGTCCAGGTTCGGACCGACAGTGCGCTCGTCCAGGTTCGGATCGAGGATGACCATCACTTCGTAATGACGCACGGGAACCCATCACCTCCTGTGGACTGTGAACGGCCACGGACTTTCCGTGGCAGGAGGGGTCGTTGCGTCAGCAACCCGACAAGGCTACATGAACGGCCGGTCCGGACCCGAATCCGGGTCGCCGGGTGCGAAATGGGTCTCCTTACCGATGAACACCGGCGGGTACGGGGTAGGCCACCTATCGTGGTGGACATGTCGAACCGACCCGCCGATCGCCTCGACCGCGGCGGTGGCGAGGACGTGGCTGCGGAGGTGGCCGCGTGGGCGATTCGGTAGTCCGGACCCGCGACACCGGCCGGGTCGCGGCCGTGGTCGCGGTGCTGGCCTGCGCGGTGACCCTGATCTTCGCCTACCTCAACAAGGCTCGCTGTGCGGGCGCCCCGTTCGACGGCGACGGGCGCAGTTTGGTGTTCGATCGGATCAAGGACGCCGAGGTCTGTTATTCCGATATTCAGTTCCTGTGGCTCGGCCGGGGCATCAACGATCATCTGTTTCCGTATCTCGGCGGGGGCATCACTCCCGACGGCACCCTGACCGGCGGCGCGGTGGAATATCCGGTCCTGAGTGGGCTGCTGATGTGGCTCGGCGCGGCCGGTGTACACGACGATGCCGGATTCCTGCTGCATTCGGCGCTGCTGCTGGCGCCGTTCGCGCTGATGACCGCGTGGATGCTCGGACGGATGTCGGGGGCGGTGGCGTTGCTGTGGTCGGTGGGGCCGCCGCTGGTGCTCTACGCCTTCCACAATTGGGAGCTCCCGGTGGTGTGCGCGGCGGTCGGCGCGGTCTACGCGATGACGGTCCCGAGGCGATACTCCCTGCGCGCCAGAGGAATTGTCGCCGCCGTACTGCTCGGCATCGGGTTCTGCCTGAAGCTGTATCCGGGGATCTTCGTGCTGCCGCTGATGGTGTACGTCTTTGTCGGCGAGCCGGTGCTCGACGATTCTCGGTCGGACGGGCCCCGTCGCGGTTACGACCTGCGCGGCGCGCTCGCGGTCGGGGGCGCGGCGGTGGCCACCGTGGTGGCGATCAATCTGCCGTTCGCGCTGTTCGGGTACGAGGGGTGGCGGGCCTCGTTCACCTTCCAGCAGTTGCGTCAGGCCGACATCACCACGAATTCGATCTGGTACTGGGGTCTGCGGCCGATGTTCGCGCCGGGGCCGGGCGGCGAGGCCGCCTTCCAGGACGTCGTCTCGACGGCTTCGCCGGTGCTGGTGATCGCGGCTTTCGCCCTGGCGATCTGGTTGGGCTGGAAGCGGTTTCCCGAATTCGGCTACTACCCGTGGGTGGGGGTGAGCGGTGCGATGCTGTGTGGATTCCTGCTGTTCCACAAGGTCCATTCACCGCAGTACACGCTGTGGGTGCTGCCGTTCTTCGTCCTGCTCGAGGTGCCGTGGTCCGCGGTCGGCGCTTATCTCCTCGCCGATCTGGCCTTGGGGATCGGGGTGTTCCGCTACTTCTACGCCCTCGGTAGCGGCACGGCCGCGGATGTGGACGAGAAACTCGTGCAGTTCGGGGTGTGGGGCCGGGCGTTGCTGCTGGTGTTCTTCTTCTTCGCCTTCGTCCGCGCCCGGCCGCGCGGCTGTCGGCCGATCATGTCGCGGGTGGCCCGCGAACTCGTCCCGGCCCGATGAGTGCGGGTCACTCCCCGTGCCGGGCGCGATACGCCGCGCTCTTGGCGCGGTTTCCGCACAGCGTCATATCGCACCAGCGGCGCGACCCGGCGCGGGAGGTATCGAGATAGAGACGGGTGCAGGCGTCGCGGCCGCATTGTTTGATCCGGGCGCGGTGCGGGCCGCCGAGTAGTTCGACGGTGTCGGTGGCGATGCGGGCGAGCGCGCGGTCGCAGTCGCCGCGGCGGTGCACATCGCCGTCGGCGCGCAGCGTGATCGACGGCTTCGGGCCGTCGGCGACGCGGTTGACCAGATCGCGGTCCGCGTCGGACCACGCCCGCCCGGCCACCGTCGAGACGGCCAGCCGGTAGATCGCCTCCCGCAACTCGATCGCACGGGCGAACTCGCCCGCCGTGCAGGCGGGACGAGTGCTCAACACTCCGGCCTCCACCAGCCAGTCGTCGAGCGCCGCCGGGTCGGTCAGCAGGTCGATGAATCCGGCCTCGCGTTCCTTGACCGTACCGGCGAAATCCAGGGCCAGGTTGCCACTGACGAAGGTGAACACGGTCCCATAGTAACCGCCTTGACAGGTTAGTTGAGCGGTGCGAGGGTAATAACCACTTCAACTGGTTAGGTGGTGGAGATCGTGCGAACCCGGCTGATGGAGACGGTAGCCCCGGTGGCCTTCGTCGTGATGTGGAGCAGTGCGTTCATCGCCGGAATCATCGGTGTGGGCGCGGCGCCGCCGATGGTCGTGCTGTTCGCCCGATTCGCCTGCGCGGGCCTCGTGCTGACGCTGTATGCCCTTGCGGTACAGGCGGAGTGGCCGCGGGGCCGCGACCTGGTTCATGTCGCGATCGCCGGTCTGCTAATGCAGATGGTTCAGTTCGGCGCGTTCTATGTCGCGATGGCCGACCACGTTTCGGCGGCCGTGATCGCCTTGGTGCAGGGCCTGAATCCGGTGGTGATCGCCCTGTTCGCGGGAACCGTGCTGCACGAGGTGGTGAGCCCGCGGCAGTGGCTGGGTTTCGGCATCGGTGGGCTCGGCGTCGGTTTGGCCGTCGTCGATCAATCACATTTCTCCGCAATCGGATTGGTGCTGTGCGTGATCGGCCTGCTCGGCCTGAGTCTCGGCACGGTGTATCAGAAGCGGTTCGTGCCGCGAGTCGACGCGCGCACCAGCACCGCCGTGCACGTTCTGGTGAGTGCGCCGGTGGCCGGAATCCTCATGCTTGCCGGCGGCGACACCCGAATCCACGATCCGCTGCGATTCGCGGGTGCGCTGGGCTGGATGGTGGCGATCAACGCTGTCGCCTGCTTCCTGCTGCTGAACGCGATGTTGCGGCGTTGGGACGCAACCCGAGTCGGCAAACTGTTCTTCGCCACCCCGGCCGTGACCGCCGCCCTGGCCTGGTTGGTGATCGCACAACCGTTGCGGCCGTTGACCCTTGCGGGTCTCGGGGTGGGCCTGATCGGGATGATCCTGGCCGGCGCTCGCCGCTCGGCCGGTGGCCCGGCGCTGCAATCGGTTCCGGACCGCCGACTCGCCTCGGTCGTTACTGCGGCCGGCCCTGCGCCGCGCTGATCACACCGTCGAGTACTTCACGGGTGCGGATCAGGTCCTTGATGCACGCATCGATGCGGGTGCGCTCGGCGGCAAGGGTTTCGGTGAGCCACGGGGTCGCGGTTTCGGCGGGCGTCCCGTCGGAGTCGTGGATGCACGGCAGCAACTGGGCGATCGTGCGGCTGTGCAGTCCCGCGGCGAACATCTCCTGAATGCGAACGACCCGGTCCACGGCGGATTCGGCGTATTCTCGCTGTCCACCGGACGTGCGGGTCGAGGTGAGCAGGCCCTGAGTCTCGTAGTAGCGCAGCGAGCGCACGCTCACGCCCGTGCGCCGCGCCAATTCACCGATGCGCACCGATTTCTCCCTTGCACCTCACATTGATGTCAGGTTCTACGGTACGCGCATGTTGTTGCTGACCGAATATCACGATCGTCACCTGCACCTGCCCAACCGCGTCGTCATGGCGCCGATGACCAGACTGCGTTCCCGCCCGGACGGTTCCCCGACCGACGACGTGGCCACCTACTACGCGCAGCGGGCCGAGGCGGGACTGATTGTCACCGAGGGGATCTGGCCGCATTCCAGCGGTCAGAGCGAGGCCTGGGTGCCCGGCTTGGCCACCGACGCGCAGACGCGGGCCTGGCATACGGTCACCGACGCCGTGCACCGTGCCGGAGGCCGGATCTTCGCGCAACTCATGCACGGCGGCCGATTGGGGCATCCGCAGGCACGGATCGATGGCACGGTGCCGGCCGGCCCGTCCGCGGTGCGCCCCGAGGACCCGGTTCACCTGTACGACGGCGGAAAGGCGCCGGCCCCGCTGCCGCGCAGTATGACGCGCGCCGAAATCGCCGCGGCCGTCGGCCATTACGCCGACGCGGCACGCCGGGCGGTGGCCGCCGGCTTCGACGGCGTCGAAATCCACGGCGCCAACAGCTATCTCATCCATCAATTCCTGGCGGACAATACGAACCTGCGGACGGACGAATACGGCGGCACCATCGTCAATCGGATGCGCTTCGCGCTCGAGGTCACCGATGCCGTGGTGGCGGCGGTGGGCGCCGAGCGGGTCGGAGTGCGGCTGTCGCCGGGGAATCCGCAATTCGGGATGCGCGAGGCCGATCCGGCGCCGCTGTACCGGGCGTTGATCGCCGAACTGGACACTCGCCGCCCGGCCTATCTGCACCTCACCGACAACGACGACTATCCCGCCCTCGCGGACCTGCGCCCGCGCTGGCACGGCACGCTGATCGCCAACGTGGGCGAGAACCGTGCGCCGACCTCGCCGGCCGCCGCCGAGCGGGTGCTGGCCGCCGGTCACGCCGATCTGGTCTCGTTCGGCCGGGCCTTCATCGCCAATCCCGATCTGGTAGACCGGATTCGGCACGGACGCAAGCTGGCGTCGGTGCGAACGGACGGGCTCTACGGCCAGGGTCCGGTCGGCTATACCGATTACCCGACATGGGCCGAACTCGATCGGCACCCAGCCCGGGTGGCGTGATCCGACAACGGGGACACAGCGCCGATGACCGCCTCCCGCGCATTCCGTCGGCTCGCTCATCTCGGGCTTCGTGGTCTGCGCCGCGACGGGCATCGGCGGTTCCCATTGTCACAGAACCGAACCGGAATCGGTGCGCCGGGCGGTCAATGCCAGCGTTGCAGCAGGCGGTCGGCCTCGGCGGTCAGGGCACGCTGCAGGAACGGGCCGAAACTGACTCGCGCCACGCCCAATTCGGCGAAATACGCTCGATCGCCCTGATCCGGCAGGCCGATCGCGTTCACCGGCAACGGCAGCTCGGCGCACAACCGGCGCAGGATGTCGGGATCGCGCTGGCCCACCGGGTACAGCACATCGGCGCCCGCCTCGGCGGCCAGCCGCATCCGCTCCAGCACCCGCTCGACGCGGTCGGGTGTGTTCTGATCCTCGCGCAGGAACAGGTCGGTGCGGGCGTTGATCACCACGTGCACACCGGTGGCGTCGGCGGCTTGGCGCAGACCGGCGACGAAATCGGCGTGTTCGCGCGGTCCCCGCAGCCGTCCGCCCTCACTGTGGACCGAATCCTCGATATTCAGGCCCACGGCGCCGGCCTCCAGCAGACCGTCGATCAACTGGGCCGGTTTCAGTCCGTAACCGGACTCGATATCGACGGAGACCGGAATATCGACGGCGGCGGTGATCTCCCGGACCCGGGCCATCGATTCGGGATAGGTCATGCCCTCCTGATCGGCCTTGCCGAGGGAATCGGCCAGCGGATGGCTGCCGACGGTGAGGGCGGCGAAGCCGGCCTCCTGCACCAGTTTCGCCGACCACGCATCCCAGACGGTCGGCAGAATCGCCGGATCGCCGGGGCGGTGCAGCTGAAGGAATGTGGTTGCCTGCTCGCTCAATGCGGTCATGTGTCGATCCTCGTCCATCCACCCGCCCCGGCGCCAGGATGCAAGCGCCAGGATCCCGGCGCCAGGATGCCGAGGAACCGGCCGGGCCGGGAGAGCATGGTGGGTGTCCGTGGCTATACCGGCTGCCTGCGCCGGGTCGGCTCGCCCACCGGAGCTTTCGGGCGCAGCGCCGCCGGTAACCAGGGCAGGGCCGGATCCTGGGCGCGGTCCAGAATGCCGCCCACCGGATCGTCGACGCCGTCGCCGCGCACCGGATCCAGATCGGGGCGGTAGATCGCGCGAATCACCAACGCGCACAACCCCAGTACCGCGAGATCGCGCACCAGTACGGTCGCGGTGAACCACTGCTCCGGCACACCCTTGTCCTCGACACCCAGGTAGTAGTACATCCGGGGGAACCACACCAGTGCGTCGACGGTCATCCATGCGAGCAGGATTCGGCGATGGGGCAACGCGAGCACGGCGAGCGGCACCAGCCACAGCGAATACTGTGGGCTCCACACCTTGTTGGTGAGCAGGAACGCCGCCACCACCAGGAACGCCAGTTGGGCGAGCCGGGGCCGGCGGGCGGCGGTCAGCGCGATATAGCCGATTCCCGCGCACGCGGCCGCGAACAGCGTCAGTGACACCAGGTTCAACGCGGTCGGGGTGTCCGATGCGGCCAGTGGGCCGTCGAAGCCCTGCCATCCGGTGAACGAGGTGACCACGTTGTAGAGCGAATCCGGGTCGGCGTGCCGCTCGCTGTTGAGCCGGAAGAATTCCCACCAGCCCTTGGTGAACGGCACGGCGATCGGCAGGTTCACCGCCAGCCAGGCGAGCACCGCCGCGACCACGGCCACCACGGCCGCCCGCAGCGGGCTGATCCGGGCGCCGGCGAGATAGTCGCGCAGTGCCCGCACCGGCTGGTTGCCGTTGCGGCGCAACTGTTGCCGCAGCCCCGGCAGCTGGTGCCGACCGTCCGTGCGCAGGCACAACACCACGATGGGACCCAACAGCAACAGCGGGTACAGCTTCGCTGCCCCGCCGAGCCCGAGCAGCACTCCCGCCAGGACCGGCCGGCGCCGTGCCCAGGCCAACAACCCCGTTGCCGCGAAAGCGGTTGCCAGCGCGTCGAAGTTGGTGAAGATATGCACCAGCACCAGCGGCGAGAGCGCCACCAGTGCGGCATCCCAGATTCGGCGGCCGGACAGCATCGCCGAGGCCCACACGGTGACCAACCAGGCCAGTGCCAGACCCACCGCGACGACGTTGAAATACACCACCACCGACAGCGCCTTGGGTAGGGGCAGGGCCATCCAGATATTGGCGACCTCCATCGCCAGGTACTGGTAGAGACCCGACAACACGGGATATTCCATGTACCGGGTCTGGAGTTTGCCGTCGGCGCCGGCCTCGGTCCACTGCTTCTTGTAGGGGAACGCGCCCTCGTCGAGATGTTCGGCGCCGTAGAGCGGCACGGTGTCGGAGTAGCACATCGCCACGTACTGGCGGCCGTTGTTCCAGTCGAGGGTCAGGTGTCCCTCGGAATTGGTGGTCTGCTGGATACACCCGGCCTTACCGGCCCAGCCGAAGGCGAGGAAGACCACGGCGAAGGCCAGCAGGATCCGCAGCGGGGTCCAGAACCTGGTACGCCCGATCAGCGCGTGATCGCCGACCGGTCCGCCGATCACGCTGCTCAGCTGGGCGGTCATGGAATCGGTACGGCTGGGCTTGTCCCGCCACGTGGCCGACCTCGGATCCGCCGCAACCGGGGCCGCGGAAACGAAACCGGTGGCGGTCTCGACGCCTTCTTCACCGAACGTCGAGGCCGCCACCGGCTGTTGTGCACTCACGTCACCCGAGGCTACCGGTGACTGTTGGAGTACCCGTCTCCTGTCCCGTCGGTCGTGTTGCCGGTACCGGCTCCGGGCCGTTGGGAGCGTGAATTACCGCTGTTACCACCGGAATCCGAATTACTCGGCGAGGTGCCGTCGGCCGGGGCGATCGGCTGTCCCGGCATCGGGCCGGAGTCCTGCGATTGCGGCTGATTCTGCTGCGGCTGGGAGCGCGGGTTCGGCTGCAGGCCCGGCACCGGAATGACGACGCCCGGCAGAATCTCCACTTGCGACGGCTTCACCACCACCGGTGGCTGATAGTCCTGCTGGGTGGTGCTCGGCGCGGTGTAGGGCGCCGAATAGGACGGCACACCCGCCTGGCCGCCGATGGCGGCAGGCTTCGGGAAGTTCTCCTTCGGCGTGCCCTCGAGCGCGCCGTCCATGGTGTCCTTCCAGATATCGGACGGCAGTCCGGAGCCGTACATGATCGCACCGCCCGGTGTCTTCAACGCGACACCGTCGGCGGTGCCCACCCACACCGCCGTCGACAGCGACGGGGTGAACCCGATCATCCAGGCGTCCTTGTTCTGGCCGGTATCGCCGAGCTGGGTGGTGCCGGTCTTGGCGGCGGACTTGCGGCCGCCGGCGAGACCGTGATTGCGCGAGGACGCCGCGATCGGTTCCATCGCCGAGGTCAGGTTGTCGGCGACCGCCGCGGAGACGCGCTGCTCACCGGCGACCTGGCCGCGGTCGAGCAGGACCTGACCGTCGGCCGTGACGACCTTCTGCACGAAGTGCGGTTTGTGATACACGCCGGAGGCGGCGATGGTCGCGTACGCGGAGGCCATATCCAGCGGCCGGACCTGGTACTGGCCCAGGATGATGCCGTTGTTGGGGCCCGAACCGTCCGGCTCGGTGAGGGTTTGGCCCACCCCCGGAATCGTTTCCGGAATGCCCAGCCGATGCGCCATCGCGGCGATCTTCGCCGGGCCGTCCGGCATATCGAGTTCCATCCGGTAGAAGCTGGTGTTCAGCGACCGTTTGAGCGCTTCGGCGATGGTGCAGGTACCGCAGGTCTCGCCCTCGGCATTGGTGATCTTGATGCCGTTGACGGTCAGGTCCGAGCTGTCGTACATCGTCGACAGCGGCTTCCCGAGTTCCAGGTTCTCGGCCAGACCGAACACCTTGAACGTCGAACCCGACTGCAGGCCCGCGTTGGCGAAGTCCCAGCCGGTGGCGTTGTCACCACCGTAATAGGCGCGCACACCACCGGATTTCGGGTCGACCGAGACGACCGCGGTCCGGATCTCGTCCCGTTCGCCCTGCATATTCTTGTGCACCGCGTCGACGGCCGCCTGCTGGGCCTTCTGGTCGATGGTCGTGGTGATCTGCAGACCCTCGGTGTTGAGCTGCGAATCGGTGATGCCGGCGTCGGAGAGCTCCTTGAGGACCTGGCGTTTGATCAGGCCGTTGGAGCCCGGCTCGCTCGGCTGGTCGCTGTCGTTGCTCGCGCTCGACGGAAGCACCTTGGGGTACACCATCTTCGAGCGTTCGGCGGCGGGCAGGTTGCCGCCGGCCACCATGCCGTCGAGCACGTAGTTCCAGCGTGTTTCGGCGCCCTTCGGGTTGTTCTCCGGGTCCAGGCCGTAGGGCTGCTGAATCGTGGCGGCCAGCACCGCGCCCTCTTCGATGGTCAGCTGTTCGACGGGCTTGCCGAAGTACGCCTTGGCGGCGGCATCGATGCCGAAGGTGCCGCGGCCGAACGGAATGGTGTTCAGATAGGCGGTGAGGATGTCGTTCTTACTCCACTGCCGCGCCATCTTCGCCGAGATCACCAGCTCGCGCATCTTGCGGTTGAGCGAGTGCTGATTGCCGACCATGGCGTTCTTGACGTACTGCTGGGTGATCGTCGAACCACCGCCGGCGCTCTCCTTGCCGAGCAGGTTGTCGCGGGCGGCGCGGGCGAATCCGGAGATCGAGAAGCCCGGGTTGCTGTAGAAGTCCCGGTCCTCGGCCGCGATGACCGCGTTGCGCACGTGTGGCGGAATCTGGTCGATCGTGACATCGGTCCGGTTACCTTGCGGCGGAACGATTTTGCTGATCACCGAGTTGCCGTCGGCGGCCAGGATCGTGGCGACCTGGTTGGTTTTGAGATCGCCCGGCTGGGGTATCGAGACGGTCGTGTACGCGATCAGGAAGACCGCGCTCGGCACCACGATGGCCAATGCCACCAGGACGTAGAGCACCCGGCGCACGATGCGCCACGGTGATTTCTTCTTACCCTTCGGGCCCCGACCGGCCGAACCACCCGGACCATCGCCACCGCCGTTGCCCTTGCGCGGCGGCGGACCCGAGGGCGGCGTACCGCCGGTCGCGCGACGGCCACTCGTCCCCGAGCCGGAGCCCGGCCGCGAACCGGCGCCACCGGGCGCCGAACGGTTGGCCGCCGTCGAGCGCTGGGTGCGCTGGGCCATCGCCTCGCCGAGGGTGCCGGCCGCGATTTTCTGCGTGGCCTGAGACTTCTGGGTGGCCTGCGCACCACCCGGACGCTGCGCGGGCTTCCCGGAATTCGCCGGGCTGCCCGGATTGCCGGGCCGCCGGGGCGGACCCCCGGCGGGGTTCGGCTGGCCGCCGCGGACGGTGGGCTGGCCACCCGTGCGCGGCGGCCCACCGGCCGGACCACGCATC
>NZ_BAGM01000135.1 GCF_000308855.1 Nocardia veterana NBRC 100344 | reverse complement strand
CCGCCGGGACGATCCGGCGGCGGGACCTGACGGACCGGGCCGCTCGGCGGTGCCTGCCGGCGCGGAATGATCGGCGGTTGCGGAGGCGGCGGCTGTTGGCGTGCCGCCGGAGGCGTCTGCCGCAGCGGCGCGCTCGGCGGGCTCTGGCGGCGCGGCGGATTCGGTGGACCCGAACGCGTCGGGCCGTTCGGCGGAACCGGTCGGGGTGCGGCACCAGGCGGGGTCTGGTGGATCGGCGCGCTGGGCGGTGCCTGGCGGCGCGGTGGATTCTGCGGAACCGGACGGCGTCCGTTCGGTCCTTGCGCCGGGCCGGCGGGCGGAACCTGCGGAATCGGACCGCTCAACGGTGTGCGTGGATCGACGGCGTCGGCCGGGCGGGTCGGGTTCGGCGGCAACCGCTTCGGCGGCACCCCGTTGCGGGTCGCCTCCATAGGCGCCGACGGCGGCATCGAAGGATCGGGGCCGAGTCGGCGCGGCCCGCGCTCCCACGGCGCGGCGGGTGCGCGTCGCGGTAGCTGCTCGTCGTCGGCCGGACCGGGCACGACGGAATCGTCGTACTCCGTCACCGCGCCTCCGGTCTACTGCTGGACATTCGGCGGGCGTAGCGAGCCGCACCGCGATTGTCGCTCACGGTGCTCGAGGCGGTACGGAACACCCGCACCCGGTCGGCACAGCGAGCCGCTTCCCGTTTGTCGCTCACAGTGCCTCCTCTTCTTCCTGCTCTACTCGTTTGCGGGCGCGCAGGTAGCTGTTGAGCCTGCGTCGCTTCCCCGGGTCCAAACCCTTGTCGGCCGGATCGGGCTGTCCCCGGAAGCGGCGCCAGAGGCGGCGACCGGCGAGCAGGAACAGCAGTGCACCGGCACATGCGGTAATTATCGCCAACGCTTGACCGTAAGCGTTCGAACGTACCGAAACCGAGGTGGCGTTGCCGAGAGGCACTCCGTCGGGTGTGGTAAGAGAAATCGGAATGACCAGGTTACGGCTGTCGCTCACCTTGGTCGGAATCTGGAACGAGCGCGTGCCCTCGGCCGGAAGCTGCTGTTCACCGATATCGGTGATATTCGTCTCGGACGGTGCGCCGATCTTGAACCGAATCCGGATCGCGACCGGCAGGTCGTTGCGTGCGACCAGCAGTAGGGGGCTCTGTTCGGAGGCCAGGGTGTACACCCCGCCCGGCGGCAGCACGCTCACCGAGCCGAACAGTCCGTCCATGGTTCGGGTGGTCTGATCGAGGCGTCGCTGGGCGACCGTATCCGCCTGGGAGTCGGCTCCGGTGCGGTCCGAGACGGTCAGCACCCGGATCAGATCGTCGCGCAACGGGGTCAGGAAGGTCCGCGGTGTCGGCTCCTGCTGCGGAATCTCGACCAGCGCGCGCATCAGGTCGTCGATGCGTCGTTCCTGTTGCCCCACCGGGGTGATGAACTGCTCGGGCACCGCCTGCGCGGCCGCGGCACCCGAATAGTCCAGCTCGTAGGGCCGCGGATCGGCCGGCTGGGCCAGGAGGTCGGTGAACGAACGCGGGGTCGCCAGGCCGCTGCGATACAGCAGTTCCAGTTGTGACAGCAGTGCCCCGGCCTCGTCGCGGTCCGCGCCCCATTGTTGTGGCGGCATGAGCAGGGTGGCCCGCGGACGAGTCTCGGTCGCGTTGAGTGCCGGCCAGGACAGTGCGCCCAGGGCGTCCTGCAGTCGTGCGGTGCGGGAATCGTTGGTGACGGCGTATCGCACCCGTTCCGGCGTGAACGACGGGGTCGGCGGATTCGATCCGACCGCGGCCAGCGCGGTCGCCGACCACATGTCGAAGGTGGCGACCTTCAGCCCGCTCTCGGGTGGCGGTGCGGGCGCGGGTTCCGGTTTCGCGGGTGCCGCCGCCGGCAGCCGCACCATCTCGGGCGCGGCGGGACGGATATCGGCGGACACCGATGCCGTGCTCCGGACCGTGGCGTCGCCGCGCGTCGAACCCGTTGCGGTACTGACGGTTTCGCCCTCGGTGACGGCATTGTCGGCCAGCACCGCCGTGGTGAAGCCGCGTTCGGTCAGCATTGTCGCGGCGTCGGATCCGATCGCACCGGTCGCCGGCAGGCTCACCCCGCGCACGGATTTCACGGCGAGAAGCGAATCCACGATGTCGGCGGGAGCGGTGAGCGCGCGCGCGGTGAGATCCGGATCGTGGACGCCGGCCAGCGCGGTCGGGTCCACCTGCGCGAACGGCAGCGCCACCGTGCACATCGAGGGGGCCAGCGCCCGCAGCCGATCCAGCCAGGTTCGCGCTGCCTGTGGACCGGTTCCCTCGCGCGTCGGGCCGTCGGGATCGGAGGGGCTGGCCAGGACCCGATAGCCCGCGGTCATCTTCGAGACGGTGAGCAGCAGGTCGGGATCGATGGCCAGGCACAGCGATCCGGCCAGGCCCTGCCCGGACCGCGCCGAATCCCGGGACGGGTCGGGACGCAACGCCGATTCCAGTGCCGACAGCAACTGATCCAGCCGTCCGCCCGCCGCGAGCTCGCCCGCGAGTTCGTCATCGGTGAGCAGCGCCTTACCGTCCACCGAGCCGGGGATGCCGGCGACCAGCCGCGGGCGATCGGCCAGGGGCCACAGCATCGTGGTGGGGATCGGCGGTTGCGGCGCCGCCGGAATCGGCTGGCTACCCGCCGCCGGGGCTTCCGAGTTCGCCGCATCCGAGGTGTTGGGCAGGGCGGGCAGGCCGAGGACGGGCAGCAGGAAACGCGCGTCGTCGAGGTGAGCTTGGTTGCCGTAGGCGGGTTCGCCGTTCACGTTCAGCAGCAGCGGATACACCCCGGGCTCGGTGATCCCGAGCGAGGCCGTGACGGGGGGCGTCGCGGCGGTGTTGGACATCCCCTCGCGCACCCCGATCCGCAGGGTGAACTGTTTGCGCTGACCCGGGCCCAGCTGGTCGGCCACGTCCTGGAACGGCCCGCTGAACTGGAAATTCGACTGGTCCTGGCGCAAGGTCGAGCGCAGTTCACTCGGTTCGGTGATCGCTGGTCCGCGCTGCACCCGCACACTGACGTCGTCCACCACGCGATCCCCGATATTGGTGACCGTGCCGGTCAGCGCGAGGACCGAATCACTCGTGGTGGTGATCGTGCTCGGCGATACCGAGTCGAGGGTCAATTTCAGGAATTTCGGCGCAGCGGTCGAACCTCCCGAACTCGAGGGTTGCGCATTGCCCGCTCCGGCCGACGGCACGCTCAATACGGCGAGCGCCAGCGAGACGAGCAGTAGCACCCAGCGGTGCCGACTGCCACCCGCACGCGTCATTGTCTGCCGCTCTCCATCCGATCGATCAGCCGATTCGCGACTTCGGCCAGACGCCGTTCGTCGGCGTAGGCGAGCCGGGAATCGAGTTCGCTCAACGGCACCCAGGCCACCTTGGTGACCTCGACGTCGGCATCGGAGAGCTCACCCCCCAACGACCGCATCAAGTAATGGTGCACGGTCTTGTGTACCCGACGGCCTTCGGTGACGAACCAATAGTCGATACTGCCCAGCTCCGCGACCACCCGCCCGTTGATTCCGGTTTCCTCGGCGACCTCTCGCACGGCGGTCTGCTCGGCCGTCTCTCCCTCTTCGATATGTCCCTTCGGAAGCGACCACAGCAGCCGGCCGCGCCGGTCGGTGCGGCCGATCAGGGCGGCGCACCGCTGCTCGGGCGGCCCGTCCAGCCCGTCGACCACCAAGCCGCCGGCCGAGGTCTCCCGTACGGTGCGCATGCGGGGTTTCGCCGCATTACCGGCCGAACCGCGGCGCCGGGGCTGGCGGCGTCGACTGTTCGCGCGATCGGCCGGAGACACTGCGTCAGTCTAGCCGCGCCGGATCGATGCACTGAACGTGTCGGATGCCGAGTCGTCCCGCTCGCCCGGCGGGTCCTCGCCGGATCGAGGTGCGCGCACACCAACTAAGCTGCGTGTCCGTGGTTTCGCCGAAGTCCGTTGACGCAGAAGTGGAGGACGGCACCCGAATGGAAGGAAGTTCCGTGTCCGACCCCGCCGATGATCGCCGGACCCGACTGCTGGCCGCCGCGGCGATCACGCTGGGCAGGCTCTCCGATGTGCTGACGCCGCTCGGTGGCCTGTTCGCGGCCCGGGGCCACGAGCTGTACCTGGTCGGTGGCAGCGTGCGCGATGCGGTACTGGGCCGGCTCGGCACCGATCTGGATTTCACCACCGACGCGCGGCCGGAGGTGGTGCTGGAGATTCTGCGCGGCTGGGCCGACAATCTCTGGGACACCGGCGGTTTGGCCTTCGGCACGGTGAGCGCGTCGAAGTCGGGCCGGCAGCTGGAGATCACCACCTTCCGCAGTGACAGCTACGACCGCATCTCGCGCAATCCCGAGGTGACGTTCGGCGACAGTCTCGACGGGGATCTGATCCGGCGCGATTTCACCGTGAACGCGATGGCCGTCCGGATCGGCGGCGCCGGCGAACTGGAGTTCGTCGATCCCCTCGACGGTATGACGGCTCTGCTGGACGGCGTGCTGGATACCCCTGCGGCGCCGGAGGATTCGTTCAACGACGACCCGCTGCGGATGCTGCGCGCCGCGCGGTTCGTCTCCCAGCTCGGATTCGAGGTGGCGCCGCGGGTGCGGGTGGCGATCGCGCTGATGGCCGACGAGATCCGTCGGATCACCGCGGAGCGGGTGCGCACAGAACTGGACAAACTGATCGCCGGTGAACATCCCACCGAGGGCATCGACATCATGTGCGAGACCGGGCTGGCCGAGCGAGTGCTGCCCGAGGTCCCCGCGATGAAGCTGGAGATCGACGAACACCATCAGCACAAGGACGTGTACCAGCATTCGCTGACCGTGCTGCGCCAGGCCATCGATCAGGAGCAGGGCGATCCGGACCTGGTGCTGCGGTGGGCGGCGCTGCTGCACGACATCGGTAAGCCGCCGACCAAACGCAACGAGCCCGGCGGTGGCGTCAGTTTCCACCACCACGAGGTGGTCGGCGCGAAGATGGTGCGAAAACGCATGCGCGCCTTGAAGTATCCGAAGCAGTTCACCGAGGACGTGGCGCGACTGGTCTACCTGCACCTGCGCTTCCACGGATACGGAAAGGGCCAGTGGACCGACTCGGCGGTCCGCCGCTACGTCACCGACGCCGGGGAGCTACTGCCGCGGCTGCACAAGCTGGTTCGCGCCGACTGCACCACCCGCAACAAGCGCCGCGCCGCACTGCTGCGCTCGACCTACGACGATCTGGAAGCCCGCATCAAACGCCTGCAGGAAGAGGAGGATCTGCAGCGGGTGCGGCCGGATCTGGACGGCAACGCGATCATGGAGCTGCTCGGTCTGGAGCCCGGTCCGCAGGTGGGTCGCGCGTGGCGCTACCTCAAGGAACTACGCCTGGATCGGGGGCCGCTGACCCGGGACGAAGCGGAGGCCGCGCTGCTGGAGTGGTGGAACGCCGGCGGGCGGTAGGTCCGAACTCGAGCGCTCGGCTCGGCACCCGATCTCGGCTCAGAACACGATCAGGGTGGTTCCGGCGACGATCGCCGACCGGATCTGACCCAGATCGAACGAGCCGACGATCTCCGGCAGTTCGATCCGGAAATGCACCCGGTCCCCCTGCCGGTCGGCCCGCGCGATCCGCACGTCGTTGGGCAGGTCGGCCAGCGTCACCGGCGCGACCGTCACCCATCGCCGCGGGACGCGCATTCCGGCCCAGGCGGCCTGATGCACCGCGATGGTCACCAGGTTGTCGCTGATGGTGGCGTCCACCAGCGCCTGGAAGCGGCGCGAGCGATGGCGGGCGCTGATCAACCCGCTGGGATGAACCTCGAACCGCCAGTTCAGCCGTTTCTCGTTGAGCCACTCCACCAGTGCCGCGGTGGTCACGGTGCCGGTCACATCCAGTCCGGCGGCGCGCAGCTTGGTCGGTACGCCCGGAATCAGTCGCACCCCGTGGGCGATCACCGCCATTTCCTCGATGGGGTGACCGTTCCAGCGCAGGTCGGTCAGTACCGTCTTGGTCTGGAAATGAGCACCGCGCCGGCGCACTTTGAGGGTGTGCAGGATCGCCGTCAGATCGTGTCCGAGCAGGGTGGCGGTGACCTCCTGGCCGCCGAAGCGGCTGAGTATCCCCTCGCTGAGCAGCGTCATCAGCACATCGGGCATGAGCGCGGTGACCGTGCCGGAACCCAGATCGGCGACCGGATCGAGCCAGGCGGTGGTGAAGGCCACCCACTGATCCAGCAGTTCCGCGTCGAACAGCCGCTTGCCCAGGTCCACCGCGCGCAGCGGTGACCAGGACTTGGGATCGAAATAGGTGGCCATGACTGGTTCGAGATTACTGGCCGCCGGTGAATGCGCGCGGTGGTGTGGATGACATTTCCGCGCCCGGTCCAGGTCTGCGGCTCAGGGATCTGCGGGTTCGGGGTCGTCGAGCGAGGCGTGCATGAGATACACGTTGTAGCTGTCCCACGCCGACATCGTGAAGTACAGATCCTTACCGGTCGACCATGGGTGGATGAAACCGCCGTAGGCCTTGGGATAGTCGTTCGTATCTGCCAGGACCGCACCGTCGGTCCAGGTGCCCTGGGGTTCGGTGGCGGTGCGCAGCACGATCGCGTGCCGGGCCGGGTCCAGATACACCATCTGCCACTGCCCGCTCGATTCGTCGTAGCGCACCGAGACCTCACCGGCGATACCCGGCACCACCGGCGTCGCCAGATTCTCCTGGGCCGGCGCCCAGGTTCCGTTCACCCAGTACTGGTAGGCGGATTTGTTGAGCACTTCCTGCTTCGGCACGCGGGCCAGGCCGATCACGCCGATCCGCCCGTTCGGGGTGCCGAACATGTACACGTAGTCGCCGTGCGGCACCATGGTCGCGACCTGGAAGCGGTCGATGCCGAACATGTTGTCCCACTTGGCGTATCGGTCTTTCACCCAGGTGCTGCCGCCGTCGTCGGAATAGGCGAGGCCACCGTCGTTGGTCCACCACATGCCGGGGATCGTGCTCCAGCGGCGCACCGACATGTAGCTCATATATTGACGCTTGCCGAGTGCGAAACCCGAGGTCGGAATGACGGTGGTCTCGAAATTCTTGATCTTGCGACTGTTCAGCAGTTCGGCCGCGTGGCAGCGACTGTCCTGCACCATGTCGTCGATGATCAGTCCCTTCGACAGATCGCGTTCGGTGCTGAACCCGAGCACATTCGATCGCCAGTCCGGACCACCGACCACCCCGTACTGCCAGCCCTTGCCGAAGGTGTCGCCGAAGACGACGGCCACCTTGCCGGGTTCGGTCTCCCACATGATGCCGAGATCGGTGCCGTCCACCTGCCAGCGCATATCGGTGCGGTTGACCGAGCCGTGGCCGGTCACCTGGTTGACCAGGCGCACCGACTCCACCTGGCGTGGTGCCGGGGGTGCGGCGACCGGCCCGGGAGCGGCCGGATGGACCACCGGCGGCGGCGGTGTCTGCGGCGCGGGCGGTTCGCCACCGGGGATCGGGATCGGAATCGGTTCCGGCTCCGGATTGATGTTGATGTTCGGCAGGTTGAAGGGCCCGGAGTTCGAGCCCGAACCGGTACCCGAACCCGAGTCCGGCCCGATCCCCGACCCGGTGCCGGAGCCCGAGTCGGAACCTGAACCCGAACCGGACGCGGAACCCGAACCCGGGGTGGATTCACGGGGCGGGGCCGGATCGGCGGGTGCCGCCGGATCCGGGGCCGGCGGTGGCTTCGGGGTGTCGCGGATGTCCGGGCACGGATTGCGGCACGGGTCCGGTGGCAGCGGAGCCGGCGTGATGCGGGTGGTGTTCGGCGCCGGCCCGGGCACCGGCACCGGCACGATCTCCGGTACCGGGACCGGGATGTCGATGCGCGGCGGAAGTATCGGCGGCGGTGGAGCATTCGGATCGGGTTGGCGGGCCAGCGGGTCGAAACCCGTTTCGCCGCAAGCGTTCTTCGGCGGCGGGGCCCAGGGTGCGAGGTCGGCGCTCGCCGGTGCGGGCAGCAGACAGCCGAACAGCAGCAGCCCCGCGACGCCGGGCGCGAGAATCGCGGGTGCGCAACGTCTTCCGGATGCGACGGTATCGAGTCGGAATCGTCCGCCCGCCGCGTAGTTCCCGAACACCGGTCTCCTCGACTACCACTCGCACCGCTGGTGACAATGCACGATCAGTCACCGCATTCGCTGGGACCGAGCACAGCGGCTAACAATCTAACCGACAACACGGGGTGCGTGTGGATCCGGCCGGGAACCGCGTGGCGGGTGGGTGCGTCGGTAGCGGTATGACCGATATCGACTACCTGTTCGGCTCGGGAGACGGTGGCGTACAGCGCTGGTCGAGCCGGGCCGACCTGGATCTCCGCGGCGACGGCAGTCCGGATGCGGTGCGTCTCGACTTCGACGGGGACGGCCGCGCCGACGATGCGCTGTGGGACTGGGACGGCGACGGCGACGCCGAGATCGCCGCCCTCGACCTCGACGACGACGGCGTGCTGGACCGCTTCTTCGCCGATTCCGACGGCCTGGGCACCTGGGATCAGCCGGTCTGGTCGGTCAGCGAGTGACCGGCCGCCGACTGTTGACCGCGATCGCCGCGATCCCCACCGCATACAGCCCGGCGCCCGCGGCCACGACGCCGGGCGCGTGGCCGTCGGCCGGGATCACCAGGGCCGTCGCCGCGATAGCGGCGACGAACGTGATGTTGAAGATCGTGTCCTGCAGCGCGAACACCTGCCCGCGCCGGGCGTCGTCCACGTCGATCTGCAGGGTGGCGTCACCGGTCAGCTTCACCGTCTGTCCCGCCAGACCGAGGAGAAAGGCGCCGACCAGGAGCAGTTGGTGGGCGCGGTGTTCGGCCGCGCCGGTGGCGATGGTGATCGGCGGGACGAGCGTCGCCTGGACCAGCAGCGCCGCCGAGAGCCCGACGACCACCGTGCGCGGGCGGCCCAATTGCGGAATCAGCAGCGGGGTCAGCACCGCGGCGGCGAGCATGCCGGCGGCGACGGCGGTGATCGCCACGCCGAAGCCGACCAGTCCCGATGCGGCCGAGACCCCGCTTTCGTTCGTGCGCCGCAGTACCAGCACCATGAGCAGGGTGTTCGCGCCGAACACGATGCGATGGGTCCCGACACCGATCATGGCCGTGGTGCAATCGCGCGATTCGGCAACGGCTCGGGCACCGGTCCGCAGTCCGGTCAGCACGGCGCGCACGGATTCCGCGACCGACTCGCGGGCCGAAGGAGCGGCGTCGGTTTCGGCGCCGACGGCCTCCGCTGCCGGCTGGGCCCCCGAGGATGCGGCCCGGTGCTCCGGCCCCAGCCGGTGCCGAGCGAATCCGAGTGCGGCGACCACCGACACGGCCGACCCACCGGCACTGGCAGCCACCGCCACGCCACCCGCGGCGTCGCCGGACCCCAGCGCGCCGATGACGGCGACCGCCGCGGCGGCGCCCGCCCCGGCACAGCCCGACGCGACAGTGGCCAGTACCGAATTCATCGGCACCAGCCAGCGTTGCTCCAGTACGCGCGGTAGCGCCGCGGATATCCCGGCCAGCACGAATCGACTGATCCCGACCACCGCCAGCGCGAGCAACAGCAGTGGGGTATCGCCGATTCCGGCCCACAGTCCCACCGCGGTCACCAGGATCAGCACCGCTCGGAGCGCGTTCGCGACGAGCAGCACCATCCGTCGGTCCCAGCGGTCGAGCAGTGCGCCGGCATAGGGGCCGATCACCGAATACGGCAGCAGCAATACCGCGAATCCGCCGGCGATCGCCAACGGATCGGTGGCGCGTTCGGGATTGAACAGGATCGCCCCGGACAACGCGGCCTGGAACATTCCGTCGCCGAACTGACCGGCGAAACGAACCAGGGCCAGCCTGGGCATTCCGGGGCGGCGGACGGCGGCGGCCATCGCGGCCCGCCGCTGCGCGTCGGGTCGCATTATCGGTTCACCTCCGGATCCAGCAGCCGAACGGGATCGAGCAAAGTGCGGGGCCGGTGCGGCGCCACGGTAGAATCTACCGGGCGGCCTCGACTCCCAGCCCGAGAGGAGGACCACGCTTGTCCACACTCGCGACACCCCACATCGATGTCCATCGCGCCGGCGATCGGATGAAAACCCGTGTGGCATGGCTGGATTCGAAGCATTCGTTCTCGTTCGGCGAGCACTACGATCCCGACAACACCCATCACGGCCTGCTACTGGTGAACAACGAGGACATCGTCCTGCCGGGCGAGGGATTCGACACTCATCCGCACCGGGATATGGAAATTGTCACCTGGGTGCTGAACGGCTCGCTGGTGCATCAGGATTCACTCGGACATGCCGGTGTCATCTATCCGGGATTGGCGCAGCGAATGAGTGCGGGAACCGGAATTCTGCATTCGGAAAAGAATGATTCGTGGCGGCTGCCCCCGGAGCAGGGCGGCACCTCGCCGCATTCCGATCCGGTGCATTTCGTGCAGATGTGGGTGGTTCCGGACGAGCCCGGAATTACCCCCGGATATCAGCAACTCGAAATCGACGACGAACTCGCTCGCGGCGGGCTGGTCACGGTTGCCACCGGAATGCCCCGATATCGCGATCGCACGGCGATCGCCATCAGCAGCAGCCATTCCGCCCTGCACGTCGCCCGCATGGCCGAGGTGCCCGCCGTCGTGACGCTGCCGGAAGCGCCGTACCTGCACGTCTTCGTCGCGCGCGGCGAGGTGGATCTGGAGGGTGTGGGCACGCTCTACCAGGGTGATGCGGTGCGGATGACTCGCAGCGGCGGCCAGCGGATCATCGCCGAAGTTCCGGCCGAGGTTCTGGTGTGGGAAATGCACGCTCGGCTCGGCGGGCAATAGAGTCGGCAGACGCCGACGCCATCGGAGAGGACAGCCATGACGGACCAGCCACCGCCCGGAAGCTATCCACCGCCGGAGCCGTATCCGCAGCAGCCCGGAGCGCACCCCGGCCCGGCCGGCGAGTACCCGCAGCAGCCCGGCCAGTACCCGGGCGGCTATCCCCCCCCGCCGCCGGGCGAGTACCCGGGCCCGCCCGGCCAGGGCGCCTGGCAGGAGCCCAAGGGCAAGGGCCTGGCGATCACCGCCCTGGTGTTGGGGATCATCGCCCTGCTCAGTTGCTGGACGATTCTGGGCGGCATTCTGTTCGGCCTGATCGCGGTCGTCTTCGGCATCATCGCCACGGTCAAGGCGCGCCGCGGAACGGCCGCGGGGGGCGGCATGGCGATCGCGGGTCTCGTCCTCGGCCTGCTCGGGCTGATCGCCGGCATCGTGATCGCGGTGATCGGGGTGAACTTCTTCGTCAACAATGGCGGTAAGGACTTCCTCGACTGCGTGAACAAGGCCAACGGGGATCAGTCGAAGATCGACCAGTGCCAGCGCGATTGGAATCAGACGCTGGAGAACAAGTACAGCGTGACCTTGAGCCCGCGGCCGACCTCGTAGCCGGTCGTCGCGGCGATCAGTAGTCGACCGGCCGGCACTGGCGAGTGGCGGTGAGCACCTCGGCCAGGTCCGGCCGGTAATCGCCCTGCGGCGAGTCGATCCACACCCGGTATCCGGTGCGCTCGTCGGCCGGTGAGGGCAACACGATGGTGGTGCCCGGCGCGACCAGCGCCGCACAGCGGTGGAACATGTCGGTTGCGATCGCCGCATCGGACGCCGATTCGTCGACGTGCCCGGTGAGAAAGGTCCAGCGCCCGGAGCGCGGGTGTCCGATGATCGGGCCGCGATGGCCGCGGCCGGTGAGATATTCCCGCATCGGAATGCCCAGTGCCGCCGGCACGGTCACCGCCCCGACCGGTCCGACCTCGAGCAGAATCCGTCCGATGACCGGTTCGACGATTCCGTAGAGCCCGTTTTCGGTGCGGTAGCGGCGGCATCGGGCCAGTGCCTCGCGGGCGACGACTCGCCCGGCTCTCGGGATGGCGGTGCTATTCGGTTCGATCGCGCCGGCCGTCGGGTCGGGCGTACTCATGGCGAACCTCGTCTCGTCGTCGAGTGCAGTGCCACCGATGCACAGACCGTATCGCCGTGCAGTTGAAATGACAATAGTCACACGCTGGCGAATGCGCGGGCGTAGCATCGGCCCGCATGGCACCTACCTCGCCTGTCGTCGCTCGGTGGGAATTGGTTCGTCGCCTACGTCGGCTGCGGGAAGAACGCGGCTACGACTCGGCCGGGTTCGCGCGAGCGGTGGGTTACACCCCGGCGAACTGGTCACATGTGGAGAAGGGCCGTCGGGCGCTGACCCCCCATTCGATCGGCCCGGTGCTCGAGCTGCTCGAGGTCGATCCACAGGAGCGGGCCGAGCTACTCGCCCTGCTCGCTGCCGGTCGGGAGCGCGGCTGGTGGGCGCGCTCGGGGCTGATCGGCCCGGAGCTGCAGCGCTATTACGGCATGGAGTACGGCGCCCGCAGTATTCGCAGTTACGACAGCCTGGTGGTGCCCGGAATCCTGCAGACCGAGGCCTATGCCCGCGCCCTGATCAGCGCCGATGTGATGATTCGGCCGGCGCAGGTGGACCAGCTGGTCGCGGTGCGGATGCGCCGTCGGCAGCGGCTGCACGGTCCGGACCCGGTCGAGCTGACGGCTGTCGTCGGTGAGGCGACGTTGTTGCAGCAGATCGGGGGTCAGCAGGTGTTGCGCGACCAGCTGGAGTATCTGGCCGGATTGCTGCACACCCGCGACAACATCGACATCCGGGTCATTCCGTTCGCGGCCACCGCCGGGGCGATCCTCGGCGGCGCGAGCTTCCATCTGCTCGATTTCGCCTCGGATCATCTGCCCACCTTCGGCTGGGCCGAGAGTGCGGTCTTCGGCGGCCCGGTCGACGATCCGGATCAGGTGCACGATCTTGCGTTCGCATATGTGCGTGCGCTCGACCAATCCCTCACTCGCACAGAGTCATTGGCGCTGATCGAGAAATATCTCGGTGTGTAAACTCCAGCCCATGCCCACCCCCGCGAGGTATCGGCCGGCGGTCACACCCTGGTTCACCTCGACGCGTACCAACAACGGCAATCAATGTGTCGAGGTGCGCTTCGAAGACGCCGTGGTGCTGATCCGCGACAGCAAATATCGTCGTGATCCCACGCGCCGCCCCGAGGACGAGCCGATCGTCACCGTCGACGCCGAGACCTGGATGGCGTTCCTGCGGGCGCTCGGCAATGGCTCCGATACGCCGGAGTTGCGGGTTCTTCCGGCAGCGGACGGGGGTGTCCGGTTGCGCCACACCACCACCGAACTGCGCTTCACCGCCGGTGAGTGGTGTGCCTTTCTGGCCGGGGCCCGAGACGGCGAATTCGATCGCCTTCCGGTGACCACGGCCTAGCGCGCGGAAACCCGGCGGCGGCGAACCGTCGGCGTCGGCATACTGGAGATCGTGACTTCCGACGTGACGACTCCCTCGGGTATCGATCTGACCTTTCGCGATGATGCTGTGCGGGTGCAGGACGACCTGTTCGCGCACGTCAACGGCAAATGGCTGGACACCTACGAGATCCCGGCCGACCGCGCGGTCGACGGTGCCTTCCGCACCCTGTACGACCAGGCCGAGCTGGATGTGAAGAAGATCATCCAGGAACTGGCCGCCGGGACGGCGACCGAGGTGCCCGATCCGGAGGAGGCGCGCAAGATCGCCGACCTCTACAACAGCTTCATGGACGAGGAGGCCGTCGAGGCCGCCGCGCTCACGCCGATCGCCGCGGAGCTGGCCGCGGTGCGCGAGGTCCGCGATCGCGGGGAATTCGCCGCTCTGCTGGGCCGGCTCCAGCGCACCGGCGTCGGCGGCGCGGTGGGCGCCTATGTCGACACCGACGACAAGAATTCCCAGCGCTACCTGGTGAACCTCACCCAGTCCGGTCTCGGCCTGCCCGATGAATCCTATTATCGCAGTGACGATTACGCCGAGATCCGGACCAAGTACGTCGAGCACATGCGCCGGATGTTCGATTTGGCCGCGCTCGATTTCGACCCGCAGCGGGTCTTCGAACTGGAGCGCAAGCTCGCGGCCGGCCATTGGGACGTGGTGCGTCGTCGCGATGCCGAATTGAGCTACAACCTCACCACTTTCGCCGATCTCGCCGCCGAGAATCCGGAATTCGACTGGTCCGCCTGGACCGAGGCGCTGGCCGAGGGCGTCCCCGCCTCCGGCCCCGAGCTGTTCGCCGAAGTCGTTGTCCGCCAACCCGATTACGCCCGCACCTTCGCTCGGCTGTGGGCCTCCGAATCGCTCGCGGATTGGCAGGCCTGGGCGAGTTGGCGGGTGCTGCGGGCGCGGGCGCCGTATCTGACCGCCGCGGTGGTGGAGGAGAATTTCGATTTCTACGGTCGTACCCTCACCGGGGCGCAGGAGAATCGGGAGCGCTGGAAGCGGGGCGTCTCGCTGGTGCAGGATCTGCTCGGTGAGGCGGTGGCGAAAATCTATGTCGCCGAGCATTTCCCGCCCGAGGCCAAGCAGCGGATGCAGGAGCTGGTCGCGAATCTGATCGAAGCCTATCGCCGCAACATCAGCCGGCTGGATTGGATGGGGCCGGAGACCAGGCAGGCCGCGCTGGCCAAACTGGAGCGCTTCACCCCGAAGATCGGCTATCCCGACACCTGGCGCGACTATTCGGCGGTCCGGATCGACGCCACGGATCTGGTGGGCAACTACCGCAGCGGATACGCCGCCGACCACGACCGGGATCTGAACAAGCTCGGCGGACCGGTGGATCGCGGTGAGTGGTTCATGACCCCGCAGATGGTGAACGCCTACTACAACCCGGGCATGAACGAAATCGTATTCCCGGCCGCGATTCTGCAGCCACCGTTCTTCGATATGAATGCCGACGACGCGGCCAACTACGGCGGTATCGGCGCGGTGATCGGGCACGAGATCGGGCACGGATTCGACGATCAGGGCAGCAAGTACGACGGCGACGGCAATATGGTCGACTGGTGGACCGACGCCGATCGGGCCGAATTCGGCAAGCGCACGAAGGCGCTGATCGACCAGTACAACCAGTTCGAGCCGAAGGCGTTGCCCGGGCACACTGTGAACGGAGAATTCACCATCGGCGAGAACATCGGTGATCTTGGTGGGCTGTCGATCGCTCTGGAGGCCTACAAGATCGCGCTCGACGGTGCCGAGGCGCCGGTGATCGACGGATTGACCGGTCTGCAACGAGTGTTCTTCGGCTGGGCTCAGGTGTGGCGGACCAAGGCCCGGGACGAGGAGGCCCTGCGCCGGCTCGCGGTGGATCCGCATTCGCCGCCGGAGTTCCGGTGCAACGGCGTGGTGCGCAACCTGGACAGCTTCCACGAGGCCTTCGGCGTCGAGCCGGGCGACGGCTTGTATCTGGCCCCGGCCGAGCGGGTGCGGATCTGGTAATCCGTGCTACTTCGGTAGTTTCGGGCCGATTTGCCGGTCGTAGATGGTCTGCAGCCGGTCGTTGATATCGGCGAAGGCCGCGCTCACCTCCCGATTCTGTAGTCCGATCTGTTCCAGCCCGGTGCCGATGATCTGATCGGCACCGGGCAGGAACACCCGGGCGTAGTCCTGGGACCGGGTCAGCGGCAGCTGGTCGACGGCGGTGGCGAAATTGCGGTTGGCGGTGAGAAATTGCTGTTCGGAGGGATCCGAGACCGCCGATTTGCGGACCGGGATATAGCCGGTGGCCTGCGAGAAGTACGCGGTGTTGGCCGGGTTGGTGAGGAATTCGATGAAGCGCAGCGCGTTCGATTTGCGCTGATCGGAGATCCGGGACGGGATCGCCAGGCCGGCGCCACCAGTGGTGCAGCCGGGCCCGTTCGGATGGGGCAGGAATGCGGTCGCGAAATCCAATGTGCCGGCGGCATTGGCCACGATGCCCTTGATATCGCCGGTGGAAGTGATCGCCGAGCCCACCACCCCGGTGCCGAAATCGACGGCCACCTGCGGCCGGATGCTCGCATACCGTTTACGAACGATCATGTCGCGCAGGAAGTTTCCGGCCGCGAGCGTGTGCGGGTCGGTGAACTTCAGCGTCCAGTTGTCGGAGTAGGCGCCGCCGAAGGTCCAGTTCGGCCCCTGGAAGGTCCAGGCCAGATAATTCTTGGCGTCGCCCCAGCCGTGCGCCCATTTCCCGGCGCCGATGGCGCGCTGCAGTTCGGGCCCCCATTCGTCGAATTCCTGCCAGCTCCGCGGGCCACGATCGGGTAGTCCGGCGCGGGCCCACAGTCCGCGGTTGTAGCAGAAGATCTGCGTCGAGCGGGCGTACGGGAGGGCCCACAGTTTGCCGTCGAAGCGATAGTCGTCGACGAAGCTGTCGACATAATCGGACATCGGGACGCGCGCGGCGGCGATATGTTCGTCGAGCGGTTCGATGGCCTTGTTCAGGGCGTAGTTGAACCACCAGACATCCGACAGCACAACCACATCGGGTAGCGCCCCACCGGTGAGCGCGGCGTTGAACTTCTGTGCCACCTCTTCGTAATTGCGCCCCGCGTCCACCAATTTCACGGTGAGTTCGGGGTTCCGGGCCTGGAACCTATTGATCAGTTCGGTTTCCTGGTTCTTGGAGGTGCCCGGATGGTTGGACCAGAAGACGATGGTGTGCGGGTCGCCACCGACTCCGGTGCTACCGCCCATTCCGGCACAGGCGGACAGCGCCAGCCCGGCGGTAGCCGTTGCGGCAGTGAGGAACCCGCGGCGGGTCAGCGGGCGCGGGGTCGACGGTGTCGGGGACACGGCATGCTCCTGAGGGGGTCAGCCTTTGACGGCACCGGTGGTCAGGCCCTTGATCATGTGGCGCTGCAGGACCACGAAGACGATCAGGATGGGCAGCATGGTCAGCAGGGTGCCGGCCATCACGGGCCCCCAGTTGGTGACGCTGGGGTTCTCGGTGTTCTGCAACAGCGTCAATCCGACCGGCAGGGTCGCGACCCCGGAGTCGTCGGCCATCAGGAACGGCCAGAGGTATTCGTTCCATTCGTTGACCAGCGTCACCACCGCGAATGCGACCATCGTCGGCCCGGACATCGGCAGCACCACCCGGATCAGCAGCTGCCACCAGTTGGCTCCGTCGATGCGCGCCGCCTCGATCACCGAGGCGGGCAGGGACAGAAAATGGTTGCGCATCAGGAAGGTTCCGAATGCCACCCCGCACAGCGGCACGATGATGCCCACCAGCGTGTTTCGCCAGCCGAGCTGCGCGATCAATGCGTAGTTGGAGATCACCGTGATCTGATTCGGCACCATCAGGGCGGCGATGATCGCCAGGAAGATCAGCGTCTTACCCGGAAAGCGCAGAAACACCAATCCGTACGCACTGAACACACCGAGGCCGAATTTCACCCCCGCGACCACGGCGGTCACGATCAGCGAATTGCGCAGGAACGTCCGGAACGGCAGGGCCGTGGTGGCCTCGTGGTAGTTCTCCGGATGCCAGCTGTGCGGCCACCACACCGCCGGTTGGGTGTAGATGTCCGGCCGGGCCTTGAACGAGGTGATCAGGATCCAGAACAGCGGCACGCCGACCACGACCAGTACGCAGACCATCGCCGCGTAGCCGAAAACGGTGGCCAGCAGGCGTTTCCGGCGGCGATCGGATACTCCGACGAGAGTGTTCATCGTTCGTCTCGATCCATCGCTCGGACTTGGGCCAGCGTGATGATCAGCAGGACCACGAACATGATCGTCGCGACCGTCGCACCGTAGCCGGCCCGGAAGTTGCGGAAGCTCTCCTCGTAGACCTGGTAGACCATGGTTGTGGTGCCGGTACCCAGCGGGCCGCCGCGGGTCATCACGTTGATGATGTCGAAGACCTGCAGCGAATTCAGCATCACGGTTATCGACAGGAAGAATGTGGTGGGCCGCAGCTGCGGCAGCAGCACCCGGGTGAAGGCGGCCCAGCGGCCGGCCCCGTCGATCGCCGCCGCTTCCATCAGGTCGCGCTGCACTCCCTGCAGCGCGGCAAGATAGATGACGAAGGCGTAGCCGAGGTTCTTCCAGATGTAGGTGACCGTCACCATGAACAGCGCCCAGTGCGGATCCTGATAGAAATCCGGCACATTCCTGATTCCGATGCGGTGCAGTACGTCCTGTACCAGGCCGAATCCGGGGTCGAAGATGAATTGGAACGCCACCCCGATCGCCGCACCGGAGATCACGAACGGCGCGAAGATCACCGAGCGAACGACGTTGCGACCGAACAGTTTCCGATCCAGCAGCAGGGCGAGCGCCAATCCCAGGGCCATACTGCCGCCGACCGCGCAGACGGTGAAGATCACGGTATTGCCGACGATCTGCCAGGTGTCGTCGCGTTCCCACCATTCGCGGTAGTTGCGCCCGCCGATGAAATGCGCGAACGGTTCGGCGAGATTCCAGTCGGTGAACGAGAGCCGGATGTTGTCGATCAGCGGCCGATAGACGAACAGCCCGAGCAACACCAGATTCGGCACCACCAGCACCAGGAACAGCCCGTAATCCCCCCACGGCCGCCGCCGTCCCCGGTTCTGCGGCAATACTCGCTCCGCCCGGCTCCGCACCCCCGCAGTCTGCCCGCCCCGCGCGAACACCCGGAGAACCCCCGGCACCGAACCCCTGAACTCTCGACCGGCCGTCGGATGATCGTTCGAGGACACCCCGGCCATGACCAGATCCTAGAAGCGTGGCACCCCCGAAGGCCGGAGTTTTCGAAAACACCCAGACCCGTCACCCCCCCGGAACACAGCAATGCCCGGCGAGATCCCCCGAAACCGTCAACGAATCAACAGATTTCGCAAGCACATGGGTAACTCACCGGGCACGCCCAAAACCACAGCAGCCACTTACCGCCGCCCCGACAACCACATCTCGCGGCACTCACGGCCCGCAAAAGTCCCGGAGAGGCGGGCGAGCCTAGCTCCAGTCGCCCATGCCGTCGCTGGCGCTGAGCGTTCCGGTCGAGTTCGTCACCACGACCGGGTCACCCTTCTGGGCGTTCTCGAAGAACCACTTGGCGTCCTCGGTGCTGACGTTCAGGCAGCCGTGGCTGGAGTCGGACACGCCCTGCTGAGCAACCGACCACGGCGCGGCGTGGACGAAGATGCCGCTGTTGGACAGCCGGGTCGCGTACTCGACCTCGAGCTTGTAGCCCTGCGGATCGGTGATCGGAACTCCGTAGGTGGAGGAGTCCATGATCATCTTCCGGTTCTTTTCCCCGACGTAGTAGGTGCCGTTGGGGGTTTCGTGGTCCTTCTTGCCCATCGAGGTGGGCATGGTCTTGATGACCTCGCCGTTGCGGGTGACCGTGATCGTGTGGGTGGCGTCGTCCGCGGTCGCGACGACGGCGTCGCCGACCTTGTAGGCCACCTTGGTGCCGCCGGCCTCGACGGTGATGTCGGAGTTGGCGGGCCAGAACTCCTCCGGCCGCCACCGCACCTGCTTGTCACCGCGCCAGTAGAAGTGGCCGTGGGTGGCGTTGCTGGAGGTGATCCGGATGGCCTTCTCCGCCGCGGCGTGATCGGTCACCGGCTCCTTGAAGTTGATGATGATCGGCTGGGCGACACCGACCACGTCGCCGTCGCCGGGGCTGATGCTCGGCGGGGCGAAATTGGCCTGCGGCAACGGCGGCGGGTTCTGCAGCGGGGCCGCGCCGGGTTCGGGCTGCGGCGCCTGCACGACGGCGGGGGCGCCGGGGAGATCGGGTCCGCCGGGCCACAGCGGCGCCGCGGTGGCGGGCGCCATGGCGATCGCACCGGCGGCGGTCACCGCGAGCGAAGTCACCGCGAGCGCCAGCAAGCTGGTCTTGTCCCGAACGGGCTTCCGACAGGTGGTGGTGCGCACAGCCGTTTCGTCCTCTCCAACCTAGATCGCGCGCCACGGCGCACAGGAATGTTTGCGCGCGGAGGCGCGAATGGTCTATCAGGCCCCGGCCCGGTTCCATTACTACATCTCGTGCGGACATCGGCCAATTGCGTTCTGGCAGTTATGAACTGATCGCGCCGAATGTGTGATGTGTCACTGCACCGGCGGCGTGCCGTCGTGACGGGGCGAAAGTCCCGTTCGCATCGGCGAGTCGGGGGTGAGGTCCGAGTGGCGCCATCGGAGCCGAATCGATACCCAGCAAACCTCATTGTGAGGCAAATCACTTCACTAGTGGCGGATTTCCTCTACTCGAAATCGGATCCCCCGATGTGGGCCGGTCGCGATGTTGTGCGGGACCGAGCGCGGAATCCGGCCGCGACGATAGCGCTCGAGCAGCGACAACTCGACGGTGCCGACCACGGTGGCGAGCGCGATCCGTAATTCGTATTCCGCCAGGGTTGCCCCGAGGCAGCGCCGGTGCCCGCCGCCGTAGGGCGCGAACTCGAAGGGGCCGTAGCGCCGCTCCAGGAACCGCTCGGGTCGGAACGCGGCCGGCTCGTCCCAGCAACCGGTATCCGAGTGCAGCAACGGAATCGCGATCCCCATCGTGTCTCCCTCGACCAGCCGCACACCGCGCAGCGTGTAGGGCCCGGTCAGCCGCCGCAGCACGATCGGCACGGGCGGATGCAGGCGCAGGGTCTCCTGGCAGACGGCGTTCAGATAGGGCAACCGCGCCAGCTCCTCGGGATCGGCGGCGGGGCCGGCGGTATCGATCTCCGCGCGCAGCCGGGCCAGCGCGTCCGGTCGGCGATGTAGCCGGAACAGTGCCCACACCAGACTGGTCGCCGTCGTCTCGTGCCCGGCCACCAGCAGGGTGCGCAGTTGTTCCCGCAGGTCGGCGTCGTCGACACCGCTGCCGTCGTCGTACCGCGCGGTGAGCAGGACACCGAGCGCGCCGCTGCCCGGTGTGCCGGCGACTCGGCGCGCGGCGATCTCGGCATCGAGCAACGCGTCCACTCGGGAGCGGGCGCGCAGGAACCGATCCCAGGGCGCATATCCGAATGCGCCGCGCCGCAGTGCCGGAACCAGCATCAGCGGTCCGGTGAAGGCGGTGAGGAAGTCGCCGACCGCGGCGGTGTAGGCCGGCCGCCGGATCGGATCGTCGGTGCCGAAGATCAGTGTCAGGATCACGCGCAGCGTCAGTGCGCGCGCCGCCACCCGCGCATCGATCGTCGCTCCCGGCCGCCACGGCGGGCCCGCGCCCGCGCCGGCGAGTTCGTCCCGAGTGCTGTCCCGGATTACCGTGCCGTACTCCGCAATTCGGGACCGATGAAATGCGGGTGTCAACAGGGTGCGGTCATTGCGATGTCGGTGATCACGAGCGAGTATCAACGACGCGGAACCGATAAGTGGTTCGATCGGATTCGGTTGCGGTGGATGCAGAATGTCGATCGGCGCCCGAAGTAATTCCTTTGTGCCGCTGGGTGTCCCGGTGAACAATACCGCGCCGAATCCCGGAAAACGGACCACGAACGGATCACCGTCGCGCGCCCGGCGCAGCCGGAAGTAGCGATCGAAATCCATTCCGGCCGCCACCGCGTGAGCCGCGACCCACCTCGGCTGCCGGGGTGCGACCGGTTCGCCGGAAGGCTGCGGTGGGTGGGCGCCGTCTGCTGTTGCCGTGCGCATACCCTGCAATACGAGTGAGCCCCGGGCCGGGTTCGATCCGAAACGATCCGGCTGCGGCCGCGTCAGGCGAGGGCCGCGCGTGCCTCCGCCGCCAGCCGGGCCAGCCGGCCATCGCCGATGGTGTTCAGCGAATTGCCCAGCCGGTTGGTGACGAAGGCGACCGACATGCCCGACTCGGGATCCGCGAACGCACCCGAACCGCCCACGCCGTAATGGCCGAAGGCCCGCCGCAGCGGTCGTCGCGAGGCGATCGGCGGGCGGTGATAACCGAGGGTGAAGGGAACGGGCACGCCGATCACATAGTCGCGATGCGCGCTGCGCTGCACATGGTTGACGGTTTCGATGGTTTCCGGCCGCAGCAGCGGCTCGCTCCAGGTACCGTCCGGCAGCAGGACCCGGCCCTCGTTGGCCAGCGCACCGTACATCCGGGCCAGCGCGCGAGCGGAGAACACGCCGTTGAAGCCGGGCATCACCGCGTCGTACACCCGGGCATCACCGATCAGCACATCGAATCCGGCGGGCATCCCGGCCTCCGCGATCGCGCCCATCGCCCGGCTGCGCGCGATCACCTTGGACGCGGTATCCCAGCGCAGGCCCGGAATCCGAAGCCGCGGGAAGGTGCGGGCGATCCGGTGCCGCTCGGACTCGGGCACCCGGTACCAGAATTCCTCGGTCTGCAGCGGTTCGGCGATCTCGTGTCGCACCACCTCGGTGAACGGTTCACCCGTCACCCGGTGCACGATCTCGGCGACGAGCCAGCCGAACGTGACGGCGTGATATCCCGACGACTGCAATCGACGGGGATCCGGCTCGGCCGCGGCCAGTGCGGTAACCATCGCGTCGTAGTCCAGAATGCCGTCCGGGGTGGCGGCCAGGCCGCGGACCTTGTGCAGGCCGGCGCGGTGCGAGAGCACCTCGCGCACGGTGATGTCCTGTTTGCCGTTCTGCGCGAATTCCGGCCAGTACTCGGCGACCGGGGCGTCGTAATCGATCAGACCGCGCTCGGCGATCCGGTGCAGCACGGTGGTCGCGACGCCCTTACCGGTGGAGAAGCTCAGCGCCACGGTGTCGGACTGCCAGCGTTCGTCGGGCGCCGACCAACCCGCCCACACGTCGACGACCGGACGGCCGTGCAGGAACACCGCGAAGGCGCCGCCGCCCCGGTTGGATCGCGGAAACATCCGGAAGAAGCGATGGACGACCGGCACGAATCGTGGATCGATGATCATCTGCGGCGCATCGTCGGCTCCGGTGTCGGCGGCGCGCGCGACCTGCGCCGCGGCTGTCTCGGCCGCCTGCTGCGAACGTGGCGAATCCACCCTGTCGACCTCCTGCCGCCGCATCATCGCGGCGTAGACGTTCCCCTCGCCAGGGTAGGTCAGCGGGCCGCGGGCATCCGCCACAGCCCGATCGGGGTCGCCAGGCAGGCCGCGCCCGTGCGCGAATCCCAGGCCAGCGCCGCCGAACCGAGGCAGATGGTGGTGTGCTCACTCGTGATCACTTGCGCCTGTGAGCCGTTCATCGCGAGCGAGAGGCCGACGCGCCCCGGAACCGCCTCGGGGGCAATCGAGGTGAAGGCGAAGGCATCCGGGCCCATCCCGACCGCGACCGGCAGCCCGGCCGCTCCTTCGCTGGCTCCGACCCCACCGGAGGCGCCGAGTCCGAGGGCGATCGCTCCCGCGGTTGCCTTGGCATAGCCAACGCCGTCGATACCGGCCGATCGGGCGTGTCCGGAATCGTCGCCGGCGGCGCGGCACGCGGTGCTACCGGCGATGATGGTGATGTCTCGGTTCCGGTCGGCAGCACAGTGCACGTTGGTTGCCGAAGCGGTGCCGGAGCACCACGCCGCGGCCCCGACGGCGATGGCCGAACACATGATCACGCCCCAAACCTTCACGGTGTGCTCCTTTCGGGCCGGCAACCCTCACCATAACCGCACCGCTCGCCGGCCGGCTCCATCCGCGCCGGGCCGGCTCGTTCCCCCGTCCCACCGAAAGCGGGCGGTGACTCGAGTTCGGCACTCGAATCACCGCCCGCCGCAAGGGGTTTCGGATCCGTCGATCAGATCGGGGCGAAGCCTGCCCCGGCGCCGCCGCGGACGTTCATGTCATTGGTGATGGCGGTCATGTTGGTGCCGACCTCGGGGCCGAAGCAGGCCACCGCGAGATAGGCGTTCACCATGCCGACCAGGGTCGAACCGATGACGACCGGGGCGCCGGAGTCGCCCTCGACCACGCACATCTGGGTCCAGGTCTCATCGGTCTGGAAGACATCGCCCCAGGCCAGGCCGCAGGTGTTGCCGGTGGTCCGGCCCTCCTTGCACACGATGTTGGGGAACTGCGCGGGCGCGCCGAGCCCGGTGATCGTCACGTTGCCGATGTGGTTGACCGGAGTGACACGGCCCGGATCGAACTGGATGACCGCGTAGTCGAGGTCGTGATTGGAGTAGACGAAATGTCCGATCACGCCGGCGCCGCGATCCTGTTCGGACCAGACCTCCGACCCCGCCTCACCGCAATGTCCCGCGGTCAGGCCGACCAGCCGGCCGCCGGCGTCGTGTCCGATGGTCGTCACGGTGCACTCGAACTGCTTGTCGATGATGATTCCGGAGCCGCCGCCGATCACGGGCCCGGGATCGGCCTGCGCGACTCCCGCGCCCGTCCCCAGTAGCGCCGCGCCCAGAGCTACGGCGAAGGCGGCATGAGCCGCCCTGACGAGTTTGTTGAACATTTCCCTCCAGACGTCGGAAGTCCGCACGATATCAGCCTTGTCGTACTACATCCTTGCAGTAATCCCCCCGGAGCGCGCCCGGTATGCCGGTGCAGTTTGCTGGATCGATGCCAAGGTTGCGAGGTGACGCGCGCGCAGGCGAGGAGATGCGACACCGTTGTGCGCTGACCGCAGTTTCGGAGGTACTCCCGATACGCTTTCGTCAGTATTCGGGGCAAAACTCAATAACGAGAATTTCATTCCGATAAATCCGGTATTGGTTCTCGAGTTGGACGCTCGATCAGAAAACTGGAACCTGTTCTAGAAATCGAGCCCGTTCATTGTGACCGATACCAGTGGAGTGCCCGTCGTCACAGGCCTAGATCCAACGTGATCTGGGTCTATGACCACAACCACACTTTGTGCTGTGTTTTTCCTAACTCCGTAGTAAGGTGCCTCAAGCGAAACAGTCGTCGGGGCGGGTAACCGGCGTCGAGAGGGGTAGCCAGTGCAAGTCACCAACGGTCCGGACGGGTCGGGGGCAATCGGTTCGACATCGAGAATGAGTGCCGCGGCGGACTGGACGAAGGCGTACTGGCAGGATCACCCCAAGCGATCGCTCGAGACCTTCGGCCGGCAGATCACGATGGGCGTCTCGGCCGTCGCGGAACTGTTCATCGCTATCTTCCGTCGCCGGTTCCCCTTCGGTGAATTCGTCCGGCAATGCGCATTCATGGCCAGCGTGGCCGCCGCGCCCACCCTGCTCGTCGCAATTCCGATCGGCGTCATCGTTTCGATTCAGGTCGGTTCGGTCGCTCAGCAGGTCGGCGCCACCTCGTTCATCGGTGCGGCCAACGGCCTGGGCATCATTCAGCAGGGCGCGCCGCTGGTCACCTCGCTGATGATCGCCGGCGCCGTCGGCTCGGCCATCTGCGCCGACCTCGGCTCCCGCACCATTCGCGAGGAGATCGACGCCATGAAGGTCATGGGCGTGGATCCGATGCGCCGCCTGGTCGCTCCCCGGCTCGGCGCCGCCATGCTCGTTTCGGTGCTGCTGTGCGGCTTCGTCATCTTCGTCGGCTTCCTGACCGGCTACATCTTCAACATCTTCGCTCAGAACGGCACGCCGGGCTCCTATATCGGAACCTTCGCATCCTTCGCGGTCACGGGGGACTTGCTGGTGGCGCTGATCAAGTCCTTGATCTTCGGTCTGCTGGCGGCGATCATCGCGTGCGATTCCGGGCTGAACACCCGCGGCGGCCCGGGCGGTGTCGCGAACTCGGTCAACACCGCGGTGGTGCTGTCCGCGCTGATGCTGTTCGGCACGAATCTGATCATCACGCAGATCTACAACGCCCTGTTCCCCCCACAGATGGTTTGAGCCGGTGTCGTCAACTTATGTTCCGCCGCTACTGCGGCCTCTGCAGCGGATCCGAAGCTCCGCCGGTGCCCCGCGCGACTGGCTCGCCCGGGTGGGCCACCAGGTCTTCTTCTTCCTGCGCTCGATCGGTTCGATGCCGTTGGCGCTCAAGCACTATCCGAAGGAAGTCTGGCGCCTGCTCTCGGACGTCACCTGGGGTAACGGCAGCATCATCGTCGGTGGTGGCACCATCGGCGTGGTCCTGATCCTCAGCGCCTTCGGCGGTATGACCGTCGCCATCCAGGGTTACACCTCGCTGAACCTGCTCGGTCTGAGCCCGCTGACCGGCGCCATCTCCGCGTTCGCGACGACCCGTGAGCTCGGGCCCATGCTCGCCACCCTGGCGTTCGCGGCCCAGGCCGGCTGTCGATTCACCGCGCAGCTGGGTTCGATGCGCATCGCCGAGGAGATCGACGCGCTGGAGTCGCAGGCGATCCGGCCGCTGCCCTATCTGGTCAGCACTCGGATGATCGCGGCGATGATCGCGATCGTGCCGCTGTACTGCCTGGCCCTGCCGGTCGCATACCTGTCGTGCTCGTTCACCGTCGGGCTGATCGGCGGTACCGCCTCGGGCACCTTCCAGCACTACTTCTATCAATTCCTGGTCCCGCACGACGTGCTGTGGTCGCTGCTGAAAGCCATTCTGTTCGTGGCGATCACGACCTTCATCCAGTGCTACTACGGCTTCTTCGCCTCCGGTGGCCCGGAGGGTGTGGGTGTGGCCGCGGGCCGGGCGATCAAGCTCTGCATCATCGCGGTCGTCTTCGCGGACCTGTTCATCACGCTGGCGGTCTGGGGGGTCAACCCCGGTATCAGGATCTCGGGATAGGGGGCGAACGAGATGATCATCGATCCGAGTGGCCGCGGACCGACGATGCGGCAGCTGCTCATCGCCGGTCTGTGCGGACTCATCGTCTTCGCCGTCGCCCTGAGCCTGCTGATGGCCCGCTACAAGGGCTACATCATGCATCCGAAGGTGGAGGTCACCGCCAACCTGACCACCACCGGCGACGGTTTGCCCTCCCAGGCCGACGTGAAGTTCCGCGGTGTCCTGGTGGGTGCGGTGAAGGATGTGTCGGTCGCCGCCAAGGGTGAGCTGCAGCAGGTGCACATCGACATGAAGCCGGAATACATCTCCGATATTCCGGCCAACGTCACCGCTCGCGTCGTGCCCAGCAACCTGTTCGCCGTCACCTCGGTGGAACTGGTCTACAACGGTCCCGACAACGCCTCGCTGAAGGCGGGTTCGCAGATCCCCGAGGACCGCAGCGAGGGCACCATCGCGCTGCAGGACACCCTCACCACGGTCCGCACCATTCTCAACAAGATCGACCCGATCCAGCTGGGCCGGGTGTTGAGCACGCTGTCCTACGCGCTCGACGGCAGCGGCCGGGTCCCCGGCTCCACCGTGGAGCGGTTGAACAACTGGTTCACCGAGGTCCGGGCCGCGGTGCCGGATGTCGAAGGCACACTGGGCAATTTCTCCGCCTCGTTCCACGCGCTCAACCAGTCGGCGCCCGATCTGATGACGACCCTGTCGGAATCGGTGAAGACCGCGCAGACCGTCGCCGACAAGCGCAGTGAACTCGCCGGCCTGATCACCGGGACCGCGGCGACCGTGGACAAGGTCAACGGACTGTTCGCTCGCAACCCCGATGTCGGCAAGCAGCTGACCGCCGGCACATCGGATATGTTCGGCGCGCTCACCGAGGACTCGAACGCGATTCCGCAGGCCATCGCCAACCTGAACGCGTCGGTGCGCGCGTTGAGCAGCACCTTCCACTGGGGTCCGCAGAAGCAGATGGTGTGGAACGCGGGTCTGACGTTCACGCCGTACAAGCCCTACGACCGTTCCGACTGCCCGCGCTACGGCGATCTCGCCGCGCCGAGCTGCGCGACCGCGCCGCTGGTCGCGGACATCGGTGCGCCGACCCCGGCGCTGAAGCCGCGCACGCTGGACTCGGCCCAGGGCCTGCCGAAGTTGCCGCCGATGCCGGGACTGCCCGTCATCCCGGGCGTCACCACCGGCGACACCGCGCAGACGGCCGCGCCGGAGCAGGCGCCCAAGCCGGGTAACCCGCTCGCCGGAACGCCGCTGGAGGGACTGTTCCCGCAACTGCCCGGACTGCCGGGACTGCCGGCCGCACCGGCTCCGCAGCCGGTTCCGGCCGCCGCCCAGGTACCGGGTCAGCCCAAGCCGCAGGCCGGGCCGATCGCCTACTACACCGGCCGTGACGCGATGACCCAGATTCTCGGCCGGGAACCGACGGCCGCCGAATATCTGCTGCTGAGCTCGATCCTGAGGGGTGGAACCTTGCAAGTGTCCGAAAGCGGTGCCAGCTGATGAGTATTCGCAAGCCGCTGATCGGATTCGGTATCTTCGCCATCGTCTCGGTGCTGGTGACCGTGGTCATCTGGAACACCTTGGCGCGCACGGTATCCGGTTCCACCAACAGTTATTCGGCGATCTTCACCGATGTGCTCGGTCTGCGCGAGGGCGACGACGTCCGCATGGCGGGTGTGCGCGTCGGCAAGGTCACCAAGATCGAGGTCGAGGGTCAGCGCCAGGCCAAGGTGTCGTTCATCGTGCAGCGCAACCAGACGCTGTACGGCAACACCAAAGCCCTTGTCCGGTACCAGAACCTGATCGGCCAGCGTTATGTGGCGCTGGCGCCGGGCAACAAGGGTGACAACTCGGCCCTGCGCAACCATGCGACCATTCCGGTGGAGCGGACCGAACCGTCGTTCGATATCTCGGGTCTGCTCAACGGTTTCCAGCCGCTGTTCCAGACCTTGCAGCCGGAACAGGTCAACAACCTGACCAACACCTTCATCCAGGCGCTGCAGGGTGACGGGGTCTCGCTGAGCTCGTTCATCACCCAGGCCGCCGCGGTGGCCGGTGATTTCCAGCGGCGCGACGCGATCCTGGCCGATGTGATCACCAACCTGTCGGCCGTGATGTCGGGATTGGCGAAACGAGGTGATGAATTGGAGACGCTGGTGACTCAGACCCGCGCGCTGATCGGCGGGCTGTACGAGCAGGGGCAATCGCTGCAGGCGTCCACCGTGCAGATCGCGAATGCCACCTCTTCCCTGGTGAACATGGTCGATCAGGTGCAGCCGAAGATCGCGGCCGCGCAGAACTCCACCACCGACGCGCTGACCATGCTGATCAACAACGGCGCCAAGCTGGATCAGGCCGCGATCGACCTGCCCGGCATTCTCACCGACGTCGGCAAGTTCACCTCCGACGGCGCCTACGCCAACGCGTACCTGTGCACGCTCGACGTGTCGCTGTACGGGGTGCTGTTGCCTCGCGGTCTGGTCAACCAGATCGGCGGCCCGGCGCATTCGGCGGTGTGCCGCCCATGACGACATTCGGTAAGCGGATCAGAAGCCGTTTCCAGAGCAACCGGTTCTTCTGGCTCGGTGTCATCGGCGCCGTGCTGATCGTGGTGCTGCTGGTGGTTTCCAGCGGATACAAGAAGCTCGGCGTCGGCACGAAGGATGTGCAGGCGGAATTCGTGCAGACCGCCGGCGTGCGACCCGGTGACAAGGTGAACGTGGCCGGTGTGCCGGTCGGTACGGTCGCCGGGGCGAAGCTCGAGGGCGATCACGTGCTGATCACCCTGCAGGTGAACAACGATGTGAAGCTCGGCCCCGACGCCCGTGCCGCCATCAAGATGGCGACCCTACTGGGCGCGCGCTACATCGACCTGGATCCGGGCGACGGTAAGGGACTGCCGGGCAACCGGATTCGCAAGTCCAACACCAAGGTTCCCTACGACCTGGCCGATGTGGTGCAGATCGGCACCCCGAAGTTCGAGGCGCTCGACACCCAGAAGCTCGCCGAATCGCTGAAGGTGCTCGGTGATCAGATCGACGGTTCGCCGCAGCTGACCGCCCAGGCCCTCGACAGCGTCGGCGCGCTGGCCAAGACGATCAACGACCGCCGCGATCAGGTGGACGGGCTGCTCAAGGATCTCGACAAGGTCACCCAGATCCTGGGCGACAACCGCAACAGCGTGCTCCTGGTCATCACACAGGGCGAGGCGATCGCCGCGCGGGTGATGGAACGCCAGGATCTGCTCAAGCAGCTGCTGAACAACGTCGCGACGCTGACCAAGCAGCTGCAGCAGATCGGCGCGGAGAACAACAACCAGCTCGGTCCGACCATCGAACAGCTCAACACGATGGCGCAGGGCCTGCAGAAGAACAAGGACAACCTCGACAAGTTGCTGCAGATCATGCCGGTCTCGTTGCGCCAGTTCAACAATGTCTTCGGCAACGGCCCCTACGGTGAGGTCGGTGTGCCGTGGCTGTTCCCCGACAACTGGTTGTGCTTCGCCCGAGTGATCGAGGGGTGCCAGGGATGAAACTGACCAAGCGGCTCGTGCGCGCCACCAAGGTGGTGGCGATCGGCGCGGCGATGCTCGTCGCCGTCAGCTGCGGTTCGGTGCAGAACGCGGTGGGCGGTTCCACCCACATCACCGCCGACTTCCGCAATATCGCCGGTATTTTCGAGGGCAATCCGATCACCGTGCTCGGCCTCGAGGTCGGCAAGGTCGACAAGATCATCCCCAAGGGCGAGTACGTCGAGGTTCACATGACCGTGGACCACGGTGTCGATATTCCGAAGAACGTGACGGCGGCGATCATTTCGCCGTCCATCGTCACCGACCGTCATATCGAGCTCACCCCGCGCTACACGGGCGGACCGAAGCTGCCCGACGATACGCACCTCACCGTGCAGCAGACCCGCACGCCGGTCGAGCTGGACACGATGATCAAGACCATCGACCAGTTCACCGCGGCGCTGAAGCCGGCGCCCGGCCAAACGCAGGGTCCGCTGTCGGGCACGCTGCTCTACGACATGGTCAACGGCCAGGGCGAGAAGATCCGCGACACCCTCAACGCGCTGTCCGGTGCGTTGAAGGTCGGCGTCGACAACAAGGACGCCATCTCGACGATCATCATCAAGCTCAACGAGCTGACCTCGATGCTCGCCGACAACGACCAGTCGGTGCGCGAGTTCAGCAACAAGGTGACCCAGATGTCGTCGCTGCTCGCCGAGCAGGCGCCGGGCCTGCAGGCGACGCTGGACCAGCTCAACAGCTTCCTGTCGAACACCAGCGGCGTGTTCAGCCAGTATCAGGATCAGCTGTCGGAGAGCCTGACCGGCCTCACCGCGGTGACGAACCAGCTGCGCCAGAACGCCGCCGGCGTCGTGGAAACCGTCGACGTGGCGCCGCTGCTGCTGCAGAACCTGGATCGCTCGATGGACCGCAACCGCGGCTTCGTCCGCCTGCACGCGGTACTCGGCACGGCACTGTCCGGCGAGATCGTCAGCCTGTTCTGCGAACGTATCCAGATGCGCGCCGACGGCTGCCGCACCGGCAAGATCGAGGACTTCGGACCCGACCTCGGGTTGACCGCCGCACTGTTGGGACTGACGAAATGACGGGATCGACGCGCCTGCGGCGCACCTGGCTGGCACTGGGCATCTCCGCCGCCGTGGCGGCCTCCGGGTGTGGGCTGACGGTGGAGAGCCTGCCGCTGCCCAAACCGGGGCAGTCCGGCGACACCTATACGCTGCACGCGGTATTCGCCAACGCCCTCAACCTGCCCGATCAGGCCAAGGTGAAGATCGGTGGTTCCGATATCGGCGTGGTCACCCATATCGAGACCAAGAACTTCCAGGCCATCGTCGATATGAATGTGCGCAAAGATATTGCGCTGCCGCGTGATTCGACCGCCGAGTTGCGTCAGGCCACCCCGCTGGGCGATGTGTTCGTGGCCCTGTCGAAGCCGAAATCCGACGACACCACGCCGATGCTGAAGGACGGCGACACCATCGGCATCGACCACACCTCGGCCGGCGCCACCGTCGAGGAACTGTTGCTCTCGGTGTCGATGTTGTTCAACGGCGGCGGTGTCGCGGCGCTGACCAAACTGACCTCCGAACTCGATTCGGTGGTGGGTGGCCGGCCCGACCAGCTCGCCGGTCTGATCAAGCAGATGACCAGCGTGGTCACCACGCTGCACGCCAACAGTGAGCGAATCGACAACACGCTCAACGGATTCGACGCGCTGACCAACACCATCGAGGCCAACCACAACCAGCTGGGCCAGGTCGCCGACTCGCTCCCGCAGATGATCGGGGCCATCGCCGAGAACAACAAGCAGATCGGTGATCTGCTCGGCAAGATCTCCACCACCAGCGCGGCCCTCGGCGACTACGCCGACACCAGCCACGACCAGCTGGCCGCGCTGCTCGACAACGTGCACAAGTTGATGGACGCGCTGTCGCGGGCCGGCAACGATCTCGGCCCGGCACTGGATGCGCTGCACGAGATCCGGCCCAAGGTCGACGCGTCGTTCAAGGGCAACACGCTGGCCGTCGCCGCGACGCTCACCCAGCTCGACATCGGCCTGCTGACCGATCCGCCGCACAGCAAGTTCTGGGATCTGCGCGACCTGCAGGATATGGCGGGCAGTTTGATCCAGGTGCTGCAGATCGTCTACGGCCGAGTGACAGGGGGCCACCGATGAGCTGGCTGCTGCGACACAAACTGCTGCTGTCCACGATCGGACTGGTGGTGGTCTTCGTGGTCGGTGCGTCCTATCTGGCGGTGAGCGTCATGCGGATCAATCCGCTGCGGACCACCTACACCGTCACCGTCTCACTGGACCGGTCCGGCGGGCTCCAGCCGGGTAACGACGTCACCCTGCGCGGCTACCGCATCGGCAAGGTGAACTCGATCAAACTGGCCGGTCACGGATCCGCCATCGCGGCCGAGGCCCAGATCGACAACCGGTACAAGATTCCGGTCGCGACCCAGGTGGTCGTGCACGCGCTGTCGGCGGCCGGTGAGCAGTACATCGACTTCCAGCCCGATACCGACAAGGGACCGTTCCTGAAGGACGGCTCGGTGATCCAGTTCGATCCGCAGAAGGTGCAGACGCCGACCCCGGTGTCGGCCGTGCTGGAGAACGCCAGCGGCTTCTTCGATCAGATCGACCCGGATCGGTTCAGCACCATCCTCGGCGAGTTGGACACCGCGCTCAGCGGCGGCCCGAACCAGTTGCGGGACATGATCGATGCGCTGAGCCTGGTGACGGCGGGTCTGGACAATCTGCTGCCGCAGACCACCAACCTGCTGAAGAATTTGCGCACCATCGCGGCCACCACGTCGAACGCGCAGCCGGACCTGAGCACCCTGACTTCCAATTCGTCGACGTTGTTCACGCAGTTCAACAACGCCAACGACGAGTTGCGCAAGGTGCTGGATCAGGCGCCCGGCCAGATGCAGGCGCTGGGTGCGACGCTGGACAAGACCAACGATCCGATCACCAGTCTGGCGTCCAACTTTGTCGCCATCACGCGGGCGGCGCAGTTGCGATTGCCGGCCCTGCGGGCGCTGTTCCCGTCGCTGGTCGTCGGCAGTTCGGCGATGGGCGTGCCGGCGCACGACGGGGAGTTCTATACGATCCTCGATATCTGGCCGCGGCCGTACTGCCAGTACTCGCACGCACCGGTCGCCCCCTACGTGGTGACCGACGGCACGCTGCCGAAGTGGAACTACTGCACGAACCCGCCGCCGGACCAGCAGATCCGTGGTTCGGCGAACGCGCCCCGACCGGACGTTCCGAACAACGGAGCGCAGATGCCGGCGGGAGCGAACCCCAGCGACCGCACCCCGCCCCCGGTGCGGTAAGTAGAGTGGCCCGAAACATACGGCGTGGTCCGACCGCGTCGGGAAGGTGACAGATCGATTCATGTCCGATGACGACACCGCCAAGGACAAGGCGAACAACGATGCCGAGTCGACCGAGAAGGTCGATGCGGCGCAAGACAGCACCGCCGCGGACGCAACGGTCAAGTTCGAATCGGACTCGTCGGTTGATACCGCCCAGGGCGCCGGCAAGACCGGGACGAACGCCTCGAAGCCGGTCGCTGACGGTGATGCCACGGTGAAACTTCCGACGGCGACACCGGCGACGGAGGCGCAGACGGTCAAGATGTCCGTTCCGGCCGCCGCGCCGGCAGGCTCCCCGGCGGCCGGAAAGAACACGCCGTGGGTGGCGATCGTTTCCGCCTTCGCCGCGGGCGTGCTGCTGGTGGCCGCGATCACCGCGGTCGTGGTCTTCTGGCTGAAGGCCGACGACCGGGAGGATCAGCTCGCCGCGCGCGACGACTCCACTCGGGCGGCCTGCGACTTCGGCAAGGCCGTCGCCAGCTACGACTCGAAGGACCTGGACGCGTATTTCAAGAGCGTCAACGACAAGTCCACGGGTGAGTGGGGCAAATTCTTCAGCGACGCGTCCGACACGCTGAAGAAGGCCATGGTCAGTGTGCAGGCGAAATCGAAGCTGGACGAGATCCATTGCGCGTGGGAATCGGGTAACGATTCGCAGGCCAACGTCGTCCTGGTCATCACCCAGGAGCAGACCAACCAGGCCGTTCCGCAGCCGGACAAGCTGACCATTCCGGGCGTGGCCCAGATGGAGAAGCACGACGGCAAGTGGCTGGTCGCGAAGTTCGACTCGCCGGTGACCAAGGGCATGGGTCCGGCCGCTCCGGCGCCGGGCGCGCCGCAGGCCGCGCCGGGCACCAGCCCGCAGTCCAACGGTGGCGAGCAGCCGGCTCCGGCTCAGCCGGGTAACTGAAACCCTTTCGTTCGACACGTTCCGGCCCCGCGGCACTCTCGTCGCGGGGCCGGAGCGTTTTCGGAGCGAGGACCAGTGGGCCCGAGGTCCGGTTCGAGCTGTCGAACACCGGATGCGCGAACCGGGCGCTTCCGGCGGTGGGCCGACCCACCACCGCCGGAAGCCATTCGGTTGGCTCGCCGCACCCGGATCGCCGGAATCAGAACAGGGTCAGCGCGTCCGCGGTCTCGGTTTTCGCCCGGGCGCGCTTGGCACGTCCGGCGGGCTTATCGGTCACGATCGTGATCGGGGTGGTCACGGCTTCGGTCATCGTTTCGGTCGCCGCCGGCCCGGGCCGAACCGCGGACGGCAGCGGCGGCAGGTCGACGATGCCGTCGGGACTCGCGTCGGCCGCGCCCGCGGCGGCCCGAGCCGCTTCCCCGGCCAACTTGTCGGCCTGTTCGTTGTAGTAGTTGCCGACGTGGCCGCGCACCCACCGAAACCGCACCGGTCCCGGCCGCGTCGAGATCGCGTGATCGATCCACTGCACGAGTTCCACGTTCTTCACCGCGCTGCCGGTGGCGGTGCGCCAGCCGTTGAGCCGCCAGCCCGGTAGCCATTCGGACGCGCACTTGATCGCGTAGAGCGAATCGCTCTCGATGAACAGCGGCTCGGAACCGGGATGCGCGCGGATCGCCTCCAGTACCGCACGTAGTTCCGCGACCTGATTCGTGCCCGAGGCCGCGCCCGCACTCGCCGAACTGCCCTGATGATTGACCCACGCCCAGCCGATGGCGCCGCCGGGATTACGCAGGCAGGATCCGTCGGTGCTCACGATGATCATGCCCGGTACCCTACGCAATCCGGCCGACAAGATCCGTACCGTGGAATTCCTCTATCTCCCTGCGCAATTGCGCCTCGCTCCGCCGGACCGCGATCTGGATCAGCGTGTCGACGGCTTTGGCGACCGGTCCGGCCGGTCGGCGGGCCGGCGGATAGCCGGCTTCCGAGGTCAGCACCGAGCGACCGTAGCCGAGTGGATCGAATCGCAACGTCAAGGTGGCGAGGATCGGAGCATCCCGCGCAGGCGCCGTCTTCCCCGGCCGGCGCCTGCGCAGGGTGTACCCGATCACCGCGTTGCGGCGGTACTCGGTGATCTCGCATTCGAGCGTGGGCCGCCACAACCCGAGCCGAAAGGTCGCGGCATAGACCGCGCCCGGGCCGTGGCCGGCATCGCCGACCGGTTCGAAGGTGGCGACCCCGAACATCCAGTCCGGTACGAACAAATGATTGTCGGTGTAGGTGAATGCGACCTCCACCGGCGCCCCGACGTCGCTCGCGTACCTGATGCGGTGGCCCATCGGCCCTCCCTGTTCCACGGCTGCCACAAAAGTACTACAGAAATCCTCTTTATTGAACGGTTACCGAGGATTAACGTGCGGTCCGGGGCTTCGGTGGCGGATATCCGCCGACGAGCCGAAATGGGGCAAATGCCCAGTAGTGCTCGGGTGTGCTGGCCGGCAACGGGCCGAACAGGACGAGCCGGGCACCTGACGGTACCCGGCTCGATCGATGTGTGGTGGCTATGCGGGCGCGGGCTCAGCGGGCGGCGTCGGAGCAGATGCGTCGATCGCCGCTCCGGTGTCGTCGGAGCGGACCTGCTGCGGATGGTCGGCCGGCAGCTGTGCGGGCCGGGCGTGCCGCTGCACCTGCACGTCGTGTCGGCCCAGCAGCGGATCCGTCATCGCCACACTGAATTCCCCGCTCCGGACATCGAAATCGGTGCGGAATTCGGTGATCGCCGGGTCGCCGGTGCGTTCCGGCGCGGCGGTCGCGCCCAGGGCGGCGGGCACGTTGGTATCGAATGTGACGGTGAGCGAATGTTGTTGCGTCCGAGCCAGATTCGCTCCGACGAAGGTATCGCCGGTCAAGTTGAGCCGACCGCCGAGGCCGCGTGAGTGGGCGGCCGCCGTCGGTGTGGAGCCGTCGCCCTCGGTCACCGCGGGCGCGGGACGAGCCGAGACCGTCGCCGGTGCTACCGATGCGATCGGGAATTGCCGGGATTCGGCGGCGAGCCCCCAGGAGCGCGGTGTCACGACGGGCAGATCGGGCCGATCCGGTTCCGCCGCTGGGTCTTTCGTGTCGTTCCGGTCGCCCGAGCCGATCACGGCGGGCAGGCCGGCGCCGCCCATCTGATTGACGATGTAGGTTCCGGCGGTGACGGTGAGGCCGATACTCGCCATCCCGGCGAGCACGACGGCGGTGTGTTGCAGAATTTGGCCGGTGGACCGGGACTGCGCGGACTGCGGTGCCATCGGTGCGTCCTTCCCTCTCCCCTGTTCCCCTCGTTGCCGACCCGCACCGTTGAAAGTCGTACGTGTGTCCAGGTTACTGCCCGGCGGCGCCCGACGCGGCGTCCCTGCGGCAAAGATCACAACACCGACCGGGCGCAGATCAGCCGGCGTGCCGGCGAGCGAGGGCGACCCCGGCATGCCATGGACAGGTTTGTGGCCTCGCCGCCGGGGGTAATCCCTGACTGCTGGCGAGCGTCAGCTTCGAGCTGCGGTTTCGAAGACCTCCGGCCAACGGCGTCCGGTCGGCCACAAGCACGGCGCACCCCCGAGTCGGCGCTCGCCCGCTTCATTCGAGTCCCCCCACCGGCTGTTCGACGGTCGAGTCACATCCGGTTCGCCTCGGCGAACTGACCGGCAGCGCGGCCTGCTCCCGGCGGTCCGGCGAAGGCCTGTGCGATCGTCAACCACTCGGCGGCATCCGGCCCGACGGCCACCAGCGGCAGATCGTCGCGGTGCCGGCGCTGTGTCACCAACAGGCAGAAGTCCAGGGCGGAGCCGGTGACTCGTTGTGCGGCATCCTCGGGCCCCCAACTCCAGATCGACCCGTCCGGTGCGGTCAGTTCGACCCGGAACGGATCGGCGGGCACCTGCCGACAGTGAACCGTGTAGGCGAAATCGCGGGTGCGGACACCGATGTGCGCGATATTGCGCAGCCGTGCCGTCGGCTGCCGCTGCACTCCGAGGGTGTCGGCCACATCCTGGCCGTGTGCCCAAGTCTCCATCAGCCGGGCGCTCACCATCGACATCGGGCTCATCGGCGGACCGAACCACGGCAGTTTCGTCCCAGCGGGGACCGCGCGCAGGGCATCGGTCAGTCCGGTGCGGCCGCGGCGCCAGCGTTCCAGGAGGTCGGCGGCGGGCATGGTGGCGGCCTCGGCGGCGGCTTCGTCGACGAAGGTGGCGATCTTGGTGGTCGCCTCCTTCAGCAGCTCGGCGAAGGCCTCGGCGTCGGTAGCCGCTACCGTCGATACCTCATCGGTCCAGGTCAGATGCCCTATTTGGTGGGCGATGGTCCAGCCGGGCGCCGGCGTGGGCCGGGCCCAGTCGGCCGGGTCCAGCGGCGCGACCAGGCGGTCGAGATCCGCACACTCGGCTGCGAAATCGTCGAGCAGCGCCTCCAGGTCAGCCATGACGGACAGCATGGCAATGCCGGAGAAAAAATGCAAGCACGCGTGCTTGTATTCTTCACCAGCCGAAGATCAGCAGGTGCACCCCGCCGACGACCAGGCCCAGCGCGGCGCCGTGCAGGTACAGCAGCCAGGCGTCCTGTTCCACCGAGGCGTAGAACATCTCCATGAATTCGCCGGGGGTCAGCTGCTTCAGTTTGCGGGCCGCGAACTCGTCGATCTTCTTGGCCTGATCCAGCGCGAACGCCTCGTCCTGGACCAGACTCGGCGCCAGGCTCACCGCCGCCCCGGCGGCCCCCACCTGCAGATTGTCGAATTGGCGCGCGCCGAAGGCGGCCCGCACCACCGAGCGGGTGGGGCCGAGTTGGATACGGATCTCGTCCGCGATGAGATGTTCCACCAGCTGGCGGGTCTTGTCGCCGTTCGGGCCGTCCAGCAGCTCGGCCGCCAGATTCGGCAGCGTCAGCACCTGATAGGCCAGGATCTGGGCCAGGTCCTCGGCCGCCTGCGGCTGCCGCTTGGCCAACAGGGCCTGCCGCCACAGGTACTTGTAGCGCGGCTGCGGATCACCGGGCTCGAACACCATCTTGATGGCGATCATGTTCACCACCACGCCGATCGCGGCGGCCGCGGCCAGCACCACCAGCCAGCCCGGGATCCAGCCGATCACCGGAATGTCGTAGTGCACGTGCATGTACAGCGCGAGCAGCACGCCGAACGGCGCGCCCAGCAAACCGATCCGCACCATGAACCGCAGCTCGGGCGCCGCGATGGTGGTGGTGAGGTCCTCGAGAATCTCCGGATTCGCCTGGAGATAGCGGATGACGAAACTCTTGATATCGATGAGTTGATCGACATTGTCGCCGAGTTGCTCGAAACCGCGCCGGCACAGCTTCGGCAGTTCACGATCGATGCGCTGATACAGAATTTGCTTGGCCGGCCGCGGCACCGCGCGCCACAGTTCCGGATTCTCCCGGTACATCACATCGTCGACGATCTGCTGCAGCTGTTCGTGCGCCCGCTCGGCGATGTAATCGGCGATGCCCTCGAGATCGAGTTCGTGGATGAAATCGCGGGGACTGCCGATCCGCATGATCGCCATATCCACGCAGATACTGGCCATCTTCTCCGCGCGCGCGGGGATGAAGCCCTGGAAGCCCAGCCGCTTGCCGTCACCGGAGAAGGTGGGCAACACCTGCACCCGCCGCGGGAAATACGGGTACAGCACCTGTAAACCCGGAATGCGCACTCCGCGAAATTGCAAGGGCCAGAACAACATCAGCACGCCGGTCCAGTTGGTGAGCCAGCCGGCGACGGCGCTGAAGATGGGGAAGGTGATCAGGTCCACGACGAATTTGGACTGCCCGGTCAGCTGTTCCCAGTCGATGAACACACCGCCGGCGACTACCGCCATCGTGGATCCCCCTTGCGCCGTGCGGACTTGCGAGTTGCTGGGTCCCCCACATTCTCACCGGGGCCAGGTGGTGTCAATGCGGCGGGGCGGTAGTTGCCCTGGTCGGCGGGGTGAACGCACCCGGCTCAGGGGCGCAGCACGAGCCGAATCGGATTGCCCTGTTTGCTTTCCAGCGTGCGCACCGCTTCCGGGGCTTGCGACAGCGGCAGCACCGCGCTGACCGAGCGGGCGAGATCGAGTCGGTGCAGCCGCCGCAGCGTCACCAGTTCGGCGACGTGTTCGGGCTGCGATCCGTAGTGGCCGCGCAGTTGCTGCTGGAAGAAGCTGAAACCGATACCGCCGGTGATCGTGATGGGCTTGTCGGTCAGCCCGACCAGTACCAGCCGGCCGCCCGGCCCGAGGCAGGTGACGGCCTGTTCCCGGACCGCGGCCACCCCGGCGAAGTCGAAGGCGGCCGCCAATCCGGCGCCGCCGGTCGCCGTCGAGATCGCCGATCGCAGATCCGGATCGGCCGGATCGAGGGCGAGGTCCGCACCGAAACTCAATGCCCGCTCCCGCGCCGCGGGCAGCGGGTCCACCGCCACGATCGGCGCCGCTCCCACCAGCCGCAGCAATTGCACACCGTGTGCGCCGAGCCCGCCCACGCCCCAGACGCCGACCGGCTCGGCGGGCCGCACCGCGGCGGTCGCGGTGATCGCGGCCCACGGCGTGGAGACCGCGTCCGGAATGAAACAGGCCTGCTCGAAGGGCAGATCGTCGGGAATCGGCACCAGGGTGTCCACCCGCGCCAGGGTGTACTCGGCCCACCCGCCGTCGTAGTCGACCCCGCGCGTGAACACCGCGCCGCCCTGCGGATTCGCGGCGTCACCGCCGCGGCGCTCACCGGCCTGCAACAGCACCCGGTCCCCGACCTCAGCGCTGGTCACGCCCGGTCCCAGCGCGTGTACCGTGCCCGCGACCTCGTGTCCGAGCGTCACCACGTCGCCGTCGAGCATCACCGGCGTCAACGTTCCGTCGATGAGATGAACATCGGACAGGCACACCCCCGCCGCCTCGACCTTGATCAGGACGTGGTCGGGACCCGGTTCCGGCGTCGGTACCTCGTCCAGTTCCAGTCGCCGTTGCGGTCCCAGGTGAAGGCGTGCGGCCAGCATGTTCGGGCTACTCCTCGTGGATCGTGGGGCGGACCGGCGGGCCCGGTGAACCCGGTCGAGTATCGCACCGACACGGCGTTTTCCGCCGGAGTTGCGGCAGGGCCCGGTTCGTCTCGACCCGGTGACATTTCCGGCGCGGGGGATTGTGTGGGACCGTGAGTCCCATATATCCTCGAAGTACCACACCTACCGGGTGTCGCCCACGCTGGGGCCGAGCCTCGGCGACGGGAGCCAGGAGGCCCGATGAGTCACCATGCGGAGCTCGCTCGTTGGGCCGACGGTGCGGGTGCCCCGCAGAGCGAGGAGACATCGATGACGCTGTCGGAATCGGTTCGTACCGATATTTTCGGCCCGGAGTACCGGGAGATGCTGGCGATCCTGTCCGAGGGATCGGTCCATCGCAATTTCGACCCCTATCTCGATATCGACTGGGATTCACCGGAATTGGCGATCGACCCGAACGATCCGCGATGGGTGCTGTCACCGGATCTCGATCCGCTCGGCGGCACCGAGTGGTACAAGTCGTTGCCGCTGGAACGCCGGATCGAGATCGGGAAATGGCGTACCGCCAACGTGATCAAGGTCGGCGCTGCCTTCGAGAGCATTCTCATCCGCGGAATGATGCAGTACATCATGAAGCTCCCCAACGGATCTCCGGAGTTTCGGTACTGCCTGCACGAGATGACCGAAGAGTGCAACCACATCCAGATGTTCCAGGAGCTGATCAACCGGATCGGCGTGGACGTTCCGGGGATGCGGCCGCTGTTCCGGGCATTGTCGCCGTTCATCGGGGTGGCCGGCGGTTACGCGCACGCCATCCTGTTCATCGGCATCCTCGGTGGTGAGGAACCGATCGATCACTACCAGAAGGCCATCATCCGCGAGGGTAAGTCGATGCCCCCGGCGGTTCTGCGCACCATGCAGATCCATATCGCCGAGGAGGCCCGGCACATCTCCTTCGCCGGTGAATTCCTGAAGGCCCATATCGAACGGATGAGCCCGTTCGGCAAGGCCGTGTGCGCCTTGGCTTTTCCGATCACGATGCGGTGGCTGGCGGGCGAGATCATGGCTCCGCCACGCTCGTTCGCCAAGCAGTTCGATATTCCGCGCGAGGTGATCGAGGAGGCGTTCTGGCGGTCGCCGAATTCGCGCCGGATCCTGTCCGGCTACTTCGGGGATATGCGCAAACTCGCCGACGAGCTGGGCCTGATGAATCCGGTGACGCGCAAGCTGTGGCAGCTGTTGCACATCGACGGCGAATCGTCGCGGTACCGCGGCGAGCCCGAGCGCCGCAACCCCGCGGCCGCCGTGGTGGACCGGGTACCGGTGGTGGGATCGCTGGTCGGCTGGTTGGCCGCGTAATTCGGCCAGGGGCCCGGCGACCACTCGGGCGGCACCTTCGCCGGGCTCATCGGGCTCGACTGGAACCGCCGGCCGAGTCCGCGCTGTCCGATCCGCCGAGGCGCGCTGCTTCGGCTCGCTCGGCGAGGGTGTTGACCAGTTCGATCAGCGGCAGCTCCGGATCCAGCGTCAGTCCGTGGGCACGAGCTGCGCCGTCGAGCACGCTCCAGGCGTAACTCGCGACCTCGGATACCAACTGCTCCCGGCTGAGCAGCGGCTGCGGATCGCGCGCCCACCGGCTCACGGTCGCCTCGGTCATCGACACGATCGCGAAGGTCATGGTGTCGGCGGTGGCCTCGTCGACCACCCCGACGACCCCCGCGAGCCCGGATACCAGCATTCGCGTGCGTGCCGCGATCGTCGCCTTGATGCTGCTCAGCGCATCCACGTCGTCCGGATCGCCGACCGCCGGGCCACCGCGCACGAAGTCGTAGAGCCGTGCGTGTTCGGTGATCCAATCCACCACGGCGGCGACCGTGCGGTGCAGGATTCGATGGATCGATCCGTCCCAGATGTCGAGCGCCGCGTCGACGGTGTCGATGAACTGCTCGGCGATCGCACTGCGAGCCCGCCGATCCAGCTCGTCGCGGCCCGAAAATTGCCGATACACCACGGATTTGGCCAGCCCGGACCGCTGCGCGATCTGCTGCATCGAAATCTCCGGCCCCACCCCGGGATCTTCGAGCAGCTCGATCAGCGCCCGCACGATCCGCTCGCGCCGTCGATCGTTGTGCGACTGCCACCGCGCCTGCCGACCACCGACCTGCGCCGGTTCGGACGGAGATGGTGTCGCCACGGGGTCGAGTTTAAGCGAGTCGACTCCCGCTCGAGGGCGCTGTCGACGTACTGTCCGCCGGTCGGGCCCGGACGATCACCCGCGCACGTGTAGCCCGAACCCGGTGCGGCCCGCCGGTTCCAGGCCCGGCTTCAGCTGCAGCGAGGGGATGTCGTAGTCGCCGAAGTTCTGCGGCCGGAACGGGATGGGATCGGTCGATTCCAGGGTGAGCAGGCGCTGTTTCCACGCCTTGGCGACGTCCGGATAATCCTCGTCGGTCATCCGGTCGACGCCGTACAGCACGAACGGCGGGAGCACCTCGATACCCGGGTAGTAGAGGATGCCGTGCTGGATCGGGAACAGCAGATCGTCGATGGGGCCGTTGATTCCGCGTGCGGCGTAATGCGATTCGCGACCGCCGACGGTCACCGACAACAAGGCGCGCCGGCCCGCCAGGGTGCCTTCGCCGTAGCGGTCCCCGTACCTGACGTCGCTGTGTTCGCCGACGCCGTAGGCGAAGTGGAAGGTGAACACCCGGTCCACCCAGCCCTTGAGAATCGCGGGCATCGAGTACCACCACAGCGGGAACTGGAAGATGATCGTGTCGGCCCACAGCAGCTTGTCCTGTTCGGCGCGTACGTCGGCGGTGAGCGCCCCGGCATCGAAGGCCCGGCCCGAGTCCCGGGCCACCTGCAGCGGGCTCGACGCGTGCGGACCGTAATCCGCCGCGTCCACGACCGCCTTCCAGTTCATCGCGTACAGATCACTGACCCGCACCTCGTGCCCGGCCGCTTCCAGCGTGGATACCGCGAGATCCTTCAGGGCACCGTTGAGCGATCGGGGCTCGGGGTGGGCGTGGACGATCAATATCTTCATGAGAACTCCTCGCGATCGGATGAGTTCGAGCCTGACCGTCGCGAGGCGCGATATTCAGGGGCGCCACATCCGTCGGACGGGACTTCCTGGTATCGGCAGGACCACCTTCGCCGGATATGCCGCGGTGATACTGGTGGCATGGACGATCTCGCGGGCTTCCTACGGACCCGGCGCGCCCGGGTCGATCCGGCGGCCGCCGGCATCGCCCCCGACCGGCGCCGGCGGGTGGCGGGGCTGCGGCGTGAAGAGGTGGCGCATCTGTCCGGGGTCAGCGTCGACTATTACGTCCGGCTGGAACAGGGGCGCGCGACCCAGCCCTCCGAGCAGGTCTTGGACGCGCTCGCCCGGGTTCTCGGACTCGACGAGACCGAACGCGAACATCTGCACCGACTGGCCTGCCAGCGTCGGCGCTCGGCGAAGACACCGGCCGGACGGCTCCGGCCCGAACTGCTGCGAGTCCTCGATCTGGTCCCCGACGCGCCCGCGTTGATCATGAATCATCGACTCGATGTGCTGGCGGGCAATCGCCTCGCCGGGCTGCTCTACGGTCGGCCGTTGTCCGGCCCGAACGCCCGGTCGCTGCCGGGACTGAATACCGCTCGCCACATCTTCCTGGAGGAATCCGAGCGCGGCCTCTACGCGGACTGGGAGACCTGCACCCTGGACGCGGTCGGCCATCTGCGGCTGGCCGCGGGTAAGTATCCGGACGACCCGCGCCTGACCTCGCTGATCGGGGAGTTGGCGATGGGCAGCGAGCGGTTCCGGCGACTGTGGGCGCGCGCGGATGTGCGGGCCCGGACGCACGGACGCAAGGCCTACCGGCATCCCCTGGTCGGACTGCTGGAACTGCACCAGGAGAACTTCGCGCTACCGGACGATTCGGGCATGGAGCTGCTGGTGCTGTCGGCGGCGCCCGGTAGTCCGGCCGAAGACGGGCTGCGCCTGCTCGCGAGTCTGGGCGCGGCGGCCGGCGATCCTCGTACCGCGCTGAACGCCCAGGTCCGCGAGTAGCGCGCGACCTGGACTCGCCGTGATTCGGCCCGTTCGCCATCGGTGAACAAGCCCCTCGGAACAACTCGGCCCACCCCGTAGTTGAGTAGGTAACGCTCAACCCTGGAGGCGGAAAAACGAAGGATCCGGGGCATGCTTTGGAAGGGGCTGAAACTGTGAGTACCCCACAACGTCTGCCGGTGCTGTTCCTGACCGACCCGGTCGTGTTGCCGGGCATGGTCGTCCCGATCGAACTCGACGAATCGGCGCAGGCGGCCATCGACGCCGCGCGGGCCGCGAATTCGGATTCGGTACTGCTGGCGCCGCGGCTGACCGAGGGATATGCCGCCTACGGCGTGATCGCGACCATCGAGCAGGTGGGTCGGATGCGTGGTGGCGCGGCCGCCGCGGTGCTGAAGGCGGAGCGGCGCGCCAAGATCGGGCACGGAGTCACCGGACCGGGAGCCGCGCTGTGGGTGGAGGCCGAGCCGGTCGACGCACCCGCCCCCGACGCTCGCACCAAGGAACTGGCCGCCGAATACAAGAAGCTGGTCGTCTCGGTGTTGCAGCGTCGTGAGGCGTGGCAGGTCATCGACGTGGTGAACCGGCTGACCGATCCGTCGGCCCTGGCCGACACCGCGGGTTACGCGCCGTATCTGACCGACGAGCAGAAGCGCGAACTGCTCGAGACTCCCGACGTCGCCGAACGCCTCACCCGGCTGATCGGCTGGACCAAGGATCACATCGCCGAGGTCGAGGTCACCGAGAAGATCAGCGAAGAGGTGCGCGAGGGCGTCGAGAAGTCGCAGCGCGAATTCCTGCTGCGCCAACAGCTCAACGCGATCCGCAAGGAATTGGGCGACGGCGAGCCCGACGGCGCGGACGACTACCGCACCCGGGTCGAGAACGCCGACCTGCCCGAGGCCGTGCGCGAGGCGGCACTGCGCGAGGTCGACCGGCTCGAGCGCAGCAGCGATCAGAGCCCGGAATCGGGCTGGATCCGGACCTGGCTGGATACCGTCCTGGATCTGCCGTGGAATGTGAAGACCACCGACAGCACCGATATCGCGGCCGCCCGCGCCGTCCTCGACGCCGACCACCACGGTCTGGAAGAGGTCAAGGACCGCATGGTGGAGTACCTGGCCGTGCGTGCCCGCCGCGCCGCCCGTGGTCTGGAGGTCGTCGGCGGTCGTGGTTCCGGAGCGGTGATGGTGCTGGCCGGCCCGCCCGGTGTGGGTAAGACCTCGCTCGGCGAGAGTGTGGCCCGCGCCCTGGGCCGCAAGTTCGTGCGCGTCGCCCTGGGCGGTGTGCGTGACGAGGCCGAGATCCGCGGGCACCGCCGCACCTATGTGGGCGCGCTGCCGGGCCGGATCGTCCGCGCGATCAAGGAGGCGGGTTCGATGAATCCCGTCGTCCTGCTGGACGAGATCGACAAGGTGGGCTCGGACTTCCGCGGTGACCCCGCGGCCGCGCTGCTGGAGGTGCTGGATCCGGCGCAGAACCACACCTTCCGCGACCACTACCTGGATCTGGATCTGGATCTGTCCGATGTGCTGTTCATCGCGACCGCGAACGTCATGGAGACCATTCCCGGCCCGCTGCTGGACCGCATGGAACTGATCACCGTCGACGGCTACACCGAGGACGACAAGGTGGCCATCGCCCGCGACTTCCTGGTGCCGCGGCAGCTGGAACGCAATGCGCTGACCGCCGACGAGGTGTCGATCACCGAGGAGGCGCTGCGGGAGATCGCCGCCAACTACACCCGGGAAGCCGGTGTGCGTCAGCTGGAGCGTTTGATCGCGAAGGCTTTGCGCAAGGCGGCGACTCGGCTGTCGCAGCAGGAACCGGTCGATGGCGCCGAGGCCGGTGCCACCGTGGTCGACTTGGGCTACGACCCGGAGCTCGGCTACGACTCGACGGTCGGCGCCGCCGAAAAGCGGGATACCGCAACCACTTCCGAGCCGTTGGTGATCGGACTCGGTGATCTGAAGGACTACCTGGGTCGTCCGCGTTTCACCCCGGATTCGGTGGAACGTACCGCCGTCCCCGGTGTGGCGACCGGCCTGGCGGTGACCGGCGCCGGTGGCGATGTCCTCTACATCGAGGCCAATGCCGCCGAGGGTGAGCGCTCGCTGACCCTGACCGGCCAGCTCGGTGATGTCATGAAGGAGTCCGCGCAGATCGCCCTGACCTACGTCCGCTCACACCTGGAGGAGATCGGCCTCGAGCCGAAGGTGCTGGATCGCAATATCCACATCCACTTCCCGGCCGGAGCGGTGCCGAAGGACGGACCGTCCGCGGGCGTCACGATGGTCACCGCCCTGGTGTCGCTGGCGCTGGGCCGGCAGGTCCGCGGCGATGTCGGCATGACCGGTGAGGTCACCTTGAACGGTCGGGTGCTGCCGATCGGCGGGGTGAAGCAGAAGCTGCTCGCAGCCCAGCGAGCCGGCTTGAAGACCGTGTTCATCCCGGCCCGCAACGAGCCGGACCTGGACGAGGTCCCGGCCGAGGTGCTGGAAAGCCTGGACGTCCGCCCCGTCGCCGACGTGGCCGACATCCTGGCCTACGCCATCGAGCCGGTTGCCGAACCGGCCTACGACGGCAAGGCCTTCGCGGCCAGCGCCTGATTTCGCATCGAAGGGGTCGTACATCGCGGATGTACGACCCCTTCGCCGTGGGTACGGCCCGTTCGGCGGGGCGTCGATGTCGAATTCACAGCCGGGCCCGGCCGCGGCGGAGGGCGTCGTGGGTGGTCTCGGGAGAGGTGTTGAAACACAGTCGAATTGCCGGATCCGTCTCGACCACGGCATTGACGATGTGCTCGAACAGCTCGGTGTGCTCGGGGAAGGCTCGGATCGCTCCGCCGATCATGACCAGATCGAATCGCCGGTTACCGAGCAGGGCCCGGATTTCGGTCTCGGCTTCCGTGGGCGATGTGCCGACCAGCAGCGGGGTGATCTCGAATTCGGTGTCGTGCAGGGCGGCGTTCGCGGCGTCGATCCGGGCGGTCAGTTGCGCCTCGTCCAGATCGGGGAAGCGGCTGTAGTCCAGGGCTTTCGGGTGTAACCCCACGGTCAGCGCCCGAGGGCGGACATCGGATTCGGGCATTGCTCTCTCCTCGGCAAGGGACGGCCCTCGCCGAGTCGCATGGGACCATGAGGGCCGGATTCGAGAAATTGCTTTGTAAGCAAAGATATTTTGGAGAGAAAGGTATGTCAACGGAGCCCGGTCTGTCGCTGGACGACAGCGTTCGAGCCATGGTGCTGCTGATGCCCCGGTTGGTCGGACGTGCCAAGCGCATGCCCGTGCCGGCGGCGTTGCGGTCGTTCGACCTGGCGCCGCGCCACCTGTCGCTGCTGACCTACGTGCTGTTCGACGGGCCGTTGACGGTGAACGAGCTGGCACAGCGCCTGGAGGTGGCGCCGACCACCGTGAGCCTGATGGTCGCCGACCTCAGCCGCCAGGGCGTCCTGGACCGGCGAAGCGACGACACCGACCGCAGGCGCACCCTCGTCACCATCGCCGACGCCCACCGAGCGGCGGTCTCGGCCTGGCTCGGTGGCGCCGACCGCGGGTGGCGTGCCGCGCTGGGCCCGTTGACGGCCGAGCAGCGCGCCCTCGTCATCTCGACGTTGCGTGCCTACGAGGAAGCCGTATCCGCGCCCTGACGCCGTATCGGTCAGCGCCGCGGGCGGCGCCGCAACCAGGCCCAGAACGAGCGGCGGGGTGGCTTCGCATACTCGGCGCGGACGGAACCGGAGGTGACCGAACCGTCGACGCGTAGCGTCGGGCAGCCGGGGAGCGGCGGCTCGGTCACCCGGTTCCTGGGGCTCCCGCTGACGAAGGCCACCCCGTCGAGATCCACCTGCCAGCCGCGTGGAACCGTCAATCGCACATTGCCGGAAGCGATTCCGAGATGTAGCTGCACGACCGTATGCGGGCAGATCGCCTCGGTGAAATCCAGTCGCACCGATCCCGAGACCGCGGCGACGGTGATCTCGGCGGGTACGACCCACCGGCCGTCCTTGCGCAGCGAACCGCTCACGGTGTTGAGCACCAAGGGTTCGCGCGCGGCGGCCACCGGCAGGTCGGCGGTCACCGCGGCGAGTTCGTCGTGGCTGCGCGCGGCGTAGGCGGCGGCCAGGCGCCGGTCGAGTTCGGCGAGGTCGAGGGAGCCGTCGGCCAGGGCCAGCTGTAGCAGCCGCTCCACCTGCGCGCGTTCGTGGTCGGTGATGCGTACCGCGGGTGCCGGGCGATCGCGGTCGAGGTCCGGGCTGTGGTCCGGGGATTCGGTCATCGGCGCATCCTCTTGGTCGTGATGCCGAAAATCCTACGTCCGGGTGCCGGCCCGGACCGCGCGGTCGCTACCGGTGCGCAGGTTCCGGCGCCCGTGCGTCCGCCGATGATCCGTTGCTCGGCAGCGTCCGCTCGACCACGCGCACGGTGCCCTGTGCCACCGCGCAGAGCGTGCTGGAACCCTCGGTCTCGCAATAGATCTCGCAGCGAGCGACGGCCTGGCGCCGGGTCGCGTCGGTGACCGTGGCCCGGGCGCGCAGGCGGCCGCCGCGCGCCGGACGCAGATAGGTGACGGTGAATCCGCCGGTCAGCACGTTCGGCCCGAGCGCCGATCCGGCGGCGAAGGTGAGTGCGTTGTCGGCCAGATACGCCAGCACCCCGCCGTGCACGAAGCCGAACTGCTGGGCATGCTCGATGCTCACCTCGACCACCAGAGTCGCCGCCCCATCGGCGAATTCGGTGATCTCGGTTCCGACGTGCCGGGCGAAGGGCTGCGCGGCGAGCACCGCGCGGGCCTGCTCGAGTGTGAGTGCGTCCGCCGAATGGTGCATTGTCCCGTCCTCGATTCGTCGAACTGTGGTCATCCGTCGGCCCGCAGCGATGCCCAGGCCGCGGCGGCCAATTCCGGAGCGATATCGAGCGGCGCGGTGCGGATATTGCCGCCGACCCACTGCCGCGAGTACTCCTGCGCCGGCCCGAGCCAGAGCGCGTACAGCAGGTCGAATTCCAGATCCCGGACCGCGCCGTAGCGGGCATGAGTGCGCCACCAACGGGCCACCGACAGCAGGAACTCGCGATTGCTGTCGCTGTCGCGCACCCCGGGCGGCCGCGGCGACATGAGAACCGTTGCGCGGTACTGATGTTCGGTGACCCAGCGCAGATGTTCGGTCACTCCCGCGACGACGCCGGTGCGCGCGTCGGCGCTGTCGGCGATGCTCGCCCAGAAATGGCGCTGGTAGTCGGCCAGCGCATTGGCCCATACCTGGCGATACAGGTCGGCCTTGTCGGGAAAGTGGTGATACAGCGCGCCGACGCTGGCGCCCGCATCGGCGCGGATCCGGCTCAATGTGGCTTCGAGCGCCCCCCGCTCGGCGAACTGTCGCTCGGCGGCGAGCAGCAGCCGATCTCGAATCTTCATGACCAGAATCTAGTTCTGTTTTGGGGAAAGGGCAAGGGTCTACCTGCGAACTTCGTCCGGATGTCGGCGCCGTGCGGTATGAACGGACTCGTGGCCAGGTGGATATTGCATGTCGACCTCGACCAATTCCAGGCGGCGGTGGAGTTCCGCCGCCATCCCGAGCTGCGCGGGCAGCCCGTGATCGTCGGCGGCAACGGCGACCCCAACGAGCCCCGCAAGGTCGTCACCTGCGCCTCGTATCCGGCGCGCGGCTTCGGGGTGCGGGCCGGTATGCCGCTGCGCACGGCCCTGCGCAAATGCCCGGACGGCGTATTTCTGCCGCTGGACATGGCCACCTACGAGGAGGCCTCCGACGAGGTCATGAACGTGCTGCGAAGCTTTCCCGTGCGGGTCGAGGTCCTCGGCTGGGACGAGGCCTTCCTCGCCGCCGACACCGACGATCCGGAGCAACTGGCCCGCGAAATACGCAGTGCCGTGGCGGAATTGAATCTCACCTGTTCGATCGGCGTCGGCGACAACAAACTTCGCGCGAAACTGGCGACCGGATTCGCCAAATCCGTCGGAAAAGGAAGGGACGGACCGGAACCCGCACCGGCCGAACACCCGGCTGCCGGCATCTTCCGGCTCACCGCCGAGAACTGGAACGAGCTGATGGCGGACCGGCCCACGAGCGCGCTGTGGGGTATCGGCAATCGCATCGCGGCGCGCATGGCGGCGCTCGGCATCAACACCGTAGCCGAACTCGCCGCGGCCGATCGCGCCGTTCTCGCCGCGGAATTCGGCCCGACGACCGGTCCCTATCTGTGGGTACTCGGCCACGGCGCCGGCGATACCGAGGTGGTCACCGAGCCTCGAATCCCGGTGGGCCGCAGCAAGTCCGAGACGTTCCCACACGATCTGACCGAGCGGGAGGAGATTCGCGCCCAGGTGGCGCGGCTGGCGCGCGAGGTGGCCGAGGAGATGGCGGCGGCGGGCCGGGTCGGCACCCGGGTGGGAGTCACCGTGCGTACCAACACCTTCTATACCCGGACCAAACAGCAGAAGCTGCCCGAACCGACGATCGATGCCGAGGTGATCGTCGCGACCGCGCTCGAGGTGATGGACCGGTTCGAACTGGATCGCCCGGTCCGATTACTCGGGGTGCGGCTGGAGCTGGTCCCGTTGTAACCGGCCGTCGGAGTTTCCGATGGCGGCGGCCGGATATGTCTGGCGACGGTGGCGGCGTCACGCCCGGCGTGGCGGTTTGCCATGCTGAGCGCGCAGACTCGACCGAAAGGCAGCTCATGAGCGAGTACGAGACGATCATCTTCGAGCGAACCGGCCCGATCGCCCGGATCACGCTGAACCGGCCCAAGGCCGCCAACGGAATCGACCACGTCCTCGGCCGGGAACTGGCCGAGATCGCCGGGCAGTGCGTGGACGATCCGGCATTGAAGGTCGTCGTACTCACCGGTGCCGGAAAGTTCTTCTCCGCCGGTGGCGATCTGAAGGCGATGGCTGCGCAGGAGGGCGGCGCCGGACACTACGTCAAGGGTCTGGCCGACGATCTGCACGAGGCCCTGTCGTCGTTCGCCCGCATGGATGCGCTGCTGCTCGTCGCCGTCAACGGTGTCGCCGCCGGTGCTGGATTCAGTCTCGCGATGGCGGGTGATCTGGTGGTCGCGGCCGAGTCGGCGGCCTTCACCATGGCCTACACCCGCGCCGGACTCAGCCCGGACGGCGGCGCGTCGTACTACCTTCCGCGTCTGATCGGCCTGCGCCGCACCCAGGAGCTGATGTTCACCAACCGCACGCTGTCGGCCGCCGAGGCGCTGGAGTGGAATCTGGTGCATCGGGTGGTGCCCGACGCCGACCTCGCCACCGCGGTCGACGAATTGGCCGCCGAATTCGGCTCCGGGCCGCGGCATTCCAATGCGAGCGTGAAGAAGCTGCTGCTGGTCAGCTCCTCGCACAACCTGGAGGAGCAAACCGCGCGGGAGGCGGCGTTCATCTCCGCCTGTGCCGATTCGCCCGACGGCGTCGAAGGGATCGCGGCCTTCCTCGGCAAGCGCGCACCGGTTTTCGAGTGAGGGCCTGACCCGTCGTCCCGAGCACGCCCCACGGCACGCCACTAGGGTGGGGTGCCATGTTCTCCGCGCCCGGCTTCGCCCGCTGGGTGGGTCGGGTCCGGACGCGGCGCGTGCTGCCTGCGGTCCTGTCGGTCGCGATGCTGATGATCGTCACGCAACTCGCGATTCGCGGGTGGGTGGCCGGGCGCGGCTATTTCTACTGGGACGATCTGATCCTGGTCGGCCGGGCCGGCCGGTATCCGCTCTGGTCGCCGGATCTGCTGCTCTACGACCACGACGGTCATTTCATGCCGATGGCCTTCGCCACCGCCTGGCTGGTGACGGCGATCGCGCCGTTGCGGTGGGCCGGGCCGGTGGTGACCATGCTGGTGCTGCAACTCGTGGCATCGGTGTCGGTGTTGCGGATGGTGTTCGTGCTGATGAGCACCGTCCGCGGCCGGGTCGGCTGGTCGCTGCTGATTCCGCTGGCGGGCTACCTGTTCTGTCCGCTGACGCTGCCCGCCTTCGCCTGGTGGGCGGCCGCGTTGAACGCGTTGCCGCTGCAATTCGCGCTGGCCTGGGTGACCGCCGATGCGGTGCTGCTGGTCCGGACCGGCCGTACTCGGTATGCGATCTCCGGGCTCGCCGCGCTGGTGGTCGGGCTGCTGTTCTTCGAGAAGGCGGTGGTGGTGCCGTTCGTCGCCTTCGCCGTCGCGGTCCTGGTCCGATATCTGCGCGATCGGACCCCGCGCCCCGTGCCGGAGTCCGGCGATACCGAGCCGGGCGCCGGCGCATCGAGTGCCCGGTCCCCGCTGCGGACGGTGGCGCGTGCCGGTGCGAGGTTGTGGATCGGCTCGGCGGTGGTGCTGGCGATCTGGGCCGCGATCTACCTGACCGTGGTCGATCGCATCGCCGTCGACACCAGCCTGGCCGGAGCCCGGCGGCTGCTGCACAGCGCGACGTCGCTGGGGATCGTTCCGACCTTGGCGGGTGGTCCCTGGGTGTGGGCTCGCTGGCTGCCGTCGACCCCGTGGGCCACACCGCCGGGGTGGACCGTCGTGCCTGCCTGGCTGCTCCTCGCGGCCGCCGTGCTGATCACCGCGCGCCGATGCCGCGCTGTGCTGCCGGTATGGATTCTGCTCGCGGGATATGTGCTGGCGGTTCAACTTCCGATCGTGCTGATCCGTGGTGGGCCGAACACCGCCGCCGAACTCATGCAGTCGCTGCGCTATCCGGCCGATGTGGCGGTGGTGCTGGCCGCGGTCGTCGCCCTGCTCCTGGTCGCTCCGGCCCGGCGACCCACCGCCCTCGGTGCCGGCATTCGCTCGTCCACCGAGGGGGCGCGGCGTCGGCGCGCGGCCGTGGCGATCGCGCTGACCGTGGCGTTCACGGCGAGCAGCCTGTGGTCCACGGTGACCTTCGCGCGGTCCTGGACGATCAGCCCCACCCGCACCTATCTGACGAATGCCCGAGCCGCGTTCGCCGAGTGGGACGGCGCCCCGCTCCTGGAGCAGGAGGTGCCGTGGGAAGTACTGACGCCGATGACGCATCCGCAGAACCTCGTCTCGCAGGTGCTCGGCCCGATGGCGCCGCCCGGTGCGTTCGGTGACTCGACGCCGCGGCTGCGGATGTTCACCGACGACGGCAGGCTCGTGGACGCGTCGGTGTGGTGGAACCGCCGCATCCTCGCCGGACCCGAACCCGGCTGTGGTTACCGCATCGACGGCCCGGAGCCGGTGGCGCTGTGGTTGGACGGGCCGATGCTGGAACGGGGCTGGACGGCCCAGATCAATTACTTCGCCGGGCGGGACGGCCGGATCTCGGTGGCCCTCGGCACCGGCGAACCCGTGGTCGCACCGGTGCGGGCGGGGGTGCACACCGTATTCGTCCATCTGGTCGGTGCGGGCGACGTGCTGCGAATCGGTTCGCGCACACCGGGTTCCGATGTGTGCATCGGGGTCGGCCCCGTCGGGGTCGCGGCCTTCGAACGCTGACCGGAACCGCCGGGTCCGGCGGGCGCCCGGCGAACGGGGTGCGGGCGCGCCGTGGTGATGGCCCCGGACTGCGCTCACCCCTATGCTCGGACTCATGCAGTTCCAGGCGATGGTTGCGCATGAGACCGACGACGGCGTGGTTCTGACCCGTGAGGAGGTCGGCGAGGATTACCTCGGACCCGGCAATGTCACGATCAAGGTGCACTATTCCAGTGCGAACTTCAAGGACGGGCTCGCCATCACACCGCGTGGCGGCGTGGTGCGCAACTACCCGATCATCCCCGGTATCGACCTGACCGGCGAGGTGGTCGCCTCGGAGGATCCGGAATTCGCCGTCGGCGACGAGGTGATCGCCCACGGTTACGAGATCGGTGTCGCCCACCACGGCGGATTCGCCGAATACGCCAGAGTCCCCGCGGAATGGGTGGTCAAGCTCGACGGGTTGAGCACCCGGGAGGCGGCGGCCCTGGGGACGGCCGGTTTCACGGCTGCTCTCAGCGTGCAAGCGCTGCTCGACCGAGGGCTGGCCCCGGCCGATGGTCCGGTTCTGGTGACCGGAGCGACCGGGGGCGTCGGGAGCGTCGCGCTCGACATCCTGTCCGGGCTCGGATTCGAGGTCACGGCCTCGACGGGGAAGACCGATGCCGGTGAGTTGTTGTCGACGCTCGGCGCGGCCGCGGTCATCGGCCGCCTGCCGGAAGATCCGGACGCCAAGCCTCGGCCGTTGGGTAAGGCCCAGTGGGCGGCCGCGGTCGACAGCGTGGGCGGCAAATCCCTCGCCCACATCCTGAGCACGATCCGGTACGGCGGTGCGGTGGCGGTGAGTGGTCTGACCGGCGGGACCGAATTGCCCACCACGGTGATGCCGTTCATCCTGCGCGGTGTCAGTCTGCTCGGCATCGATTCGGTCAACTTCCCGATCGGCCGGCGCCGGGCGTTGTGGGCCCGGCTCGGTAAGGATCTGCGGCCCCAGCATCTTTCGGCGTTGGAGAACATCGCACCGGTCACCGAGGCCGCGTCGGTCCTGAACGCCATCCGCACCGGCCACCACTCCGGTCGTACCGTCCTGGCCGTCGCGGGCGAATTCTGATCCCAGGGGCGGCCCTGCCCCATCTCTCCATCTCCGCGCAGACAATTTTGTACTGAACCATCCAAAATGTGTTAGCCTCGCGATATGGCGCGACCGAAAGAGTTCGACGAAGCCGGCGCGGTCGATGCGGCGATGCGGGCGTTCTGGAGCTCCGGCTACGACGGAACGTCGACCCAAGACCTCTGTGCCGCAACCGGTTTGGCACGGTCGAGTATCTACAACACCTTCAGTAGCAAGCACGATCTGTTTCAGCGCGCCTTGCGCCGGTACATGGAGTTCAAGAACGCCGATACCTTCGCCCTGCTCGACGGGCGGGGCTCGGCGCGGGACAAGGTCGAGGCCCTGCTGTGGCGGGTCGTCGACGCCCCGGAAGGTGAGCCTCTGGGCTGTCTGGTCGTGAACACGACGGTGGAGCTGGGCCCGCGCGATCCGGAGGTGGCAGCCGCGCTGCGGGCCGACCTCGATGCCCGGATGAACGCCCTGGTCGCGACGCTGCGGGCCGGGCAGTCGGCGGGCGAGATCGATGCGGCGGCGGATCCCGCCGATCTCGCCCAGTTCGTAGTCGCGACGATCGGCGGTATGCGGGTGGCGGCCCGCGGCGGGGCGTCCCGGCAGACGCTCGCCGGAATCGCCGAAGTCGCGTTGCGTTGTCTGTGACCCCCCGGTAGCCGATCCCCCCGCTAGCCGCTCGTCGCCTGCACCCGGTCGGCCGACCGCTGCGCGCGGCTCCGTCTGCGCTTGTTTTGAACTGAATGATCCAAAAATGGAAGGAAATGACATGCCCGCCGCCGTATACATATTGGGCCTGGCGATCTTCGCCCAGGGCACCTCGGAGATGATGCTGTCCGGCCTGCTCACCGGTATGGCCGCCGATCTCGGCGTGACGGTCCCGCAGGCCGGGTTGCTGATCTCGGCCTTCGCCGTCGGGATGCTGCTGGGCGCGCCGATTCTGGCGGTTGCCACCGCGCGGTGGTCCCGGCGCACGGCGCTGCTGGCGTTTCTCGGCGTCTTCGTCCTCACTCATATCCTCGCCGCGGTGACCACGAACTACGGCGTACTGATCGCCACCCGAGTGGTCGGCGCGTTCGTCTATGCCGGGTTCTGGTCGGTGGCCGCGGCGACCGCGGTCGGTCTGGTCCCGACCACCGCACGGGGCCGGGCGATGAGCGTGGTCGCGGGCGGACTCACCATCGCAACCATTCTCGGGCTGCCGGTGGGCACCTTCATCGGCCAACATCTGGGTTGGCGGGCCGCCTTCTGGACGGTGGCCGCGGCCTGCGCGCTGGTGATGGTCGCTGTCGCGATCGCGGTGCCGAACGAGCGTGCCGGTCACGTCCCACCGGTGCGAAAGGAACTGCGGGCGTTGGCGACCAGGCCGGTGGCGCTCCTGTACGGCACGACGTTGGTGGCCACCGCCGCCCTGCTGGCCACCTTCGGCTACCTGGGCGCGCTGCTGACCGAAACGACCGGGGTGTCCGACAACTGGGTGCCGGTGATCCTGGGCATCTACGGCCTCGGATCCTTGGCCGGCATCGTGGTCGGGGGCCGGACCGCGGACGCGCATCCGCTGCGGACGCTCACCGTCGGGATCTCCGGCCTGGTACTCAGCTCGGTGCTGCTCGCCCTCACCGCGCAGAGCTGGCTTGCCGTGGCCGTGGCCGCTTTCCTGTTGGGCGCCTTCGGGTTCGGCACCAATCCCGTCCTGAACAGCCGCGTGTTCACCCTCGCTCCGGCCGCCGGAACGCTCGGTGCAGCGGGGAATGTGATGTCGTTCAACGTCGGCATCACCCTCGGCCCGTGGCTGGGCGGCCTGGCCATCGGCGCGGGGTGGGGTTATCCCGCGGTGGCATGGATCGGCGCCGGGCTCGGGGTGCTCGCCCTCGGACTGGTCGGACTCGGCCGGCTCACCGGACGGCCGGTCACCGACAGCGCCGACGTCATCGCCACGTCGACCACGGCGGCCGCCGACCCCGCACCGGTCGTCGCCGCGGAGCGGTAGCGCCGGGCGGGCTCCGAACCGGGCAATCGCGTCGGCGCGGCGGTGGGCGGAGAGTCCGTCCACCGCCGCGCCGCATCCGTTATGCCGAATCCTTTATGCGGCAGCGACTTCCGTGTCGTCCGCGAACTGGGTGCGGTAGAGCTCCGCATACCGGCCGTGTGCGCTGAGCAGCTGTGCGTGGTTGCCCCGTTCGACGATCCGGCCGTCCTCGATCACCAGAATTTCGTCGGCGTTGCGAACGGTGGAGAGGCGATGGGCGATCACGAGCGCGGTACGCCCCTCCAGCGCCTCGGTCAGGGCCTCCTGTACCGCCGCCTCGGAGGTCGAGTCCAGTGACGCCGTCGCCTCGTCCAGGATCACCACGCGCGGCTGCTTGAGCAGCAGCCGGGCGATGGTCAACCGTTGCCGTTCGCCGCCGGACAACCGGTACCCGCGCTCGCCGACCACGGTGTCCAGCCCGTCGGGCAGCGATTCGATCACGGCGCGCAGCCGGGCCCGTTCCACCGCGTCCCACAGGTCCGCCTCATCGGCCTCCGGCCGCGCCAGCAGGAGATTCGCCCGGATGGTGTCGTGGAACAGGTGGCCGTCCTGGGTGACCAGTCCGACGGTGTCCTGAATGGACCGGGTGGTCAGATCGCGCACATCCACGCCGGCCAGGCGCACCGAACCGCCGTCGACGTCGTAGAGCCGCGACACCAATTGCGCGATGGTGGACTTCCCGGCGCCGGACGAACCCACCAGCGCGATCACCTGGCCGGGCTCGGCGCGCAGGGAGATGCCGTGCAGCACTTCGGTTCCGCCGCGCTGGTCGAGGGTCGACACATCCTCGAGCGAGGCCAGCGACACCTTGTCCGCCGCCGGGTAGCCGAACCGCACGTCCTCGAATTCCACCGACACCGGACCCGGCGGAACAGGTTTCGCGTCCGGCGCATCCTGGATCAACGGCTTCAGGTCCAGGATCTCGAAGACCCGCTCGAAACTCACCAGCGCCGACATGATGTCCACCCGCGCGCTGGCCAGCGCGGTCAGCGGCGTGTACAGCCGGGTCAGCAGGAGCGAGAGTGCGACCACCGCACCGGCATCGAGCTGGCCGCGCAGTGCGTACCAGCCACCCAGTCCGTAGACCAGCGCTACCGCCAGCGCCGACACCAAGGTCAGCGCGGTCACGAAGACCGTTTGCAACATGGCGGTCCGCACCCCGATATCGCGCACCCGCCCGGCCCGCACCGCGAACTCCGCGGATTCCTGATCCGGCCGCCCGAACAGTTTGACCAGCGTGGCGCCCGGCGCGGAGAAGCGTTCGGTCATCTGGGTACTCATCGCGGCATTGAGCTGGGCCGCCTCCCGCTGAATGCCGGCGATCCGGGTGCCCATCCGGCGGGCCGGAATCATGAACAGCGGCAACAGGATCAGCGCGAGCAGCGTGATCTGCCAGGACAGCTGCACCATCACCACCACGGTGAGCAGCAGGGTGACGATATTGGTCACCACCCCGGACAGCGTGGTGCTGAACGCGCGCTGCGCGCCGATCACATCGTTGTTGAGCCGGCTGACCAGTGCTCCGGTGCGGGTGCGAGTGAAGAATGCGACCGGCATCCGCTGGACGTGGTCGAAAACCGCGGTGCGTAGATCGAGGATCAGCCCCTCACCGATGCGCGCGGACAACCACCGGATGACGATGCCCAACGCGGCGTCCGCCACCGCCACCGCCGCGATGATCGCGGCCAGGGTCAGCACCGAACTCGGTGCGGCATGTCCGACGATATCGTTCACCACTCGCCCGGCGAGGACGGGATTGGCCACCGTGAGCAGCGCGGATGCGATGCTGAAGATCAAAAACCCGATGAGCTGGGCGCGGTGGGGCCGGGCGAAGCGCAAAATGCGCGCGGCCGTCTCCCGGCGCAGGCCACGCCGCTGCTCAGGTGCGTGTGCCTGCCGATACAGCTGACTCCACGCGACCGACTCGATGCTCATCCGCATCTCCTTCCGCTGCCGAAGCCATTCAACTCCGGGCCACCGACATCAACTCCGGGTCACCGACATTAAGACCTCAACAATGGTTGAGGACAAGTAGTCCCGGTTCGCTCCGGGCGAAATTTCGGCGGCCACGCCGGATGGCGGAAGCGCCGCCGCCCGGCGCAGGTCCTAAGGTCGACGTCATGGCGACAGATCGGATGCGGGCCGTCCAGTACGACCACGTCGGGGGTCCGGAAGTGCTGAAACTGGTCGAGGTGCCGATCCCGGAACCTACCGGTGATCAGGTGCGGGTCGCGGTCCGGGCGGCCGGGGTGAATCCCGCCGACTGGAAGATGCGCGCCGGCCTGATGCCGGGCCCGGCCGCCTTCCCCCGCCGGGCCGGTTTCGAAATCGCCGGCGTGGTCGACGCGGCCGGTCCCGAGGCGCGATTTCGTCCCGGCGACGAGGTGCTGGGCTGGGCACAGGGCGGCGGCTACGCCGAGTACGCCTTGAGCGGTCCCCTGGTGGCCAAGCCCGCCGGATTGTCCTTCCCGGACGCCGTCGCCGTGCCGGTCGCCGCCAACACCGCGGGTGGCGGTCTGGACGAACTCGAACTCGAACCGGGCGAGACGTTGCTGGTGAACGGGGCATCGGGTGCGGTCGGCTCGCTGGCGGTGCAGTTGGCCCGGGCCCTCGGGGCGACCGTGGTCGGCACCGCATCGGCTGCCAATCAGGAGGTGGTCCGCGGCCTGGGAGCGCTGCCGACCACATATGGTCCGGGCGTCGTCGAGCGGGTGCGCGCCCTCGCGCCGCGTGGGATCGACGCCGTCTTCGACTGTGCGGGCCACGGATTCCTCGATGCCGCAATCGAATTGCGCGGCGGTACCGACCGCATCATCACCATCGCCGACGGCGCTGCGGCGGACAAGGACATCACCTTCTTCTCCCGCCCGGGTGGGGCGGGACTGGATGTGGTGGCGCGGGTCGCGCAGCTGGTGGCGACGGGCGAATTCCGGCTCGCCGGTCCGGCTCGCGGCTATCCGCTGGCCGAGGCAGCCGCAGCCCAGCGGGAGAGCGAGACGGGCCACGGACTCGGCAAGATCGTCCTGATCCCGTCCTGACCGGTTCTACCCTGGCGGTATGACCGACTCCTGGGTGCGGGCCCTGCGTGACCGGATCGACGGCGAGGTCGACGCCGACGATCGGCGCCGCGCCGAGTACTCCTCGGATGCCTCCAACTACCGCGTCGTCCCGGCGGCGGTGGTGTATCCACGCGGGGACGACGATGTCGCCCGAGCGCTGTGGGCGGCACGCGAGGAGGGTCTTCCGGTCACCGCGCGCGGTGGCGGAACTTCCGTGGCCGGCAACGCGATCGGATCCGGGCTGATCCTGGACTTCAGCCGGCACATGAACGGCGTGCTCGCGATGGATCCCGAGCAGCGTTGTGCGCGAGTGCAACCCGGGCTCGTGCTGTCCGAACTGCAACGTGTGGCCGGCCGGCACGGGCTGCGCTTGGGCCCCGACCCGTCGACGCAGAATCGCTGCACCCTGGGCGGCATGCTCGGCAACAATGCCTGCGGGCCGCGCGCGGTGGCCTGGGGGCGCACCTCGGATACCGTGCACGAGCTGCGAATTCTCGACGGGACCGGCAGTGAGCGCAGGCTGGGTTCCGATCTTTCCGCACTGCCCGGGCTACCGGAGTTCACCCGGCGACATCTCGCGACATTGCGCACCGAACTGGGCCGATTCGAACGGCAGGCCTCCGGTTACGGCCTGCACTATCTCACGCCCGAACGCGGTTCCTCGATCGCGCGGGCATTCGTGGGCTCCGAAGGTACCTGCGGCCTGATCCTCGACGCGACGGTCGAGTTGGTGCCGGTCCCCCGCGCCACTGCGGTCGCGGTGCTCGGCTATCCCGATATGCCCACCGCCGCCGATGATGTGAAGGCGGTGATGGCGGGTCATCCGATCGCCGTCGAGGGGCTGGACGCCCGGCTGGTGGACGTCGTGCGCGCGCACGGCCGGGCGGTGCCCGAACTGCCTGCGGGCGGTGCCTGGTTGTTCGTCGAATTCGCCGGGGAGAGTACGGAATTCGCGCGAGACAGCGCGGCGTCGGTGGCTCGTTCGTGCGGTGCGCTGGACAGCCGGATCGTCACCGATCCGGCGGTCGCGGCACGGCTGTGGCGCATTCGTGCCGACGGCGCCGGACTGGCCGGGCGAACTCCGGCGGGCGAACCCGCGTGGCCCGGATGGGAGGACGCCGCGGTGCCGCCCGAGCGGCTCGGCGACTATCTGCGCGATTTCGACCGGCTGATGCACGAGTATCGCGTCGACGGCCTGCTCTACGGCCACATCGGTGACGGCTGTATCCATGTCCGCCTCGATCTGCCGATCGCCGACGCGCCGCAGCGCTTCCGCGATTTCCTCTACGCGGCCACGGATCTGGTGGTGCGCCACGGCGGATCCGCCTCCGGCGAGCATGGCGACGGCCGCGCCCGGTCGGAGCTGTTGGCGCGCATGTACTCCCCCGCCGCCCTGCGGGTATTCGCGGAATTCAAAACACTTTTCGATCCCGACGACGCGCTCAACCCGGGTGTCCTGGTGCGGCCGGAACCCGTCGACGCGCGGCTGCGACTGGCGGGCGTCGGTCCGGTGCCCGCGGTCGGCGGATTCGCCTTCGGCGCCGACGGCGATATCGGTGCGGCCGTGCACCGCTGTGTCGGGGTAGGCAAATGTCGCGCCGACACGCGCGCGGCGGGCGGCTTCATGTGTCCGTCCTATCTCGCCACAGCCGACGAGAAGGACAGCACCCGCGGGCGCGCCCGGGTTTTGCAGGAGGTGGTGCGCGGCGCACTCGACTGGCGAGACGAGGCCGTCGCGCAGTCGCTGGACCTGTGCCTGTCGTGCCGGGCCTGTTCGTCGGACTGTCCGGCGGGCGTGGACATGGCGACCTACAAATCCGAAACGCTGTATCGCGCGTACCAGGGCCGGCCGCGGCCGATGGATCATTACGTGCTCGGGCAGCTACCGCGCTGGTTGGCGGTGGGCACCCGGGTACCGCGGATCGTCAACGCGCTGACCGGCAATCGGCGCTTGCGCAGTTGGGGTATGCGACTGGCGGGGATGGATCCGCGCCGCCCGGCGCCGCGACTGGCGCCGCGTTCGTTTCGCCGGCAGTGGGCGAGCCGCGACCGTGACCTCCATCGGGACGGCCCGGTCGCCATGCTGTGGATCGACAGCTTCACCGACGCGTTCGCACCCGAGATAGGCTGGGCGGCGGTCGAATTGATCGAGTCGGCCGGCTATCGGGTGCGGATCCCGCAGCGCCGGGTGTGCTGTGGACTCACCTGGATCAGCACCGGACAACTCGACGGGGCGCGCAAACGGTTGCGGGCCGGACTCGAGGCACTCGACGAACATATCCGCGCGGGCGGGCCGGTGATCGGATTGGAACCCTCGTGCACCGCGGTGCTGCGCTCGGATCTGATCGAACTGCTACCGGACGATCCACGGGCGGCGCCGACCGCCCGCGCGGTGCGAACCCTGGCCGAGTTCCTCGTCGAACAGCCCGGCTGGCAGCCGCCGGACCGCTCCGGCGAGACCGTGGTGGTGCAGCCGCACTGCCATCAGCACGCGGTGCTGGGCTTCGACGCCGATCTGGCGCTGCTGCGCCGGACCGGCGCGACGATCACCGAGATCAACGGATGCTGCGGACTCGCCGGGAACTTCGGCATGCAAGCCGGCCACTACGACATCTCGGTAGCGGTGGCCGAGAACGGTCTCCTGCCGGCGCTGCGCTCGGCCGATCCGGAAACGCCCCTGCTGGCCGACGGCTTCTCCTGCCGGACCCAGGCCGAACAGTTGGCCGGACGCCGCGGACTCCATCTCGCCCGGTATCTGACCGGTCGGTGATCGCCCACCGGGTCGTCGGCGGGTGGAACCCGCGCGCCCGCCGGCCGCTGCCGCGGCGGACCCGCGGGTGGCAGGTCAGCTGCCGAACGGCAGGGTGCCCGGCGGGATCTGGTAGCCCGAGCTACCGGCGGAAACGCCACCCCACGCGTTGAGCAGCCAATTCAGAATGTTGGTAAGCATGGACACCTCCGTTGTGGCATTGCCGACCGAAGCAGTCGAAAACGGTCTGCAGCGAAATCGGCGTGCGTAATCGTATCGTTACATGCTGCCCGACCCGCGTGCGCTCGGGCACAACCACACCTGGGAGTTTCCTCGAGAAGCTGCGGCGTCGTCCGGCGCCCGGTGGGTCCCGGTATCCCGCCGGCGAACCGGGCGCACAATGATGCGGTGCCAGGACGCAGCAGGTCGACGATCGGGACCACCCGCAGTGGAACGACCACGCCGCGCCGGCACCGGGTCCGGCCCGCGCCCGGCGACTCCGACTCCGGCCT
>NZ_BAGM01000136.1 GCF_000308855.1 Nocardia veterana NBRC 100344 | reverse complement strand
CCCAGCCGCGGCGGCTCGGCGGCCGGTTGCGGCAGCTGCGGGCGGCGCGAGGCGGCCGCCCACGCGGCACCACCCGCGACCGCGGCCAAGCCCGCGGCGATGAGCCGATTGCGCAACCGACCGGATTTCCGGGAACTCCCCAACTGCATGCGTCCATGCTGTCACAGCCCCCCGCGGTCCGCAGTAACGCCAGGTGAGGCGAGCGGCTCACCGGCTCACCGACCGCTTGAACTGCCGCAGCGCCAACGGCACGAAGATCACCAGGATCGCCACCACCCAGATCAGGGTCGTCGCGACCGGATGCTGGAGCGACCACACATCAGGAGTGGGATTGGTGGGGCCGGTATTACCGAACAGGTCGCGGGTCGCCTGGGTCACCGCCGAGACCGGATTCCATTCCGCGATCACCCGCAGGGGCGTGGGCAGCACGTCACTGGGGACGAAGGTGTTGGCGATGAAGGTGAGCGGGAAGATCACCATGAAGCTGGCGTTGTTGAACACCTCCGGTGCGCGCACCAGCAAACCCACCACCGCCATGATCCAGGAAATCGCGTAGGCGAACAGCAACAGCAGCACATAGGCCAGCACGGTCTCCAAGAAGGATCCGTGGATGCGCCACCCGACGATCAATCCGGTCAGCGACATCACCACCAGGCTGACCACATTGATGACCACATCGGCGACCGTGCGCCCGACCAGCACCGCGGACGGCGCCATCGGCAGCGAACGGAACCGGTCGATGATGCCGCGCTGCATATCCTCGGCCAAGCTGGTTCCGGTGAACGTGGCCCCGAAGACCGAGGTCTGCGCGAAGATGCCGGCGATCAGGAATTCCCGGTACGAGGTGCCCTGCACGGTGATCGCCGAACCGAAGATGTACGCGAACAGCAGCACGAACATGATCGGCGACAGGGTCGAGAAGATCAGCACGTCGGGCACGCGTTTGATCTTGATGACATTGCGCTTGGCGATGGTGATGCTGTCGCCGACCACGATGGCCGCGCGCTCGGCCATCGACGGCCGACGGGTGTCGGTCACCGCGGTGGTGGTCATCTGCGGGTTCCTTCCGTGGCTTGTTCCAGCTTTTCGGCGGCATCGGCCGGATCGATGGAGTCCTCGGCCTCGTGCCCGGTCAGAGTGAGGAAGACGTCGTCGAGAGAGGGCCGGCGCAGCCCGACGTCCTGGATGCGAATGCGGTGCGCGGACAATCGTTCGATGGTGTCGACCAACGCCTGGGATCCGTCGTCCACCGGAATGGTGATCCGCCGCAGGCCGGGTTCCAGGTGGATGTCGCCGACGGCGAGGCCGGTCAGCGCCTGCTGGGCGGCCGCGAGACTGTCGACGTGTTCGACCGTGAGCTCGATGCGATCGCCGCCCACCATGGCCTTCAACTCGTCGGCGGTGCCGCGGGCGATCACCGTGCCGTGGTCGATCACCGCGATCGCGTCGGCCAGCCGATCGGCCTCCTCCATGTACTGGGTGGTCAACAGCAGGGTGGTGCCGCCCGCCACCAGCTCCTCGATGACGTCCCACAGATCGAGCCGGGCCCGCGGGTCCAGCCCGGTGGTCGGCTCGTCGAGGAACAGCACCGGTGGGTTGGCGACCAGCGCCCCGGCCAGATCGAGCCGCCTGCGCATACCACCGGAGTAACCGCGCACCGGACGGTCCGCCGCCTCGGCGAGCCGGAAGCGTTCGAGCAGTTCCCGGGCCCGTTGTTTACTGCGCTGGATCCCGAGGTGGTACAGCCGGCCGACCATCTCCAGATTCTCGAAGCCGGTGAGGTATTCGTCGACGGCCGCGTACTGTCCCGAGGCGCCGATATGGGCCCGCAGCCGCTGCGGCTCGCGCAACACGTCGATTCCGGCGACCGTCGCTCGCCCGGCGTCGGGGGTGAGCAGCGTGGTCAGCACCCGAACGGTCGTGGTCTTCCCGGCGCCGTTCGGCCCGAGTAGTGCGGTCACCGTTCCCTCCGGAACCCGTAGGTCCAGACCGTCGAGGGCGACGAGCCGTCCGTACTTCTTGACCAAACCCTCGGCAATGATGGCGTCGGGCATGCTTTTCCCCTGCCGTTCGATGTGGATGTGAGGTTCGCTACTGCCGTGCAGTATTGCCCACACCACCGACAAGTTTCATCCGAATAACCGCAAAACGGACAGGTGCGCCTTCGGGGGAAGAAGGCTTCGGGGGAGAAGAGGCCGCATCCCGTGATCCGGCGGTGCTCGGGGGTGCCGGCGGGATGCGACCGGCTTCGATACTCCCCTACCGCGTCCGCGCGGTCCCGAGTAGTGCGCTACCCGACTCCGCCCGGTCGGGCTACTCACCGCACCTCGGACCGGCCGCAGCATGTGAAAACGCCCACCGTTGTGCGTTACCGCGCCGACAGAGCTACCGACCACGCGCAGGGCCGGCAAGGGCGACGAAGACCTGTAGTTTCACCTGGAACTACGGTAATACGTTGCTATACAACAACATTCACATCTACTGCGGCATGCACTATCGGGCCTCACGCGAAGCGTTCGGCCGACCCCGCAACACGCCAGAGAAAAAAATTCGGAAACTAGCGCCCCTCATGCAGACACAATCGAGAATCGTCGCGTAGGATCATTCACGTCGGCCCCTCCCCCCCGGGCCGACCCTACGCGGGCCTCGGCTAACTCCCCCCCTTCGCCGAGGCCCGCTTCCTATTCCCGGGACTTTCCCGCCCGCTACGCCCGCGGGCTAACCGCTACGCCCGTTGCGCCGCAGCACATGCGAGCGCAACCGGTTGATCCCGCGGACTCGAACGCTGCGCAGATGCCGCAGGGCGAACTCCGGTTCGTCCGCCAATTGTGTTGCCACACCGTCGTCCACCAGTACGGTGCCGGGTCGCGCGACGCCGGTCAGCCGGGCCGCGGTGTTCACCACCGAGCCGTAGAGATCACCGAAGCGCTGCAATACCTGGCCGTAAGCGAGGCCGACCCGCAGTTCCGGTGTGGTGCCGGCCCGAAACGTGGCTTCCTGGATGGCCAGTGCGATTCGCGCCCCCGCGACCGACGATTCCGCCGCGAACATCACTTCGTCACCGACGTTCTTGATCACCCAGCCGCCGTTGGCGGTGATCGCCTCGGTCGTGATCGATTCGAAGGACTCCAGCAGATCGTCGAGTTCATCGGCCTCGAGATGCCGGGTGAGCCGGGTGTAGCCGACCATATCGGCGAAGCCGACGGCCAACTCCCGCAACGTTTCTCCGGTTCCGTCCCCGGCCAGCGACCGGGCGAGTGCCGCGGCCAGATGACGCCGCCACGCATAGGCCTGCAATTGCTGGAGCGCCGACACGACCTCCGCGGTGGCCTCGCGGGCGACGGCCTCCTCGTCCACCGTCGGATCGCCGGCCGTGATCGATCGAATGCGGTCGGCGATCTCCTCGGCGACCAGATCCACCTGCCATTCCGCCAGCCGCGCCATCGACTGCCCCAGGGTTCGGGCGGCGGCCTGCTGCCGGCGCACATCGGCCTCGGCGAGGGCATCGAGACTTTTGAAATTGCGGACCGCGTTCACATCGCCGTCGGTGTATTCGACGGCGGCGTCGTCGGCATGGGCGGGAAAGCCGAGCGAAACCCACAGCCGCCGTGACAGATCCGCGGGCACGCCGGAGAGTTCCGCCACCTCGTCCCGGTTGTAGCGCCGCGGCCCGTCCAGTAAATAGGGCTCGACAACCGACTGAACCAGCTTCGACAGCTCCGGGGAGGCCATGGTTCGACGATACGGATCCGGCCCCGCTCCGACCTCCCGGTGGTGATTTGTCACAGTCCGTGTCCGGATCGCACGCGCGAACGGTCGGGTTCCACGTGGAACCCGACCGCTGCCGACCCCTGCCTGGGTACTACCGGTCCAGTCCGGGCTGCCAGGTCGCGATCGCCCAGATCACCACCACATTCAGCGCGATCACCAGAATCGACCACGCCGGGTAGTACGGCAGCCACAGGAAATTTCCCAGGATCGACAACGCGGCCAGCACGATCGCCACGATGCGCCCCCAGGTCGTTCCCGCCATCAGCCCGAGGGCCGAGACCACGAGCAGGATGCCCAGCACGATGTGGATCCACCCCCAGGTGGTGGTGTCGAACTCGTAGACGTAGTCGATGCCCGCGACGAACAGCTTGTCGTTCGCGACCGCCGAAATACCTTCCAGGATCGACAGAACACCGACCGTGATCAGCAGAATCGCTGCCCCGATCGAGGTTCCGGCGGCGATACCCTGCCGGACGGGGTGCTCCTGCGGGGTTGTTGTCATGACGAACTCCTTCGCAGCCGAGGGTCTTGCCCCGACTGTGCCCGGGGTGCCGGAGGTCGGCTTCACCCGTGGAGGGTGAGCCGCGCGCCGCCTCGCCGGGCCTCACCCCGGCGACAGCCGGTGGGCCTCACCCCGGCTGCAGCCGCCGGGCGTCGTCGGTGGCGCCGACCGTCTCGTCCGGTCCGGGTGCGTGATCGCTGATCAATACGCCGACCCACCGGGTGCTGGGGTCGATGTCGAGGAGTAGTGCCTTCATCAGCAGGGTCAACGGAATCGCCAGCAGGGCGCCCAGCGCGCCCAGGACCCACGACCAGAACACCAACGACAGAAAGGTCACCGTGACACTGAGCCCGACCGCATCGCCCACGAATTTGGGCTGGATGATCGACTGAATCACGAAATTGATCACCGAGTACGCGACGATCACCCAGATCATCAGCATCGGCCCGCTGTCCAGCAAAGCCAGTAGCGCCGGTGGAACCAGCCCGATAACGAAACCGATATTCGGGATGTAGTTGGTGATGAACGACAGCAGCGCCCACAGCACCGGCAGCGGCACCCCCATCAGCCACAGCGCGCCACCGTCGAACACCGCGACGATCAGGCCGAAAACCGTGGAGACGACCAGATATTTGCGGGTGCCACGGGCGAATACGGTCAGCGCATACGCGATCTCCGGCCGGGCCTGCGCCACCACTGCGAGTTTGCGGTCGATCATCATGCCGTCGATCGCCATGAACAACAGCAACGCGAGCACGAAGAAAAGATTCGAGAAGATGCCGAGGGCATTGCTCAGGGCCGCCGACAGCACGTCCACCACTTTGCCCACGTCCACGCCACTGAGCGCGTTGTGGATCTGCTCGGTGTCGACCCCCGCGTCGGCCAGCGTGCTCCGCACCCCGGCGAGCAGATCGTTGAGTTTCTCGGAGTACTTGGGCAACTCGGAGGCCAGCTGCGCGACCGAGAGCACCAGCGAGCCGAGCAGGCCGAGCAGGATCAGCACCACGAGGAGAAGTGCGGCGACCATGCCGATCCACGGCCGCCACCCGCGCCGCTGCGCCCAGGTCTGCACGGGCTGGACGGCCATTGTCAACATCAGTGCCAGAAAGGTCGGCCCCAGCACACCGGAGAATGCCTTCATACCCGCGATGGCCACCACGGCGCCGGCGGCCGACAGCACCACGATCAGACCCCGCGGCAGTGACCAGGTCCCCCCGGAGGCGGGTGGCGGAGCCGCCGTTTCACCCCGCGGTGCTCGATCTCGTCGGGATCGCATCGGTTCCACCTCGCCGCCTCGAGCGCGCGCCAACGGTTATCGGGGCTGACATTAGTGCCCACGCCGGGGTATCCGCTGGATATCCGCTGCGGGTGCATCGGGTCGCCCGAGACGGTTTCGATACTGAGACGGAATTCACTTTTGCCCGAATTTCGGCAAATTGGTGGTGTACGTTTCAAATTGGAGATAGCAAGGCTTCGCCGCTCCTGCCTTTGATGAAGGCGCAGCTCCGGGAGGCGCTTTGAATGCTTCACCCAGAACTTACCGGTCGATTTTCGATAACTCGAATGTTGCCACCGTGCGCAGTGGCCTCCAGCTCGGCGTGCCGCGGCTCTCCTTCCGACCGCTCTCCATACCCGCCGCTCATTCCCGCATCGACGAGGCCGCGGCCGCCGGCGCCGCCACGGTGCTGATCTGTGCGCCCGCCGGGACCGGCAAGACCGTCCTCGCCACCGACTGGCTGACCCGGCACGCCCGTCGCCATCCCGAATACCGGATCGGCTGGCTGACCTTCACGGGACGCCGGGGCGAATCCGCCGAGCTGTGGCGCGCGATCGCCGGCGTACTCGGATTTCCCGGTGAACCGGCCACCGCTTCCGATCTCACCGCGCCACTGGCCGAACCGGCGGAACTGGTGGACCTGCTGACCGCCCGTGCGGAGCCGGCGGTTCTGGTGCTCGACGATGCCCATCTGCTGACCGACCCGCTGGCACTGGCCGGACTGGAATATCTCGTCGAGAACGCCCCGCCGACGCTGACCACCATCGTGACCGGCCGGTTCGACCCGCCGATGCGCTGGCACGGGATGGAATTGAGCGGCCGCCTCACCCGGTTGAGCGCGCACGACCTTGCCCTCGACGAGGACCTCACCGCCCGCCTGCTGGATCAACACGATCTGCGTCCCACCCCCGCCGAGGTCGCCGGCGTGCACCAGCTGACCTGCGGCTGGGCCGCATTGGTACGCATCGCGGCAATCTATCTGGCGGCCAACTCCGAGGATCGGGTGACCGCGGTGGCGGCGTTGGCCCGCGCACCGCATGCGATCAGCGATTTCCTGGTCGGTGAACTCCTGGCGGCCCTGCCCGGGGATGCGCTGCACTTCCTGCTCGCCACCGCCGTACCCGAAGAATTCACCGTGCCGTTGGCCACCGAGCTGGTCGGCGAATCGGCTGCCGCCACAATGGATTTCCTGCTGCGCAACAACCTGCCGATCAAGTGCGTGGCCCGCGACGGCGAGCTGTGGCACAGCTACCATCCGATGCTGCGCGCCTATCTGCTGGCCGAGGCCACCCGCTCGGTTCCGGACCGGATGCGGCGGATCCACCGCAGCTGTGCCCAATGGCTTCTCGACAACCGAATGCCCTCGGCCGCATTGCATCACGTCCTCGCCGAGTCCGGGCATCCGCGGTTGACCCGGTTTCTGCGGGAGAACGGACCTCGGCTGGTGTTCTCCGGTGACGGCCCCTCCCTGCTGGCCCGGCTGGACGAGATCGGTGAACTGGCCGACGATCAGTTCGTCCAGTTGCTGCGGATCGCCGAGGCCGCCGACCGAGCCGATATCGCCGCCTGCACGGCCTACCTGGATCGGCTACTGGCCGAACCGTATTCGGCCTCGGCGCTGGTGCCGGCAGCCTGGTTGACCGCCCTGCGCGAGGCCGTCGCCGTCGACGTCGCCGTGGTGTCCGGCACGGAACCGGCCGCATCGGCGCTGACCACGACCACTCCCACCGGTCACCCCGATCTGGACTGCTACATCGTGCTGCAGTTGGCGACCGCCCATCTGTATCGCGGCGAGCTCACCCGGGCCGAATCCGGTCTGTGGCAGGCGTTCTCCCTCGCCGAGCAGGCCGGCCTGGGCCGCCTGCTGCTCCCGGCGGCCACTCGAGCGGCCCTGTGCGCGGGCCTCGACGGACACCTCACGGTGATGTGCGGACGCGCCGAACACGCTGTCGAGCTGGCCGGAAAGTACGGGCTGCGAAGCCATCCCGCGGTCACCTACGCGCGAGCGATCGTCGCCTACGGCCGCTACCTGCAGGGTGATCCGGTGGACCCGCACGCGATCCAGCTTCCGCCGGCCGTATTCGAGGGTCTGGCCCCCACACCCATGGCCGACCGGCAGACGCTCGCCGTGGTGCGCATCCTCGAATTCGATTCCGCCGGTGACCGGTTCCGCGCGGCGGATGCCGCCCGCATCCAGGTACTGGAGGTGCTGAGCGAGCCCGCGCCCTCCCCCTCGTCGGCCTATCTGGTTCTCCATACCGTATCGGCGCTGCTGCGCATCCAAGCCCGGGTTGCCGCGCAGAGCCTGGTCGAACGGGCGATTGCCGTGCTCGGTCGCACGCCGGAGGTCGTGCTTGCGCAGGCGCTGCTGTCCGAGTACGCGCAAACGGCTTCTACCACAGTGGATCTGGTGCAGCCACTACTGCGCCGCTCGCACCGGCTCACACCGCTCGCCGCGATCACCGGCTGGTTGGTCTATGCCTCGGCGAGCGCGCAATTGGACCGGCCGGTCAAGGCCTACGAGGCCCTGACGCAAGCGCTGAGCTGTGCGGCCGAGGACCGGATCATCCGTCCCTTCCTGGATGTTCCCGGCATCGTCGCCCTGCTGGACGGATCGGTCGGGCGTTTCGGCCACCTCGACCGGCTGGTCGAGGTGATCCGTGCGCATCCGCTGGCCCGCGCCGAGACGCACAATCCGGGACTGACCGAAACCGAGATCTCGGTATTGCGCCAATTGCCCTCGGGCATGACCACACTGAATATCGCCGAGGGTATGGGTGTTTCGGTGAACACCGTCAAAACACATCTGCGCGGGATCTATCACAAACTCGGCAGCGGCTCCCGCGCCGACGCCATCGCGCGGGCTCGCGAACTCGGTCTGATCTGAGCGAAACCGCTACTCGCCCAAGAATTCGCCGATGGCGGGCCAGGTCGAGTCGGCGGCGTTCGGCCCGACCATGAGCCCGAGATGCCCACCGCTCACCTCGACGAACCGCACCTCGGCCGCACCGGTCAGCAACTCCACGCCACGGCGGGTCGATCGAGCCGGCACCAACATATCGGTCCGGCTGCCGATCAGCAGGACCCGGCAGGTCAGCTTCGACAGCTCCACCACCAGATCCGATCGCAGTCGAATCACCCCGTCGGCCAACTCGTTTCGCAGGATCAGGCTGCGGTAGATCTGCCACAGCGACCGGCCGGGGTAGCCCGGCATCGTCGCCATGAACCGGTCCACCGCTTCCATCCGGGCCAGCGCCTCGGTGTCGGCGGCGTGCCGGGCGATGAACAGCGGCCTGGTCAGCTCCCGATCGAAGGCCTGCAGCCGGAACCCCAGGCGGACCAATTCGCGCGGTGCGCCGCCGAGCAGCCGGGTCGCCATCGCGATGCCACGACCGCCGGTCACTCGTCCCGCCATCCGCACCGGCACCAGGAAGGGGGTGCGGCGCTGATCGAACGGTGTGGCGAGGCCGGTCACCGAGGCGATCGGCAGATCGGCCGCGGCCGCTGCGGCGATCATCGCCAGTGCGCCGCCGAGCGACCAGCCGATCACGTCCACCGGTCGGCCGTGTTCGGCCGCGACCCGCCGGACGGCGTCCGGCACGATGCCGTGCGTCCAGTGTTCGAGGCCGAGATGCCGGTCGCCGTAATCGAAATCGCCGTAATCGATCACGTACGGCTGCTTGCCGATTCCGAGCAGATACCGCACCAGACTCTGTCCGTCGCGCAGGTCGAAACATGCCGGGGTCACCGCCAGCGGTGGCACCAGCAGGACCGGATTGCCGGTCCCGGGCTCGGCGCGGTCGTAGCGGAGCAGTCGATTGTGTGGTTCCTCGCTGATCGGCGTGGACGGCGCCGGACGATAGGGCTCGATGCCGTCGCCGAACGACACCGCCCAGATATTGCGCGCGGCGCGCGGCAGATCAGCGACGAAGGCGACCACCGACGACTTCCTCCCATATCCCGCCGCGGGTGACCCACGGCCACGCCGAACCACGCCGACGCCCTCCGAACAACAGCCCCGATGGTAGTCAGCCCGCCATTGTTGCCGCTACTCGACGTTACATATAACACGTCCCGCGGCCGGTCCGCCCCGCTCAGGCACCCCCGAACCACCGGCGCAGGGCCGGAACGAGACCCTGCCGATCGTCGGTACCGGCCCACGCGACGTAGCCGTCGGGCCGCGCGAGCAGCGCCGAGGCCGACACCGGGTCGAGCGGCTTCGCGGTGACGATGCGGACCCGGTCCTGCCATGGGCGAGCAGCAGCGCGCAGGTCGGTGGAATCGGCGAAATCGAACAGCACACCGGAACCCGCGGCGAAGTGTTCGGACACCCTCGATCCGTCCGAGAGGTCGCGCTCCGGGACGACCGCACCGACCAGATCATGGTCGCCACCGAGGTCGTACCGATGCAGGACCCCCGCGATCCGCTTGTAGACGGTGGTGGCGCCGTCGGTCGTCCCCAGCAGCTCGCGCATCACCGCGCGCAAGGCCTTGCTCCGGCGATCCAACCGCATCAGGGCCACTTGGGCGCGGGTCCAGTCGAGCACCCACGCACCGATCGGATGCCGTTCGGCGGTGTAGGTATCGAGCAGTTCCTCCCCCATCCGGCCGGTGACGACCGCGGCCAGCTTCCAGCCGAGATTCACGGCGTCACCGATGCCCAGATTCAGACCCTGACCGCCGAAGGGCGAGTGGACGTGGGCCGCATCGCCGGCCAGCAGCACTCGGCCCCGGCGGTAGTCGGGCACCTGGCGCGTGTTGTCGGTGAACCGCGTCGCCGAGTGAACGGCCGTGATCCGCACCGGTTCGCCCGTAACTCGGCGCAGGCCGGCCTGCAGTTCGTCCGCGGTGATCGGCGCATCGCGGTCCGCGGGCGGACCGTCGAGTTCGACGGTGAGAAAGCGTCCGGGGGTCGGTCCGTACACGTAGATACCGTGCTCGGTGTCGTGCCATCCCGGTCGCAGCCCCTCGGTTCCGGTCATCTCGACCACGGCCTGGCGGCCGGTGATCTCCGGATCCAGCCCCGGAAATTCGAACCCGGCGAGTTTGCGGACCGTGCTGCGCCCGCCGTCGCACCCGACCAGCCAGGACCCGCGAATCCGCGCGTCCCCGCACGTCACGGTGACGCCCCGGCCATCGTCGACGAATTCGGTGAGTTCGACGCCGCGTCGGACCACCACACCGAGTTCGGCGGCCCGGGCCCCGAGAATCTCCTCGATCCCCTGCTGATTCACCAGGACCGCGCGACCGGCCGGGCCCGCGTCGACGAAGACCGGATCCTCGACGTCGACGACGCCGAACGGCAACATGATGCCCGCGAAGTGACCGCCGATCGGCGGCCGATCCGAACTGCCGATCGGGGCGCCGGCGAACGCCCGCATCCGCTCCAGCGCCGCCTCCTGGCGCACCAGCAGTTGCGGCAGCAGCCCGCGCCGATCGAAGGCCTGCGCGGTGGGCACGTTGACGGCGCCGGCCTTGAGCGTCCGATCGATCTCCGGCAACCGCTCCAGGACCACCACGTCGACCCCCGCCAACCGCAATTCACATGCCAGCATCAGCCCCACCGGGCCGGCGCCGGCCACAACCACGTCGAATACCTCGTCCATGCCCCCGACACTGCCGTCGGCCACTTGCAGGCGACTTGCATCGTGAATGCGCCGCCGCCGGGCTCATGCAAGCCTCAGGTGAGCGCGACCAGTTCGTGCAGCGTGATACCGGACCGTCGGACCGGTGCACCGCCACCGTGGACGGTCAGTTCGAAGCCCGATTCGAACCGGAAATAGCCGGGATGCCCGATCATCTTGTGCGCCAACGGTTTCACCAGCGATGATCGCACCACGGGAATATCGTCGAGCAGATCGTGGGCATGGATCACCCGCTGCACGGTCAACCGTAACTCGACGTGGTCCGGAACCAGCAGTTCGATCCATTCGGGATAGGTGCGCCCCGCGGTGGCGTCGTAACGTGGCGGCCCCTCGGTCAATCGGGTCTCGCCCGTCGACAACACGATGCGGTCGCGGTGGGCCAGCATCAGCGGGGCGATCTCGTGCGCACCACGCCGCTGCTGGGTCAGCACATCCGCGAACAGCAGCGAATAGTCCTCGACGTACAGCCGTCCCCAGTGCCAGCGCTCGATGATCTTGCGCATATCGCCGACACCCCAGTTGTGATCGGCGTATCCGCGCCCGGTGACGGTGAATTCGCTGCTGTCGACGCGGATCGTCCCGCTCACCCTGGCCCGGGGCGCACCGACCACCCAACCGAACGAATCACCTCCGCCGAAACGGGTTTCTCCCTGTCCGGGCATCCAGCTCGGCAGCTCGTTGTCGAAACGCAGATCGAATTCCAACCCGCCCTCGGCCAGCCGCAAGTGGTGGGTCGGCAGCCCGCCGGCGCGAAATTCGGTGTGCGCGCGATTATCTCCGATCCGAACGTCGCACGCACGAGTGGCGAAGGACGCGCGATCACGCGGGTACTTTCGGGCGACCTGCCGACGGGTGCCGTCCGGCTCGTAGACCATCAATTCCACCCAGGGCCGCGCATGCGGAAAGTCTTCCGGCCGGCGTTTGATCAGAAAGCCGATCACGGTGTGCCCGCTGTCGAGATGCGCGTCGAAATACCAATGTTCGAAGGCCAGTGAACTCGCCGCGGGATGTAATGCGTTGTGGTGCGGCTCGACCGGTGTCAGTTCGCCGTCCCGGCGGCCGGGACCGTTCCAGGCCTCGACAATAGCGGTGCTGGTCATGGCTGGTCCTTCCCTCACCGGCGCAGTGCGCCGCCGGCGTCGAATTCCGCTTCCCGGCCCTGCATCTGGGCTCGATACCAGTTCTCCCGGTGCCGAACCATCACCCGCTCGTGTATCCGGCCGATCGGTGGTACCCGCCGCGCGAACTCCATGGCGGAGATCAACGGAAACCGCAGCACCGGAATCAACAGCCACGGAAATGCCGGTGGCAGCCGGTATTTGCGTCGGGTTCGGGGTGCCATGTACATCGCCGAGTACACGGAGTTGATCCGGAAGTTGTAGGCGGCGCGCAGCCGGCTCAGGCCGCGATGTTCCGGCCGCGGCGCGAAGGCCGCCGGATAGGACTCGATCAGTTCGGCGCCGTGGTCGCCGGCATCGTAGGAACGTGATGCGATGGTCATCGCGAGGACCCGGAGCGAATCCGCGATCGTCTCCGGATGCCACCGCAGGCGCACCCCGAGCAGGTAGCCCATGTACTTCTGAAAGTGCAGCAGCGCACGGATTTCCGCGGGCGTCGTCTGATACCCCAACGCCCACAACCCGAGTCCCGGCGTGACGCTGCCGGCGATCAGAGTCAGCAACTGATAGGTCTGACTGATCGGCAGGCCCCACCTGTCGATGTCCCATTCCGGATGTTCGGCCACCTTCGCACGCACCGACACATGCATCACCCGAACCTTCAATGCCGTCGCCCGGCCGGTCGAGCCCGGAGTCAACAGCGCACCGGGCTGCGAGACGTCCATCCAGAATCGGCAGGTCTCCAGGTATCGGCGCAGTGCGCTGTTCCCGGCATAACCGCCGGCCAGCGACAACGGGGTCGCGACGGCGGATTCGGTGTACATTTCCAGGGTTTCCGCGCCGGCGAAACTGAACAGCATGGTGCCCCACCGACGCCAGATGGCCGCACCCTGTTCGACGAGGTCCGGGACGACCCAGTCGGGAACGGTCTCGAATTCCGCGAACAATTCCCGCATGGCCGCGGGCGCCTCGGGTACGGCGGCGATGCCGTCGGTCAGGGCCCGGTCGAGCAGTTGCCGTCCCGCCGCCGAACCGCCCGGACCGCGCATCACCTCAGCGACGAAACGTTCGGCGACCGGATCGCCGGCGAACAGATCCTCGGTGAGCGCGCGGGCCTGCTCGTCGGTGGGGAAGAGATGGGAGCCGGTCACCTTCCGCACGAGCGACTCCACTCGGCGCACCGCGGGTCGATTCCTCGCCTCCCAGTAGCGAAAAGCGCTGGGGCAGGTGACGTTCTGAATATCGGTTGGAGTCATGGTCTCACCGAACCGTTCGGAATCGCAGCATCGAATCGGTGACTTCGCTCGTCACCGTCGCAGCGACCATACCATCGAGTACGGTGGACGGTACTCGAAAGAATGGTCCGTTCTCGGGAGGTGAGCCGTGGGCGCATCCCGACGGCGGTCGGCTCCCCTACCATCGGGTCATGCATCTCGGCAGTGCGACGGCGCGGCGATGACGGCGGAGCTTCCGCTACCGGACCGGCGGAAGACGACACCCCCGAAGTCCTCGTCGGAAAGAGTCCCGCTGTCGAAGAAGGCCGAGGCCCAGCACCGCAGCCGCCGCCGGACGCCGCGGCTGTCCTACGACGACTGGGTCGACGGCGCGCTGGACCTCCTCGCCCGTGAGGGGGTGACAGCCATCCGTATTCCACGGCTGTGCCAGGAACTCGGTGTCACCAAGGGCAGCTTCTACTGGCATTTCGACGATCTCGAACAGTTGATGGCGGCCATGGCCGACCGCTGGCGTGACCGGCAGAGCGAGGCGGTCCGCGCACTGGCCGCGCTGGACTCGATCCCGGTGGAATCGCGCATCGAACAGATGGCGGCCATGCTCGTCGACCCGAAGCACTGGATGGTCGAGGCCTCGGTGCGGGAGTGGTCACGCACCGACGAGACCGTCGCCCGGGCCGTCGAAGCGCTCGATCAGCGCATCTTCCACACCGTACAAACGGCGATGCTAGACCTCGGCTTCGACCCGGCGCAGGCGAGGCTGCGGGCGGGCGCGATGGTGTATCTGGGGATCGGCCTGATCCACGGCCGCGACAATCTACCGACCCCGACCACGGCAGAAGTGCAGGCCGTGATCGATCTGCTGGCGCGGCCATGACCTGCCGTCACGGCACGTCGGCTATCAGCGCAGCCGCAGGTCCCGACCTGCGGCCTGCTCGATCGAGTGGAGCCATCGAGTGGAGCCTAGGGGAATCGAACCCCTAACCCCTGCCTTGCAAAGGCAGTGCTCTGCCAATTGAGCTAAGGCCCCGGCAACTCGCGCTGGTTCAGCGCGTGGTCACCTCGTGCCACAGGTCCGCGTCGTTGCGCTTGCGAACCTTGGTGACAGCGAAGACAACTGCGGCCACTACACCGATCGTCAGAAGAAGTTTCATGCCACCACCCTACTGTGCTCCGGGCAGTGCGGCCGCCACGGCCGTAACGGCGACAGCGGCGTGATGATGAGTCCCCCGGGATCGGCTACCGGATGCGGTGACGGCCGAACGAAGTGGAGCCTAGGGGAATCGAACCCCTAACCCCTGCCTTGCAAAGGCAGTGCTCTGCCAATTGAGCTAAGGCCCCCTCGGCCGTGGAATACGACCAGGTCTGTGGATGTGGGCCTAGGAGGACTTGAACCTCCGACCTCTTCGTTATCAGCGAAGCGCTCTAACCGCCTGAGCTATAGGCCCGTAGTGCTCGTCCCGACTCGCGGTGTGTCGTGACTTGACTCGGTAGAGACTACACAACCCCCCGATTGCTCTCCAAAACGCCTGGTCAAAGCCCCAACAAAGCACGAACGGCCGGGCGGGAACACCCGGCCGGCCGTTCGCCGCGATCGTCAGTCCGGATCGGCCAGCGTCACCTGGACACCGCCGACGAGGTCGGTGCACTGGTTGTAGATGAACACCCCGACCGTGGACAGGGCGGTGAACAACACCACGTTGATGAGGCCGATGACGGCCGCGTATCCGAACACGCTGCCCGCATCGATGATCGTCGTCGCCGAGGAGTTGTTGTCGTTCACCATGTCGGTGAAGGTGCTGTTCAACCGGTCCCAGACACCCATGCCGGAGAGCACGATGTACAGGAAGCCGACCGCCAGCATCCAGACGAAGAACATGGCGACACTGATCACCAGCGACACCTTCAGCGTCGACCACGGATCGATGTGGCGCACCTGGACCGTCGCGCGCAGCGGCTCCCCACTGCTGACCGCTTGGGCCACCGCCGCCTGAGCGGCCGGGGACACGGTGGCCGAGCCCGGCTGCACCGCCATCGGAACCGCCTGTGCCGCAGCGGGTTCGGCCTGCGGCAGCGGATGGCGCAGCTCCGACAGATCGGGCAGATCCTTGATCAGCTCCGGCCGCGAAATGCTACGAGTCGGTCCGTCGATGCCGACGGACTTCACCATGGCCGCCTCCTTGCGGGCGGCCTTGGCGGCGAGGTCGGTAGTGGTGCGGGCGTTGCTCACGCCCCCACCGAGTCCGGTGGAGCTCGAGCGGCCCGTCACCGGCGCCGCGCCCGGCCGGGGCAGATTCGACTGCGGTTCCCGCTGCGGCAGCTGCGACCATCCCTCCTCGAAGCGGGAGCCACCACGACCCTCGCCACCTTCTGCTGCCTCCGGCGCCGCGGCACCGGACTTCGCGGAATCGCCCTGCGGCTCGGAGTTCGCGGGCGAATTACCCGAGCCGTTGTCGGCCGACGACCCGGACCGCGGCGCCGGCCGCGGCGGAATCGGTGACGGTGCGATCCGCTCGGTCACACCGTTGGCGTGGTGTCGCTCGTCGTTCGGCTGATTCGGAGTGGTCAATGCAGAATCCTTCGATCCGTCGTGGCGCCGCTGCTTGTGGAGAAACTACCGCTTCCAGAACCTAACGCTAATCCGAGCCTCAGGCCTCTTCTTCACCGGAAACCTGGTCGGGCTCATCGGCGTTACGCGCGATCGCGAGCAACGTATCGCCCTCGCCGAGGTTCATCAACCGCACGCCCTTGGTCTGCCGGCCTGCCTTGCGCACCTGGTTCGCCGCCGTCCGGATGACGCCGCCGCCGGAGGTTATGGCATAGAGCTCGTCATCGTCGTCGACGATGAGCGCTCCGACCAGACTGCCACGCTTCGGGTCGTACTGAATCGTCAACACGCCTTTACCGCCACGACCCTGCGCGGTGTACTCCTCGATCGCGGTGCGCTTGGCGTACCCGCCCGCCGTCGCGACCAGTAGATACGTGCCGTCGCGAACGACGTTGAGCGACAACAGCTCATCGTCGGCGTTGAACCGCATGCCCTGCACACCCGAGGTGGCGCGGCCCATCGGGCGCAACACCTCGTCGTTGGCGGTGAACCGGATGGACTGCCCGTGCGCGGACACCAGCAGCAGATCGTCCTCCGCCGAACACAGTGCGGCGCCGACCAATTCGTCACCGTCGCGCAGATTCACCGCGACGATGCCGCCGGTGCGGTTGGAGTCGAAGTCGGTCAGCTTGGACTTCTTCACCAGACCGTTGCGGGTCGCCAGGACCAGATACGGCGCATCCTCGTAGGTCTTGATCCGGATGACCTGGGCGATCTTCTCCTCCGGCTGGAATGCCAGCAGGTTGGCCACGTGCTGACCGCGAGCGGTGCGGTTGGCCTCGGGCAGTTCGTAGGCCTTGGCGCGGTAGACCCGGCCGAGGTTGGTGAAGAACAGCAGCCAGTCGTGGGTCGAGGTCACGAAGAAGTGCTTGACCAGATCGTCCTGCTTCAGGCCGGCGCCCTGCACACCCTTGCCACCGCGCTTCTGGCTGCGGTACAGATCGGTCTTGGTGCGCTTGGCGTAGCCGGTCGCGGTGATGGTGACGACGACATCCTCGCGGGCGATCAGATCCTCGTCGGCCACGTCGCCGTCGGCCGCGACGATCTTCGTGCGCCGCTCGTCGCCGTACTTCTCGACGATCTCGGCCAGCTCGTCGCGCACGATGGCACGCTGCCGTTCCGGCTTCTCCAGAATGTCCTTCAAATCGGCGATCTCGGCCTCGATGCGGGCCAGTTCGTCGATGATCTTCTGCCGCTCCAGGGCCGACAGGCGCCGCAGCTGCATATCGAGGATGGCGGTCGCCTGGATCTCGTCGATCTCCAGCAACTCCATCAGGCCGGTGCGTGCGGTATCGGTGTTGGCCGACCGCCGGATCAGCGCGATGACCTCGTCGAGCATGTCCAGCGCCTTGACCAGGCCGCGCAGGATGTGGGCTCGCTCCTCGGCCTTGCGCAGCAGGTAGCGGGTGCGCCGGACGATGACGTCCAACTGGTGTTCGACGTAGAGCCGGATCATCTGATCCAGGCGCAGCGTGCGCGGCACGCCGTCGACGATCGACAGCATGTTCGCGCCGAAGCTGGTCTGCAGCTGGGTGTGCTTGTAGAGGTTGTTCAGCACCACCTTGGCCACGGCGTCCCGCTTGACGGTGACCACGATCCGCATACCCGCGCGATCGGAGGACTCGTCGTGGATATCGGAGATACCCGCGATCTTGCCGTCCTTGACCTGCTCGGCGATCGAGTTGATGAAGTTGTCGGTGTTGACCTGGTACGGCAGCTCGGTGATGACGATCGTGGTGCGACCGCGATTGTCCTCTTCGATCTCGACCACACCGCGCATCCGGATGGAACCGCGGCCCGTGGTGTAGGCGTCGTGGATGCCCTGGCTGCCGACGATCAGGCCGTAGGTCGGGAAGTCCGGGCCCTTGACCCGTTCCATGCACGCGGCGAGGGTGGTCTCCTCGTCGGCGTCATAGTTGTCCAGCGCCCAGTAGATGGCCTCGGCCAGCTCGTTCAAGTTGTGCGGCGGGATGTTCGTCGCCATACCGACCGCGATGCCGTTGGACCCGTTCATCAACAGGTTCGGCACCCGGCTGGGGAGAACGACGGGCTCCTGGGAGCGGCCGTCGTAGTTCGGCGTGAAGTCGACCGTTTCGTGGTCGATTTCGCGGAGCAGCTCCATCGCCAGCGGGGTGAGGCGGCACTCGGTGTACCGCATGGCGGCCGCGCCGTCGTTACCGCGGGAACCGAAGTTGCCCTGGCCGTCGACCAGCGGATACCGCAGCGACCAGGGCTGCGCCATGCGCACCAGGGTGTCGTAGATCGACGCGTCACCGTGCGGGTGGTAGTTACCCATGGTCTCGGCGACCGGACGAGCGGACTTCACATAGCCGCGGTCGGGCCGGTAGCCGTTGTCGTACATCGCGTAGAGCACGCGCCGGTGCACCGGCTTGAGGCCGTCCCGCACATCGGGCAGCGCGCGGCCCACGATCACGCTCATCGCGTAATCGATGTAGCTGCTCTGCATCTCGTTCTGGATGTCGACCGGCTCGATCCGGTCGCCCGCACCACCGTTGGGCGGCAGCGTGGTCTCGGTCATGAACTCTCCTTGGAAGGCCTGTGCATAGGGCTCGACATGGGGACGGGCGCGCGGTGAGCCGCGCGGCGCCGGCTACACGTCGAGGAAGCGAACGTCCTTGGCATTGCGGGTGATGAAACTGCGACGCGCCTCGACGTCCTCGCCCATCAGCACGGAGAACAGCTCGTCGGCCGCGGCCGCGTCGTCCAACGTCACCTGACGAAGCACCCGCACCGCGGGATCCATGGTGGTCTCCCACAGCTCCTTGGCGTTCATCTCGCCGAGACCCTTGTACCGCTGGACGCCGTCGTCCTTGTTGATCTTCTTGCCGGCGGCCAGACCGGCCTCCAGCAAACCGTCGCGTTCACGGTCCGAGTAGGCGAATTCCGGATCCGCGCGCTGCCACTTCAGCTTGTACAGCGGCGGCTGCGCCAGATACACGTGACCGTGCTCGACCAGCGGCCGCATGAAGCGGAACAGCAGGGTGAGCAGCAGCGTCGAGATGTGCTGGCCGTCGACGTCGGCGTCGGCCATCAGCACGATCTTGTGATACCGCAGCTTCGAGATGTCGAACTCGTCGTGGATACCGGTGCCGAAGGCGGTGATGATCGACTGGACCTCGTTGTTCTTGAGGACCTTGTCGATGCGCGCCTTCTCGACGTTGATGATCTTTCCGCGCAGCGGCAGGATCGCCTGATACATCGAATCGCGGCCGGACTTCGCCGAACCACCGGCCGAGTCACCCTCGACGATGTAGATCTCGGACTTGCTCGGATCCTTGGACCGGCAGTCGGCCAGCTTGCCCGGCAGGCCGCCCAGATCGGTCGCGCTCTTGCGCCGGACCAGCTCACGGGCCTTGCGAGCGGCGACGCGGGCCTGCGCCGACGACACCGCCTTCTGCACGATCGTCTTGGCGTCGGCCGGATTGGCCTCGAACCAGTGCGCCAGATGTTCGTTGCAGGTGCGCTGCACGAACGACTTCACCTCGGTATTGCCGAGCTTGGTCTTGGTCTGACCCTCGAACTGCGGCTCGCTGACCTTGACGCTGACGATGGCGGCCAGGCCCTCACGGATGTCGTCACCGGTGAGGTTGCCGTCCTTCTCCTTGATCAGCTTCTTGTCCTTGGCGTACTTGTTGACCACCGTGGTCAGCGCCGCGCGGAAGCCCTCTTCGTGGGTACCACCCTCGTGGGTGTTGATCGTGTTGGCGAAGGTGTGGACGGATTCGGAGTAACCCGAATTCCACTGCATCGCGACCTCGAGCTCGTGGCCGGTGCCCTTGCTGGTGAACGAGACGACCGTGTTGTGGATCGGCTGCTTGGTGCGGTTGATGTGTTTGACGAAGTCTTCGAGTCCGCCCGGGTAGTGATAGGTGCGGGTCTTGACCTTCTGTTCCGGCGCCTGCGACTCGCCGTCGTCGTGCTTGGGCGCGTCGGCCGTCTCGCTGACGACCTCGTCGGTGACCTCGGCCTCGCTGACGCGCTCGTCGGTGAGGGTGATGGTCAGGCCCTTGTTCAGGAAGGCCATCTCCTGCAGCCGACGAGCGATCGTCTCGAAGTTGTAGGTCGTGGTCTCGAAGACCGCGGGGTCGGCCCAGAACCGCTGGGTGGTGCCGGTGCGGTTGGTGGGCTCACCCTTGACGAGCTTGCCGGGCTTGGCGTCCTTGTACTCCTGGGTCCAGTGGAAGCCGTCGCGGTCGATCTCGGTGACCATCCGGGTCGACAGCGCGTTCACCACGGAGATACCGACACCGTGCAGACCACCGGAGACGGCGTACGCGTCCGAGTCGAACTTACCGCCGGCGTGCAGCTGGGTCATGACGACCTCGATGGTGGGCACACCGGAGGCGTGCATCTCCACCGGGATACCGCGGCCGTCGTCGACGACCTCGACACCGCCGTCGGCGAGCAGGGTCACATCGACCCGGCTGGCATAACCGGCCATCGCCTCGTCGACGGAGTTGTCCACAACCTCCCAGATCAGGTGGTGCAGACCGCGCTCACCGGTGGAACCGATGTACATACCCGGGCGTTTGCGGACCGCCTCGAGTCCCTCGAGGACCGTGATGTTGGAGGCACCGTAGTCCTTGTTGCCCGCTTTCGCCTTGGACGAGCCGCTTGCGTTGGAGTCGTTGGCAGCCACTGCTCGGTAGCTCTCCTTACTTGCTGATCCCTCGATGCGACGTCGGACAACGCACACAGACGAGCCCCGTATGGCATCTGCTCGAGATTTCGAACTGCTCGAGAATTACGGGTCCTCGCGCGGGCTGCACGGAACGCGCCGAAGGTATCGCCGCTAGTTACTCCTCCATCCTACTGGTACCCCCGGCACAGGATGCACCTATGACACCCCTGACGGCGTCGTGGGTGCGTGAAATCGGTCGCCACCGGGTCCGGTTATAGGCGAACTCGCTCTCGCGAGTCTCAGCGGGAAGCTGCGGCCACTCCCCGATGTCCAGCGAAGCGAACCTCGCATCGCTCACACGTTCCACGTGAAACTCACCGGGCGGATCAGCCGTAGGTGTCGCGCGGGCCACGGCCCTTGATATGCCGCTCCCCCTTGCGCCAACTGGGCGCGGCCGGCCCGCTGATCTTCAGCGAGGTCACCACCCCCTGACCGACGGCGGCGTTGATCTTCGCCAGCAACTGAGCCTGCAAGAGGCGCAGCTGCGTGGCCCAGGCCGTGGATTCGGCCTGGATGCTCAGCACCCCGTCGGTGAGTGAGACCGGGTCGGCGTGGGCTGCGATATCGTCGCCGACCACCGCCGCCCAACGGCCGAAAACCATGCCCTCCGCGACCTTTCCGGACCAGCCGCGGCTCTTCGCCAGCGAGCCCGCGAGGGTGGCGAGCAGCTGCGGATCGCGGTCGTCGGGTCGGGCGCCGGACCATCCCGAGCGCCGGCGCAATGCCCGCACCCCGCCTTTACGCGGTGACGCGCGGCCCTGGCCGACCGCCTTCCCGCTCGCCCGAGCGGCCGCCCGGGCCTCTTCCAAGGCCCGGCGCGCGAGATCCACACCGCGTAGTTCCGGTTCGGGACCGGCGGGAGCCGACGCGGAATCGTCCGGCGGGCCGGGGTTGGTGGCCACGTTCGTCTCCTTTCCGTCCGACTTCGCCCGCAGGCTCGAAGCGAGCCGGTCAGCTGCGGTGATCCGATCTGCCGGTGCCGCTCGACCACCGGTGGGCGTGGCAGCAAGGCTAGTCGGTCGGTCCGACAATCGATGCGCAGCCGATGGCCCCGGTAGGTCGACGGTCAGGACGGGGTTCCGTCCCCGTCCGGCTGCCGCACCGCGATACGTGAGGTCCGCGCGTCGGCGGCACCCTCGGTCTCCACCCGGATCGGATCGGCCTCGAGTTCCGGCGGCACGTCCTCCGGGACGGCGGCCGTGATCAGCACCTGCTCGGCGCCGGCGGCGACCGCGGCGAGGGCGGTGCGACGACGACGATCCAGTTCGGCGAATACGTCGTCGAGCAGGAGCACCGGATCGGTTCCGGCGCTGCGCAGCAGTTCGAAGGCGCCCAATCGCAAGGCCAGTGCGAACGACCACGATTCACCGTGGCTGGCAAAGCCTTTCGCGGGGGCCGAACCGAGCATCAGATCCAGATCGTCGCGATGCGGTCCGACCAGGCAGACCCCCCGCTCCAACTCCTTCGACCGCGCGGATGCCAACTCGCGCAACATATTCGCCTCCAGTGCCGCGATATCGTCGGGCTGGGGAGGACGCTGTGGATCGAGGAATTCCGGGGGCAGCGAACCGCTCCGGTAGCGGATCGCCGCCGTCCGCGATTCCGGCGCGATCGACCGGTACGCCTGCTCCAGGTAGGGATGGAGTTCGTGCACCAGCCGCAGCCGCTGGGCCAGCAGTTCGGCGCCGTGCGCGGCGAGATGTCCATCCCAGACATCCAGCGTGCCGAGTTCGGCGGCCGCGCCGGAACGCGAACGAGCCTGTCGGCCTGCGGTTTTCAACAGGGCCGAGCGCTGGCGCAACACCCGGTCGTAATCCGAGCGCACCGCCGCCAGCCGGGGCAACCGTGCCGTCGCCAGTTCATCGAGGAACCGGCGCCGCTCGGACGGGTCCCCCCGGACCAGCGCCAGATCCTCCGGCGCGAACAGCACGGTGTGCAGGATGCCGAGAATCTCCCGCGGACGGCGGACCGGCGACCGGTTGATCTGTGCCCGGTTCGCAGCGCCCTGATTCAATTCCACATCGATCCGCAACTCGCGGCCGCCGTTGACCACGGTGGCGCCGATCCGAGAACGCTGCTGTCCCAAGCGAATCAGCGGCGCGTCGCCGGAAACCCGGTGTGAGCTCAGTGTGGACAGATATCCCACGGCTTCCACCAGATTGGTCTTGCCGTTGCCGTTCGATCCCAGGAAAACGGTTCGGCCTGTGGGTAATTCGAGATCGGCATGCTCCCAGGACCGGAAGTCGCGCACGGTGAGCGTTCGGATGTGCACAGAAAAACCCCGTCACCAGGTGCTTTGGGACGGAACGTTCGAAATGCACACGCGCCCGGGGTTTTTCACAGGTTTATCAACATCTCCACAGGTCGGGGTGAACGAGTGCCGCCTCGTCGGCCGATGCAGCGGCCGGCGAGGCGGACAGGACCGAAACCGAGACGATCAGCCGGGCAGACGAACCGGCATCAACAGGTAGATGTAGTTGCTCGACAACGCGGCGAAGGTTCCCGACTCCGAAACCTCCGGCTCGTCGTCGGTGGTCGGGCACATCACCGCCGGACGGCTGGGTGTGGTGAATCCGAAGGTCACCCGGTCGGAGTGCAGTGCCGACAGGCCGTCGTTCAGGTAGCTCGGGTTGAAGGCGATGGTGAGCGGCTCACCACGGAACTCGGCCTCCAGCCACTCCTCGGCCCGGCCGGCGTCGTCGCCGCCCGCCGACAGGAGCAGCCCCTGATCGGAGAATTCGAGCCGCACCTGCGCCCCGCGCTCGGCGACCAGGGCGACGCGCTTGATCGCCTCGATCAGCGCGCTGACCTGCAGCGTGGCGATCGAGGTGTGCTCCTTGGGGAGCAATTGGCGGAACTTGGGGAACTCGGCGTCGAGCAGCCGCGTGGTGGTACGACGCCCGCCGTTGACGATGCCCAGCAGACCGTCCGTACCGGTACCGAAGGCGAGCTGCACCGGCGCATCCGACGGGCCGAGCGTCTTCGCCGATTCCGAGAGTGTGCGCGCCGGGACGAGCACCGCCGTCTCCACATCCGGGCGGCCGGGCTGCCACTCCAGGTGCCGGACGGCCAACCGGAAGCGGTCCGTGGCGGCCAGAACGACCTGGGAGCCCTCGATCTCCACCCGGATACCGGTCAGCATCGGCAGCGTGTCGTCACGCCCGGCGGCGACCGCCACCTGGCCGACCGCCTCGGAGAACAGATCCACACCCAACTCGCCGGTCTGCGGCGGAAGTTCGGGCAGCTGGGGATAGTCCTCGACGGGCATCGTGGGCAACGAGAACTTCGCACTGCCGCACGCGATCAGCACCCGGGTGCCGTCGACGGAGACGTCCACCGGCTTGTTCGACAGCGCCTTGGTGATGTCGGCCAGCAGGCGGCCGGAGACAAGCACCTGTCCGGGGCCGGCGACTTCGGCGGCGACCCGCATCTGCGCGGAGACCTCGTAGTCGAAACCGGAAACCGTCAGACCGTCCTCGTCGGCTACCAGCAGGACACCGCCGAGCACGGGCACCGGCGGGCGAGACGGCAGGCTACGGGCCACCCAAGCGACGGATTCCGCGAAATCCTCGCGAGCGACCCGAAACTTCATACTTGCAAGCTCCATCGCCCGGTATGTCCTCTCCCAGTCTCGATCTGTCGTGATCTGTTCGGCGCAGGTGACCTGCTCGGCTCGTCAGCGTGGTGCATACAGCGATGTTGGTCGAAACGCTCGCCCGTCCGCACCGCAGTGTGGCACAGACGACCGACATCAAACCGTACCCGCGTGGACGGCCGATGACTACGCCACCCCCTCGTCCGGTGCGTCGTTCGCGCGGCGTGCCCGTGGCCTCGTGGCGAGCTCCGGCGAACCAGGACGACCGGATCGCTCTTCTCGTTGCTCGTTTCGGATGTGGAGTGCGGCCGAACGATCCGTGCGGTCCCGAGCCGAGTTTCCACACACCCTGTTTTCAAGAAGAAATCTAAAGAAGAAGAACTGAAGTAGTAGTAGGCGCTGTGGATTCTGTGGACTCGAGCCGTCCGCGCAGCTCATGAGGCGTGGCGGCGTGGGGATGTCCGGCGGGTGACTCGAGGATGAACAGGGACCCGCTGTGGAGGCCGCGAAACTGTTCAACTCTCATCCTCGAGCCATCCTCGAGTTCTTCCATGACTGGCGACCTGTTGTACACACGTGTGTGCCGATCGGTGCACTACCGGGGGATTCCTCGAGGACCTGACAGGGAGTCCTCGAGGAATCCACATGCCGATTTCGCTGTCTTCCCAGCTCCGGCCCCGTGGACGAATCGGGCTGTGGGAACTGTGTATCGACGGTTGTGAGCGGATGTGTGCACACCCTGCCCGCGCGACTGTGCGCAACCTCGAGGACAAACCGGGGATTCCTCGAGGACTCCACAAGGACTCCTCGAGGAATCCACAACACGAAAAAGCCGATCCACCCAGGTCAACGGGGTGGATCGGCTTGTGTAGGGAATCAGCGCGAGCGCTGTTTGATTCGAGCTGTGAGTTCTTGAACCTGGTCGTAGACGCGGCGGCGCTCGGTCATCTCCTTGCGCACCTTCTTCTCCGCGTACATCACGGTCGTGTGGTCCCGACCGAAGGCCTGGCCGATCTTCGGCAGCGAGAGATCGGTCAGCTCCCGGCACAGATACATCGCGATCTGCCGGGCCTGCGCCAGCGGACGAGCCTTACCGGGGCCCGTCAGCTCCTCCAGCGTGGTGTTGAAGTACTCCGCGGTCACGGCCATGATCGTCGAGGCCGTGATCTCGATCGTGGTGGTATCGGGCATCAGATCGCGCAGCACCACTTCGGCCAGCGACAGATCCAGCGGCTGGCCGTTCAACGAGGCGAAGGCCGTCACCCGGATCAGCGCGCCCTCGAGCTCGCGGATGTTTCGTTCGACCCGGCTCGCGATCAGCTCCAGCACATCGTGCGGAACGTCGAGACGATCCATTCGCGCCTTCTTGCGCAGGATCGCGATTCGCGTCTCCAGCTCCGGCGGCTGAACATCGGTGATCAGACCCCATTCGAACCGGGTGCGCAGCCGCTCCTCCAGGGTGGCCAGCTGCTTGGGCGGCCGGTCGGAGGAGACCACGATCTGCTTGTTCGCGTTGTGCAGCGTGTTGAAGGTGTGGAAGAACTCCTCCTGGATACCTTCCTTACCCTCGATGAACTGGATGTCGTCGACCAGCAGGATGTCGGTTTCCCGGTAGCGGCGCTTGAACGCCACCTTGCGGTCGTCCCGGAGGCTGTTGATGAAGTCGTTGGTGAATTCCTCGGTCGAGACGTATTTGACCCGCATCCCGGGAAACAGGCGCTGCGCGTAGTGCCCGGCCGCGTGCAGGAGATGGGTCTTGCCCAATCCCGAAGCGCCCCAGACGAACAGCGGGTTGTACGCGCGGGCCGGTGCCTCCGCGATCGCCACGGCGGCGGCGTGCGCGAAGCGGTTCGAGGCGCCGATGACGAAGGTCTCGAAGGTGTACTTCGCGTTCAGGCTGGCCGAAGACGAAGCCGGGGCCGGCGGGGGCGGCTCCGGCGACTTGGTGAAATACGTAGGCCAGGAATTGCGCGCGTTGACCACCGGTTCGTCGGATTCCTCGCCGGGTACCGGGCGCGGTACCGGTGCGACCTCCGCATCCGGTGTGAACAGCGATTCCTGCCCCGGATGTCCGCCCGGCCGAGGCAGCTCCTGATCATGCCGCAGCGGTTCGGCCTCACGTCGCAGCGATTCCTGAGGGTGCAGCATCTCGTGATCGCGACGCAGTACTTCCTGATCTCGCCGCAACGTCTCGGGGCCGGGTAGGGATTCGGGGCTGTGCAGCGGTTCCGGGCTGTGGAAGGACTCGGGAGCGCGCAGGGAATCGGGACCGCGCAGGGAATCGGGCTCGCGTCGAAGGGCGTCGGCCTCCCGGCGCAGACCTTCGGGATCGTGGCGCAGGGCGTCGGCGTCATGGCGCACCACGTCGTCGCGCAGGTGCGGTTCCGGCTCGCGCCGCAGCGGTGAGGACGGTCCGAGGCTGTCCGGCAATTCCCCCGCCATCGGCGCCGTCGGGTACTCACCCTGGGGATAGGGGTTACGGGCTTGGTAATCGGCTGGGGAAAGGTAGCGGGGGGTGGGGAATTCCCCAGGCTCGGGATACTGCGGCGGAGCCGGGAAGCCGACGGGTTCCCGGGGCTTGTCGCGCATCCGTTCCGGCCGGGAGGTGAGCCGCGCGTGCCGCGGTGTGGTGCCGGGACGGTCGGGCGGCGGACTGGTCGGCGCCGCGATCCGGACGCCGAGACCCTCCACCTGGGGCCCCAGCCGGCGGGCCAGCGAACGCAGGATCGGTTCCCGAAGATCGCGCTCGATCGCCTCCTGAGCGAGGGAAGAAGGTACCGAGAGCAGGGCAAAGCCTTGTGCGACCGTCAGCGGCTTCACCAGTCCCAACCACGCCTTCTGTGCGTTGGTCACCGGCGGAATAGCGCCGTCGGTGGAGCCGGCGGTAAGCTCGGCGACCACTTCGGGCCAGACCGCGGTCAACACGTTCTGCTCGTCGTCCACGTATATATCCTCCCCGGAGCATGTCGATAGGGGCACCAGCGGTTGGCGACCACCGACAAGCCTGGCCGTCAGCCATACGAATATGCCACTCCAGGGGTCTTTCCACACAATTATCCACAGATGTGGAGAACGGTGGTGATACGTGGCTTGCTGCGATAACCCCCCGGTCAGCGCCTGGACCTGCGCTTCTGCAGCAATCTTCTAGCTATGAATCGTAGTGGGTCGGCGACGGCTGTGACAAGGGTGGTTCACGCACCGCCGTTCGCACCGGCGAGTCGTCCGAGTGGCGGGCGTCTCATGGGGTACCCCGAGTTTGACCCTGTCCTGGCTGATCAGTACCCTCGTACAGTCACCCGTTGACGCGGTGTTGGCTGCCTGCTGCCCGGTCGAATCTCGATCCAGCGGGACCACCACGCAATGGGCGTTGTGCCGATGAAGACCAGTTTTCATCGCGTCCACATCGTTTCACCGAACAGCTTCGGGCGCCACCTGGTGCCCACCAACTCGAGGAGTGTTGACCGTGGCCAAGGGCAAGCGGACGTTCCAGCCGAACAACCGTCGTCGTGCGCGGGTCCACGGCTTCCGTCTCCGGATGCGCACCCGTGCCGGGCGCGCGATCGTGTCGGCGCGCCGTCGCAAGGGCCGCGCTTCTCTGACGGCCTGATCGCTCGGCATCGGCATCGCCGCCATGCCTCGCTCGCCGTTCGTCCCGCTCCTTCCGTTCACCCGTTACGTGCTCGGACACTCGGGTGTTGCCTGAGCCGTACCGGCTGCATCATCGTGCCGACTTCTCCCGGACGGTGCGGCGGGGCCGACGAATCGGGAGACGGGACATCGTCGTGCATGTGGTGTTGCCGACGCCGTCGGACGACCCGGCATTACCCGATGCCGAGACCGGACCGCTGGTGCGGTTCGGGGGTCCTCGCTTCGGTTTGATTGTCAGCAAGGCGGTGGGCACCGCGGTGGTTCGACACCGTGTGGCTCGCCGCCTGCGTCATATCTGCGCCGGGCTGATGGCCGATCTTCCCGCCGACGCCGATGTCGTGATCCGTGCGCTCCCCGGTGCGGCCACAGCGACGTCGGCGGATCTCGACCGGCAGCTGCGGTCGGCATTTCGAAAGCTGGCATTCGACATCGGTCCCACCCGGCTCGATCAGAGTGGTGCGTCATGAACCGTCTGCGGGTCGTGACGCGTCTGCCGGCGAATGCGCTGATCTTTGTGATCGAGCTGTACCGGACCTACGTCTCCCCCACCCGCATGCCGGTATGCCGCTTCACCCCCACCTGTAGCGAGTACGCGGTGACCGCCCTGCGTACCCGCGGGCTGGTCGTCGGACTCGGATTGACGGTCGTGCGTCTGGCCAAATGCGCACCCTGGCACCCTGGTGGGTGGGACCCCGTTCCGGAATCGAAACGGGCCGCCGCCGAAACCGCTCCGCCACGTCTTGCTCATGAGCCGGCAACCCATGAGCCGAACGCGGACGAGTCGAGCGCCGACGAGTCGAATGCTCGGGAGTCCGACTCCCATCGGAGCAGCCGACCCCACGACGAGGCGGCTGAACACAAGTCTTGTAAAGGGTCGCCGCGCGCGGTGACCGGCGACACGACCGACGGGAGTACATAGAGCCGTGCTCGACTTCATCTATTACCCGGTGTCCTGGATCCTCTGGTTCTGGCACCGAATCTTCGGGTTCATATTCGGACTCGGAGACTTCGACCGGGGGGCCAGCAATGGCTTCGCCTGGGCGCTGGCCGTGGTCTTCCTGGTGTTCACGCTGCGGCTTGTGCTGTACAAGCCGTTCGTCAAACAGGTGCGTACCACGCGGCAGATGCAGGAGTTGCAGCCCCAGATCAAGGAACTGCAGCGCAAGTACAAGAACGACCGCCAGAAGATGGCCGTCGAAATGCAGAAGCTGCAGAAGGAACACGGCTTCAACCCGCTGATGGGCTGTCTGCCGGTGCTGGCCCAGGTGCCGGTGTTCATCGGTCTGTACCACGTGCTGCGCTCGTTCAACCGGACCGGTAGCGGCATCGGTCAGCTGAATATGACCCCCGAGCAGAACGCCATGACGCCGAACTACGTGTTCAGCGCGCACGATGTGCAGTCGTTCCTGAGCGCCCGAATCCTGGGCGCGCCGATCTCCGCGGCGATCACCTCCCCCAAGGCGACGTTGGACGCATATGCCGATTACGGCGGCATTCCGCACGTCTGGAATATGGTCGCGGTGGCTGTGCCGCTCATGATCATCGCGGGACTCGCTACGCACTTCAACGCCCGTGCCTCGGTGGCTCGGCAGAGCGCGGAGGCGGCGGCGAATCCGCAAGCCGCGCTGATGAACAAGCTCGCGCTGTGGGTCTTCCCGCTCGGCGTCGTCGTCGGTGGCCCGTTCCTGCCGATCGCCATCCTGCTCTACTGGGTGGCCAACAACATCTGGACCTACGGGCAGCAGCATCTGGTCTTCGGCCGGATCGACAAGGAAGAGCAGAAGAAGAAAGAGGAGGCCATCGAGCGGAAGGCGCAGAATGCGCCCAAGCCCGGTGCCAAGCCGAGCAAGAAGAAGTCCGGTTCGGCCGAGACCGCCTCGCCCGGGAGCGCCGACAAGTCCGCGGACGTCGAGACGAACGGCGCTACCCCGGCCGCCGCGAATTCGGGTACCTCGGCGAAATCCGGTTCTACGGCGAAGTCCGGTTCCTCCGCCGGCAAGGGGCCCGGTTCGGGTAATCGCAAGCGGCCCGGCAACAGGGGTCGCGCGAATCAGAAGCGACGTCGCTAGGCGCAAGGTCACGGCTTCCCGGCGCGGTGCGCGCGCCGGATACGACGGATGATCAGATTGAAGGAAACGACATATGACTGTTGAGACCGATGGAGGGGACGCCACTGTGGCCCTCGGTGTGCAGGATGATGCGGCGGTGAACGATCACGACGAGGCGACCGAGCCGGACCCGACCGATGCCGAGGAGGCGTTGATCGAAGAGGGCGAGATCGCGGGCGACTACTTGGAACAGCTGCTGGATGTCCTCGATTTCGACGGCGATATTGATCTGGATGTCGAAGGCGACCGCGCGGTTGTGAGTATCGATGGCGGCCGGGATCTGTCGAAACTGGTCGGCCGGCGCGGTGAGGTGCTCGACGCGCTGCAGGAGCTGACCCGGCTTGCGGTACAGCAGGCGACCGGCGTGCGCAGCCGGCTCATGCTCGATGTGGCCGGCTGGCGGGCCAAGCGACGTGAGGAGTTGAGCGCACTCGGCACGGACGCCGCACGGCGGGTTGCCGAAACGGGTAAGCCCGAATCGCTGGCCGCCATGACGCCCTTCGAGCGCAAGATCGTCCACGATGCGGTCGCGGCCGTCGAGGGTGCCGCGAGCGAGAGCGAGGGCGTCGAACCCAACCGGCATGTGGTGGTCATCCCCGCCTGACAATTTCATACGACTGAGGTAGGGCCCCCGGTTCATCGAACCGGGGGCCCTACGCTTTGGATGAGTTTCCGCAATGGTTGATTCGGCCGGGCGACGGTCGCCCGGATACCGTGAGTTTCCCATCGGCCCGGAAGGATGTTTCACGTGGAACGAGGCGCGGGTGCCACACCCCACTCCCCCGACGACGGCGCTCCCACCGACCTGACGCCACCCGGAGTGGCGCACGAGGTATTCGGCGATCGCCTCCCGTTGGCCGAGCAGTACTGCGCCGCGTTGGCCACCGCGGGCGTGGAACGGGGTCTCATCGGGCCGCGTGAGGTACCGCGCCTCTGGGACCGTCACATCCTGAACTGCGCGGCGCTGGGCGAGCTGATTCCGATCGGTGCCTCCGTGGTCGATATCGGCAGTGGCGCCGGGCTTCCCGGAATCCCGCTCGGGATCGCGCGACCGGACCTCCGCATCACGCTCGTCGAACCACTGCTGCGCCGAACCAAATTCCTGGCCGAGTTCATCGAGTCGGCCGGTTTGGCGATCACCGTCGTCCGCGGCCGCGCCGAGCAACCGGATGTGCGGAAGGAGGCCGGCGGCGCCGACTACGTCACCTCGCGGGCCGTCGCTCCCCTGGGGAAGTTGGCCAAGTGGTCCCTGCCGCTCGTGCGCGAGCACGGCCATATGTTGGCACTCAAGGGTTCCAGCGTCGCCGAAGAGTTGGAGCGAGACCGGATGGAACTCGCTCGCGCCGGCGCCGGCCATGCGCGCATTCTCGAATGCGGAATCGGCATCGTGTCACCGCCCACGGTCGTATTGAGCGTCGAACGCGTCCCACGCGCCGAGAAGCGCGCCAACAAGCAGGCAACGCGGCGGGCCGAGCGCGGTCGGTAGGAGTCGATGTTTCACATGAAACATCGGTCCCGGCGGGCGTATTCGGTGGCCGGAACGAGTCATTCCGAGCGTGTCGCAGAGTGATTGCCGCGGTTCAACTTCCGTATTGTGGCCCGTGCTGGCAAGCTAGTTGTCGTCGAGCGTGAGCGCGGATTCGCGGTTCCCGGCGGCTCGTCGGTTAGGGCAAGTTTGTCGGTCAGGGCCTGATCTCGGAGCGGGCAAGGTCTCGAAGGTGGCCTGTGAACCCGACCGCGTTCAGCTTGTTCGAGCCATGCGGCGCCGGTGCTGCCTGGGCACGTGTCTGAAGTTCTCGGGGTTAGGAGCCTGTATGTCGAACCGTCCGGCGAATGTTTCACGGGAAACAACGTCCCGGGTGCCCGGAATGCTGGACAGCGGCGGCCTCGAGGGAGATGAGTTCGCGAAGACCGCATTCGGGAACATCTCCGCCGCCGAGACGCCGATCGCGGCCGAGGCGCACCGCGCCAGCCAGGTCCTACACCCCGGCTCGCTCAGCATTCCGAAACCGCGCGAACAACGCATCATCACCATCGCCAACCAGAAGGGTGGCGTGGGCAAGACCACCACTGCGGTGAATCTCGCTGCCGCCCTTGCTCTGCAGGGGATGACGGTCCTCGTCATCGACCTCGATCCGCAGGGCAATGCCAGCACCGCTCTCGGCGTCGATCATCACTCCGGGGTGCCGTCGAGTTATGAACTGCTGATCGGTGAGATTTCGGTGCAGGAGGCGATTCAGCGCAGCCCGCACAATGAACGGCTGCTGTGCATTCCGGCCACCATCGATCTCGCCGGCGCCGAAATCGAACTGGTCTCGATGGTCGCTCGCGAGGGGCGATTGAAGGCCGCGATTCAGGAAGCGAATCTCGCCGGCTACGACATCGACTACGTGATGATCGACTGCCCGCCCTCCCTCGGTCTGTTGACCGTCAACGCGCTCGTCGCCGCGAAGGAAGTGATGATCCCGATCCAGTGCGAGTACTACGCGCTGGAGGGTGTCGGGCAGTTGTTGCGCAATATCAGTCTGGTGCAGTCGCATCTGAACCCGGAGCTGCATGTATCGACCGTCGTTCTCACGATGTACGACGGTCGCACCAAACTCGCCGACCAAGTGGCCGAAGAGGTGCGTGGCCACTTCGGCGATGCCGTGCTGAAGTCCGTGATTCCACGCAGTGTCAAGGTTTCGGAGGCGCCGGGCTACGGGATGACCGTCCTCGATTACGATCCTGGTTCCCGCGGTGCGATGAGCTATCTGGATGCGGGGCGGGAGATCGCTGCCCGTTCGGGAGTGGCGCGCGCGGCGGCGCCGACCACGACGCAAGGCCAGGACGGCGCCGCGGTCGGTACGGGTGGTGCAGCAGAGGAAAGGGGTCGGTAAGCCGATGAGTCAGGCGAAGAAAGGTGGATTGGGGCGCGGGCTGGCCGCGTTGATCCCGACCGGTCCCGCCGATGTGCAGGGTTTGGGTAGCGCGGCCGCGAATGCGGTGATCGGCCTCGATCCGATCGGGCCGCATCCGGCGTCGGCCTATCTGCACCGGGTTCCCGACGCGGCGGAGGAATCCGGCGCGGGCGCGGTTTATCGTGAGATCCCGCCGGACCAGATCGAGCGCAATCCCAAGCAGCCGCGACAAGTCTTCGAAGAGGAGGCACTCGCCGAGCTCGTCCACTCGGTGCGCGAATTCGGCTTGATGCAGCCGATCGTGGTCCGGTTGCTCGAGTCCTCCCCCACCCCGCGCTATCAGCTGGTGATGGGTGAGCGGCGCTGGCGAGCCTGTCAGGAAGCCGGGCTGGAAACCATTCCGGCGATCGTGCGGGAGACCACCGACGACGCCATGCTGCGCGATGCGCTGTTGGAGAATATCCATCGCGTGCAGCTCAACCCGCTCGAAGAGGCCGCGGCTTATCAACAGCTGCTGGAGGAATTCGGCGTCACCCATGAGGAATTGGCGAATCGTATCGGCCGGTCCCGACCGGTCGTGACGAATATGATCCGTCTGCTGAAGCTGCCGATCCCGGTGCAGCGCCGGGTGGCCGCCGGTGTGTTGTCGGCCGGGCATGCACGCGCCCTGCTCGGACTGGAGGCCGGCGCCGAGGCACAGGAACGGTTGGCGGAACGAATTGTCGCCGAGGGTTTGTCGGTACGCGCGACCGAGGAGGCCGTCACTCTCGCCAACCGCTACCCCGAGGACGAGCCGAAGCCGGCGCCGAAGCGGAAGCAGATTTATGCGCCGGGACTCGACAAGGTCGCCGAGCGGTTGGCCAACTCGTTCGACACCCGGGTAACGGTGAGTATGGGCAAGAAGAAGGGAAAGATCGTCGTCGAGTTCGGTTCGGTCGACGATCTGGAACGCATCGTCGGGCTGATGGAACAACAGCAGCTCTGACGACCATCACGGGCCGAAATTCATCGTGATCGGGTAGAACCCCGGGCCTCGGCGAGAAACGTCACTGTGACGCCACTGTTTTTCGAACCGAACCGGCTCTGCCGCGATCGATAAGGGATGGGAAATGAGGCGTTCGCTTTGATCGCATATTCTTGCTGGCGAGAAGATGTTGATGCGGCGTGAGCATAGATGAATCGGAAAGCTGGAGGCTGAGTAGAGCGGTGTCGACCAGCGTGACCGCACTAACCCTCGGCGGACTGGACAAACTCCCCGCGCATGCGCGTCGATGCGTGTTCTGGGAGATCGACCCGGCCGTGGCGGCAGACTCCCGTGAATTCAGCGATCCCGTCTTCGAGAAGGAGGCGTGGCTGTCCACGGTGATGCTCGAATGGGGTTCGTGCGGACAGATCGCGCTCGTCGACGGTCAATCGGCCGGCTGCGCACTCTATTCGCCACCGAGCGCCGTGCCACGAGCCACGCTGTTCCCCACCTCCCCGGTCAGCCCGGATGCGGTCCTGCTGACCACGCTGCGGGCCGAACCTCCGCACAACGATGGCGATATTGCCCACCGATTGATCCAGGCCGTCGTGGGCGATCTGATGCGCCGTGGCGTTCGCGCGATCGAAGCCTTCGGAATCCGCACGGAACCCGCTGCCACCGCTCTCCCGGCGGGCGGGGTGCGCTCGATGTTCTTCATGGAACGGATCGATACGCCTGGGCAGGGGGTCGCGTCGGCGCCGCGCCGGCGAGCCAACAGCGAATGCTCACCGGAAAGCTGCATGATCGACGCCGAATTCCTGGAGAACGTCGGATTCACCGTGGTCGCACCACATCATCGTTTCCCGCGGTTGCGGCTCGAGCTGGACAGCGATCACCTGTGGAAGGAAGACGTCGAACGGGCGTTGGATCAGCTGTTGGCGGCCGCCGCCGCGCAGGCACAGCCCGGAGTGCCCTGTCACTGAACCGAGAAAAGGCGCCCCGGTGCGAAATTCCGGGGCGCCTTTCGGGTGTTCGAAAGAGCCTGGATAGAGCCGACGATCTGCCTACATGCGGTCGGCCGCGGCCAATTCCTCTGCCAGCAGCTCCGCGAATGTGTATGTACCCGTGGGCTGATCATCCTGACCGAGCAGATACAACCGCTTCACCGAAATCAGGATCGCCTCGGCGATGACATCGCGCATCCGCGGATTCGTCAGCACGGACGCGTCGTATTCGTTTGTCAGGTAACCGATATCGACCTGTACTGTCGGCATCTTGGTCAAACGCAGCAGATCCCAGGTGCGGGCGTGCGTGCGGCAGTCCTGCAGTGAGGTGCGCGCGACGATCTCACGCTGGATGAATCCGGCCAGAACCTGGCCGATCATCGACACCGATCCGTGGGAATTGCCGAAGTGGAAGCTCGCGACTCCCCCGGCGGACGAGCTCAGATTCGCCGCACAGCGCAGCGAGATCATCAGATCCGCATCGAAGGTGTTGGAGGTTTCCGCACGTTCGGCATCGGTCGGATTGGCGCCCCACGGCCGGGACAGGAACGTTTCCATGCCGGTGGCCGCCATCCGGCCCTCCAGCCGGCTCGCGAGGTCCCACAGAATCTCCGACTCGTACACATCGCCGAACTCGGTGGGGACCGCCAGACCCTTGTCCTCACCGCCCATTCCCGGATCGATGACGATGCGCTTGCCGGTCAGCTGCGGGCCTGCCCGGTGCACCACCTCTTCTTCCGCGATGCGGTGTGGGTTGCCACCGGTCACCCGGGCCCCCAGCAGTTCCAGTGAGCGGAGGGTGTCCGGACCGCAGATACCGTCCGCGGACAGCCCGATCTCACGCTGGAACGCGGTCAGCGCCTCGTGCGTGTGTGGACCGAAGTAGCCGTCGATGCGGTGCACGTAGAAGCCCAAATCCTGCAGGCGGCGTTGCAGAGTGGCCACATCGTCGCCGTAGAGGGGCGCCGACAGCTGATAGATGAGGGTACGAGCGCCCAGCCGGTAGGAGGCCTCCTTGAGGGCGCGATAGGTGGCGGGTCCGACGACGCCGTCGACCAGCAGACCACGCTGCTGCTGGAAAGCGCGTACGGCCGAATCGAGTTCACGATCGAAGATCGCGTCGGAGTCCTTCCAGTACTCCCCGTGCCCGCCGGACCGGTCGGTTCCGTTCGGATGCGGATGGAATCCGAGACTTGCCAGGGTGCTCCGGACCTCAGCGACGGCTGGACCAGTATCGCCGTGACGAAGTCGGTGCATGCGTGAGAGCCCTTTCCTTCCGCCAACCCGGGTACCCACTTATGCGACGGCACACACCCTCGCACGACCGGAGCGTCGGTCGATTGTCTCAGACCCGAGCCGAATTTCGGCAATTCTCCGGGTGCCGAAATAGTACACAGCTATCGGATCCGGAGTGCCCGCTGGTGAACCGCAACGGGCCCCGACCGGACGACGCTCGCGACGTGTCGCAGCCGGGGCCTCGATGAGGACGACTCAGATGATGCCTTCGAGCTCGCGCAACAGCGCGGCCTTACCCTTGGCGCCCACGATGCGCTTGGCCTCCTTACCACCGGAGAACAGGATCATCGTCGGCAGCGCCATCACACCGTAGTCGCGGGAGCTGGTCGGGTTGGCGTCCGCATCGACCTTCGCGACGGTGAGCTTGTCGGCGTGGGCGGCGGCGATCTCCTCCAGTACCGGGGCGACCATTTTGCACGGACCGCACCAGGAGGCCCAGAAATCGACGAGCACCGGCTTGTCACTGCCCAGCACATCCTGCTCGAAGGTGGCGTCGGTGACGGTCTTGGTGGCTGTTTCGGACATGGTGGAACTCCTAGCGGTGTGCGGTGACGCGATATTCGAGGGGTCTCGGGGATCAGCCGGCGGTTACTTCGACCGGATTGCCGGCGTTGTCGAGGGTGTTGCTGGTGATATCGCCCTTCTCGGCGAGCCAGCGCTCGGCATCGATCGCCGAACGGCAGCCGGTGCCCGCCGCGGTGATCGCCTGCCGATAGGTGTGATCGACCAGATCGCCCGCGGCGAAGACGCCCTCGACGGAGGTGGCGGTGCCGGGCTCGCGGACCTTCACATAGCCCTCGGCGTCGAGATCGACCTGGCCGCGGACCAATTCGCTGCGCGGGTCGTGACCGATCGCCACGAACAGGCCGGTGGCGGCGAGTTCGGAGGTCTCGCCCGTCACGGTGTCGCGCAGGGTGAGGCCGGTCACAGAGTTCTCGCCGTGCACCTCGACCACCTCGGCGTTCAGGCGGAAGCGAATCTTCTCGTTGGCCTTCGCACGCTCGAGCATGATGCGTGACGCACGGAACTCCTCGCGGCGGTGCACGATGGTGACGCTGGAGGCGAACTTGGTGAGGAACGTCGCCTCTTCCATGGCCGAGTCGCCGCCGCCGACCACGACGATGTCCTGTCCCTTGAAGAAGAATCCGTCACAGGTCGCGCAGGCGCTCACCCCGCGGCCGAGGAGCTTCTGCTCCCCCGGCACGCCGAGGTACCGGGCGGCCGAGCCCATGGCCAGAATGATCGCGTAGGACCGGTAGACCTCACCGCCCACGGTGACCGACTTGATCGGGCCGGTGAGATCGATGGCCTCGACATCCTCGGTGCGGATATCGGCGCCGAAGCGTTTGGCCTGCTCACGCATCTCTTCCATGAGGTCCGGGCCCATGATGCCGTCCCGGAAACCGGGGAAGTTCTCGACCTCGGTCGTCGTCATCAGCGCGCCGCCGAACTGGGTGCCCTCGAACAGCAGCGGTTCGAGTTCGGCCCGGGCTGCGTAGACCGCGGCGGTGTAGCCGGCGGGGCCGGAGCCGACAATGATCAGATCGCGAACAGGCGTACTCATGGTGCCCTTCCGAGGAGTGTTGAACAGGCGTGTCGGTCAACAACAGGGTAAACGCAGTTGTTCCCGGACCGGTCGGCTGTGGCCTGCGGGTGTGACGTCAGCCGATATCGCGCACGTCGAGGATCTGCGGATCCGCTGCGCTGCAACCCGACCCGACCACCAGTGCCGTGATCTTCGGCGGCCGGGGACCGGTGAGCAGAATCAAAACGGCGGGGCCACCGTGATATGTGACATTCGTCGAACCGAGAACGGTGCGGTCCGGCACTGCCGCCTTCACGCAACTGGTCAGGGCGCCCGGTCCGGAGAGCGGGCCGGTGACATCGTTGCGTCCCATCGCACTCAGGACCGCTCCCGAGGACAGATCGTCGTCGAGTGCCACGGTGGTGGTTTGCTTGGCGGGCAACGCATTCGGGCTCACGGTGCGGTCGCGCACCGCGTCCAACGCGACCAGGCTTCCGGCGAGGACAGCCACGGCAGCGGCTGCCGCGGTGAGCCAGCGCAGTCGCTTCGCGCGGTAACCGTCCAACGCGACCGGCGCTTCCGGAGCATCCGGTTCCGCGGCGAGCGGCTCGTCCGCGGGCTCCGGTGCCACCGCCTCGAGGGCGGGCATCGGGCGGGTCGAGGGCTGCTCGGCGGCGAAGAGGCGATGAACCGTCGCCACCGGTTTCGGTTGCTCGCCGCGGGAGAGCTCGTCGAGCACCGCGTCGAGCCGCGCCGCCACCTGGGCCGGTATCGGGTGCATGATGCGGTCGTCCAAGGCCAGAGCGCGCAATTCGGCGGTGACGTCGTCGAGGGAATGCAGGAATCGGAGTGCTTCGGGGTCCTGGCGAACTCGGGGCCACAGCGCCTCGGCCTGTTCGGCGGGGACATTGTCGGCGTGAAGATCGGCGAGCAGATCGGTGGACAACGGAGGCTGCGACACCGAACGGGCTGCCATCACACCTCCTGTGTCCGCTTCGTCGCCCCACATCCCGGAACGGCGGCGCCGCGCGGCGAATTCGCCCTTGTCGTCCATCGCCTCTCCGGGTCCGGCCTCGTGACGTAGCGCCTGTCTCGCATCGCGGATGCGACGGCAAGCACGACGAGTTTCTGTTCGTCTCTTAGTAATGACGCTTCTCGGCTACGTCCGGTTCCCCGGATTCCGCAGGAATTCCAACTCCTGTTCCAGCCGTTTCCGGCCCCGGGCGCAGCGACTCTTGATCGTCCCCTCGGCGACGCCCAGCAACTGCGCCGCTTCCGCTACGGTATACCCTTCCATGTCGATCGCAACCAGCGCTGCGCGCTGATCGGGAGGCAGCGTGAACAGCGCGGCCGCGACCACCATCTTCACTTCGCGATGGGCGATGTCGTCGCGTTCGGCCGCCGGCTCGGCCACCGATTCGTCCGACAGTGAAGTACTCGGCCGAGACTTGTTGCGCCGCATACGATCCAGGCATGCGTTGACGACGATGCGGTGCAACCAGCTGCGCACCTCGGCATCGCCGCGGAAGCTTGCCGCGTTGCGATGGGCGGACAGCAGGGCATCCTGCAGGGAATCTGCCGCGTCCTCCGGGGTACGGCAGGTACGCAACGCCAACTGCCACAGCCGGTTGTAGTGGCGGCGGAAGAGGATGCCGAAGGCGTCGCGGTCGCCGGCTACGTGGGCGGACAGTAGTTCGAAATCGGTGCTCTCGTCCGGATCGAGGGAGCGATGGCGGACAGCAGACGGCTCGGTGGTCCCCCCACTGGATCGCTCGATCGCTTCAAACGACACACAAACCCCTTGGACAGCGCTCACGGCGGCCCACACGTCCAACACCCGGACGGGCCGCAAACTTCGCATCATCCAGGACCGAGACACCAGATCCCAGGAAGCTCCCCTGCTGAGAGCGCGCTGTGGATCATATCGTTTATTACGAATCGGTAGCAACCAGGACGAGGGCGCATCACGGGCGGGAAAACCGGCCCGGAGAGCCGGATCAGGGGGCTGCTTCGAAGCGAATGTCGCCGAGCGACGACTGGAATTGGCCCCCGTTGTTCGCCAGCTGGGTGATCCAGATCAGGACGTAGCGCGCGGGCTGGTCGGACTGAACCGGGATGGTGGTGGCGCCGTCGGCCAGGGTGGCCTGGCCGATCAGCTGAGTCTGATCCAGGGTGGGGACCGCGGTCGGCGAGGTTCGCACCTCGACCACGGTGCCCGGCGACGCGGAATCGATGACGACCTTGGTCAGCTTCGCGGTGCCGGGCAGGGTCGCCAGCACGCCGACCCCCTTCTTCAACGCCGGGAACTGCTGGAAGTACTGATCCGTATGCCAGGTCGTGGTCGGATTCCCGTCCAGCAGCGCCGACACGCTGCCGGGGCTGTCCGGGGTGCCTTCCGGCGAGTACACCGACACTCCCGACGCCGGCACCGGAGTTCCGGCGGCCGTGGTCGCCGCCGGCCCCGCGGCCGCCGACGCCGACGTGCTCGGCGCGACACTGGCCGTGGTCAAACCGAGTTTGCGCTGTTCGTTCAGCGGTTCGTCCGCGGAACCGGGCGCGAAGATGCTCAACAGCCACCAGATGATCACACCGACCACCAGGGCGGCCAGTACACCCAGCGCGACCAGGATCCACATCATCCGCTGTGACCGCTCCCGTTCCGCCGCGAGCAACTCCGGATCCGCGAGGGATTCGTCCGGATTCGCCACCGCGCGCTGGCCCAGCCGCAGCACCGGAATGAAGTCGGTCTTCTGGTCCACGACCGAGGCCTGCTCGAGGACGTGCTGAACGGTCGCCGCGGTGCGCACACCCTTGTCCGACTCCAGCGAGCGGACGGCTACGGCGGAGATCTCGAACGGCACCTCGGGACGAATCTGCCGCGGCTCGACGGGTGAACCGTCGCTGCCGAAATCGGCCAGTTTCAGCCCGCCGACGGTCGCCGCCGAACCGGTGACTCCACCCGTCCGAATCGGCCAGCGGGCGGTGATCAGCGCGTACAACATGGCGCCGAGGCCACGCACATCCGACTGGGCGTCCGAATCGGCCAGAGTGCCCGGGAAGGCGAGGACGGCGTCGCCGGACGCGCTGATGCGCACCCGGTCGGGGTGGTCGATCGACAGTGAACCGCCGCCGCGATGAGCCATTTCGGCCGCCGCGGCGAGCGCCCGGATGGCCCGCGCGGCGCCGATCGGGGACGGCTTGGTTTCGGCCATTTCGCGCAGCGAACGGCCGGGCGTCCATTCGGCCACCACGATGCCGCCCGAACTGCCACGGACCACGTCCAGTACGCGCGCGAGGCCCGGCGAATTGATCCGGCCCAGGCGCAGGGTCCGCGAGAGGATGGCCTGCGGTCCGTCGTGACCGGGGTTGTCACCGGCCTTCTGATCGGCATCGACGAAGGTGAGCGCGACCTCGCGGTCCAACTTCACGTCCAGGGCCTGCCAGAACCGCAGCCCGCGCGCCCCGCCGTGATCGGCGAGCAGGCGGTAGCGGCCACCGGCCACCGAGGCGCCCGGAATGAGTTTCGGGCCGCGCGGCAGTCGCCGGGCCGGTGGTTCCACCCGCATCGGCGGCATCTCCGGCGAACCCACCGGCAGCATCCCGGTGTCGTAGGCCGGGTCCCGCGGCGGGATCTGCGTGGCTGCCGCGCCGTCAGTCGGTGCCGCGCCCTGCGGCGCATCCTGCTCCGAGGCGCTGTCGACATCGGATCCGGTCGCCGGACCGGCCGGGTCCTCCGGACGGTCGGATGCGGAATCCTGCGCGCGTTCGGCCGGCGGGACCCTCCCGGGCGGGACGTCGTCGGTGCGCACTGCGCCTGCCGCGTCGGCAGCCTCGACGGAAGGCTTGCCCTCCGCCGCGTCGTCGCTCACCCTCGCTCCTCCTTCGCCCTGATATGTCGAAGTCCGTTGTGCCGATGCGGCACCGGCATTTGCGTTTCTCTGCCGAACAGGGTACGGGAACTCGCCCTGGCCGGTGCGGTCAACCGCACCAGGACGGATCACCGGCAACACCATGGTCTGGGCGTCGGTGTACGGGTCGTACCGGTAGTAGTACGGGGCCGCGAGGTCGGGGCGCGGCAGCACCATCGTGTCGTGCATATCGGCGGCGGTGTCGTCCAAACCGAGGTCCGGCGCCGGCGGAGTGAAGCCGAGGCGACGCGAGATGGCGACCGTGATCGCGACCATTTCCGGAATGCCGGCCAGGCGCATCAGACCGAAGGCCACGCCGAACATCACGATCGCGTCCAGACCCACCCGCACGATCGACGCGATACCGCCGTCCAGCCGGGACAGACCGAGGACCTGGTCCACGATCAGGGTGACGGCCGCGCCCGCGACCGAGGCCAGCACCACTCGGGTCACGGTCCGGCCGACATTGGCCATGCGCAGGTCGCCCAGGCTGCGGTGCAACAGCCAGCCACCGATCACCGCACCGGTCACGAAGCCCAGACCGTTCGCCACGCCGAGGGCGATGACGACGTGATCATCGGCGAAGAAGACGGGGGTGAGCAGCGACAGCACGATCTTGACGCCGGTGATGCCGAGGATGATCCAGGTCGGGGTCCAGGCCTGTTCGCGGGCGTAGAACACGCGCAGGTGGATCAGCACCAGGGCGTACGGGATCAGTGTGAAGGCCGACCAGGACACGGCCTCGCCCAAGCGGCCGGCGTCGGAACTGCCGAAGTTGCCGTAGCCGTACAGCGCCTGGCCGATCTGCGGTCCCGCGATGGTGAGGAAGGTGACCACCGGGACCAGCGAGATCATGGTCAGCCGGGTGGCGTCGCCCAGGTCGTCGACGACAGCCGGATTGTCGTCGGCGGCGGCATTGCGGCTCAGTCGCGGCATGATCGCGGTCAGCAGCGTCACGCCGAGCACGCCGTACGGCAGCTGCAACAGCAGCCAGGCGTTCTGATAGATCGTCGGACCGGCGACGTCGGCATGTGAGGAGACACGAGTCGCGATCGTCCAGCCGATCTGGCTGATCAGGACGTAGAGGATGATCGCCGCGCCCATTCCGGCGAACTGCTTGAGCCGCGCGTCCACTCCCCACAGCGGACGCAGGTCGATCCCGAGGCGGCGGATCGCCGGCAGCAGACTGATCATCTGCACGATCACACCGACGGTGACGCCGACCCCCAGCACCAGCAGTTTCGGATCGCCCATCCGCACCGGATCGAGACTGATCTCCCCCGGCGTGATCGCATAGAGAATGAGGACCGCGAGTACGACCAGGTTGTTCAGCACCGGTGCCCATGCCCCCGGTTTGAACACCTGGTGGGTGTTCAGGATCGCCATCAGCAGCGCCGACATGCCGTAGAACAGGATGGCCGGCAGCAGCAGGAATGCCAGCGCTGTCGTCAGCGCCGTATTCACCTTGCCGTCGTCGGACAGGAAGATGTGCGTGGTCATCACCGGTGCCGCGGCCACGGCAAGGACCGTGCCGACGGCCAGCACGGTGAACGCCGCGGTGACCAGGCGGCGGACGAACGCGGCGCCGCCGTCGGGGTCCTCCTTCTCGGCACGCACCAGCGTGGGCACCACGATGGCGGTGAGCACCGCGCCGAGCAGCAGTTCGGAGATCATGGTCGGGATCGTGCTGGCGACCGTGAACGCACTGGCGATCGCCGGACCGAGCACGGTGACCAGCAGCAACTGCTTACCGAAGCCGGTGATCCGGCTGACGAGGGTGGCGACCGCGATGGACCCGGAATCGCGAACCAGTCGCGAATTCGGGGTTTCCGGTTCCCGTTCCAGTACCGCCTGCTGGGCGGTCCGTGGGTTCGACTGCTGGGCGTCGGCGCGGGCCGGTCGACCGGAGCCACCCGGCGCGCTCTGCTTCGGCGCCGCGGACTGTTGGCCGGCCGGTCGGTGCCGGGACTCCGAGTCCGGCGGTGGGATGTGCCGCGGCACGGCCCGCTCGGGGCGGGGTGCGCGCGGGACCTGGTCGACCGGGCCGCTCGGGGG
>NZ_BAGM01000137.1 GCF_000308855.1 Nocardia veterana NBRC 100344 | reverse complement strand
GCCGTGAGAGGCCGAAAACTGCCCAGAACAGGCGAGAACTCCCGAGATGCATACACGCAGCTCAGGAGCTATTTTCGGGCTGTTTCGCCAAGTCAGTCAGAACCGGCCGG
>NZ_BAGM01000138.1 GCF_000308855.1 Nocardia veterana NBRC 100344 | reverse complement strand
TGACCCGACCGGTGGAGTCTTCGGCGTGTGGCAGGCCAAGGCGCACACCGGCGCCGGCATCTACAACGAGCCCGGCTCCTACTGCTGGAACGAACTGCACACCCGCGACTACG
>NZ_BAGM01000139.1 GCF_000308855.1 Nocardia veterana NBRC 100344 | reverse complement strand
TCGGAAGGGACCTGTGAAAAAAAGGTTCAAAAGCACTGATGGGCAAGTGTTCTCCAGACGGTCTTAGAACGGACATTAGCGGTTTTGACAGATAAGGATCCCCCGGGCCATACTAGT
>NZ_BAGM01000140.1 GCF_000308855.1 Nocardia veterana NBRC 100344 | reverse complement strand
TCGACGTAGAACTCAATCTAAAACTTCGATTTGCAACTTACCAAACAAAAAGAGCAACTCTTAAAGGGTTATACGAGCTCGCTGCATTTGGAACGTAGGATCCCCCGGGCCATACTAGT
>NZ_BAGM01000141.1 GCF_000308855.1 Nocardia veterana NBRC 100344 | reverse complement strand
CGTCGGCGCCGCTCTGGCGACGTGGCAGAACGCCGCCTGTTCCTGTCTGGCCGCTTCATGCAACGACCGGGCAGTGCTGGGCGCGACGTCTGCCGTACCCGACTTGGCCTCCCGCAGCCGA
>NZ_BAGM01000142.1 GCF_000308855.1 Nocardia veterana NBRC 100344 | reverse complement strand
GGGTGAGGTAGGTGGCCTCGTCGTAGTCGCAGATGTCGCAGATGAAGGAGGTCTGCCCGTCGCGCTTGCTGATCATGGTGGGTGTCCTTCCCGGTTGTGCTGTTCTGGCTGAGGACGCCTCGATCACGGCCCGGCCGTGGG
>NZ_BAGM01000143.1 GCF_000308855.1 Nocardia veterana NBRC 100344 | reverse complement strand
AACCCCCTCACAATAAGTGTAATGTCATGGGATAATCAAAAGACTAAGGGAGGGCTTTTATAGAAGGCGTGAGGTCATGCTATCCCCCTCTGAAGACGCGGCCGCGATATCCTGCAGATGCATCCAGTACTAGTATGGCCC
>NZ_BAGM01000144.1 GCF_000308855.1 Nocardia veterana NBRC 100344 | reverse complement strand
GACATCATACCAGTCCTTCTTCGAGAAAGGATCGACCACTTTCTTCTTTCCTCCCTTTTTGCCGTTGGAAATACGCTTGTTCTTTCCCACAGCCATCGTGGGCAACCACTTGTAGCCTCCCTCTCTAGGAACAAGCTTTGTGGAAGATCA
>NZ_BAGM01000145.1 GCF_000308855.1 Nocardia veterana NBRC 100344 | reverse complement strand
CGAGATACGAACGAGACAGGTTGAACGGAGCTGAGCTGTTGCGTGGCCGGGTGCGGTAGTCCCGCTGAAGAAGACGCGTGCCTGTAGGTACAGCAAACGCATCTGCGAGATCCTCGTCGGCCTCAATTTCCGTGTACTTGGCGCTGAAGGCGAGATCCGGCAT
>NZ_BAGM01000146.1 GCF_000308855.1 Nocardia veterana NBRC 100344 | reverse complement strand
TCCGGTGGCCCCGTCCGCAGCGGATGTCACTTCCGGAGGCCTGCCCGCCGAGCCTGCCGCTCGCGAGTGTCCTTCCCGGCCGCACTGTCCTGGCTTATCGAGGACTATCACGACCCAACCGCAGGTCAAGGGCGCATTCGCGTCAGCTTCGCTGATGGGCATTCG
>NZ_BAGM01000147.1 GCF_000308855.1 Nocardia veterana NBRC 100344 | reverse complement strand
TATATCAAAGCCACCAAACATCCGGCCATCTATTCCGCTCTTCTCATGTTGGTTGTGAATATGTAATGCAGTCCAGGCTTCGTAGAACACAATGATCTAATAGAGGTGCATAAGTTGTGCAGAACCCTTGGAGTCTCATGGAATCGCGAATGGTCTCTAGGATCCCCCGGGCCATACTAGT
>NZ_BAGM01000148.1 GCF_000308855.1 Nocardia veterana NBRC 100344 | reverse complement strand
CATGTGAAGCATCCTCACTGATCTACTTCCCCACCTACCTGATGTGGCTCAATTCTGACAAGAAAGCAACTTTGGAGAACCATGAACCTACCTTTAGAGCTGGACGTGGACCCATCAGCATTCAAAATCATGTGTAAAAAACAGGAGAAAATGTCACTTTTTTTTAACCCTTGAATTTTTTTGGT
>NZ_BAGM01000149.1 GCF_000308855.1 Nocardia veterana NBRC 100344 | reverse complement strand
ATAGGTATAAGGCGAATTCGGCAGCGACCCAACGTAGTTGTTGGCGGTGACCCGATGCGGACGGAAGGACGTTCGTCCGCGCCGGGTGACCGGTGGTTGCCCCGGATAGCCAGGAATCCGGGGCTTCGCGGCCGGGAGTCGGCGTCGTTGGCGACTCACTGCCCGACATCGGTGGCGGGCGGCCGGAAGAAGGGTGGGG
>NZ_BAGM01000150.1 GCF_000308855.1 Nocardia veterana NBRC 100344 | reverse complement strand
ACACCCGGTCAGGACATGCCGAGCGAGCGGTGCGTTCGATCAACCACCACCCACTCGCCGAACCCGTTGGGAGGCAACGATGGCTCACCGTCGCCCGATCGAGCGCCGGAGCGGCCGATGGGGGCTGTCCGCAATCCACAGGAGGGTTCGATGAGTCGAACCGAGAATTTCGCGAGCCGGCTCCGGCGCCGACAGGGCGAA
>NZ_BAGM01000151.1 GCF_000308855.1 Nocardia veterana NBRC 100344 | reverse complement strand
CCTACTACATCAGTACCTAATGCTCCCCGTACAGGCTCAGAAGAATCAGTATAAGGAGTACCCTACAACTGTACTTGGAAAAAAATATCAAATAGTAGTTTGCATTGCCTAAAAAAACTGTCATGAGCAAGTAGTGGCAACATCAGGCGGGGCAACAACCTGCTACTTCGATATATGAATTAACGGTCCAAGGATCCCCCGGGCCATACT
>NZ_BAGM01000152.1 GCF_000308855.1 Nocardia veterana NBRC 100344 | reverse complement strand
AGTATGGCCCGGGGGATCCGGCGCGCCTAGGCCTTGACGGCCTTCACTCAATTCGCCCTATAGTGAGTCGTATTACGTCGCGCTCACTGGCCGTCGTTTTACAACGTCGTGACTGGGAAAACCCTGGCGTTACCCAACTTAATCGCCTTGCAGCACATCCCCCTTTCGCCAGCTGGCGTAATAGCGAAGAGGCCCGCACCGAAACGCCCTTCCC
>NZ_BAGM01000153.1 GCF_000308855.1 Nocardia veterana NBRC 100344 | reverse complement strand
GATGACCTGCTCCTACCGCATGCGTTGGCGACGCTGATTCCAGCGTTCGCAGATCCCACCATTCACTGGGCCGTCGCCCAAGCAGACGATCTCTTGCCCGACGGCACGCGGAAGTCGTTCCCCCCGTACGAGGGTTTACCATTCGGCCGTGTCCCAGCAGGTGCAGTGAATAGGTGGGCGATCGAGCACCACGGAAGCTGGCCCATTCATTGCGC
>NZ_BAGM01000154.1 GCF_000308855.1 Nocardia veterana NBRC 100344 | reverse complement strand
GTCGCCCTCGACCTTGTCGCGATCGTTCTGCGAGGCGAGGCTGTCCACCGTGAACGAGCCCTCGCGTTGCGCGCCGGGGCGCTGCACCCCGGCGTCGGCGAGAACCCGGCCGGCGAAGGTGTCGCTGCCCTGAACCTGAATGTCCTTGGCGGAGAAGCGGATCACCGACGCCTGCGAGAAGTTGGCGGCAATCGAGGCGCCGGTCTCGCGGGCATCGGTACGGTAGTCGGCGAGCGCTTT
>NZ_BAGM01000155.1 GCF_000308855.1 Nocardia veterana NBRC 100344 | reverse complement strand
CGCCGTCGTAGCCCCAGCCGTGACGGCCGCTGGCGAGGTAGTAGGCGGCCTGGTGGGTGGAGGTGAAGCAGACCGCGTCCCCGCGAGGATCGGTGTAGAGGTCGCCGCAGCCGTCGCAGTAGATGACGACGTGGTTTTCGGTCACGAATCCTCGTTTCATGCCGCCACCGGTCCCGTGTAGCCGTCACTGGGGATGTCGTCGTCGCCCAGGTCGTCGGGGTCGAACCCGGTGTAGTCCTCGGTCGGTCCGG
>NZ_BAGM01000156.1 GCF_000308855.1 Nocardia veterana NBRC 100344 | reverse complement strand
GCGCCCGGCGGTGCGAACGCCGTGCCCGGTTGCTGCGGAGCCGACGTCCCGGTGCCGTCGGCCCGCGAATCCGACCGATCGTCGGAGCCCGAGGTGGCGACCAGACCGACGATCACCGCCACCACCACGAGCGCGGCGGCGGCCGCCCACCAGATCCGCCGATCCCGGACCGGAGACGGTTTCGCTTGCGGCGCAGGCGTTCGCGCGGTCGCGGTCGCCGCCGGGGCCGGAGCGGGCGGCTTCGTGTCCGGGCCGAGCACGGTCGT
>NZ_BAGM01000157.1 GCF_000308855.1 Nocardia veterana NBRC 100344 | reverse complement strand
AAGATGTCGCAGATGAAGGAGGTCTGCCCGTCGCGCTTGCTGATCATGGTGGGTGTCCTTCCCGGTTGTGCTGTTCTGGCTGAGGACGCCTCGATCACGGCCCGGCCGTGGGTCAAGGGTGGGCGAATGCCCATCAGCGAAGCTGACGCGAATGCGCCCTTGACCTGCGGTTGGGTCGTGATAGTCCTCGATAAGCCAGGACAGTGCGGCCGGGAAGGACACTCGCGAGCGGCAGGCTCGGCGGGCAGGCCTCCGGAAGTGACATCCGCTGCGGACGGGGCCACCGGA
>NZ_BAGM01000158.1 GCF_000308855.1 Nocardia veterana NBRC 100344 | reverse complement strand
ATACAGAGGACTTAAGATGAACCAGACCTCACCGTGGGAAGGACCAGCCGATGCCCGCTAAGTACGAGCTCATCTCCGACGAGCTGCGACAAATGATTTCCAGCGGCGAGCTACGGCCTGGCGACAGGATGCCGATCGAGGCGGCCCTCGTTGAGCGTTACAAGGTCAGCGGTCCAACCATCCGGCAGGCCCTTGCCGTCCTCCGCGCAGAGGGACTGATCGAGTCGCGCCATGGTGTCGGGACTTTCGTTCGAACCCCGCATGTGAAGGTCCGACGGACCGATGAGCGCTATCAATGGGAGAAGAACCGAG
>NZ_BAGM01000159.1 GCF_000308855.1 Nocardia veterana NBRC 100344 | reverse complement strand
CGGGGCGGGATCGGCCCGGCGGGAGGCGGTCCGGCCGGCGCCCGGCGCGCCACCGGAATGCGAGGAACGGTACCGCCGTCCTCCGGCGCCGGACGGTACGGTCCGGGTCCACCGGGCAGGCGCGGGACCGAACCCGTCGCGGGCCCGCCGGGCATCGTCCCCGGCGGAATACGTGGTACCGAACCGGTATTCGGGCCTACCGGTTCACCCGGCAGTCTCGGGACCGAACCGGTCGCGGGGCCACCCGGAACACGCGGCATCGCACCGGTTCCCGGGCCGGGGGGAATGCGCGGCACGGCGCCCGTGCCCGGCCCGGCCGGACCGCCGG
>NZ_BAGM01000160.1 GCF_000308855.1 Nocardia veterana NBRC 100344 | reverse complement strand
CGCACGGCGGGTGCTGGAACTGTCCAGCGCCGAGCTGAAATAGGTTGTAGGACAACGGAAAACCGGTCCGAGTCGCGGTAACGACTTGGACCGGTTTTTCGGTTCCGGCGAGAGCTATTGTCGCCTTCATCGGCGCTCAGGCCGCCTCTAGGCCGTCGTCGGGAGGAACCTGCCAGATGCCGGCGGCCTCGTCCACGGCCTGCCGGGCGCGCTCATGGCTGGACGGCAGTAGATGCGTGTACACCCGTAGCGTGAATCCCGGATCTTCGTGGCCGAGATAGTCGGCCAGTTCCTTGACGCTCACTCCACGCGCAAGCAACTTGGATGCGTACAGATGCCGCATAGCGTGCATGCCGTCGACACGGTTCCGGT
>NZ_BAGM01000161.1 GCF_000308855.1 Nocardia veterana NBRC 100344 | reverse complement strand
GGCTCATGCTGCGTACAGCGTCGGTCCGCATCGTCGGCGGATGGGGCGGTCTCCCAACAGATGACGACCTCATCATGTTCGCAGGTCTCTCCGGGGTGGCTGACGGTCACTTCGATCAAGCAACGACGTGGCTATATCGCCAGCACTCTAATCAGACCGTACGCTCTGACCACCATCGCAGCTGGACAGAAGCCGGCCGCCGAATGGCGCTGCAACGCGCTGTCGCGGTCAAAAACGCCGCGCTACGTCTCGGCCCAGCCAGTGCGGACGACCAGAGCCACACCGTCAGCATCGCCCCGTCGCTGAAAGCTAAAAGCCAGTAGCGCGGCATTTCTCGTCACTACCGCTTTGCGCGGTGGTTGCCGAATTTGGCTATATAGGATC
>NZ_BAGM01000162.1 GCF_000308855.1 Nocardia veterana NBRC 100344 | reverse complement strand
CTTTCCCGAACGCCGGGTTCCAGACGATCTTGTTGAAGAGGTCGCCGTTCAACGCCATACCATCAGGCTTCGTTATCAGCAGGCGAACAGTCCGCGGCTCGCCGGCCGCCGAACCCCACGGCAGGGTCACCGACTGGGCCGGGAATCGCTCAACGTGACTGTCAATCACACCGAGCAGTGACCGAGAGATCGGTACGTACCTAGTCTTTTCCCGCTTCGGAAGCGCGAACATTAGTGCACCCTTGACGTACTTCACCTGACGTTGCACGTGTACCGTCATCGCCTCGCGATCGATATCGTCAGGGGACAAACCGAGCAGCTCGCCTTGCCGAAGGCCCAATCCGACACCGATCGGCACCACCGCCGAATACCGGTCGTCGACCAACTTCAA
>NZ_BAGM01000163.1 GCF_000308855.1 Nocardia veterana NBRC 100344 | reverse complement strand
CAGGTTTTGTGAAAGCATGGTGGGTGACATGTTGCCTCCCTTACACAGCTAGGAGCTTGCGTCCAGTCTGGACCTGGTTGAAGCCGAAGATGGCCTTGTGGACATTGTCATAGGTGATGTCACCAGCAGCCAGGGAACCAGCAGCAGCCATCTTGGTCTCCTCGGAAAGCAGGCGCCTGCCCTCCTGGCCCTGGTTGAAGCCAAAGATGGCCTTGTGGACGTTGTCATAGGTGATGTCACCAGCAGCCAGGGAGCCAGCGGCAGCAACCTTGGTGGCCTCGGAAAGCAGATGCCTGCCCTCCTGACCCTGGTTGAAGCCGAAGATGGCCTTGTGCACGTTGTCGTAGGTGATGTCACCAGCAGCAAGGGAACCAGCAGCAGCAACCTTGGTGGCCTCGGACAGCAGATGCCTGCCCTCCTGGCCCTGGTTGAAGCCGAAGATGGCCTTGTGC
>NZ_BAGM01000164.1 GCF_000308855.1 Nocardia veterana NBRC 100344 | reverse complement strand
CTCAGAATCTTCGACATTCAACAAAGCCACACAGGTGCCTTATCCCGTAAGGCATCATGAGGACATTTATCGCGCTTGTCGTTGTTTTCGCTGTGGCCAACGCTCAGACAGACCGCCACCTCCTGGCAAGCGCACCCGCTCCTGCCACTACCAAGACAACCACTGTGGGTTACGGACGTCATCTTCTTGCCTCTGCTCCGGCCCCAGCAACCACTAAAACCACCACTGTGGGCTACGGAAGGCACCTGCTGGCCTCTGCACCTGCCCCTGCAACCACTAAAACCACCACTGTCGGCTATGGAAGGCACCTGCTGGCCTCTGCCCCTGCCCCTGCAACTACCAAGGCAACGCTTGTGGGCTATGGAAGGGCATCCTGCTGGCCTCTGCACCTGCCCCTGCAACCACAAAGACAACCACTGTTGGCTACGGAAGGCATCTGCTAGCCTCTGCCCCTGCCCCTG
>NZ_BAGM01000165.1 GCF_000308855.1 Nocardia veterana NBRC 100344 | reverse complement strand
AAAACCGGAAATTCGATATTCACAGAGGAAGAATTCCCTTTTCTCGGCCGCATACAGATTTGCCAATTCTTCACTGGCGGGCCGAGCTGGACGCTTAAACTGACCCGGCCGCACCTGTGAAACATGCCAGAGGGTCGGGGCTCTCGAAGATATTCGCCCAGGAGGTGTGAAATGCCGAAGACCTGCCATCGGCGCCTGTCACGTCCGATGTTGATCGCGAGCATGGTGCCGCTCGCGGTCTTCCTCGGCACCGGAGTAGCCACCGCATCCCCCGCCGACGTCGTTGCGTCCCCGGTCGATCCGGCGCAGGCGCCCGCCGTGTCCCTGCCTGCCGTGCCACTGCCTGCGCTGTCCCTGCCCACTGTGCCGTTACCTGCCGTGGACGTACAGTCGCTGGCGAACGACGTGCAGCGGGTCATCCCCTTCCCACTACCCCCGCTCCCCGCCGAAGTCGCTGCCCCCGAACAGAATTCGGTCGCCGGTTCCGATCCCTCCCCGATCGGGACGGCGAATGCCCTCCCCGCC
>NZ_BAGM01000166.1 GCF_000308855.1 Nocardia veterana NBRC 100344 | reverse complement strand
GGATGCGGCCCGGTGATCAGAGCGCGTCGACGCTGGATCAGCGGAGCCACCAAAACCAGCCCGAACGCACACGTACACCCTGTCGGTCCGGCCTTAAAACCTTCGCCCGTACCGCGGCAATGGCGGCACACAACCCACTCCGAAATCTGGTGCAACTCTTCGCAATTGGCGGCGACACAATCTCTGGCGCCGCACCAGATGCACATCCGGGCGAACGTCAGCCGGGGCGGACGCAACGGCTCGGCCGAGCGGACCGGGAACGAAACCACGTTGCTGGCCATCAGTAGCACGCTCCGTAGGCCCGGAACCCTGCCGTGCGATCGGTCGGGTCGGCCTTCGCAGCCGCCACCAACAGCGGATCGGCGTCTTCCGCCACCTGGCGAGCGGCAGCATGGTAATCCCACGCCGGAACCACCTGTGTAGGCCGCGGAACCAGCCCCGACACATCGTTACGCGGCCGGGTTACCACCCACACCCGCTCGCCCGCCTCAGTCAGAGCCTGCATGATTGCCTCCGCTAAAATCGTCAGCATG
>NZ_BAGM01000167.1 GCF_000308855.1 Nocardia veterana NBRC 100344 | reverse complement strand
AGGTGGCCCCGGCCGCTGTCGAACACACCACCGCCAAGCCGGGGTGCGTCATGTTCTGCGAACAACCCACCCCCACCGCCCCGCAGTCCCACGGCTGCACGATGTTCTGCGACGAGCCGGGGCTGCCCGCGGCCCCGGTACAGGGCTGCCAGCTGGTGTGCGGGCTCGATGGCTTGAAGGAGCCCTGGCAATGACCGTCGTCGACATGGTGCCCTACGCGGTATCGGCCACCGGCGCCCTTCTTTTCGCGGCACACATCCTGCCGTGGGGCCGCCGACCGGCCACCTCCACCGCTCGAGGGCTCGAACGTGAATTGGCCGAGGCCCCGGAGATTCTCCGCCCCGCGATCCTGTCGTTCGCTTCCCCCGCGCATTCGCAGTTGATGTTTTCGCTTCTCAAGCTCGGCTCGGCCGAGACCGGATTCCCGCGCGTGGAGTGGTGGGACTACTCCCGCCACGGCCTGACCGTCGACGTCCTGATGCGCGGCGGGCAAACCGTCGCCGACTGGACCCGCGACGATATGCGTTCCCGCATCGCCGATCACGTCGGCGTCGAGGCGGTCACCGCGTCCTCGCCTGCT
>NZ_BAGM01000168.1 GCF_000308855.1 Nocardia veterana NBRC 100344 | reverse complement strand
GACCAGATTCACCTTCTGCGACCCCGTCGCCGCCAACACCCGATCCACGAACTGCGCCAACTGCTTCGACGAATCCTGGATATACCCCGTCCCGTTCGTCCCCGGCAACACCGAACCCAACCCACCACCCTGGATCAGATTCGACCTACCGTAATTGAACGTGAACACACAATAGCCCGCATCCTTGATCGGCTGACTCACATAAGCGAAGTTGTTGTACGCGTTCTCCCACGTACCATGCACCAACACCACCGGCTCCGGATGCACCGCAGAAGGCTTACACCCCCAATCATTCGTCCCCGGCGGAGCCACATCCGGATTCAACAACCCATACCCGAACGCCGCCAGAAACGCACTCTGCGCCGGACCGTAACCCACCGTGTCACTCGACGTCCCACCCGAGGAACCCGAACTCGACCCCGACCCCCCATAACAATCACCCGAACCGTTCCCCGACCCCGCACCACTACCCGACGTACACGCCGAACCCGTCCCGGAACTACCGGAATCGGCGATCGCATGCGCGGCCGGATCCTTCAAACCATGCGTAATCATCTCCGCCAGCTGCTGCTCCTGCTGCTGATC
>NZ_BAGM01000169.1 GCF_000308855.1 Nocardia veterana NBRC 100344 | reverse complement strand
TCTACGACCATGTGGCATCCAACCCCGAATTGCTGGATGAAGACCGCGAGCCATGGCCTGGTGGCACGCAACACCAGCTATTCACCGTCGGTATCGAAGTTGCCACGATCAGAGAGGAGGTTGAGGCTCGTCCACCGACAGTTCACGAAGCCGCCGAGCTCGGAATGCCGACCGAAGGCGTGGCAGTCTTCGACATCCGCAAGACTTCCATCGATACGACCGGCCGTGTGGTCGAAGTTGCCGATGTCGTTCTTCCCGGTGACCGAACGCAACTCGTCTACACGACCAATCTCGCTCTCTGGCCGAGATAGCACACAAGAACCAATCGCCGAAGGGACACGAAGTTGCTTATCTCGGTTCTGACCGCTGTACACCCCGCCGGATCGGCTTTCCTCACCGAGACACGGAAATGCATTGAAGCGCAGGAGCTTCCGTCTGGATGTGAGGTCGAATGGATCCTCCAGGAGGACGGCCCCGCCTCCGACATCGCCTCTATCGCGGATGGCCGGCCATGGATTCGGTATGCCGCCAATGGTGTCAAACTCGGCATCGCCGGTACCCGAAACCTAGCCTTGAGCCGCGCCAAGGGCCAACTGCTCCAGGTTCTTGACGCC
>NZ_BAGM01000170.1 GCF_000308855.1 Nocardia veterana NBRC 100344 | reverse complement strand
CGAACTCGGCGAGCATCGGCTCCATCATCGGCGAATGAAAAGCATGCGAAACACCAAGCCGCCGAACCCGCGTCCGCTCCCCCCACCACCGCTCCAACTCGACAATCGCCTCCACCGGACCCGACACAACCACCGAACCCGGCCCATTCACCGCAGCCACCGACACCCCCACCGGCAACCCCTCCGACACCACACCCTCACCCGCCTCCACCGCCAACATCGCACCCCCACCCAAACCCCCCATCAACCCAGCCCGCACAGACACCAACCGCACCGCATCCGCAAGCGAAAACACCCCCGCCACATACGCCGCCACAATCTCACCCACCGAATGCCCCACCAACACATCCGGCCTCACCCCCCACGACTCCAACAACCGAAACAACCCCACCTCCACCGCAAACAACCCCAACTGCGCAAACCCCGTCACACCCACATCAACCCCCGGATCGAACAACCACCCCGGATCACACACCTGCGCCACCGCATCCGCAAACACCGGAAAACACTCGAACAACCCCCGACCCATACCCAACCACTGCGACCCCTGACCCGAAAAAACAAACACCGTCCCACCCGACCGCACCCGCACCGGCTCGGACACCTCCGCCATACCCCCACCCCCGGCAACCACCGCCACCGACCGCCACGGCAACTGCGCCCGCGACGACACCAACGACCACCCCACATCCACAACACTCGCCCCAGG
>NZ_BAGM01000171.1 GCF_000308855.1 Nocardia veterana NBRC 100344 | reverse complement strand
AGAGCTCCTAACAGGTTCAGTCGAGTGGCGTCGGATTCTGTTGCAGTGCAGTATGTTTCGTCGTGGCCGCACCTTGGATCGTGGATGACGAGTTGTGGGCGGTAATCGAACCGCTACTGCCGGTGAAACCGGCAGGGACGCCGGGACCAGCGCAGATGGACTCCCGTCTGGTGTTGCAGGGGATCTTGTTCGTGCTGATCACCGGGATCGGATGGGAAGACCTGCCCCAGGAACTGGGATTCGGGTCCGGGATGACTTGCTGGCGCAGGTTACGGGACTGGCAGGCCGCCGGGGCATTCGAGAAGATCCATCAAGCCATGCTCGCCCGCGCCCACGCTGCCAGGCTGATCGACTTCGACCGGGTCATGGTCGACGGCTCGCACGTGCGGGCGAAAAAAGGGGCGCCGCAACAGGTCCGAGCCCGGTCGACCGCGCCAAGACCGGTTCCAAGCACCACATCCTGACCTGCGCGAACGGATTCCCGCTCGCGGTGGCGCTGTCGGCGGCCAATGTCAACGACCATCTGCTGCTGCCCACCCTGCTCGATCGGGTCCGGCCCTTGCGCGGGCGTGCGGGCCGAGCCCGGCACCGGATCACGACCCTGATCGCCGACAAGGGATACGACTATCCCAGCGTGTATTCCGAACTGCGGCAACGACGTATCACCGGCTACATCGCGCGCCGCGGAACCCGTGACAAGGTCACCGCCGGCCGCTGGATCGTCGAACAATCATTTGCCCTGCTGCACCAGTACCGGCGGCTGGCCATCCGATGGGAACGACGCACCGACATCCACCACGGATTCCTCGACCTCGCTGCCGCCCTGATCTGCTGGCGACGACTCAGCAATCGAACCCGTTAGGAGCTC
>NZ_BAGM01000172.1 GCF_000308855.1 Nocardia veterana NBRC 100344 | reverse complement strand
CGGCCGGATTCGTCGCGGTGGCCTTCCACTGCCGCAGACCCGTCACCGGGTCCACCTTCTGACGAGCCGGAGCGTTGCGGTTCTGGTTGTACTCGGTATCCGGCTCGATCTCACCGACCAGCACAAGACCCTTCTCGAACGCTTCGTTGAACGCGACGTTGAAACGCAGATCCTTGAGTGCCATGACTGAATCTCCTTGTGTCTGGGTGAATTTCGAATCTCGCCTCACTCGGTAGCGGCGATGGACATCATCGTATACGTAGGTTCGTATACGCACAAGGGATTTGCGTATACGAAGTCCGAGAAAGATCAAACCTGCTGGTCAGTGCACTGGAACAGTTGTCCGTATACGTATCTTCGTATACGCTCGGCGATGTAAAGACGCTATCGCCGCCGGTTGAGACCCATGGACCGATCGACACGCGCGGCACCACGGGACAAGAAGGTGTGCACATGAGATTCCGCCCCACGGCTCTCGCGTGGATCGACTCCGATGTCACCGTCGCGCCGGACTGGGATCGCGCCCAGGTGCAGCGCCTGGCGAGGCATCTGGGCTACGCCCTCATTTGGCCGGCTAGTTCATTGCTGCCGTTGCCGGATCAGGTCCGCACTGCTGATGTCGATGCGGTGATCATCCCTTCGGCGAACCATCTGGACCCGCTCACCCTGAACAGCCTCATGGGATTAGCCGATGTCGAGGCCGTCCTACCTCGGCTGTCGTTCGCTAGATGGCCGATGTATCAGAGCGGGAGGCAAGGGTGAGCATCTGGGGAACCCTCGGACTACGTCTCGTAGTCCTGCCGCTGTCGGTGGGGGTGTATTGCCTGGTGGTGTACTGGCCGGAACGTCGCCCCTCTGATTCCCGAGCGAAATCGGAAGCTGTCGATTCGGGTGCAGATTCGAATGCTTGAATATCTCACGCGACATCCACTTAGATCTT
>NZ_BAGM01000173.1 GCF_000308855.1 Nocardia veterana NBRC 100344 | reverse complement strand
CGGTGGCCCCGGCCGCTGTCGAGCACACCACCGCCAAGCCGGGGTGCGTCATGTTGTGCGACGACCCGGCCCCCGCTGCCCCGCAGTCGCACGGCTGCAGCATGTTCTGCGACGAGCCGGGCTTGCCCGCCGCCCCTGCGCAGGACTGCCGACTGCTGTGCGGGCTCGATGGGTTGAAGGAGCCCTGGCAATGAGCGAAGACATCGTGATGCAGCAGTGCCAGGGCTACTGGGTCTCGCACAACGAATACGAGTCCGTGCACTACCAGATGCCCGGCGCGCCGGATGGGTACGGGCGTGCGGCGGTCAAGTTCAACAGTCCGTTCGCGCCGGAGGGCTGGATTTTCATCACCTTCGGCGGCCACGACGAGCACTTCTCGGGCGGCCCGTGCCCGCACCTGTTCATGCCACCCGAGGTCGCTGCGGCCTTGGTCGGCCAGCTCCGGGCCGCGATCACTGAAGCCCAGATCGCTGCCGGTGAAGACCTCGAATCCTTCCCCTACCGCGATGTCACTGGGGAACCGTGCCCGTGCGACATGTGCGCCTACTACCGGGAGCGGTCATGAACGTAGTGAACATGGTCCCGGTCGCTGCCTCAGCGGTGGGCGCGCTGGTCTTCGCGGCTCATCTGTTGCCGTGGGGCCGCCGCCCGGCCACCACCACCGCCGAGGGCCTGGACCGCGAACTGGCACAGGCGCCGGAAATTCTTCGCCCGGCCATTCTGTCGTTCGCCTCGCCCGCGCACTCGCAGTTGATGTTTTCGCTTCTCAAGCTCGGCTCGGCCGAGACCGGATTCCCGCGCGTGGAGTGGTGGGACTACTCCCGCCACGGCCTGACCGTCGACATCCTGATGCGCGGCGGCCAAACCGTCGCCGACTGGACCCGCGACGATATGCGCTCCCGCATCGCCGATCACGTCGGCGTCGAGGCCGTCACCGCCTCCTCCCCCGCG
>NZ_BAGM01000174.1 GCF_000308855.1 Nocardia veterana NBRC 100344 | reverse complement strand
TGTACTGGCCTGAGAGGTTGGGAACGCGGTCGGCTGGTGGGTGTCCGCCGAGTGCGGTGTGGCCGCGGTGGTGATTGTAGGTGTGTAGCCAGTCGGTGAAGGCGGCGCAGCGTTCACCGTCGCTGTGGTAGGCGCGGGCGTAGGCCCACTCGTCGGCCAGGGTGCGGTGGAAGCGTTCGACCTTGCCGTTGGTCTGTGGCCGATACGGGCGGGTGCGTTTGTGTACCACTGTGCCGAGGGCGTCGGCGAACGAGCGTGATCGGTAGCAGGAACCGTTGTCGGTCAATACTTTTCGCACCGTGATGCCGCGGCCGGCGAACCAGGCTGCTGCGCGGGTCCAGAACGCGGCTGCGGTGTCTTTGCGTTCGTCGGGCAGCAGTTCGCTGTAGGCCAGCCGGGAGTGGTCATCCAGGGCGGTGTGCAGGTAGTGGTAGCCGATGATGGGGTGGCTGCCACGCCGGTTGGGGGTGTGCGCGCGTGAGTTTCGGCTGCCGGCGCTGCGACCGGCCACGCGCCATCCACCGCCGTCGGGGATCTTGCCGAGTTTCTTGACATCGATGTGGACCAGGTCGCCGGGGTGGTGGTGTTCGTAACGGCGCACAACACGTCCGGTGCAGCGGTCCAGCCACCGGAGCCGGGCGAGCCGGTATCGGGTCAGCACGCGATGGACCGTTGAGGGGTGCAGTCCCAGTAGATAAGCAATGCGAGCCGGTCCCCAGCGGCGCAGTACCCGCAGTTTGATGATGCGGCGTTCGGTGCGTGTCGGGGTCCGGTTCGGGCTGTGGTGCGGGCGGCTGGACCGGTCGGCCATACCCGTGGCGCCTTGGTCGCGGTAGCGCTGGGCCCACCGCCACGCTGTGGTCGGTGAGACCTGGAACCGCTCAGCAGCTCGTCGTAGCGGCCACCCGTCATCGACGACACAACGAGCCAGCCTCAGCCGGCCCAACTCCGACAGCGGGGCATTACGGTGGGACACGAAGACCTCCGACAGGTGAATGCGTTCCTCGACAGCTCGCACTTCACCCGGAGGTCTTCGCCATGTCACCTCGCCACGCCGTCACCAACGTCCATGGTCAGTACAGCTAGCC
>NZ_BAGM01000175.1 GCF_000308855.1 Nocardia veterana NBRC 100344 | reverse complement strand
GCCGACCGACTCGATCTGGGTATCGCCTTCGCCGGATCGCATACCGCTGGGGTGGAGCACCGAGCCCTGTTCACCGAGCAGCTCAGCCTGGTGGTCGGTTCCGGTCATCCGTTCGCGAAGTCCGGCCCGTTACCCGTCGAGCGGGTCCCCACGACCCCGCTGGGCCTGCTCAGCAGCGATTTCGCCACCCGCGGCCACATCGATCGCTACTTCGACGACCACGCGGTGGTCCCGGACATCGCGGTCGAGGCCAATTCGATCAGCGCCCTGCTCGAATTCGTCCGCCGGGGAACGTTGGCGACCGTCCTGCCCGACGCGCTCACCCGGGAACACGCCGATCTGCACCCGGTCCCGCTGGATCCGCCGCTGCCCAGCCGCCCGGTGGAACTGTTGCGCCGCCACAGCGCGTACCACTCGGCGGCCGCCCGCGCCTTCTTCGCGGTCGCGACGGACCTCACGCAGGGGTACTGACGGCCAGCCATTGGTGTAGTCGATAGAGTCCATCGAATACCGATATTGGACGCTATAGCTCCAGGTCGTGCAGGCTGGGTATTGCCCGGACCGACGGGCGCCGGCACATCCGAAGGGAGCGATCCATGCACGACCTCGCCACCGGTGTCAGCCATTTCCGCGACACGGTCTTTCCGGCCAAGGCGGAACTGTTCGCCCGGCTCACCACCACGCACGCGCCGCGCACACTGTTCATCGGCTGCTCCGACGCGCGCGTCGTCCCGGAGCTGATCACCAGTAGCGAACCGGGCGAATTGTTCGTCATCCGCACCGCGGGCAATCTCGTCCCCGCCTACGGTCCGGGCGCGGACGGCGTGGCGGCCAGTATCGAATATGCCGTCACTGTTCTGCAGATCGGCCGCATCGTCATCTGCGGTCATTCCGGTTGCGGCGCGATGACCGCGCTCGCCGAGGGCCGGGACCTCAGCGCCGTCCCGACGGTTGCCGCCTGGCTGCGGCACGCCGACGCCGCGGCAGCCAGGTGCCCCGACACCGCGGTGGACGCGCTGGTCCGAGCGAATGTCATTGCCCAGCAAGCGAATCTGTCGACCCACCCGGCGGTCGCTCGGGCGCTGGCCACCGGGGCGGTCACCGTCGAAGGCTGGATATTCGACATCGCCACCGGCGCCGTCACCGTCGTCGACGGCTCCGGTTCCGACCGGCCGGTCGCCGCCTGACCCACTCTCGTACCGCCCGCACCGAGGCGGCAAA
>NZ_BAGM01000176.1 GCF_000308855.1 Nocardia veterana NBRC 100344 | reverse complement strand
AGACGAACCCGAAGAAGTCGAGTATTCAGGTGATCTTCCTGGCGGACGTGGCTCCGGTGCCGTCGACTCCGGAGGTTCTGCCCGGTATGCGGTCGATCGTGCTGGAGAACGTCACTCTTCAGCCGAAGGTGACCGGTCAGGGCGAGTTCAAGACGCTGGGTTGGACGGTGCGGGCTACCGGCATCGTCGGCGACACCTCCGGCGCCAAGGGCCCCGCGGCCGATCCGGGTGCGGCTCGTCCGGCGCGCAGCGACTCGAAGGCTGCGTGACCGCCATGTCGTTCATCAGCGCATACATCCACAAGTTCGATGGTGTTGAGGCCGAGTACTGCCCGGCGCGTGATACCGCATGGGGGCCGACTCGGGCTGCGGTGAGTGTGGAGCTGAACCACGAGGCCATCGGGTCCGCGCGGTTGTACCTGTCGATCGAGGATGCTCGCACCCTCGCCGAGCAGCTGCCGCAGATTCTGATGATGCACGACGTGGCGGAGCGTCTGGCGGCGGACAAGGCTGCCTGATGTTCACGCCTGAGCGGGGAATGCGTGCGGCGCGGGTGTTCGCGGTCCTGGTGATCGTGGGCGTCGGTGCCGCCGCGTTCCGCCTCAGCTTCGCTACCTTGCGGGACCTGGCCGTGTTGGCGCACATCCCGCCCGGTGATGCGTGGCTGTTCCCGCTGATTATCGACGGCACGATCGTTCAAGCCACTGCCGGGGCTCTGGTGCTGGCGAAGTCGCCGGAACGCCGGTTCTTCACCTGGGTTCTGGTGGTCGGGGCGCTGGTGTCGGTGCTGGGCAACAGCATTCACGCCGTGGCGGCCGGTCGCGAGCTTCCGCCGTGGTTGTGCGCGATCGTGGCGGCTATCGCCCCGATATCGCTGCTCGTGGACACCCACGGCCTGGCGGTGTTGTTCCGCGCCTCCCAACACGATTCGACTCCGGCCCCGGCTCCCACGGCTGCGGTGGCCGAGCCCGTCCAGGATGCTCCGGCTGCTGTCGAGGACGACAGCGAACCCGTGGAGCCCGAACCTTCCGCGCCTGGCCCGGCCGCGACCTCGGTTCCGGTTGTGGCGCAACCGATTCCTGTTTCTCGACCCGCGCAGCCGTTGCTGCCGGTGTCCGTCCCGATCGGGAGCTGATTTGTCATGGAAACCACTGGTGCTGTGACCGTGGGGGCAACCGCCCTCGCTGTCGGTGCTGCTGCCCTCGGTGTGGCCGGCCTTTTGGCGTTCGGCCCGCATCACGACGTGACCCCCGCCG
>NZ_BAGM01000177.1 GCF_000308855.1 Nocardia veterana NBRC 100344 | reverse complement strand
TGAGGTTCCCCCGCTAATCCGGAGAGCGGGTTATCTGGTTCCCGTAGGAACCTGGTGATGGTAGCTGGCTTCGTATTCGTCGGGAGATCTCCAGCCGAGCTTCTTCTGGATCCGCTGGGTGTTGTACCAGCCGTCGATGTAGGCGAACAGGGCGTTTTCGGCTTCTTCCCTTGTGCGCCAACTGTTCCGATACACCAGCTCGGTCTTGAGGGTGGAGAAGAAATTTTCCATGAGGGCGTTGTCGTAGCTGTCGCCGACCGACCCCATGGACTGAGATATCCCGTTGTCCGCCAATCGATTCGCGAACCGGATAGCGGTGTAGGTCGAGCCGCGGTCGGAGTGATGGACCAGTTGCCCGTCTCGGACGTCGCGGGTCCACACGGCGTACTCGAGAGCGCCGAGTACCAGTTCGGTGTCGCACCGGTCCGAGCACTTCCAGCCCACGATCCGGTTCGAGAAGGCGTCGCGGACTGCGGCCAGCCAGAACACTCCCTCACCGCAGACGATGCGGGTGGCGTCGGCCACCCACAAGCGATCCGGCTTGCCGGCGGTGAAGTCCCGGTTGACCAGGTCCGGCGCCGGAGTGGCACGCGGATCTTTCCGGGTCGAGCCCAGCCGCCACTTCTTACGCAGAAACGCGCCCTGCAATCCGGCGCCCCGCATCAGCCGCTCGACTCGTTTGCGGCCCACCGAGATCCCGCGCCGGCGCAGCATCGCATGCACCCGCGGTGACCCGTAGGTTCCGCCGGAGCTGGTATGGATGTCGACGATCTCGGCCAGCAGTTCCTGATCGGCCAGCCGCCGCGCAGACGTCGCCTGCGCCTGCCGCAACCAGCCGTAATACGTCGAGGACGCGATGCCCAGAACCCGTAATACGAGCTCGACCGGGTGCTGGGGGTGTTCGCTGACGAACGCCACGATCACCGCCGGGTCTGGCCGAGCTCCGAGGCGAAATACGCACTCGCATCACGCAATACGGCGTTGACTCGCTCGAGCTCGGCGACTCGCTTCTTCAAGGCCCGGTTCTCGGCCAGCATGTCGGTCGTCGGTTTGTCGTCGCGTTCGCCGGCATCTGCCTCTGCTTGGCGGATCCACAGCCGCAATGCCTCGTGATGCACCCCGAGCTGGGCGGCCAGCTTCCGGATCGTCGGCTTCGGGTCCGACTCCCGATACAACCGCACGGCCCGAGCCTTCAGCTCGTCCGGGTACTTCTTCGGTGCTGCCACGAATGACTCCTTCCGGCCCTATCGGACCACAGTCAGAGCCCTCCGAGAAAGCGGGGGAACCTCACTC
>NZ_BAGM01000178.1 GCF_000308855.1 Nocardia veterana NBRC 100344 | reverse complement strand
TGCGGTCTCGGCGACATCTGCAGGGAGGTCTTCGTCCAGGTCGGTGACGTCGGTGAGGTGTGTGATCTGGGCGGCGCGGGCTCGCCAGTCCGGTGCGTCCGCGGGCAGGTCGAGCAGCAGGCGCCGCAGTTCGTCGGCGTAGTCGGCCATCGCCAGATCCATGCCCGGGTGCTGAGGCGGGATGGGCGCCAGGCCGCGCGGCGGCGCCACATTGTCCAGGGCCCGCCAGCGGGATGGCCGCGCCGTGACAGCCAGGACGTCGGCGCTGATGCTGCGGTCGATCGCGAGTTGGGTCAGCTCCGCGGCGTGGGTGTCGAGTTTGCCCGTAAGGGTGTCGAGTTCCGCGGTGGTGGTTGTGTCGATGGTGGTGACGGCGTGGTCGCCGATCCATTCGTCGGCGCCGGCTCGCAGGGCCGCGGCCGCGTCACGGGTGGTGATCAGCGCGCTGCCGCCGTCGGTTCTGTCGACGAGCGCGGCCATGAGGGCGCCGGTGTCGAGTCCGTGGGCGTCGGCCAGGGCGAGGGTGTCGAGCAGGCTCGCGTAGCTGCGGGAGCGTTCGATCTGATGCACCAGCGCAACGGGGAACGCGCGGTCGAGCAGCCAGCGGCCGCGTTCGTGGGAGAGCTCGCGGATGTAGTAGTCGTAGTCGCGTTGGATCTTCGCGCGCCGGTCGATCGGGCTGGCAGCGTCGGCGTAGGCGTCGAGCACGGCAAGCTTGTCGGCGGCGGTAGCCGGGACGGTGGGCCGGTTGTCGGCCAGGCGTGTGGTTTCAGTGCCGGTCAGCCGCATGTAGAGGCTCTCGGCGAATTCGGCGAGTTCGACATCCACGCCTGGGTAGCGGGTGGGCATCGGGCGCACTGCTGGAAGTTGCGCGTCGCGCAGCGCGATGAAGCGGCCCCCGCGCTGGGTGGTCGCCGTGGTGTCTTCGGTGTTGGTTGCCGCGACGGCGGCGGTGACCACGGCTGTGTCGAGTGTGGGGGAGTAGGCCAGCGTTTCGATCCCTGCCACTACTGTCGCCGGCACGGTGGAGTTCTGTATGTAGGCGCCGATGCGGATGTCGGCGCGGGTCCGCAGGACGGCGGCGACATCGCGGGCACTGATCAGGCTTTCGCCCAAGTCTTCCCCGTCCCGGGTGGCGATGTCGGTGACCAGCGCGGCGCTGTCCATGCCGAGTGACTCGGCGATGCCGATTGTGTCGAGCAACTGATGGAAGTTCTCCGAGCGGCGGGCTTCGGAGAACAGCATCACCGGCAGTGCTCGGTCGAGTAGATATTCCGCGCGGGCCCGCGACAGCAACTCGGTTGCGTGCTCGTACATGGCGCGA
>NZ_BAGM01000179.1 GCF_000308855.1 Nocardia veterana NBRC 100344 | reverse complement strand
GAGGAGTCTCAATGTTGAAGTCAAGCCGCTTGCGTGGCCGGTGGAGCGGGGGTGAAGACGCGATTGTCACGCAGCAGTGCCCACAACACTGCGACACGACGCCGGGCCAGGGCGATGATGGCTTGGACGTGTTTGAGTCCCTCGCCGCGTTTCTTCAGGTAGAAGTCACGGTTGGGTCCGGGGCGGATGATGCTGGTCTGCGCCGACATGTAGAACACGCGCCGCAGTCGGCGGCTATATCGTTTCGGCCGGTGCATGTTCCCGGTCCTGCGGCCGGAATCGCGGGGGACGGGCACGAGCCCCGCCGCCGAGGCCAGGTGTCCGGCGTCGGTGTATGCGGCCAAATCGCCTGCGGAGACGAGAAATTCGGCGCCGAGGATCGGCCCGATCCCGGGCAGCGACTCGATTACTTCGGCCTGCGGGTGGGTCCGGAACCGGTCCCGGATCTGAGCGTCGAGCCGTTTGAGGCGGTCATCGAGAGCGAGAATCTGCTTGGCCAGGTCGGCGACGATTCCGGCGGCGATGTCTTCGCCGGGCAGCATGGTCTGCTGAGCCCTCGCCGCATCCAGCGCTGTGGCAGCGACCTGGTCGGCGCCGCGGACATTGCGGCGGTCCAGCCAGGCGGTGAGCCGGGTGTGCCCGCAGCGGCGGATCGCGGCCGGTGTCTGGTAGCCCGTCAGCAGCACCAGCGCACCTTTGTGGGCGCTGTAGTCGAACGCGCGTTCCAGCGCGGGGAAGATGCCGGTCAGCACGTCGCGGAGCCGGTTGATCATCCGAACCCGGTCGGCGATCAGATCAGCACGGTGCGCGGTCAGCAAGGCGAGATCGGCGGCCAGCTGGGCCGGCACGTCGATGACCGTGAAATCGCTGCGGTGCCGCGCGGTCTCGGCGATCACATAGGCGTCGCGGGCGTCGGTCTTCGCTTCACCCCGGTAGGCGCCGGCCATCCGGTTGACCGTGCGACCGGGCACATACACCGCCGTCAACCCGTGCGCGGCCAGCAACGCCAGCAGCAACGCCGACGCGGTGCCGGAGATATCGACCGCCCAGTGGACCTCCTCGGCCAGGCTCATGATCTCGCCGATCGCGGTCAGGATCGCGGTCTCGTCGTTATCGATCTTCCTCGACCACAACGTGGCCCCGGTCTCGTCGACCACCGCCGCCCAATGATGGCCTTTACCAGCATCGACACCCGCCCACACCTGGGCTCGCCGATCACTCACTCACCGCTCCTCGTCCTGCGACCAACTACATCGGCCCGCAGAACACCCCGCCGTCATCTCCGTAAACAGCGACCGCCCAAGGCGCGCACATCTCAATCAGCAGTCAGGGCGCCCCGGAGAACCGGACGGCCACTCCTCGTGAGCCACAACAGGCAAGAAACCATCAGCCACATCCGGCCCTCCTGGGCCGCCTAACAACTTACGGAG
>NZ_BAGM01000180.1 GCF_000308855.1 Nocardia veterana NBRC 100344 | reverse complement strand
GAAAGGACTCTCAATGACTGTGTCAAGCCGCAGCTGCCACCGATGTCGGGCGGATGGCACTGAATTCGCGGCCGTCGCGCAGCAAGGCCCACAAGACATCCACCAGCCGTCTGGCCAGCGCTAGAAGGGCTTGGGTATGAATCTGTCGCTCGCTGCGTTTGCGGTCGTAGAAACGCCGCGATGGTCCATTCTCGTAGCGCAGGCTGGACAAGGCAGCCATGTAGAACACCCGCCGCAGGCGCCGGTTGTATCGCTTGGGGCGATGCAGATTCCCGGAAACACGTCCGGAGTCACGCGGAACCGGCACCAGTCCGGCATAGGAGGCCAGCCGGCCCGAGCTGGCGAAGTTGGCCAGGTCACCACCGGTGCCCACGAGGAACTCCGCACCCAGTCCCGGCCCCATGCCAGGCAGCGATTCGATGATGCGGGCCCACGGGTGTGCACGAAATCGGGTGGTGATGAGTTTGTCGGTGTCCTTGATCTCGCGGTCGAGGTCGAGGAGTTTGCGAGCGACGCGCTTGACGAGCATGGCGGTGTCGGCCTCGCCCGGCAGGGCCAGGCTCTGACGGTGCGCGGCGTCGACCGCCGCGACCGCTGTCTTTCCGATGACCGGTCTCCACCCGCCGTTGTCGACGAGATATGTTGTGACACCGTCGATTCCGGCAGCCCGAAGCTCGGCAGGAGTGCACATTCCGGCGACCAGAACCAATGGGGTCCGCGCCGTGTAATCGAACGCGGCCTCCAGCGCCGGAAAGATCGAGCCGAGCAAGGCCCTGAGCCGATTGATCCCGGCGACCCAGTCCGACATCAGATCGGTGCGGTAGCTGGTCAGCTGGGTCAGCCCGACCACCAATTCCTCAGGCATCGTGACCTGACTCAGATCGCGGCGCATACGGGCGGTTTCGGCGATCACCTTCGCATCCTTGGCGTCGGTCTTGGCCTCGCCGCGGAATCCGTGGGTCATCGTGTTGACTACCCGGCCCGGCACATACGTCACCGCCTGATCAGCGGCCAGCAACACCGTGATCAGCAGCAACGCCATCGGACTGGTCAGATCGATTGCCCACCGCACCAGCTGCCCAGCCTGGTCGGCGCGCGCGATCAACGCCTCGATCGCGGCTTGGTCGTTGCCGACCTTCTGACTGAACACCGTCTTGCCGGTCTCATCGACCGCGCAGGCATGATGCGACGCTTTGCCGACATCGATGCCGACCCAAATCTCCGGGCGAGTATCCACCCACGTGCTCCTGACTCCAAAGTTACCGCGCCCGTGGACAACCCCGCCGACAGATCCCTAAACAGCGACGACCCGCAACAAGCTCTCAATCAGCAGCCGGAGCGTCCAGCGCGGCGGGGCAGCCAGTCCTTCGGAGCCTCGAACAAGGCAAAAACCCATCAGCTACACCCCACCGCTCTGGGCATCCAGGGCACCAACCCCAGACACCTACAAACTTAGGGA
>NZ_BAGM01000181.1 GCF_000308855.1 Nocardia veterana NBRC 100344 | reverse complement strand
GGATGGGCGGAATCGGTGGCGCCGGCCGGAACGGCGCCGGAGGTCGACCCGGCATTCGCCGCCGAGGTGGCCGCCGCGGGCGCCGGCGTGGAATTCGTGGGGCCTCCGGCGGTGCCGAGCGCCAAGGTGCCGGTCGCCACCGCTCCCACCGCGATCGCGGCCCCGGCGATGAAGGCGGCGCGCCGCCAGCGGGCCGGACCCTTCGGCGGCGTCGTGTCGGCCGGTGGTGGCTCGATGGCGGTGCCACCGACCGCAGGAAGCGCGGTGGTCGTGTCTTCTTCCGAAAGATGCTGCGGGGCAGCCGGTTCCATCACCGCTGGGGTCAGGGCATCGGTGCGCTGCTCGGCGTACAGGTCACCGGCCAGCAGTGCCGCACCGCGGGCGCTCAGTGAACCGGGATCGTCGATCGGCGCGATCGGGACGGCGAATTCCCCGGAGACGAGTTCGGTGAGCAGGCCGATCGCGGCGCCACCGCCGGTGAGCAGGATCTGGCCGACCTGATCCAGCCCCAGCCCCGCGCGGCGGACCGCCTCGCGCACCAGGGGCAGTGACTCCGTGAGCGGATCGCGGAACAGATCCTCCAATTCGTCACGCACCAAACGCACATCACGGGAGGTGCCGGCGAGCCGGACCTGGACCATCGTCGCAGTGGTGGTCGAAAGCTGTTGTTTGGCCTCGGCGCAACGGTTTCGCAGCACCGACAATTCTCGTTCGACGACCGGATCGAAGGGGTCGAAATCCGTTTCTCCCAAAGCATTTGCCAGTACGTAGCGCATGGTGAGGAGATCGAATTCGGCGCCCGATACCTCGGTCGAGCGAACCGGCTCGCCCAGCAGCCCGGAGCGCGGGCCCGAGCCGACCACCGACACGGTGGTCCCGGTCGCGCCGAGGTCGTAGACGACGACCGGCGTATCGGGGCGCAGCGTGCTGGTGGCCTCCAGTCGGCGCAGCGCGGCGAGCGGCTCGGCGACCAGTACGACGTCCTCGGCGCCCACCCGCTCCAGGGCTCGGCGTTGTGCCTCGACGGTGTGCGCCGGCCACCAGGCGGGCACGGTGGCGACCGCGGACACCGGATCGAAGTCGGCGGTGACCTGGGCAATGGTCTCGGCCACCAGATCGGCGGCCGCTACCGAGGAGCCGTCCGGAAGCAGAATGTCGACCGGGTCGCCCACTCGGGACAACAGATTCTCCGACAATTCGGGCGCCGAGTCGAATTGCCGGCGGCGAATGTGAAGAGAGACATTTTCCGGGTCGGCGCTCGCGGAAGTTGCGCCGGTCGCGGCGACCGTACGCGACGACCCGACCGTGATGCCGAGCGTCAGGCCCTGAGTCATTCGAGAACCCCTGTCGTTGATATTTGCGGTCGTCACGGGTATTTGCGGAGGCCACGACCTAATCAGGTGTCGGTTGCCGGGGGATGGTCGTTACCGCCGATCCGAAAGGTTCGGGGAAAGTCCCCTAATGCGTCGGATTCCCCTATCCGCGGCAATGGGGAAATCGGGGGATTCACCCCGTTTCGAGTAACGCCGGGGCTGCTT
>NZ_BAGM01000182.1 GCF_000308855.1 Nocardia veterana NBRC 100344 | reverse complement strand
ACAGACTTTTACGTATACGAAGTGCGGTACACTAGCTTCCGGTCCTACTGATTTCCGAACTGAAGGGGATGAGCCGCATGGCGGAACCTGCATACGTTTCCATCGCAGGCGAATATGCTCGACGAATTCGCGGTGGAGAATTGCCGCCCGGAACTCAGCTACCGAGTTATTCGGAAATAGCGGCGCGTAACAATGTCTCCGACATCGTCGTGCGGAAGGCTCTCGAACTACTTCAGAGTCAAGGGCTCGTCCGGTCTGTGCGCAGGCGCGGCGTCTTCGTGTCGGATCGGCCGAACCTGATCCGGATCTCGCCCGAACGTCAGATGGAGGACCCGGAGGTGACGTTCGCGAACGAGTCCGACAGCACCGTCCAGATCGACCGGACCACGGAGAAGATTCCTGCCACGGAAGCGCTGGCCGATGCTCTCGGTGTCGCGGTCGGCGAGGAGATCACTCACGTTGTCACTCGTGCCAGCGAGGATGGCCGACCGATCTCGGTGTCTGACAGCTACCAGCCCGCCGACGTAGCCGATACGTCCGACGCTGCCACGCTCGAGGAAACAGTGGCGGATAGCATCCCGGTGCCATCGCACGCGGAGTGGTTGAAGACCACCCCCGGCGACCTCGTGAAGACCGTCCATCAGCGCTACATCACCGCGACTGGACGAGTAATTATGGTCTCGGATGTGTCCTATCCGAGGGATCGCTATTACGCATTCGTTTTCCGTATGAACCTGAAACCGGAACTTGAAGCGACCTCGGAAAAATAAGTCTCTGCGCGACCGCCGGTTGTCCGAATACGGATAACCGGCGGTCTTTTTTATTGACGGACCCAGCCTTGAGCGCGGTCGTTGAGATTCCACCAAGAGACAAATTTCGAATCTTCGGATTCGATCTTCCAGCGAGAGTTCAGCGCATCGAAAAAGGCGTCATTGCCGGTTTTTCCGCCCTTCGGTTCACCGATGTAGACCAATCGCCGACCGCCGTTGGCTTCGAAGCTCGCCAGCGCATCCGATGCCATCGTGTTGCCCCATCCAGGCGGCCAACACAGGAACAGGACATCATCGGCACGGTCGACTGATCGCGCTGCAAACTGGTCGAGATCCCCTACGTTGAACCAGACGTCTTCTTGGCCTTCCGCCTGAGGGAACGACGGATTCTCGGATCGGTCCGGAGGCTCCGACTCGTATGCGGCAATGTCCAGGCCTGTGCTCGCCAACTGCGCAGCCCAGTAGCCGCGGCCAGCTCCCAGCTCGACTACCGAACGCCCATCGCAGAATTGATAAACCCAAGCCACGGTCTCCGGCGACGGAATCGCGTAGGCGTAGGTGGCCTGCAAGATGGTCTGCGCGAACCCGAGTCGCGCGCTTCCTCCAGGCCGGCCACCGTCGACGACTCGACGCCCGTTATGTTCGGACACCGATGGCCCGACGATGTCCCAGTATGGATTCGCGCTAGTCGACGACCCGCCCGTCATGTAGTGGACGAGCCGCAAATCGAACGCGGCATCGGCCCGGTCGTCTCCCGTTCCCGGCAGCATCGGCGCCGTGTCGAGGTACTCCGCCACCTTCGGATACTCGGTCCGAAGACGCTGCCCGTCCCCCAGCAACCCGGCCAGTTCTTCACGGCGATCCGCCGTCAGCGCAAGCTCAGCCATGCTCCAAGTCTGGCCGCGCACAGGCTGATTCGGCGAGCAAATGCACTCACCTGCATGGGTCGTTGCCGAATTTGGCCATAGAGGATC
>NZ_BAGM01000183.1 GCF_000308855.1 Nocardia veterana NBRC 100344 | reverse complement strand
GACTGTCTTCGCGCGGCACGGATTTTCCCGTATCAGCCGGTCATCCACGGCCGTCTCCAGCACGCCGACCACGATGTCGAATAACACGGCCTTGTAATTGTCCGCGAACTTCCGCTCTTCCAGAGCACTTACCCAGTCCCGGACCGTCGCCGCCGTGATACGGCCGATGGGAAGATCACCAAACGTCGGGTATATCCGCGATTCAAGCCGACTGCGGAGCGCCTCTCGTGTGGCCGGATCACTCGACTGAGCGCGAACCCAACTCTCGGCCTGTTGCCGAAATGTCTTCCGCGCTGACCGAGGGTCGATGTACTTGCCCTCGCGCTTGTCGGATTCGACACCAATCAGGAAGTCGTCGGCCCGCTTCTTCTGCCTATCCGGGAACGACTTCGACCGTTCCTTGCCGTCAGGGTTGATGTAGCGCACACGGTAGCGAAGTCCCTTGCCGTACAGCTCAGTCCGTTCGAACACTGGCTTGCCGCGTGAGTCGAGAACGATCGCACCCTCAACGTCGCGCTTGAGACGCATCCACCGATCTTCGACATGCCCCATCAGGCAGCCTCTTCCAACTCGACCCACGCCCGCAACTTGCCAGGGTGATACCGCAGGTGACGGCCCACCTTCCGCACTGGCGGACCTTCACCCTGCCACTTCCATTGGTAGAGCGTCTTCACTGGCACATTCAGGAAATAGGCCGCTTCCTCCGGTGTCCATAACCGATTTTCGGGCAACTCCATGGCCGTCCCCCCTATGCTGCGTTGTCGGCCGAATTATTCTGTGGCGCTCGGGCTTTCGCTTCGGCCGCGTTCCGTTCCGCGTGTGCGAGCTGAGCGCGAAGGTATTCGGCCTCGCGTGAGGTTTTCTGCGCGATCATGGACATGATCAGGTGCTCGCGAGGTGGCACGTTCGGGTCGCCAGGTTCCACGGGCCGGATGATCATCCGGTCGAGTTGCGGCTTGGAGATACCGGCCTCAGCGAGACGTTGCCGAACGAACTCCACTCGATCAGCCTTGTGGTCGGCCAGGTCCTTGCCGGTCCATTTGCGCGAGACCAGGATTCGACGCCCGCGCATGCCGAGTGTGTCACGACGGTGAGCCTTGCCCTTGCACACGCCCGGGACCGTTTTCGCGGTGGCGCCCTTCGGGACCACGCCGTATCGGAACCACAGCCCGCACGAGGGCGAGCACGGAGTGATTGCCAGCTCGGCGTGCAGCCGGTCGTAGTGGTCTGCGGCGCGCTGGGTTTCGGGTTCGATCACGTCCCCAATGGCCTTGGTCAGGTATTTGGTCAGGTAGCCGACGTGCCGACTCGCTTCCTCGGTGCCGCCGAGGATGCCCTTGATGTCCATGACCGACCCGAACCGCACCACGTGCGCCGGTTCCAGGTCATCCACAGCATCCATCACGTCGAGCGCTTCATCCCAGGTCGGCACCGGAACCCGCTGACCGGTTTCGGGGTCCACCCGATCGGGATCGACGAATCGGCCGGCCGAATGGTCGAAGAACGGCAACCGGTCGGTGTAGACCGGCTCGTCGAAGTGCGGCCACCACACCTGGTGATACGTCGCGGCCACCAGTTGCCGGATCACCGCTTTCGGGTCGGAACCGCGGACCGCGATATGAATGTGCGGGGCTCCTCGCTTCTGCGGCTCCACGGCCGCGAAGTACTGCACGTCTCGACCGCTCACGCGCCGGTAATTCTGGATGAACCGGTCGAACAAGGCAGCGAAATGCAGCGAATCCCGTGCCGCACGGCGATAGTCGTAGGACTCCGGGTCGATCGGCGCACCATCCGGGCCGACACGGCCGTAGGAGGGCAGGGTGAGGGTGACGAACATCGAGGGCCGGTACTTGCCCGCGTACTGCCGCCCGATCGTGGTCTTTTCCACCTTCTTGCGAGGCAGGTCCGGAGCAGCCTGCCGCCGCCGGGTCGACCGCTTCCGGGCCTCCTTCTCCGGCTCCGGGTCCAAGCTGCGCAGCTTCCCCCGAATCCCCGACTCTCGCAACTGCGCATCTACCTCGGCGAACTCTTCGCGAATCCCGTCCATCGCTTCGGAATCGCCCACCTCCTTCGCCGCGGCGTAGTCGTCGATCAACCGGCCCCGCTCGATCAACAACTCGGTTTGCCGTTGGGTCGGTGAATTCTTCTCGATCACGGGTTCCTCCTCGATGTGCCAGCCTTCGCGGGCCTGCTGAATACGAAGCGCCCGCGCCTTGGCCGCACACGCGGGGCACACGCACTCCAACGTCGATTTACACGGCGCGCCAACATATTTCGGCTCCCCGGTGACCTGGTCGAAACCCATCATCGGCAGAGGACGACGACACACGCCGAACTTCTCCGCCGACGCCTGGGCCAGCTCCACCAGATTCAGCCGCGCACGCCGATCCGCTGCCGTCTCACGGGGAACAGCCCCATCACCGTCGGCGACAGGGCTTTCCGGCGTCGACACTGACGCATCCACACTCATAGGGCCACCTGTTCCGCGATAGCCGGAGTCGGTACCGCAACAAAGGTTCCTTCATCAACCGGTTCGCTGGCGTATTTGCGCTGGTTATAGGCCGACCAGTGCCCCTCATCGATCGTGTACAGC
>NZ_BAGM01000184.1 GCF_000308855.1 Nocardia veterana NBRC 100344 | reverse complement strand
GTTGGTACGGATGGGATGGATGTCATCGGGGGATCCGCCGCAGTGGCCGGCCGTCTCCCCCGGCAGCCCAGCGTTTTCGGCTACACGTCGGCAGGTACCCGGCAATCATTCAGCGAAACCCGTCGGGGGCGATCCGGCCGATATGGGAACTACCGGAGAATCCTTCGACCCCTTCCGCCGGTCACTGGCCCCTGCACCCGCACTATGCGGCTTCACCTGCAAAAACACCGGCCGAGGGCGGACTTTCAACCGGTTCGAGAGCGCATTCACCCCGCTCAGCCGCCGGGAATCGGGCCCCCGATCGCCGACGTACCCGCGCCCACCGCGCCGTCACCACCCGAGGTGGTGATTCTCCAGTTACCGGCGTGCCGGCTGGTCGCCCCGAGAACGAGCGTTCGGCGCAAGGGGGTACGACCTGCCGGCGGAGACCGTCGGCTCGTCTCGACCGGCGGATGTCCGGGGCGGAGGGGGCGGGTCGGAAGCCGGGGTTCGGAACCCGGGGTCGGGACGCACCGCTCATGGGCGGGGAGTCGCGAGCCGGACTCGGGTCGCTGATCGGCAATCGGCGCTCGGCAATCGGCAATCGGCAATCGGCAATCGGCAATCGGGCCACGAGAGGGTAAATCCTCATGGCCGCAAGACATTCCGACAACTCGCAGCGGGGGTGGGACTTCGCCATCGGCCCGCGCACCCCCGTCCACCGTCGCGCGCGGAACGCGATGCGGCGGTGCGGCGACTACGTCGGATCAGGTGTCGGGATCTTCGTCCTGATCTCGCGACGGGCCGGGGCCGGCCAACCGGCCCGAGGAGTCGGGCGGGGTGCCGGCGGGGCGTCCGATGCCGGCGTCGGATTCGCGGGATTCGCGGTCCCGGTCCTGATCGGGATCGTCGGCGTCGGGTCGGGTCATCTGTACTTCCTCCTCCGTACTGCGGGACCGGTGTCGGTCCAGCGATCGCGTACTCGGCAGGTCGCTCGGCGGGCCGGCCGGATACCTCTTCGCTCCTACCCGCTCGCGCGGCGGTCAACCGCCGGGGAGCCCCCGACCGGTGCATCGGCGGCGTGTCGGCGGTTATCGAGCCGCGATATCGCGACCGGATCCGGGGCGTCGAATCGACCGCGGTCCACCGGCGCGCCGAGGCCGGTCGATTACTTTTCAGTGACGATCCGGCGCGGAAATCAACCACCGGTTATATGGTCGTGACAGCGAGTAAATGAGCTTTTCTGGGCGTTGCACGGCGTTTAGGAGGTTCGAATGGTAGTGCTCGTACAACGCCGGCCGGCAGCTGTAGCCGCGACGGCGAAATTGGTGCTCGACAGCGAATCCGATTCCTTGGATGCTTTTCCACGCAGGCGATTTCGGGGACCTCGGCAGGCCGCGGAGATGTTCGTTTCGGCAGCGGCTCAGCTGTATGCCGGCGACGGCACGACCCAGGTGCGCGCGGTGCGCACACTGGCCGAGATCGCCGACCGATCGACCTCCGTCCTGCGCCAGCAGTGCGTGGACGTACTGTGCAGCTACCTTCGTCTCCCCCGCTCCGACCGGCTCGGCGGATACGAACGCGCGGTCCGCCGGACCATCACCGCCGTGCTCGGCGACCGGCTGCGCCGCGGGGCGCGGCGGAGCTGGTCGGGTGCGACATTCGACCTGCGCAACGCCCATCTGGAGGATGCCGATTTCACGAATGCGGTTTTCCGCGGGCCGGTGATATTCGAGCACGCGACTCTCGCCGGGACCACCCGGTTCGACGGTGCCACGTTTGCCGCCGAGACCCATTTTCAGGCCGCCACCTTCGATACCGCGTGGTTTCGTCGGGCCGTATTCGCCGATTCCGCGCGTTTTTTCGGGGCACGATTCGATCGCGCCCGTTTCGACGGCACGACCTTCTGCGGCAGCGCCCAATTTCCGCTGGCCGACTTTGCCGCCGACGCCCGGTTCCCGCAGGCGACATTTCGCGACGGCGCCTATTTCGACAGCGCCCGCTTCCGCGGCACCGCGGACTTCGGAGCCGCCGGATTCTCCGGGCCCGCCCGGTTCGACGGCGCCACCTTCACCATCGACAGCTCGTTCGATCGCGCCCGATTTCCGGACCCGAACCCCTCTGCCGCAACGGATTTCGGCGCGGCGATGGTCGGCGACACCGCCGACCCGCCGCCGGTGGCCGCCTACCGCCGGCCACTCGCCCCGATCCGGACCCCGGCTACAGCGGTTGGCCCCGGGAATCCTGGGTAGTAGCTCGGACGACGGTACTCGTGCGGGCTTGGAGGTTCGGTGTTTCAGGTGTTGAGAGGTGCGGTGGCGGGGGTCGGTCGAACCGGGACGGCGCTGATCGACGACACGGTGCGGCTGCCCGCGCGCGCGGTGGCAGCCGGGCAGACCGCGCTGCGGCTCACCGCGGTCGCCGACGATATCGCCGGCCAGCTGCGGCGCGAAGTACGGTCCCTGCTGAACCCCGCGCTGCGCCGGGACGGACGCCGCGTCGCCGCCGTCGAGGACCGCGTGGTCGTGGAGGTGCGCGGGCTGCGGTCGGAGCGCGGCGCCGAGCTCGCCGACGAGTTGCACCGGCGGATCGGCGCCGTACCGGGCGTGCGGTGGACGCGGGTCAACGCCGTGACCGGCGACCTGGTCGCCGCGGTACGCGGCGACCAGGTGATTCCCGGACTGCTCGAGGCGATCGCTTCGGCCGAAGCCGATGCCGGGGTGTCCGACGCCCCGTGGGATCCGGCCGCGGAGCATCCGGCCGACCTGGAACCCGTTCTCTCCTCGGCCATTTCGCTGGCCGGCGACCTGCTCGCCGCCGGTGTCACCTTCTTCGGCGCCGCCATCCCCGGCCGCAACGGCGTCGCCACGTTGCAGTCGCTGGTCGCACTCGCCGACTCCCAGCCTCGGATCCGGCGGGTGCTGGAACAGCGGCTCGGCCGCGCCCGCACCGACCTGGTCCTGACCACCGCGAACGCGCTGGCCCAGGCCGCCGGGGACAGCCCGGCCAACGTACTGGTCGACGCGCTGCACCGAGCGCTCGCGGTCACCGAACACGGTGTGCGCCATACCCGTTGGCGGCTCTGGGAGATCGAACACGGCAGTCTCCGGGCCCGCGACATTCTGCGCCCGCCACCGCATCGGGAGCGTCCGGTCGAGCTGCCGCCCGGCCCGGTGGAACGGTGCGCGGACGAAGCCGCCGCCGCCG
>NZ_BAGM01000185.1 GCF_000308855.1 Nocardia veterana NBRC 100344 | reverse complement strand
AAATGCTGTCGAAAACGTCATTTTTGGATACGGAGTGAGGTAAATCACAATTCCTGGGTGAGCTGTACTCGCCACCGAAAGGTCACGAGCCCAGCCGCACTGCCCTTGAGTGAACGATTCGAATAGCCTCTGCCGCAATGACTCTCCGCTTCTGTGGCTGTGAAGCGGAGTGTTGGCGAGATGAGGTCGCCACCGGCTGCTTGCTGGTGGGGCCGGGCAGGTGTTCTGCCCGGTCCCACCAGGTCCGATCAGGCGCGGGGAGGCGGTGCCGTGTTGGGGCACAGCCGCCACGTGGGCAATCGCGTTGGAGGTTCGCCGAAGTGGTGGCCGCAGTCGAAGTATGCGGTGGCGACCGCGTCAGCGGCGCTGGCCGGATCGGCATAGCTGGTGCCGGTGAGTGGTCCGCTGGTGATCTCCAGGGCAGTGGTGGCCGGGTGGTACCGGGCATCGGTGCGCTGGCTGCGGTACACGGTGAACACCGGGAGCCACGACGGCGCAGTGTCGGGAGTGGTGAGCTGGCTGGTCGCTTCGGCGGTGATGGCCAGCCACAGCTCGAGGCTGTCGGGTGCGTGCGTGGAAGCGGCGAAGAGGCTATGTAGTGCGGCCGCGACAATGGCTGGGGCGCAGGCGGTGTCGTTCATGGTCGGTAACGGCTCTTTCTCGAACAGAGATGATGGCGGGCGAACTGGTGACATGTGCAGTGCGCCGGAGTCGGGCACAGTTCGATTCCGGCGCATCGGCAGCCGTTAGGGGTTGGCTAGGGCAAATTTCTTCGGCCGGTCGCTGGTGCGGCGGGCCGTGCCCAGCTCGCTGAGCCTTGCGAGAGCGTTATGTACGGCTCCGCTGCTACGGGCCAGTGCCTTGCCGATCTCGTGCGGGCTGAATTCACTGGTCGGGTGATTGCGAAGAAAGTCTTCAACCTGCCCGCGCAACGCTCCGGGAGCCAATCGGGGCGATCCCTCCTGGTGCGCCGTTGCCGCCCCGGAATCGGCCGCCCCTGTGTCGGGGGCGCTGTCGTCGGTTGCGTCGCCCGTCGGGCCGGATTCGGCACTGGATGCCGCGTCGGTGCCAGCCGGTCCGGGCGGGACGCTGGAATCCATCTTTGCTACGGGAGTGCCGCGTTCGGTGCCGCAATTAGTGGTGATGACCGACCAGCGGTCGGCGGTGCGGGGGCTGTCGGGGACACGGTCGCGGTGTGCAGCCCCGGTGACGGCCCACTGGGACAGGATGCGGCGCGCGGTAGATGCGGCCGTCCCTGCCGCGTTCGCCAATTCGGTCGCGGTGGAACCGGGGTGGCGCACCAACGCAGACCACAACGCCTTGTCGCTGTCGGTACGCAGCGCCGGTGCATCCGCCGCTGTCGCCGCGGCGTCCGAACTGCCGGACCCCGCGGATGTCGCGGGGGTGGTGATGTTTTGTGTGGACATGACTGTTCCTCCCGAATAGCGGGTTCGGTGGGTGTTCGGTCATGTCCCGGCCGGGACGGAAACCACGCCATATCGGTGCCCCTTGTCGGGGGCGCGGCGTCGTTTCACCTATATGGACGCTCCATACCCGTACCGATGTCAAGCGGGTGTCGAATAAAAACTCTGCGGCCCAGCCCTTTTCGATTTCCTGGCAACAACCTGAGGGGGCAATTCTTGCGAACAGTGCCCCTGGCAACTGCACGTACATCTATACAAAGCTTTGGGAACACCGGTGGCCTTCTGTCGGGCGGGCACCCACCTCGCGGGTCTTCGCCCTTCAACCCGCTCCCTCTGCGTTTGTAACTGGTTTCGGCAAACGGCCGATGGCCTGGGCGGATGCCCGAAACGCCCCTGCCGAGCGGTGTCTCGGCAGGGGCGTTCTGACGGGCTAGGCCAGGACTTCCGGTGCTCTCCCGCTACGACGGGAACCCCAGGTCAGGATCGCCGTTCCAGGTGATCGAGTGATCCGAGTTCCACGAGTTGAGGACGGCCGCAATCATTTTCAGGCAGAGGATCAATGCTTGAGCTGAATCGGAGCCGCCGGCAGCGTGATGGAATGGTTCGACCTCGATTCCCTCGATGCGAAACGGCGCATACCAAGTGATTGTCTCCTGTTGGTACGGCAGGCCGATCGAGACTACGACCAGCGACCCTGCTCTGCGCAGCTCGCGCCGCGCGATGACGTGATGGGCCCACTCGGACATCGGTGCTCCTGTTCGTGTTCGTCAGGGCTGGACGGTGCCGCTGCGGCGTTGATCCTCGTGCCGCAACTCGAGTTCTGGTAATTGCCTATGCGTTTCGTTGCCTTCCAGGTCGTGCTTGGGGTGCGGTACGGCATGGGGCTCGACGAGGCAGAGGTCTGCCATCCCACAAACTTGTTTCTGCTGGCCACAGCCGGGGCAATCGGTCCGTGACATCCGATGCAAATCCATGCGGTGCTCGATCCGGACGATTGGCCTGGTCTGCTTGCTGCCTCTCTTCCTCGACGCGTGCCTGGATGTCGTAGACGGATTCACCCCGGGCAACCCGTTCCGGCCAGACGACCGCGAGCAAGCCGACCACCACAGGAATGCCGATCGCCATGCTCAGTCCCCACCACATCACGATCACCCCCGATTACTGTCTGGTACAAGGTGTTTCGCCTCGATCAAGCGCTGCTTCGCTTGCTGTTTGACCGGGCAGATGCACAAAGCGCAGTCGATGTGGACCTGCATGATCGTGTGGGCGTACCCCACCGTCATCACTGGAACGCGGTCGTGACTCATCACCCCGTACATTTCGACTCCCTCCACATCTGTGTCCATGGCATCGAGCGGGCTGCAATCGGCGCGCTGCTGATCAATCGGTTTCAGCCTGCCGCCCAGACGGTTTCGTGGGTAACCGCGTTGTGTTCGGCTAATGACGGCGTATCGTTCGTATTCACACTGTTCAGGCGCATACGCAGATCGCGAATAGGTGGGGATATGGCCAGAGGGCGGGAGTGGACCGGATTCGAAGCAGCGGCCCTGCAGGAGGCCATGCGGTATTCGGTGCGGGACTTTGCGGAAATGCTGGGTGTGGAATCCACAACCGTCACCAATTGGCGTACCGGTCTGAGTACCGTCACCCCACGGACTCGAACCCAGGCCATCCTCGACACCGCGTATCGGCAGCGTGCCACAGTCGAGGATCGCGAACGGTTCGACGAAATCGTGGCGGAAGGAGAAGCCGCGTGGCGAAAGCGACACGGCAGCGCGCAGCAAGATGCCGCAACAGATTCGGCACCGCCCGTTGAATTGGCGTCCATCCCCGATACGTGGTCGGCGTTGGACGACGCACGGTCGACCATTGAAGCCACGCTCATCTCCAGCACGGTCAGTCCGGGTCTACTGGACCTACTCGACGAACGCGTCGACGAACGTATCGCCACCTACACGAGCACCTCGCCGTCGGCCGTCCTCACCGCGGTTGTGCCCGAACTACTGGAAATTCGTCGAATCTCGGCCCAGCGTCAGCCTGCCAATGTCCAAGCACGGCTCTCACGAGCAACCGCCGTCCTCGCGCTGCTGGTAGCCGATGCTCTGATGAAGATGGGGCGCATCGGCGCAGCGAATCACTGGTACGGCACAGCACGCCTCGCCGCGGATGACACCGGGAACCGCGTGTTGCGCGCCCGCGCTCGGGTGCAACACGCGATGCTGCCGTACTACTACGGATACCTCGGGACAGCGGTGAAGCTCGCGCGCGACGCCCAGGAGATCGCTGCTGGGATAACCTGCGACGCGACCGCCCTCGCCGCAGCGTCAGAGGCGCGAGCTCTGGCCCGCAGCGGGGACAACACCGGCGCCGAGTCCGCGCTCGCTCGCGCGCAACAGCTGACCCAGACACTCGACGCATCGACAGGCGATGAAGCCTTCAGGTTCACATACAAGCGGCTCCTGCTCTACATGTCTGGAACACTGACCTACATGGGCCATCTCAGCCGGGCGCGCGAAGTACAGGCCGAAGCGCTTACTCAGTACCGACGGTCGCCGAATGTCCTTGTCGACCCTGCCCTCATCGAACTTGACGCCGCCGTGGCTGAAGCGATCGACGGCTTGTCACGGGACGCCTGCACGATGGCGACGAATGTCCTGTCGAACTTGCCGGCAGAGCAGCACACCCGCATAGTGGTCGCCCGCGCAGCTGATGTGATCACAGCTATTCCTGCGCAGAGCCGCAGCCTGGCATCGGCCGCCGAGCTT
>NZ_BAGM01000186.1 GCF_000308855.1 Nocardia veterana NBRC 100344 | reverse complement strand
CACCGGCATCAACCCACGCACGCAACCGCTCCGCCTGGTCGACCACCGCCTGGGGAGAGCGGCCGGAAATCAGCCACGGCACCGGCAGCCGCGGGCCCGCGGGTGCACTCACGAGATCCGGCGTCGATACCGAAACGTCGTGCGCCGGCGCTTCTTCCACGATCACATGCGCATTGGTGCCACTGATCCCGAACGACGACACCGCCGCGCGTCGCGGTCGGCCTTCGACTCGTTTCCACGGTTGCCGATCGACCAGCAGTCGCACATCGCCGGTCGACCAGTCCACATGTGAGCTGGGCGCGTCCACGTGCAAGGTGCGCGGCAGGGTTTCGTGCCGCATGGCCTCGATCATCTTGATCACCCCGGCCACTCCGGCCGCCGCCTGGGTGTGGCCCATATTGGATTTCACCGAACCCAACCACAGCGGCCGATCCGGGTCACGATCCTGCCCGTAGGTCGCCAACAGCGCGCGCGCCTCGATCGGATCACCCAAGGTGGTTCCGGTGCCGTGACCTTCGACCGCGTCCACGTCCCGCGCCGTCAGCCCGGCACCGGCCAGCGCCGCTCGGATGACCCGTTCCTGCGACGGGCCGTTCGGAGCGGTCAGCCCGTTCGAGGCGCCGTCTTGATTCACCGCCGAACCGCGCACCACACCCAATATCCGGCGACCCGCGGCCACCGCGTCCGACAGGCGCTCCAGGACGACGATTCCCGCGCCCTCCCCCCAGGCCACGCCATCCGCGGCGTCGGCGAACGATTTGCACCGGCCGTCCGGTGCCAGCCCCTGCTGCCGGGAGAATTCCACGAACATGGCCGGCGTCGCCAGCATGGTCACACCACCGGCCAGCGCGAGATCGCATTCTCCCAGCCGCAATGCCTGACACGCCTGGTGAATGGTCACCAGCGACGACGAGCACGCGGTATCGACGGACACCGCCGGCCCTTCCAAACCCAGCGTGTAGGAAATCCGGCCGGAAACGATGCTGCCGCCGCCGCCCGCACTCAGATATCCCTCCAACTCCGCACTGCGATCGCTAGTGGCGGCAAGGAACATGTAGTCGTGGTACATGACGCCCGCGAACACACCCGTACGACTCCCCCGCAACGACAACGGATCGATCCGAGCATCCTCCACACCCTCCCACGCCACTTCCAGCAACACCCGCTGCTGCGGATCCATCGCCAACGCCTCCCGCGGACCCACACCGAAAAACCCCGCATCGAAATCACCCGCGTCGTAGACGAATCCGCCCCACCGCGAGTACGACCGCCCGCGCGCAGCCGGGTCCGGGTCGAACAAGTCCACGTCCCACCCGCGATCGGCCGGGAACTCGCCCACCACATCCCGACCCTCGGCGACCATCTCCCACAAACCGCGGCGCGACACCACGCCACCCGGATAACGACACCCTGCACCGATGATCGCGATCGGCTCGCGCGCCTGTTCTTCGATGTCCCGGATCCGGCGCCGCAAGCTTCGTAGTTCGAGCGCGGACCGTTTCAGGTAATCGACGTAGTCCTTCTCGTTGTCCATGGTCTTCCTCCGAGGCCGGCGCGCTAACCGAGTTCACCGTCGAGCAGATCGAACAGCTCGGCGACATCGGCGCTGCGAATATCGTCGTCAGGATCGGTGTCCGGCTCGGCTTCGCCGGTCGCTTCCACCGTGGCGAGCAGCCCGCGCAGCCGGCGCGCGACCCGGCGGCGGGCCTCGGTATCCGGCGCTGCCGCCGCGAGTACCGCAGCCACCCGATCGAGGGCGTCGTCGAGATCCCCGCCGGGCTCCGCGAGCGGCAGGCAGGTGGCGATGAACTCCGCCACCGCTTCGGGCGTCGGATGGTCGTATGCGATCGTCGCCGGCAAACCGATTCCCGTCGCGCCGGTCAGCCGGTTCCGCAACTCGACGGCAGCGAGCGAATCGAATCCCAGGTCCAGGAAGCTGGCCTGGATATCGACGGCCTGATTCGTCGCATAGCCCAGCACCGCCCCGACGTGGGAACTCACCAGATCGATCAGTATTCGACGGCGTTCGGCCACCGGCAATCCGGCCAATCGTGCTGTCAACGCGGCCGATACCGCCGCGTCGGCACCGGCGGCGGCCCCGCCCTGCGGCCGCACGATGCCGCGCATGATGGACGGGACCAGCCCGCCCGGTCCCGCCGGCTCGCTCACCGGCGCGGCGCGATCGAACCGCGCCGCGACCACCCGGGGACGGTCAACGCAGACCACTCGATCCCACAGCCGCAGCCCCTCGGCGACGCTCAGCCCCACCAGGCCGCCGCGGCTCATCCGAGCCCGGTCCGCCGCCCGGACGCCGCCGGCCATACCGCCCGCGACGTCCCACAAACCCCATCCGATCGACAGTCCCGGCAGACCCGCAGCGCGCCGATACTGCGCCAACGCGTCCAGAAACGCGTTGGCCGCCGCGTAATTCGCCTGGCCGGGCGCCCCCACGGTGCCCGCCACGGAAGAGAACAGCACGAAACCGCGCAACCGGAGACCGCGCGTCGCCTCGTGCAGAGACCATGCGCCGTCCACCTTCGAGCGCAGCACCCGCGCCACCTGCTCCGGTGACAGCGAAGCCACCACGCCGTCGTCCAAGACCCCGGCCGTGTACACCACCGCCGTCAGCGCGCCCCATTCCGACACCTTGTCCACCAACCGCCGGGTGTCCTGAGCGTCGGCCAAATCGCAGGCGACACACCATATCTCGGCCCCGACAGCCGCCATCTCGGCCGCGAGTTCCGCACCACCGCCGGATCGGGAGGCCACAACCACACGCCGCACGCCGCACTCGGTCACCAGGTGCCGTACCACCAGACCACCCAGTTCGCCGCCGCCCGCCACCACTACGACGTCGTCCGGTGCTCCACCCCAAGGCCTGGCGGGGCGGTCCGGATGTGCTTGCGCCCCATCGGGATCCGGTGGCGGCGCCGACGCCGGCTCGCGCTCGGGTGTGGTGACCCGCACCAAGCGCGGCGCCCACACGCCCGAAGCCCGAACCAGCAGCTCCTGTTCTCTCGTGTCGAGGATCGCGCCTCTCACGCCGTCCGGCCCGACGCCGGTGTCCACGTCGATCAGCATCATCCGGCCCGGGTATTCCCAGTGCGCCGAGCGGACCAGGCCGGTCACGCCGGCCTGCGTCAGGCCGTCGCGGTCCAGGCGCGGGTCACCGGCGTGGGGCGACGACACGGCCCTCCGCGTCACCACCACCAGCCGCACCGAATGCAGTCCGGGCCGGCTCATCCACTCCTGCACGGTGGTCAGTACAGCCGTCACCGTGCTGCGGGTGCCGGTCGCCACACCCGGCTCGACCGCTCCCCAGCAGGGCAGGACCACGGCCGCCGGGGTTGCGGCGGCCAGGGCCCGAGTCACCGCCGCAACATCCACGAACCAACGGTCGACGATTCCGGAACCCCAGCCTCCCAGGGTGTCCGGATCGCCGAGACCCCAGATCGGACCTTCGGGCTCGGGCCGGACGCTCACCGGGATCCAGTCGATGTCGTAGAGCCCGGCCCCGTCGTCCATGCCGGCTGCCCGGAGCGTCTCGGCTGTCGCGGGTCGCACCTGCAATCCGGCCATCGCCCATACCACCCGGCCGGTCTCGTCTCGCGCGACGAGCTGTTCCACGCCGTTCTCCGAGATCCGCAACCGGGCCCGCACCGCCGTCGCGCCCCGCCGGAAGACCCGCACACCTCGAAAGACGAACGGCAGCCCCACCGCATCGTCGGAGGCCGGGCCGTCGACACCGGCCAGCACGCCGTGGAACACCCCGTCGACCACCGCCGGATGGCAACCGAAACCGGCACCGTCGGCTCCCGATGGCAGGCCCGATTCCACGCAGAGCTCGCTGCCGCACCGCCACACGCCTCGCACCGTCCGGAAGCCCGCACCGTAGTCGAAGCCGGCGCCCGCCAGTGTCGGGTACAGGTCCTGCACCGGCACCGCGACAGCCTCGGGCGGTGGCCATGTCTGCGTGGTGTCGGTTCTCCCGTGCTCCGCCGCCGCGGAACCCAGCGTGCCGACCGCGTGGCGTACCCAGTCCTCGGCTCCGGCCCCGGCTTCGGGGCGAGCGTGAACGGCGATGGTGCGATCTCCCGCCGTATCCGGCGCGCCGACAACCACCTGCACGTGTGTCGCGACGTCCCGGTCCAGGCGCAGCGGCACCTCCGTGACGAGTTCCCGGATCTCCGCACACCCCACCAATTCGGCCGCAGTGGCGGCTATTTCGACGAATGCGGCGCCGGGCAGGAGGGTCGAGCCGAAGATCACGTGGTCGGTGAGCCACGGATGCGATGTCACCGAAATTCGGCCGGTCACCACTGTTTCGCCGGTGCCGGCGACCGTCACCATGGCGGACAGGAACGGATGGTCCACCTGGTGCACGCCGGAATCGTCGGCCGCGCCGGCCGTGGGTGCGGTCGACAGCCAAAACCGCTGCCGCTGAAACGGATACGTCGGCAGATCGACGGTGCGGGCACCGGTGCCGGCGTAGAACTTCGCCCAGTCGACGTGCGCTCCGTGGCAGTAGGCGGCGCCGAGGCAGCGGAGGAGTTCCGTCCGCTGATCGCGGCCGCGTCGTTGGGTGGCCAGCACCGCGGTCTCGCCGGTGACAGTGCGCGAAATCATCGGTGCCAAAACGGCATCCGGCCCGATCTCGATGAAGCGCACGACGCCGCTCGCCCGGGCCGCTGCTATTCCGTCGGCGAACCGCACCGTCTCCCGGACGTGTCGCACCCAGTACGCCGGGTCGGCAAAGAGATCGGTTTCCAGTCGGCCGGTGACGTTCGAGGCGATCGGGATCCGCGCCGCGGACAACGACATCCCCGCAACCTCGGA
>NZ_BAGM01000187.1 GCF_000308855.1 Nocardia veterana NBRC 100344 | reverse complement strand
ACACCATGACCAACGCCGCCGCTGCCGACCGGATCATCGAGATCATCGACGACGCGCTCGCCGATGACTCGTGGGAACACGGTCCGGACGCGATGCGGTGGTCGCCGGTCGAGCAGCAGCCGGCGCCGCTGTGCGTCGGCGCCGTGGTCGACTACCACGGCTCGTTGACCAGCGAGTATGGCGAATATGTCGTGGTCGGCATCGACTCCATCAACGGACGGCTGACCCTGCGTCACTACGACTACCCCGAGATCCGGCTCGACCGGGTGCGCCGTACGTCGGTCACCGACACCGGCGAGCGGGCTCCGGTGTGCCAGGAGTGCGGCCACCCCGCAACCCATCGGTACCGGGCCCATCCCGGGGCGTGCCCGCGGGTCGGGTGCGAGTGCCCGAATCACGCCTGACAGGCCCCGGCCGGAGTCAGTCACTTGCCCCGGGCACGGCGCGCCCGTGCCCGGGGCTGGCAACTGGAAACCGAGAAAGGACCTCCGATGAAGACCGTTATTTTCCGGTGGCGCGAAATCTCCGATCACAGCGCCGTGGTGAACGTGCCCGACAGTTTCGACCCCGCGACCGCCACCCCTACCGCGCTCGCAATCGCGGTATCGGAAATCCCCGACGACGCCGACAGCTACGACGCCGGGCATATCGAGGCGGTCACCGCTGCCGAGGTCGATCACCAGCCCGACGCCGAGGTGGTCAACCTCGAGGCGCACCCGGCCGAACCCGCGCCCGAACAGGCCGCCGCGACCGCAGACCCCGCCCCCGTTCTGGTGGGCTGGCGCGCGCAGAACGAGGACGGGAGCGGCAACACCTACCGCTTCGGCCGGAACTGCATCGATTGCGACCCCACCTACGACCCCATGTACCGCACCGGTGTCCCCTGCCGCGACCCACAGGCCCACGCCTACGTCACCGTCGCCAATTGGCGCACGTTCGGCCACCGCGCCGCCGTCGTGCCCGTCTACGAGACCGCCGAATCCGATCCCGGCCGATCCGGTCAGCTCTAGAGTTGCATAGTGTCATGAGTCCATAGTACTATGGACTCATGACAGAGAACATGCGGACGAACGCCGACGAGCTGACCGCCATCTACGGCGAGCCGATTCACGCCTACACCCGCGCGCAGGCGCTCGAGGACGGAGTCCTCCACGACATCAGCGGCCTGGCCCGCGAAGCCGGATTCCGCCACCCCGTGCATGTCGCGGCGCACGCCTGGGCCGAGGCGATCGCCTGGCCGCACGAGGACCCGTGGCAGGACGAGACCGGGCGCACATGGGACGTGCTGACCATGGCCAGGTTCGGAGTCCGCGCGGCGATCCGGCGCGGGCAGGACTCCGGGCCGATCGCGTTCAGCGTCGTGCGGATCACCGAGCCGGGGCGGGAGGAGTCCGAACCGCTCGCGCTGGCGATCGAACTCGGCCCCGGCGACGAGGGTGAACCCGTGTTCACCATCACCGCCGCCGCGGACCGCTAACCCATCCGATCCGTGAGGGTGCCGGGTAGGTAGTGGCTACCCGGCACCCTCACCTAATCGCTGAAGGACGCCCAACCATGACGACCCCGACTCCGGCCGCGCGGCCGCTGATTCTGGTTTCCTGCGGAGCCCGCAAAGGGCCCCAGCCGGCCCCGGCCGCCGATCTGTACACCGGCAGCTACATAGTGATGTGCTTGCGCGCGGCCCGCGCCCTGGCCGACGACGCTGATATCCGCATCCTGTCGGCCCGTCACGGCCTGGTCGAGCTGGCGCAGGTGATCGAGCCCTACGACACCCGCATCACCGACACGGGCGCGATCACCGCCGAATGGCTGTGCTACCAGGCCGCCGCCGCCGGATTACTCGGTCGACCTGTCACGGTCCTTGCCGGAGCCGCCTATACCCGCCTGGTCCGGCGGGTATGGCCGCACGCGCACGCCCCGCTCGAGGGATTGCCCGGAATCGGCGCGCATCGCCGCCGACTCGCCGAAATCATCACCAGCGCGGCCCGATGACGGGGCGCAAGCGTTCCGGCTGGGGAAAAAACAGCTGGAGAGACCCGGATTTCTGGTGCTTTCGGTGCTCGCGATGCGGCCGCAAAGGCACGCGTGATTACGTGCCCATGCTCCTCAGCGACCGCGAGTATTGGCGCGAACACGGCAGTAGCAGCGAGGGGCTGCACAACTACCCGGTGGTGTGCCGGTGGGACGGCCCGTGCAATCGCCGCTACTTCGCAAAGCTGGACGCCGAAGCCGTCGAGAGGGCGAAGCACGGCACCCATGCGGGCGAGAACGACGCCACCCGCGCGCCGGTCGATCTGGACGCCCTGCAGGACCAGATGCGGAGCGCTCCCGACCCGACCGAATGCGGAGGGCAGACGGCGCTGTGGTGACCGCAGGTCAAGCCGAGGGAGCGATAGAGCCCTGTCACTCCCCGGCCCCGCCGCCACATGTACGAATTCGTCCCCGCAGCTTGCGCAACACCATAGTGTCATAGTACTATGAAACCATGACGGAGAACACGCACCCAATCCCCCGCCTCGAATCGGCTGCCACCGACACTCTTCGGGTCGGCGACGTGATCCGCGACCTCGGAATGCGCCTGCTGATCGATCGCAGCCTCGAATGCGACTTCCCCAGCGTCGAGCCCGGCCGGCGCCTGTACTTCACCGATGCCCTGATCCTGAATTGGTCGCAGGTGTGCGAGCGCGCCGCCGCCGATCCCACGATCTCCGGGTTCATCGCCAGCCAGTGCCGCCGTAACCGCCGCTGGATGATCCAGGGCGGCACCGAGAATCGATGGTGGCGCGAGATCCCCGAGCTCCGGGCCGACTGACCACAGACCTTCGCCGCGGAGGAGCTCCGGCCGGGTAGGTAGTGGCTACCCGGCCGGTCCCCTACCCAAGGCGGCAACGACCGCACATGCTATCGCGCTTGAATAGTACTATGGCAACATAGTACTATGGAGATACATCGAGAGAGAGGAACCGAAAATGACCACCACCGCGACCGCAGCGAAGCCGGTAAAGGGATTGACGCTGCACGTGTTTCGGGACACCGCGCTGAGCGACTGCACCAACGGCGGCATCACCGCCCGCGCGCAGCGCGTGACCCTGGTCGGTCTCTGCGACTTCGAATTCGGCGGCGAACCGACCCGCCTGCCGGAGTGGCAGCTGACGCCGCCGAGCGAGGATGCCCCGGCCGTGGTCGCCGTGGTTCTCGACCACTTCGGCGGCGAGCGGAACGCGTTTCTCGTGCCGGTCGAGATCCGCGACAACGAGCTGCAGCGGCCGCACCTCTACCGCCTGAGCCACGGCGGCAACTTCGCCGGGGTCAGCGACAGCCGTTTCGGCTCGACTCTCTACCGCTACCTGGGCTACCGCCCCGACGTCCTGCGCGTGCACGACCGGACCGAGTAGCACCCCGAACGCCGGTGCTGGCGGGTGTCCACTTCCCCGCCCGCACCGGCCACCACCACCCCGGCCACAGGAGCCGACAGCGCCCCGGCCGCCGGCAGTCGAGCAATCGAGAGCAATCCACCACGACGAGGAGGGTTACCCGCCATGAGTCGCGCCCACATCACCGTCACCCGCAACGCCGGAACCAAAAGCGATGTGCCCGTACTGATCCGCATCGCCCGTCACGCCGAGCTGACCGGCCCTACCGTCGGCGACCTGCTCCAGACCCCGGACGGCCCCCATCGGATCGGGCGACTGTTCGGCGGCGGATTCCAGCTCGCCCACGAGAGCGGGCGGTTCTACTTGGCCGACGACGGAATCCCCCAGCACTCCGGCGGCCTGTCCGCGCCGATGATCGCGGCCCTGGTCGACACCGGCCAGCGCGCCGACACCGAGGCGTGGGTATTCGGCCCGGACCGCACGCCGAGGACCGTTACCGTGTCGGCACGGATTTGGCGCGTCGCCAGCGCCGACGTCTCCGGAATCTGAACATCCTTGATCGAACAACGGTACCGTAGTACTATGAAAACATAGCGCTACGGTACCGTTCGGGAAGCTTCGACACCGGCGGTCGGCGCGGCGCCGCCCTCACCGTCGCCGCATCGTAATAGCCGACCCGACGATCCCGCCGCGGAGGAGCAACGACGCTCCCCCGCGGGCCCTCCCGATCCGCCGCCACCACTTCGAAGGAGTCGAACCCATGTCCGCCACCACGCCCGCACCGGCCGCGACCCGACCGCCGGCGCACCCGCCGTCGCTCCCCCTGCCCCGTACTATGGCCCCACAGCACTACGGGCGAACGGGAAAGGCGGCAGGTATGCCGACACAGAAGCAGGCCGAGGACAAAAAGCCCTCGGTGAACAAGGGGCGAATCGGGGCGTACATGACGCCCGAGGAGGCCAGCCGGGTGCGCGCCGCGTACCAGAATGGTTGGCTGCAGGACAATTCCGGCAGCTTCTCCGACTTCCTCAAAAGCGTCATCATCGAGGCCGTCGACAAGCTCGAGCGCGAGAAGAACAACGGCAACGAATGGCCGCCGGTGACCGCCGGAGCGGTGCGCGTGGTCACGCATCAGCAGATCGCCGACAAACGCCGGGCGGCCGCCGAGGACTGACCACCGCCGTCCGCGCCCGAATCCATCCCCCGTCACGGTCACCACGGTGACCTCCGCCCAAAGCATAGCGCTATGTCGTCATAGTGGTATGTGACCATAGTGTTGAGAGGACTGTCATGCCTGCCGAATTCACCCCCGTCGAACGCAAGCTGATCGAGTACGCGGCCGCCGACTATGCCGCCCAGTACTACGGCGGACCGTTCGCGTTCGGTGCCGACGACGCCGCCCGCTACGTCGCCGAAGGCCACTTGCGGACCCTTGTCTCCGCGCATGGTTTGTCCCAGGTTGCGGCCGCTGTAGTCGAGCACCTGAACCGGCACCCGGAATTGCTCACCCGCAGCAAGGCCGACCGCGAGCGCGGCGCGCAGCTGCGCGCCGAGAAATGGCAACGTCTGATCACGGCCGCCGGGCGCGCGTTCAAGTCCGCAGACTTCGAGCACGCCCGGCGCCTGGTCGACGACGCGGAAATGATCGACCCTTGCCGCAACGTAGACGGCTACCGCCGCAAGATCGCCGACGCCGCCGCACCGGTGCTCGCCGTTGTCGCCGGAGGCGAACGATGACCGTGGCACCGGTGCGGGTGCTGTCCGCCGAGGAGGTCGCGGCCCGCATCCGCCAGGAGCTTGACCGACGATGGCCGGGAGTGTCCTTCGCCGTGCGCAGCGGCCGCGGGCAGTGGCGGCATTGGGTCATGGTGACCTGGACCGACGGCCCGACCGAACCCGCCGTGCGCGAGGCCGTAGGTGACTACGAGGCCCTGGGCAGTGGCAACGACGACTCCGGGCCCGTCGTCTACGGCATTCACGCCGCACTGTGCACCCGTGAAGTCAGCGCCGCCGCCTACGGCCTGGTCGCCGAAGGGCTCGAACGCGCCTACCCGATCATCGTGCCGCGACAGAGCCCCCATATCGACTGGGACGCCGCCCACGCGGTGCGCATCGATCCGCCGATCGATATGCGCGGGCCGATGTTCGGACCGCTCGACGGCCTATACGCCAGCACCGAGCGCGAGCCGATCTCGGCCGCCCACGCAATCCGCACCGTCGCCGACGCCGTCGACCTGTCCGACGTCGAATTCGACGAGCCACAACCAGCCCGCCACGCGAGCTGGCACGAGATGTCCACTCGGGCCCTACGTGCCGTCACCGGTGTTCGGATACCTCACCACACCTGGGGCAGGTTTCCGGCCAGATCGCATCATTCCGCTCACCGAGGGCGCGCGTGATGCACGAGCACGAGTACAGCGCGACGGAGGAGGAGGTCGGATGGTGGGCCGCCGCTACGAGGCCGGTCCACAGTTGGCCGCCGTTCTACGACAAAGGCGGATTCGAGTCGTTTGAGGCCGTGCACGCCGATCTCACAAAGTCGCTGCGCGCCCTCGGTCTGACGCTGCAGCTGGTGGACTTCGCCAGCGACGAGCACAGCTACGAGTACCGCCTGATCGATGCCGCCGCCGGTGTGCATGTCGGCCGAGCGTTCATCGTGCACGCCCGCTACACGATCGCGGAAATTCTCCGCATGCCCGCAGGCGAGATGGCGCCGCCGATTCCGCTTACGGATGACCCGCCGTTTTGAGTTCGATTTGCGCC
>NZ_BAGM01000188.1 GCF_000308855.1 Nocardia veterana NBRC 100344 | reverse complement strand
ATAGGCTTGCGCCTTCCTGTTCAGGAAGTCGTGCATATCGGGGGTGCCGAGACCGTGATAGTCGGTGACCACCACGGCCATCCCGCGCGAGAGCAGCGAATACAGCGCCACCACATCGTATTCGGCGATCACATCGAACGGCGGGCGGTATTCGGCGAGCTGCGACAGCAATTTCGAGGGCGCGCAATGATCACCCTGGCCCTGTGTTCCGACCGCGTAGGCGACCAGCGGCCGATCGCCCGGCCCGGTCCACGGCAGCATCGGTTGTAAATAGGTGCCCACCACCGCTGTCGGCGCGTCGTGAGTATCGCTGCTGACGTACATCATGCGCGTCGCCGTCGCCGGTACCACGCCGGGTTGACCGGGAGCCGACAGCATCAGCGATGCCGGTTGAGCACGGAGGATGGCGCCCGGTGGCGCCGGTGGCAGCGGGGCCGGTGGTATGTAGAAATCGTCGGCGGCCGCGGGCACCGGCGGCTGCGCCGCGCCGTGCGGCGCGGAAATCGCACCGCCCGCAATCACTATGAGAGTTCCGAACAAGACAGCTGCCGCACCGCGTATCCGGCTGTGCACGATTCGTCCTTCCTGAGCTCCTCGGAATGCCTAATCGGAACGAACAATCGAACCTCGAAAGTACCGAAAAGAAGGGATCGAATTCCGTGAATCAGCCGGACGATCCGGTGCGTCGGTTACGAATGGGCTAATGCGCTGTCCGCGTGCGGAGTACCGGTCAGCTCTGCGCGGCGCGCCGATAGCCGCGGACGGCGACGGCACCGAACACGACGACCAGTCCGACCGACCAGGCGAGGGTCTGCACGACCGGAATCACCAGCGGACCGCCGAGCATGAAATTGCGCATGGCCTCGATCGCGCAACTCATCGGCTGGGCGCGAACGATCGGCTGCAACCAGCCCGGATAGTTCTGCACCGGCACGAAGCCGGAATTGAAGAACATTCCGACCAGGACCACGATCGCGAACAGCTGCACCACCTTGTCCCCGGCGCTGCTGACGCCGACCGCGATCACCAGCGGGGTGAACCCGGCTATCACCACCACGGGGATCACCAGCACCCCGAGCACTCCGCCCCAGCCCTGGTGGAACCGCAATCCCAACGCCATCCCGACCGCGACCACGACGATCGTCGCCGCGAGAGCGCGGGCGCATTCGGCGAGCAGCCGGCCGGACAGACCGGCCCAGCGGTGCACCGGCAACACCCAGAAACGGCGCAGCAGACCACTTTCCCGCTCCGCGTACAGCGACATGCCGGTGCCCATGGCGCCGTACATCGCCCCGGCCACGGCGATCATCGGCACGAATCCGTAGATCGGATCGCCGTCGCCGGTGGCGCCGAGGGATTTGTCCAGGACCAGGTCGTACATGAGCAGCAGCAGAATCGGCAGCACCAGCGTGCTGGTGATCACCTCGGGTTGCCGCGACCACCGCCGCAGCAACCGGCCGGTCTCGACCGAACTCTGCGACCAGAAGTCCCCCGCACGGGTGCCCAGTGGATCCGCGGAAGCCGGTGGCACACTCCCATGGTTACGCGCGCTGCCGCCTCCGGTCGCGTCGCTCATGCCCGGTGCCCTTCCGCTCGTGTGGCCAGGGTTGCCGCTACCAGAAGCAGGCCCGCGATCCATATCGCCGCCACGGTGAGTTCCGACGGGTACTCCCCCGCAGCGAGGCCGCGCAGCGCATCCGCGAGCTGCGAGACCGGCTGGTTGCGCACGAACGGCTGGATCCAGCCGGGAAAACCCTGCACCGGAACGAAACCCGTGGACGTCATCACCAGCAGCAGTTGGGGTCCGAACAAGACGGTGCCGCTGAGTTCGGAGTTGCGGGTGATGGTGCCGAGTGCGTCGGTGGCCACCACCAGGGCCGCGCCGAAGGCCAGCACAACGGCCACGAAGACGATCGCCGAGCCGGCCGAGTGGAAACGGAAGCCGAAGACGGTACCGATGACCAGTGCGCCGACCAGTGCGGCCAGGGCGCGCACCAGATTCGCCGACATTCGCGCCGTCACCGGAATCCAGGGCGGCACCGGCATGGCCCGCAGCCGGGTAGCCATCCCGCCGACGACCTCGCGCGCCGCCCGGTCCCCGGCGAACATCGAGGTGAAGAACATCGCGAAAACAGCGATCAACGGCAGCAGGTATTGCGCGTAGTCGATCCCACCGGCTTCCATCGACCGCCGCAGCGGCACATAGAAGCAGACGAAGAACACCACGGGTGCGGCGAAGGTCAGCACCACGTCGCCCTCGCGCACGGTGGTGCGAATGGTGCGGCCGCTCAGCGCCGCCCACTGGAGATAGGCCGGAATCCGCAGTGGCTCCGCGAGATTCGGGGCGGTCGTGGTCATGCGGACACCTCATCGGCCGGTTTGGTCAGCTGGATGAACACCTCGTCGAGCGAGGGCCGGCGCAGTGCGATATCGATCAATTCGATCCCGGCGGTGGTGATCCGGTCGAGCGCGGCGGACAGGGTTACCGCGCCGTCGGGGGCCGGTATCGACACCCGATCCCGGGAATCGGCGACGGTGACCGTACCGAGGCCGGCGAGCGCCTCGGCGACCGCCGGCACGTCGGCGGCGTCCACGGGCACCACCTCGCAGTAGCTGTCGCCGGAACGCGCCTTCAACTGGTCGGCGGTACCCTCGGCGATCACCGTGCCCTTGTCGACCACGATGATGTTGTCGCTCAACGCATCCGCTTCCTCGAGGTACTGGGTGGTGAGCAGAATGGTCACACCCTGTTCCTTGAGCGATCGCACCAGGGCCCACAGACTCTGCCGGCTGACCGGATCGAGTCCGGTGGTCGGCTCGTCCAGGAAGACCACCCGCGGCGGCCGGACCAGGCCGCAGGCGATATCGATGCGCCGGCGCATACCGCCCGAATACTGGCCGACGCGGCGTTCGGCGGCCTCGGTGAGCGCGAACTGCTCCAGCAGTTCGTCCGCGCGCTGGGCGGCGGCCTTGCGGCGCAACCCCATCAGGCGGGCGAACAACACCAGATTCTCCCGGCCGGTGAGCATTTCGTCGAGGGCGGCGTACTGACCGGTGAGCATGATCGAGGAACGCACCCGGTCGGCCTGGGTGACGACGTCGTAGCCGGCGACTCGCGCGGTTCCCGCGTCGGGGCGGATCAACGTCGACAGCACCGACACGGTGGTGGTCTTCCCGGCACCATTGGGTCCCAGCACGCCCAGCACGCTGCCCGCCGGGACGGTGAAGCGGATCCCCCGCAGCGCCTGCACGGCACCGAAGGATTTCCGCACGCCTTCGACGACGATCGCGTTGTCCGCAGCCATTGAATTCGACACCATGCTCTCCGTCCGAGCGCCGTTACTTTGGTAAGGCTAACTTAATCTTTCGGGCAACTCCACCCGTAGCGCGGGCGGCGCCGCACGCTCAACCGAGCAAAGTCACCACTTCGTCGAGCGAGGCTCCGCCGAGGATGGCGGTGACCGGCAGCTCGCGCCGCAGCTGGGCCTCCACCCGCTTGCGCAGGTCGAGCGCTTGCAGGGAGTCCAGGCCGAGCGCCACCAGCGGGACGGTGCCGTCGATCGCTTCGCCCGGTTCCAGACCCATCACCACCCGCAGGGCGTCGCGCACGGTGTCGGCGGTATCGCGCGCAGGGACGGCGGGCTCCTCCTCGGTGGTCGCTGCCGCGGTCCCGACCGCGGGTCCGTCCGCGGTGTGGGGCGTCGGCGTCGGTTCCGGTTCGTCCTCGGGCAGTTCGGCGAACAGCGGTGCGAATCCGAAGACGGCGAACAGCTCTCGGATCCGGCCCCAATCGGCCGCGGCGACCAGCACATTCGCCGCGCGTGCCGCGACGCCGGCCGCGACCGCGACCGCGGGATCCATCGGCAGCAGACCGGTTCCACTGATTCGTGCCAACGCCTCGGCGTGGTCGGCGCCCACGGCGCGCCACAGTCCCCACTGCACCGATGAACAGTCCACCCCGTCCGCGCGCAGCTGCGCCGCCTGCGCGTCGAGCAGGCGGTTCACCGCAGCGTAGACCATGTGGCCGCGACCGCCGAGGGTGGCCGACAGCGAGGAGCACACCACGATCCGACCGTCTTCGGTGCGCGGGAAAAGCCGCACCAGATTGTGCAGCACAACGGATTTGGCGGTGGCCGCGGCTCGGACGGTGGCCGGGTCCGGATCGGCGGCGGCGGCCGCGTAGTCCACTGCCGCGTGCACGATCAACGAGGCGGGAGTGTCGGCGTAGTCCCGCGCGAGCGCGCTCAGCGCGGCCTCGTCGCCGGCATCGCAGCACCGGACGACGACCTCGGTGCGACCGCGTCCGGCGATCTGGGCAATCCGCGCACGCGCGGCATCCGTCTCGCCCGATCTGCTGATCAGGGTGATCCGTCCGGCGCCGGCGGCAGCGAACTGCTCGGCGAAATCGAGTCCGAGTTTCCCGGTGCCGCCGACGATGACGACCTCGCGCAATTCCTCGGCCGGCGGCGCGTCCGGTGCGGTCCCGGCAGGCACCAACCGCTTGGCGTAGTACCCGCCGTCGCGTACCGCGAGTTCCGGCTCACCGGCGATGTGGACGGCCCCCAGCACGAACTTGGCCGCCGCGGCGGTGTCCGCCGCGGCGCTCAGATCCAGGTGCCGGAAGGCGGTGCCCACGTGTTCGCCTGCCAGGCAACGGAATCCGGACTGCGCGGCCGCGTGGAACGGGTCCGGCAGATCGCCGTCGACGACCTGTTCGCCGCCGCGGGTGACCAGCCAGACATCGCCGATGCCGGCCGGATCGGGCAACCAGCTTCGGTCACCGAGAAATTCGGCCACGTCGGCCACGGCGCCCGCGTCCGACGGTGGCGGCACCAGGACGACGAGCGTGTCCGGCTGCCCCTCGCCGCTGTCGACGACGGTGACTCCTTGCCGCGGCGCCGCCGTGCGCACGGCCGCGGCCAGATCCGCGTTCCCGCCCGACGGATCGACGAGGGCGACGGTGCGTGGCGGCACCATGGTGCGCCGCGGCAATCGGACCCAGCTCTCGGCGACCCGCTGCGGCGCGACGGTCCCGGCGTCCGAAACGCCCTCGCCGCCGGGCGTTTCGGTACGGGCGTAGTCGAAGGGCGCCCACAGCCGCTTCGCGGTCATCCGGGTATTCGGGAAATCGAGCAGGGGCAGGGCCGGTGCGCCGGTGCCGGGCACCCGCAGCGCCGCCCAGCGGTAGTTCGCGTCGTGCACGGCGACGGTGGCCAGATTGCGGGTGAACTCCCGCAGATCCTCGGCCGACCGCCGCGAGGTGCCCAGCGCCTGGAAGTCGCGCTGCCCCGGAATCTCGCTCAGATTCTCCTGAATCGCCAGCATGAGCGTGGGGTGCTCGGAGATCTCCAGGAAGGTATCGATACCCAGGTCGGTGGCCTTGCGGATAGCCAGGTCGAAGCGCACCCGATTGCGCAGATTCAGATACCAGTAGTCGACGATCGACAAGCCCGGATGCAGGCGGTCGCCCATGGTGGCGCCGATGCAGTCGATCTCGGTCTCCAGGAAGGCGTGATTGTCCATCTCGGGACCGACCGTGGCGGCGAGCAGGTCCCGCGCGGTGCTGACATAGGACGTGTGCGCGGGGTACTGGACCCGGATCTCCTTCGCGAACTTCCCTGCCGCGGTGAGTGATTCGACGATTCCGGCGACGGCTGCGCGCTCGCCGGAGATCGCGAGGATGTGCCGGGAGTTGATCACCGACAACTCCACGAAATCGGCCTGCCGCGCGATCAGATCCTCGCACTCGTCCCGATCGATCCCGAGCACGGCCATCGAATAGCCGCTGAGTTCGCGGTCGTCGACGATTCGGGCCCGGGTGGTGACGATGCGGACGGCGTCGCGCAACGTCTGCGCACCGCTGACGTAGGCGGCGGCGATCTCCCCCTGGGAATGGCCCACGGTCGCCGCCGGGTCGACCCCGGCGGCCCGCCACATCGCCGCGATACCGACCATCTGCATGAACAGCGCCGGCTGCACGGTCATCGCCTTGTCGTCGGCCTGCAGTTCGGTGTCGAGCAGATACGACCGCGGCGACCACCCGTACAGGTCGTGAAAGACCTTGTCGCACTCGTCGATAGCGTCACGGTAGGCCGTCGAGTGTGCGTAGAGCATCGCGCCCATACCGGGCCGCTGACTGCCCTGACCGGGGAACACATAGGCCGCCCGGCTCGCACCCGCCGCGCGGGCGCTACGCACCACCGCCGGATGCGGGCGGTCCTCGGCCACCGCGCGCAGCGCCGCCACCAGATCGGTGTCGGGCCCGGCCATCACCAGCGCGCGGTGCCGGCGTGCGGATCGGGTCCGAAACAGCATGTCCGCCACCTGATCCGACGACACGTCGGGATGGTCGGTGAGGTAGCCGGCAAGCGCGGCGGCCTCGGCGGCCACCAGCTCCGCCGTATCGCTCGACAGCAGTACCGGAACGCTGCCGTCGGGAAGCCGGTAGCTAGACATGGTT
>NZ_BAGM01000189.1 GCF_000308855.1 Nocardia veterana NBRC 100344 | reverse complement strand
GTGCGGGCCGGATCGCTGATGCGCGCCTGTTCGGCCCGCATCACCTCGGTGGCAGTGAGGTTGTCGTCCTCGCGGGCGAGCACGCGCATGAACACGTCGTGTTCGTTGTCTGGTTCTTCTGGGATCCGGTCGAGCGAGGGATCGGGCAACGCGTCGGTGGCGACGTAGATGGCATTGCGTTCCCGCCCGCGGCTCAGACCGACGTAGGCGAGGGAACGGCCGAGGACCGCGTTCATCAGCAGATGTGCGCGGTCGACAGTCATGCCCTGGGCTCGATGCACCGTGGACGCGTAGCCGAGTTCGGTGTAGTCGCGCACGTATCGGCCGGGGAGGGTCACCCGCCCGCGATGGCGGGTGCCCACGACGGTGAGTGCGCCGTCTGAGTGCACGGCGTGCACTCTCCACAGATCACCGTTGTCGACAGGTGTGCGAGCCCGTGAGCCACCGGTGATGCGCAGGCGGTGGTTGTTCTTGCGGGTGACCACAATGTCACCGATGTGGGCGTTGTGGCCGTCGGCCAGCGTGGCGCGTGCGCTGCTGGTGTCGATGGTGCCGCGCAGGGCGTGCGCTGCTTGGGCGGCACCGTTGAGGGCGTAGACGTCCGCGACGGACCCGGCCATCATGAGGCTGGTCTTTCCTGCTGCGACGTCGTCCAGATGAGCGGTGAGGATCTTCTCCCGCAGCTCGTCGGCCATGCCTGAGGTGATGCGGTCGTGGCGGGCGTAGAACTCCCATGCACGTTCGGCGTCGCCGCTGCGCACATCCAAGGTGGCGGCGGCCTCGTCGGGATCGTTGAAGCGGACGACCTCGGTGAGTTCGGGGGCGTTTGTGTCGGTGGCGATCAGCCTCAGCGCACCGCCGGATTCGACGGCCGACAGCTGAGAGGGGTCGCCGATCCAGCGCACAACTGCGCCGTGTTCGTCGGCGATGCGCTGCAGCGCATCCAGGTTGTGAGTGGATGCCATCCCGGCCTCGTCGACCAGGATCATGGTGCCGCGCTGCAGGCCGATATCTGCCCCGATGCGAGCGCGGGCGATGAAGCTGTCGATTGTCCGTGCGGGGACACCGATGTCCTCGCTCAGCACTCGGGCCGCACTCATCTGCGGGCTCAGTGCGATCACAGTGCGGCCGTTGTTATGCCACGCTCGCACCACCGCTTGCATCGCCGTCGTCTTGCCGGTGCCAGCAGGCCCCACGGCGACTGCGAGCCTCGCACCGGAAGTGCAGAAGTGCTCCACGATGTGCCGCTGCCCTGGCAGGAGACGGCGAGCCTTGCCCGTTCGCACGCCCAGGGTGCGACCACGAGTTTCGTTCTCGACTTGGGTGATTGCACGGGTGACATCGGCGCGGGTGAGTAGCTCCGCAGTTGGCTCCTGTGCGGCCTGCTGCAGTCGCTTCTCCGCAGCGAGGACGTCCTCGTTGGTGTAGAGAATCGACGTAGACGCCGGGCCGTTGAAGATGTTCTCGCCGGTGGTGCGTGCCATGGCCTTCGGCGCGGCCGCATCTGGATCCACCGTCAGCTGGATGCTCAGTTCGCGCACCCTGCTGACGACGTGTTCCACCGCGGCTCGGTGGTCATTGTCTGTGGCGAAGTCGCAGACCGCGAGGCGGTCTTCGGCAGCGGCCCTGATGTGGGTCTCAGCCCAGGTGGCGCGGCGTCGCGAGACCTTTTCTACGACATCGGCGGCGATCTTCTCCGGGTTGTACTCGGCGCGTTCGCGGGCAACGATAGCGGCGTCCAGGTCGTCGAGTAGATGATTTTCGTAGGAGGGTGCCAGCAGCTGGCGGATCTCGTGAGCGGCATCGGCGCGGGTGATCTGATCTCCGAGAATGCACCGGTCAAGGGCGCGTTCGATGGTGTCGAGGAGCACCATCTCGTCAGTAGCCAGGACTGCCGATTTGCCGCCCAGGTCTGCGCCGACCTCGATGGCGACTCGCGTTGCTTCGTAGGGACGTGACGCGTCGGGATTGTGGCTGAGGTGCACGATATCGGCGGCGTATTGGCGCCCGGTTCTGCCGTCGCCGAGCACCTGGGCGGCGCGCTGATCCCACTCGATGATCATTTCCCGCAGCGTCTTTGGCAGGGGCTTGTCTTCGCGGGTGTCGAGGGTGGCCTGTTGCGCAAGTTTGATCTGCACGGCCTTGCTCGGGTCGTGCCCGTGGGTCTGGCGGTACTGCCGGACGAGCTCCTCTGTGCGGGCCATGATGTTGGCACGCCGGCTGAAATGGTTGATCATGTCGTCGCTGACGCCGACGACTTCCAGTACTGGCTCCTTGCCGCGCCCACGGCTTCTCTCTTCGAACCGGAGTCCGAGTTCGCGCTTCAGTTTCCCGGTCAGCGCGGCGTTGTACTCGCAGCTCAGCGACACGGCGGCCTTGGTCAGATGTCGCGCGTCCAAGCAGGTCCACTTGTTGTCCTTGATGCCCTTCACCATCGCGGACACCACAACATGGGTATGGGGATTCATGTCGCCGGTGCGGTTGTCGTAGTGCTGGAACTTCGCAAAGGTGAGTCCAGCAGTGTCGACGATCTGTTGTCCGCCGCGCCCGCGGCGTGCAAGTGCGTAGGTGTCCTCCATTCGGGTGAGCACTTCGTGCACCGCTTCTTCGTGGCATTTCCAGATCGCACGGCGCAGGTCGTCGTCGCCCAACCCCCACAGGATTGAGACGGATTTCTGTGGCGTGAAGGTGCAGTCCCAGCCGACGACCGCCTCTCGCGCCTTGCGCTTTTCGTCACCGAGAGCCTTGGTGATTTCGTCGCGCGAAGGCTTCCGGCCCAGCTCGCTGGTCAGATGCTCACGCGCGGCCTCGGTCCGCAGTTCGAGCCATTCGTCGCGGGTCGGGGACCGGTCCTCCGCAGCGATGAACTCGGCCTTCCGACGCTCGTAGATCGTCTGAATTGCAGTAGTGCCGCCCTTGAACCGGTACAGGCCGGTCCCGAGTTTGGCGGCCTTGATCGCGGCTTCCGGATCCTCGCCCTGAGCAATCTGCTCGGCGATGATCTTGTCGGCGTTCGGGTTCATGCCCTCGCCGTAGAGGGCCCGCATCTGCGCTTCGCTGACTTCGCCGGAGACGCCCATGATCTCGGCACCGCGCCCGGCCCATACACCCGGCGGCGTGCCGTGCTCGTTGTAGTAGTCGGTCAAGCCTTGGCCGCGTGCGAGTTCGCGGTCCGCCGTGGCTACTTGACGTGTCAGATACTCATAGCCATCCCCGCCGTGCAGCGCGTGGATGGTCATCATGAGGACTAAGAATAGCGGCAATTTTCTAGTTAGGTCACCCTAAGATTCACAATGGTGCAAGAGGTGTGTCGGAGTTTTGGGTCTCTACGGTGCCCATGCCGGGCATTACTCGGTTCAGCTCCTCCGGACCGGATCCGTTCCGCGGACTTGGACGCGCGGGCGCGTCGTGACCGGATCAGGACTTGCGCAATCGGATACCGTTGTCGTGGCGACCGGCCGCGAACTCGCCAACTGCGGCGGTCTTCCCCCGACGGGCGTCGGGAAGCGCTAGGCCGATTGGGAGGATTTCGGGACATGGCAGACAAGAAGCAGGGCGCCGGGGCCGTCGGGGCGCGCAAGCTCGCGCGCGAGCGGATGGCGGCCGCGCTGGAGGCTCGGCGGCGACGCGAAGAACAGAACACGAAGGACCTCGAAGAGTTCTACGTGCTCGGCAGCAAGATCGACGCGGCGGCCGCCAAACGCGACGCGGCGATCGCAGCGGCACACAAGGCGTACACGGAAGCGGAAGCTTCTGCCCTGGATGAGCAAGGCGCGGCCCTGCGGCGCATCCGGGACCGCAATACGCCGCAAGCGGAACTGCTCGAGATGACCGGCCTGGGAACTGGTGAGCTCCAACGTCTGCTCCGGCGCTCCGCGCCTTCGCCGGCCACGACGTCATCGAGCTCGACCACAAGCACTACGCCCGCGGCGGCGACCGATGGGAGCACGGTCGCAGCGTCAGTGACACCGATCGGCGCGCGGGGCGATGGCAAAGCAGCGGACGATGAGCCAGCGGGCAGCGCTCCGGCGGTCCCGGGATCTGGCGAGGATCGGCAAACGCCAGGCACGACTGCGGCGGCCGCGGCCGCGCCTGTCTCGGCGTCGTAGTGCTGTGGCGCCCGGATGGGGGCCGCGAGTGGTGCCGCGCAACGCTCCACAGCGTCTCGAGGTCGGCGACGCGGCGGAGATCGCGCGATTCGAGGCCAAGGTGGTACGAGGTCCGGCCCCCGATGACTGTTGGATCTGGACCGGTGCCATCGGTGACGATGGCTATGGGCGGTTCGCGGTACGTCGCGACGACTCTGGGCGCTTCCCGCTCATGCCGGGCACGGGCCGGGAGGTGATGGTGCGGCCGCCGCGTTACGCGGTGGCGCTGTACGTGGGCCCGGTCGCTGCCGGGTGGTATGCGCTGCATGACCGCTGCGACAACCCGATTTGCGTGCGCGCGGCCACTGTCGGCGGTCGGCGTCCGCATGTGGTCCTCGGCACGCAACAAGAGAATCTGACCACCATGGGCGCGCGGGGACGCTCCTACGGGGGTCGGCCCGTCTGGCAGCACGACGGCCTCACCCGGGCCCAGCGCGTGGCACGGTCACGGGCGCTGCGCGCGGCCGTGACCGGGGGGTGGAATGCCAGCGCGGTGCGCCAAGCACTGTTGATCGGCGGACAACCGTCGCTGTTCGATCCTTCCGGCGGCCCGTAGGGGCGCGCCGGGTCTGTCGGAAGCGCTAGGTACAACTATGGGAACGTCCGCGTCTTGTCGGGCGCCGATTGAAGAGAGGGGAGGACGGTTGCCGTGTTGCTCGTCTTCGGTGCCGTCGTGCTCTGTGTGTCGCTGCTGGCTGCCGTGGCACTGCTCGGCCTGTTCGCGTGGACGTTCGGGGCAGGACTGGCGCGGGGACTCGGTGCGCTGCTGATCGTGTGCGATCTCTGGCGGCTGATGCTGGGCGTGTTCGTGCCATGGGTGCTCGGCTCGGCGGCGTTATGGCTCGCGGTCGGGGTCGCGCTGTGGCTGGTCGGGCATTGGGTGCATATCCAGCGCTACGGCTGGGCGCGTTCTGCCCTGGCCGGTCGCGTGTTCGCACTGCCGGGACTGCGCGCGTTGGTGCCATCGCCGGCCGGGCACGAGCGTGCGTCTCGCACCGTCGGGACCGGAGTGGGAAGCGGCATCGGTGCAGGGGCGGCCCCGCACCGTGAGCGCGGGTGGTGATGCGTGGGCGTCGCAGTGGAGTTCGCACCGCTCGCACCGGCACTCGCGTTGCGGTGATGCGGTCCGGCTCGCCGTGGTCTTCGCACCGCAAGCGCTAGGCTGCTCGCTTCGGTCGTTGCGATCCGTGCGGGCTACTGGCACCGGCACGCCCCGTCGCGTAGCCATCCGCACTCCGGGCACGGAGTGTCGAGGGAGAGCGGTTCGCCGGACGCGAGCCACTGGTTCACGCTGCGGCCGGGGGTCTTGACGGTCGGCGGTCGTGGTGCGTCGACGGCGATGATGCGGTCGGTGTCGCCGCGTCGGCGGGCGCCTTCGGCGAGATGCGGGATCGCGGTGATCGGGGTCGGGATCGGTGGCGGTGTGTCGGACATTGCGGCGGGCTCCTCGCGTGCTGCTGGGGTGAGTTGCCCGGTACTGCTGCGCGCCGGGGTGGGTCGTCCGCTCCGCGGAGCGTGGGTGGACGACCCACCCCGGCGCGCTCACTGTCGAGGTGTGGCTCACCTGCGGCAGCGTGGGGGCGGTGCGTGCCGCGCGCTGGTGCAGCGGTGGCTCGCGGCGATGAATTGGAGGATTCGCCGATGGTGGGTGTTCTTGTCCTCACCGTCCCATCGGGCGCGGGGATCGTCGGGGGCGACGGTTTCGACATGGCTGAACAGCTGCAGCTGTGCGGGGGTGAGGTGGTAGCAGATTTGACCGGCTCCGGGTAGCTCCAGATAGATCAGCGGCCAGTCAGGCGGGCAGGTCTCGGGGTCGGCGTCACTGTTGTAGGCCAGCACAGCCGGACGGCCGTCGGGGCGGTCGGCGATCAGCTGCGCGACCAAGGCGGTGAGGTAGGCGCGTTCGAAGTAGACGCCGGTGATCGCTGCCTCGGCGCGCTCGGCCCGGTGCCGCTGTTGCGCGAGTGCGGCACGCAATTGGTCGACGGTCTGGGCCGGTTCATTCCCGGGGCTCGACGCGGCGAGCTCGTGGCGGTCCTCGTCGACTGCGACCGGCGGCGTGTGGGCCAGGGTGGTGTTATCCGGCATGGCGGGTCTCCAAGGCTGGTGTGGGCGGTAGGGCGATGAGGTCGCCTGCGCTCACCGTGCGCTCGGTCGGCCCGAACCATGGGCCATCCTCGATCTCGACCACATACCAGGGCTCGTGTATCGGCGTGGCATCGTCGACGGGGCCGGGGTGAGCCTCGGTGATCACCCTCGCTGCCAGGATGGGCAGCGGCTCACCGACCGCGACCGCAGCGGTGTGCAGCCACAGCACAGGGTCACCGGGCGCCAGACGTCGGGCGGCGTACGCGTCAAGGTCGGCCTGCAAGAGGGCTGTAGCGGCCGCTAAGGCCTGATTCCAGCGTTCGCCGGCCTCGGCCTCGATCGCAGGATCTGGACCGTCTACGGCGCGTCGATAGGCGGCGGCGGCCGCCTCAAGCTCGGTCGCGACAAGATGGCGAATGGTGGCGGTAGTCATGGGGTGC
>NZ_BAGM01000190.1 GCF_000308855.1 Nocardia veterana NBRC 100344 | reverse complement strand
GGCCACGGTGGCGCCGCTGCGCCGGGGCCCCGGGGATCCGTGCCACCGCGTGACGCCCGACGGCGCGCACTGGCACGCCTCCCGGATGCCCAGCGGAGCGGTGACCTATCGCCTCGTCCAGGACGGCCCGGACGCCGTCACCGCGCGCGCCTGGGGTCCGGGCGCGGCGGAGTTCCTCGACCAGCTGCCGCGGATGTTGTGCGTGGACGAGGACATCAGTGATTTCGCACCCGAACATCCGCGCCTCGCCGAGGCCCATCGGCGCCACCCCGGCCTGCACATGTTGCGGACGGGGCTGGTCTTCGAAGCCCTGGTACCGGCCGTGCTCGAACAGCGCGTGCACACCGTCTCGGCCCGCGCCTCGTGGCGAAAGCTGGTGTGGCAGTACGGCGAACCCGCACCGGGCCCCACGCCCGCACCGATGCGGGTGCCGCCCGCGGCGGAGGTCTGGCGCTACATTCCGTCCTGGGTCTATCACCGCGCCAATGTGGACCCGCAACGGTCCCGCACGATCGTGCTGGCGGCGCGGATGGCGCCGAAGCTGGAGGCCGCGGCGGCGATGACGCCCGCGGCGGCGGCCGAGCGGTTGCGCACCGTCCCGGGGATCGGGATCTGGACGGCCGCGGAGATCGCGCAGCGTGCCTTCGGCGATGCCGATGCCCTGTCCGTCGGTGACTTCCACCTGGCCGCGATCGTCGGCTGGTCGCTGCTGGGCCGTCCGCTCGACGACGACGGAATGGTCGAATATCTGGAACCGCTACGGCCACATCGCTATCGAGCGATCCGCCTGCTGGAGATCTCCGGTCAGGCCCGCAAGCCGGCCTTCGGTCCGCGCACACCGCTCGTCGACCACAGCCGGATCTGATCCCTCATCGCCGGGCCGCGGCCTGGGCGGCGGACCGGGCGTTGCGCAGCGCCTCCGGCACCGGGATCCGGCCCAGGAACATCTCGTCGAATATCGAATCCATGGCCTGCAGCGCGGCCGGAAAGCCCGGGCCGCCACCCGATTCGATGCGCGGTCCCCGCAGGACGTCGAAGAACGGTGCGACATCGATGCCCCGGTGCGCCCAGTATTCCCGGTACCGGTACTGCTCGGATACGACCGCCGGAATGGTCTGCCCGTTGCCCGCCAGATATCGATTGCCGGCCGCGCTGCCGAGCCAGGCCAGCACTCGGCGCACCGCATCCGGATGGGCCGTCGCGGCGTTGGCCGCGATCCCGATGGCGTTGTCGGTACTCACGCGCCCGGCCGGTCCCGCCGGGATCATCGCGATACCCCAGCCGAATCGAGCCTGTTCCGCGATCTGCTCCAGATTGAAACTGCCGGACTGGAACAACGCCAGTTTCCCTTGCAGAAACGCGTTCTTCGCGAAATCCGAGCCGCTGCGGGTATCGGCCGCCGACGGGGCGAGCCGGGCGGTGACCAGCGAGACCAGATAGCCGAAGCCGTCCACCCCGGCCGGGCTGTCGAAGACGTAGCGGTCGCCATCCTGAAACCGGCCGCCCGCCGAGCCGAGATAGGGAAGTTCGATCGACTGGAAATCGTTGCCGGCGTTGTACGCCCAGGGGGCCACCGCGGCGAGGCGTTGCAGCACCGGGCGGAAACTGTCCGGCCCGTGCGGACTCCACGAGGCCCGGTCGAGTTCCCCCGGCTCGACACCCGCGGCCGCCAGCAGGTCGCGGTTGTAGTAGACGGCCGTGCCGCCGTCGACGAATTGCGGTACCGCCCAGAGCTTCCCGGCCCGCGTGTACTGCGCCACCGCGCCGGGGTCCCACTGCCGGACGGAATCCCGCCCGAGCAGGGCACCGATATCGGTGAGCCGCCCGGCGTCGGCGTAATCGGCGTACGAATTCGACCAGAACAGATCGTCGGCGGTGCCGCCGGCGACATCCAGGCGCAGCTTCTGCTGATAGGAGGCCCACGGCACCACGGTGATCCGCACCTGTAGATCCGGATTGTGCCGCTCGAATTCGTCGAGCGAGGCGCGATAGGGCGCCACGAAACTCGGATCCCAGATGCGCAGACCGACGACGGTACGGCCGGTGGCCGGTTCGGTGCGGCCCAGCCACAGCGCGGCGGTCACCAGCAGTACCACGCCGAGCACCACGGCCAGCGCGGCGACGGTCGAGGTTTTGAGCCGATCCGTCATTTCAGTCCCGTCCACGCGATCGAGCGCAGCACCTGACGCTGGAACACCAGGAACAGCACGATCAGCGGCACGATGGCCAGGGTGGTCGCCGCCATCACCAATGTCCATTGCGCGTTGTAGCGGGTTTGCAGATCGGCGGTCGCCACCGTCAGGACCCGCCACCGTCCCGACCCCGCCACCAGCGGCCACATGAAACTGTTCCACTGCGTCACGACCGTGATCACCGCCAGGGTGGCCAGGATCGGCCGGCTCATCGGGACCACGACATGGACCAGAATGTCGAGCGTGTTCGCTCCGTCCAGCCGCGCGGCCGCGATCATCTCCCGCGGAATTCCGCGAAAGTACTGGCGCAGCAGGAAGATCGCATACGGTGAGCCGAAGACGAACGGAAGAACCAACGCCCAGAAGGTGTTCAACCAGCCGAGCCGCGCGAACATCAGATACAGCGGAATCAGGGTGACGATCGGCGGGACGGTCATGGTCGCCAAGTAGATCCAGAACAGCAGATCCCGTCCCCGGAATTCGGTGCAGCCGAAGGCATATGCGGCCAGGATCGACGTGATCAGCTGGCCCGCGGTGACGAATGCCGTCATCAGGGCCGTCACCAGCAGCGCGCGGCCGAAACCCTGGTCGACGGCGGCGCGGAAGTTCTCCCAGGTAACCGGATCCGGGAGGGTCAGCGGCGACTCGGTGGCGAACTGCCGCGGACTCTTCAGCGCGGTCAGCCCGCCCAGTACCAGCGGCGCCACCGTGACCAGCGCACCCGCGATCAGCAGCAGATAGGCGCCGACGGCTCGCGCCATCGCCGGACCGTTCGGTCGCAGCTCAGAATTCATCACTGGTCCTACTGCGGAAATAGCGGTGCTGTAGCACGGTGACGGCCGACATCAGCACACAGACCACGATCGCCATCACCGCCGCGCGCCCGGGCCGCGCGGCGTCGAATGCTTCCGAGAAGATCTGCATCGCCACCACATTCGTCCGATCGCCGGGGCCGCCCTTGGTCAGGGCGTACACGGTGTCGAAGGTCTGGAATGCGGTGAGGGTGCCGGTGACGAGCACGAAGAACAGGGTGGGCCGCAGCAACGGCAGGGTGAGCCAGCGAATCCGCCGCCAGCCGGTGGCCCCGTCCAGCGCCCCGGCCTCGTGGATCTCCGCCGGTATCGCCTGCAGGCCGGCGACGAAAAACAGCGCCACGTAGCCGAAATCGGACCAGATGCTGACGGCCGCCACCGCGGGCAGCGCCGACATCGGATCGGTCAGCCAGTCGACCTGCCGGCCCAGCAGCGCGTTGATCGCCCCGTCGGAGGGGGCGAACAGCCAGCGCCAGATCACGCCGACCGCCACCGGCGCACACATCCACGGCAGGGCGAACAGCAGCCGCAACGCGGCGCCGGCCCGGCGCCGCACCAGCAGCGCCGCCACCGCGAATCCGAGCACCGTCTGCACCGGGACGACGATCAGCGTCAAGGCGCCCGTGACCAGCAGCGCATGGCCGAACTCGCCGTCGGACAGCACCTCGCGCCAGTTGCGCAGACCCACGAAATCCATGGGGCCCAGCAAGTTCCAGCTGTGCAGACTCAACCACACGACCAGGGCGATCGGCAGGATCAGGAAGGCCCCGATCCCGAACAGGCTCGGCGCCAGCAACACCCAGCTCGTCGCGGCACGCCGAACCGCACGTCGGTTCATAACGCGTGACGCTACCGGGCCGGGTGATGCCGGGTATCGGCCCGTTCAGTCCATCGGGCCGCCGGCCACATAGACGACCTGGCCGGAAACGAAGCCGGCTCCCTCGCTGACCAGGAACGACGCGGTGTGTGCGATGTCCTCGGGCCGGCCCACCCGCTGGACCGGAATCTGTGCCGCCGCGGCCTTCTGGAAGTCCTCGAAGGGGACGCCCACCCGCTCGGCGGTCGCGGCGGTCATATCGGTGACGATGAAGCCGGGCGCGATGGCATTGGCGGTGACGCCGAACTTACCGAGTTCCAGCGCAAGGGTTTTGGTGAAACCCTGCAGACCCGCCTTGGCCGCCGAGTAGTTCACCTGACCGCGATTACCCTGCGCCGAGGTGCTCGACATGTTCACGATCCGGCCCCACTTGGCGTCCACCATGTACTTCTGCACGGCGCGGCTCATCAGGAAGGCGCCGCGCAGGTGGACGTTCATCACCGCGTCCCAGTCGTCGACACTCATCTTGAACAAGAGGTTGTCGCGCAGGATGCCGGCGTTGTTGACCAGGACGGTCGGCGGGCCGAGTTCCTCGGCCAACTGGGTGACGGCGGCCGCGACCGACTCCTCGTTCGACACGTCCGCGCCCAGGGCCACCGCCTGGCCGCCGGCATCGGTGATCGCCCGGACGGTATCGGCGCAGTGCGCCGCGTCGAGGTCGAGTACACCCACCTTCAGCCCGTCCTGTGCCAGCCGCGTCGCGATCGCGGCTCCGATTCCCCGTGCTGCGCCGGATACGACGGCAACCCGTTCGGTCATTGGCGGTCCTCCTGTACGTCGCGGGACATTCGCTGTGATGGAACGGTACCCCTGGCGGATCTCGGGGTCGCCGCTGTGTCACCGACCGCTATTCCACCCACAGCGACCAGATACTGGTCCGGCCCTGTCCCTCACAGACGAGGGCGTGCCCGTCCGGGGTGCGGGCGGTCTTGTCGATGGTGGGATCGCACTTGGCGCCGCCCTCGTAGACGGCCGTCGACACCGAATACGGTCCGGTCCATCGATAGCCGCCGGACCCGTGCAGGCACAGCAGGGTGCTGCCGTCGGTGGCGGCGCCGATCAGCGCTGCCTGCGCCTGGGTGCATACCTCACCCTTGGCGGCCGAGACCGGGCCGGTGGGGGCCGCGGTGGTGGTCGGCGCAGCCGTCGAGGACGGGGTGGCGACCGTCGTCGTCGGAACGACCGGGTGGGTGGTGGTGGTCGTCGCGGTTCCGGTGTCGGTGCTCAGCGCCGCCGGAACGGTGCGTAATGTGGTGTGCGGGAGCGCGATTCCGGACAGGACGAGTGCGGCGGCGAGAATCAGCACCTCGGCCAATCCGAGCAGGAGCGCCGACATCGCCATCACCCGGCCGCGCGGATGGCTGAAGGCGATCAACCCGAAGACGATGGCGACCGGGAACAATCCGAGCAGCGCGGCCACCAGCGCGACGATCGCGTACGGATTGACGATCGGTGGCACCTCGACCCGCAACCGTCCGGTGCGACGCCGGCCGGGTGCGCTGTCCCACCGATCCTCCTCCGGTTCGGCGGCCGGTCTTCGCCGGGGCGGTGCGGAATCCCACCGTTCGTCGGGAGGTTCCGTGGCCCGGGCCTCGGGCCGGCGGCGCGGCGGGGGTGGATCCCAGCGATCCTCCGGCCCCACCACGACCGTGTCGTCGCTCCAGTACTCCTCGTCGGGGACCTCGGGCCAGCGTTCTACCTCCGCGGACTGCTTGCGGGCCATACGGTTCCTCTCACGATCGTGCAGGAACCTTCAACCACGGACCCCGCCCGTTACCGAAGAAGAATAGGTGGCTCAGCGGGACCCGCAACCCCCGTCCGTTCCGGGCGGATATCTCGGCCCGAGAGGAATTGCGCCGGACGTCATCCCCGAGCGTCCGGCGCAATCGCTACATCTCGTCGATCACGTGTTCCCCGACCAGAGCGATCCGCACCGTCAGCAGCCAGCCCGCAACCGCGAGCACCGCGCGGTCGTATCGATCGAGACCCCGTTTGCGGGCATGCCGGGCGCGGTGCGCTCCCCCGGTGGGCAACGGACGGGTGGCGGGGAAGAATGTGGTGCTGTGCCGTGCTCGCCGGTGCGCCGCGTGGCGGGGACCGGGTACGGCGGTCACGGGATGGCCCGATCGTCGAGGACGCAACGGCCCTGTTCGACCAGGACCGACCGGGCCCGCCGGCGCACCACACAGGTGTCGACCGTGCAGTCCAGATGCAGTTGCATTGCGGCATGGGCCTGTTCGACGGTCATGATGCCCGGGTCGGTGCCACAGCGCAGCAGGCCCGCGACCGGCATGTGCAGATTTGTCAGTTGCATGCGCCCACCCCCGCCGAGCAGTGCGCGGGCCGACGGCGTGGTGGCGCCGACGGATCGTGGGATGCGGCCGCCGTGCGGCCGGGCGGTGCGGACGTCCACCGGCGGTCGTGGCCGATGGTGCGCGCACGACGGGGTGATAACTCGCTGGTCATCAACGACGACCCGATGACATGAACAGCCATGACTCCTCGTTCCTGCATGCGATACCCGACTGTGCCGGGGCGAGCCGACTCCTCCGGGCCGCGCCGCGAGCACACTCCCAGCATCCTCCAGAACGGCCCCGCGCGGGGCGGAATCGACGATCCCGTCGGAAATCGAGCGAATCCGCAGCAGCGAATCGGCTTGGGGCAACACGGTTCTCCGCCCCCGCACGTCAGCGCGACCCGCGAACTCGCCTCGGCGTGGTCCGGGTACCGGGACCGGACCTCGGCCGACGCGATCGCCGGCAAATTCCCCGGCAGATCACGAAACCGCAGCCGTTCGGCAACGAAAGGATGTTTACTTCGGCCGCCCTCGGGTAATCATCACAATGTGGATCGCGGACTGAGAAATACCTCACCTCGGTACCGCAAGCTGCTTCCCGGCGACTGGGTGGAACGACTCATCGTTGGAATGTTGTTCGCGGTATCGGCCGTCGGGGTGTACGTGCTGACCGGAGCAGTGCTGTCGTCTTTGCTGGTCGGAGCGCTGGTCGGGGTGGTCGCGGTCGGCGTGGTGACAATGCTGTAGCCGGTCGGCGTACCGACCGGCTACCGGGAAACCGTTATTCGAAAACGGACCGTAAACGGTTCCGCAATGTCAACGACGGAACAATTTGTTGCCCAGCCAGACGATCGGGTCGTATTTCCGATCGACAACTCGTTCCTTCATCGG
>NZ_BAGM01000191.1 GCF_000308855.1 Nocardia veterana NBRC 100344 | reverse complement strand
CTGGTGTTGTCGTTGTTGCTGTTGCTGTTGGCGGGGTTGGTGCGGGTTTTGGTGGTGGCGTTGGTGACGACGAGGTCGAAGCCGATTTTGAAGCCTTCGTGGATGGCGTGGTGGATGGTGTCGATGGGGACGCCTTCGCGGGCCCAGGCGGCGGCGGCGTCTTTGAGGCGTTCGGTTTTTTCGGGGATGTCGCGGCCGTCGAGGAGGCTGATGGCGAGTTCGAGGCAGGTGCGGGTGATGGTGGTGATGTCGCCGTGGATGGCGTCGCCGGGCAGGGTGCCGCAGGGGGCGACGTTTTCGACGAAGTGGCCGACCATGTGCCGCGACAGCGACCACACATCCTTCAACGGCGACGACATCGGCCGCCCCGAGAAGGTGAGACCGGACCGGCTCGAGCTGTCCACGGTCATCGCTGACTCCTTCTGTTCCCGAACTATCTGTTGCGGCGGTTTACGCTAACCGTCGGCGGGGATGGCGCGGGCGCTTCGCGGATCGTCTGTGTCGAAATCGAAGCAGGTCGGCGGGTCGTTGTGACCGTTCACAGCCGACGGCGAGGGTTCGGATTCATCGATGCCACAATCGTCGGCACGGCAGGGGACGCAGCCCCGGGCGGACCATGCCGTCGACGGTGACCGCCAGACCCGAATGCACCGCGGCCGCGGCGAACTCCCACGCTTCGGCGCGGGTGGCGGCGTATTCGAGGATCAGCTCGTCACCCGGGCCGGCGCCGTCGAAGTAGACGGTGATCCGGCGGGTGGGGGCCTCGGGGACGGTGTCGGGGATGTCCATAGCCGCGCTCCTTTGCATCGGTGCAGGAACGAAGCTACGTACTCGCGGGTAACGCAAACAGGTTTCAGCCCGGAATTCATCGCGTAACACAGGGCCTCGAGCGGCCTGCTTGTGATTTGTCAGGACCGACCCTGCCGGTTTGGGTAGGTTTCGCGCGCGCGATAATCTCTTGGCCCATGGGCCTTACCGCAGTCCGGCGCGCGTTGTGCACCACCGCCGGCGCTCTGCTGCTCTTCGCTGCCGCGACGACTTCCGCACCCGCGCAACCGATCTACCCGGCGCCGGACCCGGACCCGTTCTACGCCGCGCCCGCCGACATCGCCGAACACCACCCCGGCGACGTGCTGGCGACCCGGCCGCTGCCGCCCCTGGCGATCTTCCCCGATACCGACATCACGCTGATCAAGTTCCGCTCCACCAATTCCGAGGGCAAACCGATCGCCGCCACGACCACGGTGCTGACGCCGCGCAAGCGCGCCGCCGACGGTCCACTGCTGTCGTATCAGACGATCATCAACGGCCTGGGTACCGCGTGCGGTGTATCCCATGTGCTGTACACGCAGAACCCGGATCTGATGGTGCGTGAGGCGCCCGCCTACAACGTGGTGCTGCAGCGCGGCTGGAGCATCGCCATGCCCGACCATCTGGGACCGCAGTTCGCTTACGGCGCAGCGCGTCTGGGCGGTCAGATCACGCTGGACGGAATTCGCGCCGTGCAGCGCGCTGGGCTGAAACTCGAGCACAGTCCGGTGACGATGGCCGGATATTCCGGCGGCGGGATGGCCACGGCCTGGGCAGCCGCGCTGGCGCCGGCGTACGCGCCGGAACTGCGCATCGCCGGCGCCGCGGCCGGTGGTGTGCCGATGAACATGGTGAAGATGCTGGAGGGCCTGGGTTACGGCTCGCACCCGGCGTTCGGCCTGGCGATGGCTGCCGGGCTCGGACTCGAACGCGAGTACCCGGACCGCTTCCCGCTCTCGGAGCAGCTCAACGACAGGGGTATGGCCGCGCGCAAGGTGATGGCCGACAGCTGCACCAACGGCCTGCTGGCCGCGGGCGCGGGGCACGGCATCACCGAGTTCGCGAAGACCACGTCGATGACCGAGGATCCGGTCGCGCGCAAGGTGGTCGAGGACAACAGCCTCGAGCTCTACACCGACAGTGTCCCGAATATGCCTGTGCTCGAATGGCATTCGCCGATCGACGGCCTGATTCCGATCGACTCGATCGTCAACACCGATCGGCGCTGGTGCCAGGCCGGAGTTCCGGTGCAGTCCGAGGCGATTCCGGTACCGGATCACCTCACCGCCGCGGTCCTGGGCCTGCCGCAGGTGCTGAACTGGCTCGACGGCCGGATGCACGCCCAGCCGGTGCCGAGCAACTGCTGAGCCGCCCACCTGCGCCGCGGGTCCGCGTGCCGAATTCGGTATCGATGCGGACTCACCCCGCACACGATCCGAACACGCCGCCCGGGCAGGGGGATTCGCGCCGGTAATCTCGTGACACTTGGTTCGGCGCGGAACTCGGGTCGGGGTGCGCGCGCGAGCCGGCGGTGAGCTCTAGTGGGGGTGCGCGATGCGAATCCGGCACGTTCTGGTCACGGTGCTGCTGCTCGGTTGTGGTCCGGTCGCGGGGACCGCGGCAGCGCAACCGCCGATACCGTTGCCCGCCTTACCGTTACCCGCGATCTCGTTGCCCGGATTACCGGGCCCTCCGATCGCGGCTGCGCCCCCGGCTCAGGATTCGGCGGTGCCGAACGCGGCGTCGCCGCAGCCGACGACGCTGCCCGCACTGGGTCTCGCGTTACCGCAGGTACAGCAATGGATCGACGTCCTGGTGCCGCCGCCACCCATTCCGGTGGCCGATCAGGCGGCCGCCGGGGCGGCCGGTGTCACCGCCGAGCTGGCTCGGCTGCAGCAGGCCGTCATGCCGTCCTCGGCGGGTGATCCCCTGTTCGACGACTGGCCCGCCGACCTCACCCGCCTGCGTCCCGGCGACGTGATCGCGACCCGCGACGTCACGGCGACCGCCGCGCCGTTGCTCATGGTGCCCGTCCGGCAGGCGCTACAGCTGAAGTTCCGCACCACCGATGCCCACGACGGACCGTCGTATGCGACTGCGACACTGGCCGTTCCGGCCGCGCCGTGGCCCGGGCCGGGCGGCCGTCCGGTGCTCGTGAACAACCTGCCCATCGATGCGCTGGGCCGTACCTGCACGCCGGGCTACACGCTGGCGCACGGTTTCACCGGTGATACCGGCACCACCGATTTCGTGCCGCCCACCACCCAGCTGGCGCTGCTGCGCGGCTATGCGGTGCTGATCCCGGACCACGAGGGACCGCGGATGGCGTATGCCGAGCCCTACGTCGCCGGGCATGCCGTACTCGATGCGATCCGGGCGATGCGCGCGGCCCTGCCGGTCGAGTTCGGTGACAGTCACTACGCGATGCACGGGTACTCCGGCGGAGCGATCGCCACCCGCGGGGCAGTCGCGCTGATCGATTCCTACGCACCGGAATTGGCGCCGGTGATCGTCGGCGCCGCGTTGGGCGGGGTACCGGCCGACTATCAGATCCTGTCGCAGAGCATGAACGCCAACTTCGCGTCGGGTGTGTTTCTCGCCGCCACCTTCGGGGTGGGGAGGGAGCGGCCGGAAATCCTCGCTCGGATGAACAATCTGGCCCGCTGGGCGGCCCTGTCGCCGCTCAAGGACACCTGCGCCGGAGTCTTCGCCATGCCGGGGGTGTTGTCGCTGCCGATCGACATCGCCGCCGACACCCCGGACCCGCTGCACAGCGCGCTGGCCGACGACATCTACCGGGTGACCCGGATGCAAGGGATGAAATCTGCTGTGCCGCTCTATGTGTACAACGGCGAACAGGAGTTCTGGATTCCGGCCGCGGGTGCGCGCGAATTCTATCGCGACCAGTGCTCACTGGGAGTCGCGGCGGTTTATCGGAGCGTGCCCGGCGAACACATCATTGCGGCCGGATTAGGGTATCCGGAGGCGATGGGCTGGGTGGATCAGCGCTTACAGGGTGTGCTCGCACCGACCGAATGCTGAACAGCCGCATTCGTTCCTACCTGCCTTCCACGCGAACTTTGTGTCCCGACCCCAGTTGCCGTCGTCGCGATTCATGAATTGTCATCGGATCGCGGAGGATTCGGGTTCCGGTGATTTCGTGGCCGTACCGTGATGTGCACGCGGCACCGGTTTTTGCGCGGACGGTGCCGCGTTCGGCACCCGGCGAACCGCACCTCACGAGGAAAGGAGGCCTGCCTGCGGACGTCGGACCGGCCACCTGTGGACGCCCGGATTCCGAGCCGACGTTCACGGCGCACAGTTCGGGCCACGGCACCAGGACTTCCAACCCCTTCCTCGACGCGGTCGCTGTGCGTAGCGGTGGAATCGTCCGCCGGGTGCACCCTCACCCCAAGGCATCCGGCGGGCGCACCTCGCGTGGGGGACAGATTCCGGAGCGACTCGATGACATCATCCGCACCCAGCCTGGCGGCGACTCTGACCCGACGTGCGCGCACCGACGTGCCCACCACGTCCTCCGGCCACCGAGCCGAACTCGGCGCCGGAGTGCGCGAATGTCTCGCCCTGGCCGCCGATCTGGTGGCCGACCCCGATCCGGTGCCCGCGGATGCCGCACGCCTGGCCGAGCTGGTCGGCCGCGCCGGCGCCTGGGCGCGGGAGGGGATCGACCTCGACACCGTGCTGCGCGCCTATCACGAGGCCGTGCGGCGAGCCTTCGCCGATCTGGCCGATGGCCGCGGCGACGGCGAGGAGTTGATCGCCGACGCCGATCAGGCGTTGCGCTTGCTCGAGACGGTCACGGTGGCGACCTCGGCCGCCTACCTCGACGAACATCGTTCGGCCGCACGCCATCACCAAACCGCGGCACAGACCCTGGTGACCGCGTTGCTGAGCGGGCACGGTCGCGCCGAACTGGCCCGCCGCACCGGGATCGCCGTCGCACCGGCATACCAGGTGGTGGCGCTGGCGATCGCCCCGCATCCCGGCGAATCCGATCCGCGCCGCAATGCGGAATCGGTGGCGCGCCGCAAACTGCGCCGCCTGCAGAGTGCGCTGGCATCGGTGCTGGGTTCGCACGCGCTGTCGCTGCTGTCGGTCGACGGCGGAATCGTCCTGGTACCCATGGCTGCCGACCAGGCCGGGGCAGGGGGCAGGATCGACGCACCGGCGCTGACCACCGGCACGCTGGATGTGCTCGCCACCGCGGCCTCGGTTCCGCTGACCGCCGCCGTGGTCAGCGGCGCCACCGACCGGATTCCGGAGTTGGCGGCGCAGGCGCGCGAGCTGCTGGACCTGGTGCGCGCGCTGGACCGCCCGCCCGGGCTGTACGAGATCGCCGATGTCGCGGTCGAATACCAGCTCACCCGCCCCGGACCGGCTCGAGCACATCTGGCGGCCACGTTGGCGCCGCTGTCTCCGCATCCGGAACTGCTGGAAACCCTGCGCGCCCACGTGGATTCGGGGCTCGATCGCAAATCCACGGCACTGCGTCTGGGCATCCATCCCACCAGCGTGGCGCACCGGCTGCGCCGCATCGAACGGCTGACCGGAATCGAGTTGAGTCGCCCGGACGGCATCACTCGTGCGAGTCTGGCTCTGTTGGCCTTCGATCTCGGAACCGATGTTTGTAGCGAGGAGTATGCGTGACCACAGCCGCGACCGGTTGCGATCCTTTCGGCGCAACGGGGGCGGGGCAGCGATGATCACTCGGGCGGCGCTGGGCGTCGCGCTGGCCGCGGCCACCACCGCGCTGGGGGCCGCACCCGTCTGTGCCGATCCCGCGCCGGCGCCACCGGCGATCGATCCGGCGGTGACCGCCACCGCCTTGGTGCGCGCGGAAACTCGGGGTCCGGCCTGGGAACGGCTGTACGTGGCCTCGGCCGCGATGCGGCGCCTCGTCCCGGTCGACGTGCTGCGCGGTGCGGGCGACGGGCCGCGCCCCACGGTGTACCTGCTCGACGGTGTGGAGGGGGCCTCGACCTCGGGATGGCTGACCGAGGGCGACGCCGCACGGTTCTTCGCCGGCAAGCCGGTCGACGTGGTGTTGCCCGGCGGCGGAGTCGCCAGCATGTACAGCGATTGGGATCGATACGACGGCACTCTCGGCCTCAATCGCTGGGAGACCTTCCTCGTCGACGAACTGCCGCCGATCGTGGAGCGGTATCTGCACTCCGACGGTCGCCGCGCGATCGCGGGCGTGTCGATGGGGGCGCAGGCCGCGATGATGCTGGCCCAGCGCCATCGCGGGTTCTATCGCGCGGTCGCGGGGATGAGCGGATGCTATTCCGCTGCCGACCAGGTGGGCCAGGCCGTCACCCGGATCACGGTGGCCTCTCGCGGCGGAAATCCGGAAAACCTCTGGGGGCCACCGGATTCGCCCGAATGGGCGGCACACGACAGCTTCCTGCGCGCCGAGGATCTGCGCGGAACCGCGATCTACCTGTCGGCGGCCACGGGGCTGCCCAGCCCGCCGGATCTGACCGCGATCGCGACGGCCCACGATGTGGCCGGGGCGTTGCAGGCGGCGGGCGGTGGGGTCGCCTTGGAAGCCGGGGCTCGCACCTGCACCGAACGATTCGCGGCGCGGCTGGCGGAGCTGAACATCCCGGCGACGGTGCGTTACATTCCCGCCGGCACCCATTCCTGGCCGGATTTCACCGCCGCCCTGCCCTCGGCGTGGGACGCGCTGGCCGCGGGCCTCGGTATCGCGCGGACCTGGGGTCCGCGCTGAGGTTGGGGCGCGGCTCGGGACGAGACTCGAGCTGAGGCCGGGACCCGGGGTTGCGGCTACCGCGCCGGCCCGAGAACGTCGAGCACGACGGGCGGAAGGTCCTGCGGGCTGAGCGTTGCGACCACCGGAACTCCCGCGTCGAGGAAATCGGCCACGGCGCGGGGCATGTGATCGGCGGAGGTCACCAGCACCGCATCGCCGGCGCCGAGGGCATGCATCAATTCGGCTGAGTTGGCCGCGTTTTCGATGGTGTCGCAGGCGCGCGACTCGAGGTGGATCCGCTCCGCGGGCATGCCGTGTCCGAGGAGCCAGCGCGCCATGGCGTCGGCCTCGGTGGTGCCCGCCCGCGGATTGCCGCCGGTCACGATGATCGGGGAGGCCGGGGAGACCATCGCCTGCAGCAGAGCCGCCTGCAGCCGCGCGACGAGCTCGGGCCGCATCGTGCCGTCGGGCAGCAGGCCGTAGCCGAGGACCACGATGGCGGTGCTCGGGCCGTGCGGGGCGGGCAGCGGCGGGAGCGGGTCGGCGACCGTGCGCAGCTGGTCGACGGCGCCGGCCACATCGGGCAGGGGATCGGCGGCGGCGCCGGGCGCTACGGTCACGGTGAGCGCGCCGACCAGCAGCGCGGCGGCGGCGAAGAAGCGAATACCGGTGGGCCGCAACGCGGTACGAAAGCCGGACATCGGGACTCCAGACGACGTGGGCCGTACCACGTCGGGACGTGGACCGGGCCGGGGACGGACAACTCGGTGGTGATGATCCGATATCTGTTCGTGATTGCGTCGTAATCGGTTGTATCGCTGGATATTTCACGGCGCGGCGGCCATCGGCCTGGTGAGTGCGCCGCTGCCGGAACATTTCCGCACCGTCCCGGCCGTTCGATTCGTGCTGTGCGATCTCACTGCGACTCGAACGGCGTCTCGTGAGATTCCGAAGACACCGGCCGAGCGGCTGTCGGTGGGCTTTGCGTGACCTTAGCGTCTCCATTCGGATTCGGCGTCGCGGCTCGCTGTCGGGCACCGGAACAAAGAACACCGATGTTCTGAGAAAGGTTCACGCATGAGACCAAACACCCGCCGTTGGTCGCGTAGCGCCACGGTCGTCGTGGGGGTTTCGTTGTTGGCCATGGGCTTCGCGGGGATCGGCGCCGACGCCGATCCGATCGCAGCGCCGAAT
>NZ_BAGM01000192.1 GCF_000308855.1 Nocardia veterana NBRC 100344 | reverse complement strand
GGCCACCGCTGCTCGCGGCCACCCGGCTCGCCGGATATCTGCTGCTACCGGTGACCCTGGTGATCGGCGCCGACGTCGTCGTACACGGGCACCTCACGCCCGGTGGCGGATTCCAGGGCGGTGTGGTCCTGGCGACCGGCCTGCACCTGCTCTACGTGGCCGGCGATTACCGCGCCCTGCGGCGAGTACGTCCGCTGGCCTGGTACGAGGCCGGTGAGGCGGCCGGGATGGGCGCGGTTCTGGTGCTGGGTGCCGCAGGCCTGGCCGTGGGATCCGGATTCCTGTCCAACTTCTTACCGAAAGGCACCAGCGGCAAACTGTTTTCGGCGGGCACGGTACCGCTGTTCAGTTGCGCGGTGGGCCTCGCGGTGGGCAGCGGCATCGTGGTGCTGCTCGCCCAGTTTCTCGACGAATATCTGGGCAGCGACGAGGGGGCGAGATGACGGTATTCCCGTACCTGGTGGCGGCGTGGGTGCTGTTGACGGGGTTGTTCGGTGTCGTGCGCAGCAGACATCTGGTGCACACCGTGGTCTGCGTGTCGGTGACACAGTCGAGTACCTACGTCCTGCTCCTGGCCGTCGGATACCGCTCGGGCGCGACCGCACCGATCTTCGGAAAGCCACATCCACCGGGCGCGCCGACGGTCGACCCGGTGGTGCAGGCGATGGCCCTGACCGACATCGTGGTCTCGGCGACGGTGACCGCCCTGCTGCTGGCCCTGGTGGTGCAGGTGGCCAAGCGGCACGGCACCGTAGTGCCCGATGAACTGCACGCGCTGCGCGGCTGATGGGCGGTTCCGCGAGTGCGCTGCCACCGCTGATCGTCGTCGTCCCGATCGCCGGCGCCTGCCTGCTGCTGGTCCTGGGCCGGATCGCCGGCCGCCGCGTCGTCGACGCGCTGGCCCTGGCCACCGCCGCGACCACGGCGGGACTGGCCGGATGGCTGCTGGCCGAGACCGGGTCCGGCGCGGTCGTGACCTGGTCGGGCGGCTGGCGGCCCGATCCCCGGTTCGCGGTCGGGATCGTGCTCGTCGCCGATCGGCTCGGCGCGGCGATGGCGCTGCTGATCGCGGTCCTCACCACCACCGCATTGCTGTTCGGCTGGCGCTACTTCGACACCCTGCGAGCCCACTACCCGGCGCTGCTGTTGCTGTTCACCGCCGGCATGGCCGGATTCACCCTCACCGGCGACCTTTTCGACATGTTCGTCTTCTTCGAACTGATGAGTGTCGCGGCCTACGCGCTGACCGGGCTCGAGATCGAAGATCCCGAATCGGTCCAGGGCGGACTGAATTTCGCGGTGGTCAACTCGCTCGGCGCCTACCTGTGCCTGTTCGGCATCGGGTTGCTGTACGCCCGGACCGGACAACTGGGGTTGCCGCAACTGAGCGTGGCGGTCGAGCGCGACGGGCCGGATGCGCTGGTACTCATCGCCTTCGGGCTGATCGCCACCGGGTGGCTGGTGAAGGCGGCGGTGGTGCCGTTCCATTTCTGGCTCGCCGACGCCCACGCGGTCGCTCCGGCGCCGGTGTGCGTGTTGTTCTCCGGAGCGATGGCGCCACTGGGCATCTACGGTGTGGCGCGGGTGTACTGGACCGTCTTCGACACCGTCCTGCCCGCCACCGGTGCCCATCGGATGATGCTGGTCCTCGCGGTGTGCACCGCCCTGCTGGGCACCGTGATGTGCGTGCTGCAACGGCACGTCAAGCGGCTGCTGGCCTATTCGACGATCGCGCATATCGGGCTGTTCCTGCTCGGGGTGGCGGCACTGTCACCCGAGGGAGTGGCCGCCTCGGCGGTGTATCTGGCCGGCCATGCCGCGGTCAAAGGGGCGCTGTTCCTGATGGCCGGAATGTTGTTGTCGCGGTACCGATCTCTCGACGAGGTGCACTTGTACGGGCGCGCCCGGCACCATCGGATGGTGGGCGTCGCGTTCGCCCTGGCGGGACTGATGCTCAGCGGAATCCCGTTGTCCGGTACGGGTTTCGGCAAAGCACTGCTGGAGGAGTCGACATCGTCGCCGGTGCTGACCGCCCTGGTGATCGCGGTCTCGGCCGTTACCGGTGCCGCGGTGCTGCGAGTGGGGTTGCGCGTGTTCTTCGGCGTGGGCAGGCCGCCGCAGCCGAGTTCCGGCGCCGACGAAACGACCGGCACCCACGAGACGCCCGACGCCGATACCCCGCCCGGGCGTCCGCCGGCCACCATGCTCGCGGCGGTGTTCGCCCTGCTGGGCGCCGGCGTGCTGTGCGGGCTGCCCGGACGGTTCGGGCACGAGGTGGCCGCCGCGGCGGCCGACTTCTGTGATCGCATCGGCTATCGCGACCGCGCGCTGACGGGAAACTCGGCGGCACCGGCCGTTCCCGACATCGGCTGGACCGCGCACGGCACGATGCTGGGACTGGTCTCGGCAACCCTAGCGGTCGCGCTCGCTCTGCTCGCCGTCCACGCCGGAACCCTCGCGCGATATGCGGAATCCGGCCCGCTCACCGCGGCCCGGCGCACCCTGCACCGGCTGCACAGCGGCCATCCGGGCGACTACGCGGCCTGGCTGGTACTCGGGTGCGCGGCGGTGATCGGGCTGTTGTGGATCGGCTGAGGCGACCGGTCCGGTGGCCCGGCCCCGGCCTGCCCGGCAGGTGCCGGACGGACGGTGTGCGGCGGCGTACGCTGCGGCCATGACCGGTGACCGCAATCACGACGACATCGAGCGGGTGGTCGGCGCCGGCGACCCCATCGACGTCGGCCGGTTCCGATTCTGGTTCGCCGATCAGCGCTGGGAGTGGTCGGACGAGCTCGCCCGCATGCACGGCTACGAACCCGGCGAGATCCAGCCGACCACGAAACTGCTGCTGTCACACAAACATCCGAAGGACCGCGACCGCGTGGAGGCGACCATCGTCACCTCGGTCGAGGATCACGAACCGTTCTCCAGCCGGCACCGCATCGTCGACACCCACGGCCGGACCCGGGACGTGATCGTGGTGTCCGAACCGATGCTCGACGAAGCCGGCGACGTGATCGGCACCCAGGGTTTCTACGTCGACCTGACCGTCTCGGCCGAACAGGACCGCCGGCAGGTGCTGGACGAAACGCTGCCCGATCTGATCGAGCGCCGGGCCGTGATCGAACAGGCCAAGGGCGCGCTGATGGTCGTCTACCGGATCACCGCCCAGCAGGCGTTCCGGGTGCTGGCCTGGCGCTCCCAGGAAACCAACACGAAACTGCACGAACTCGCCGCCCGGCTGGTCGACGAACTCGAACTGCTCCCGGCCGCCCCGCCGCATCTGCGAACCTGCGTCGACCACATCCTGCTGACGGTGCACGCTCGCGTCGACGCCGAGCCGGCCGGCTGAGCGCCGAGCGAACTAGGCCGGTCGCTGGGAGGCGGCGGCGTGCGTGTCCAGATCGGCGAGGGTGAGCCGATGGCGTGGTGGGCGGTCGATCACCGGATGCAGGGTGGTCCGCAGATCGGGGCCGACATGCAGCAGCCGGCCGACGGGCAGGTTCCGCCAGCCGGGCTCGTCATCCATGCGCTCGGTGGCCACCACCACCGCCGGATGGCCGGCGAGTGCGGGCGAGTGGGCACGGATCCGCCCGCTGCCGGCGTGGTCGAGGTGGCGTCCCCCGCCGGGGCCGCCCGCCGCGCGCTCGAGGACGTACAGGTCGTGGGTGTCGGGATAGCGCAACGCCCACAGCTCCGACGCGGTGGTGAGCACGAAGTTCAGCGCGAAGACCGGCAGTCGGTCGGCGATCCACCCGACGGCCGCGGCGATGCCCGCGGCGACGTCGCCGCCGGATTCGTCGATCCGCTTGGTGACCAGCGCGAAGACTCGCTCGGAATCGGTGTCGCCGGTCACCGGGGCGTGATGGTCACCCAATTCGCGGTCGAGCGCCGCCAATCCCCCGACGACCCCGTTGTGCGCGAACAGCCGGCCGTGCTGCTCGAACGGATGGGTGTTGGCGGCGGTCGTCGCACCGGTCGAGGCGTAGCGCACGTGGGCGAGGAAGGTCGTGGACTCGCACTCGATCGCCTCCTGGACGAATTGCCGGTCCCGATAGGCGGCGATGGGTTGCTTGCGTACCAGAGGTGTTCCGTCGGGCTCGAAGGTGCCCAGACCGGTGCCGTCCGGCTCGCGCCGGCTCTGGCGGGCCAGGCTGTCGGGGGCCTCCAGCAGCCAGAACGTGGCATGCACCCGGTGGGGTGCGGCGCTCAGTCCGAACAGCCGGCACATCGCTCTCCCCTTCCGGAAACATCCGCCCTGGAAACCGTCCACCCTCGGCAGGTCCACCCTCGGCACGTCTCGGCATCGGCCTACCACCGCACCCGCCGGGCAAACCGGCGGCCGCGCGGATCGCGGCGCACCATCGCTTCGAGCGGTGCGGTGATGCGGTGATCCGGTCCGATTCGGTTCCGCGGTCACGACGACGCGTCGCGCGGCGAGAGGCGGAATCGGCGTCACATATTGCTGTCCACCGGCGGCACGCCGGTAGGCAGACCCGGTGCGCCGGCCCCCTCCGCCGGCGCCGGCGCGACGCCCCCGAGCTGATACGCCGCCATGGAAATGGATCCCGCGCAATGGCCCTCGACGAGCGGCACCAGAGGCTCGGTATCGGCGAGGCCGGCGATATAGAGCAGCGGCAGATAGTGATCCGGGGTGGGCACCGCGGCGGCGAAATCGGGATGCGCGTCCAACGCCGCTGCTTGCGTCGGGGTCCGGGTGAGCACCTCGCGGGCCGCGGCGTCGAATCGCAGCGCCCAGTCGTATCCGCTGTCGGGCATATCGAAATCGACCGCCCGCAGGTTGTGCACGATATTGCCGCTGCCGACGATCAGCACGCCGTCGGATCGCAGCGGTGCCAGCGCCCGGCCGAGTTCGAGGTGGTAGTCCATCGGTTCGAAGGCGTTGAGGGACAGCTGCACCACCGGGATCGAGGCGTCGGGGAAGGCATGCACCAGCACCGACCAGGTGCCGTGGTCCAAACCCCAACTGTCGGTATCGCATCCGACCCAGCGCGGATGCGCGACATCGGCGACCTGTTCGGCGAGCTCGGGCAGCCCCGGCGCGGGATAGCGCACCTCGAACAGCTCCCGGGGAAAGCCGTAGAAGTCGTGGATGGTGCGCGGATGCGGCATCGCGGTGACCGCGGTCGCATTCGTGTACCAGTGGGCGGAGATCACCAGGATGGCGCGCGGGCGGGCGACACTGCGGCCGAACGCCGCCCAGGCCTCGGTATACCGGTTGCGGTCCAGGGCGTTCATCGGATTGCCGTGGCCGAGGAAGACGGCGGGCAGCTGGTCCGGCGACATCCGCACACTCCTGTCGTGGTCGTGCCGATCCCGCCGCGCGGGTCAGTCGGCGGGCAGTTCGATACCGTCGGCCGCGACCTTCGCGGCCACCTCGTCGGGGAAGATGTTGCGGAACAGATAGAGGTCCTGGCCGAGCCGCCAGCCCGGCGCCAGCGCCACCGCGTACCGCTCGAAGTAGCCGAGCTGTTTACCCATCAACAACAGCTGCTGCGGTCCCGCCGCTCCGCGGCGCTTACCGAATTCCACCAGCCGGGCCGCGACCTTCCCTATGTCCAGCTGCGCCAGTTTGCCCGACAGCACCGGTGCCAGCGCGGTCGCCAGCTGGCGGCCGATGGTGGCGTCGTCACCTTCGTCACCGTCGACCATATCCAGTTCCCGCAGGGCCCGGGCGACCGGCCGGAAGTCGCCGTCGATCGCGCTGGCGTGGAACAGCGCCCGGACGAAGGCGCGCCACTGCGGGGTCATGGTGCCGACGATGCCGAAATCGAGCATCGCGGCGCGGCCGTCGTCGAGCAGCCAGAGGTTTCCGGCGTGCACGTCACCGTGGAAGAGTCCGTGCACCACAACGCTTTCCACCCACGCCTTGACCAGCCGCCGGATCAGCAGCTCGGGGTCGGGGTGGACGGCCCGGATGTCGTCGAAGCGGTCCAGCGGCATCCCCCGCATCCGCTCCATACACAGCACCCGCGGCCCGCAGTAGTCCCAATACACCTCCGGGACGACGACCCCGGTGTTGTCGCCGAAGGTGGCCAGATCGGCACGCGCCCGGGCCTGATTGCGGGCCTCGTTGCGGAAATCCAGTTCGGCCACGGTGGTGTCGTACAGATCCCGGACCACGCCCTCCGCGTTGGCGATCCGCGCGTTCTCCGACCGTTTGGTCAGCGCGCCGGCGAGCCGATAGGCCGCGCGCAGGTCGACGATCATGCGCCGCGCGATATCCGGCCGCTGCACTTTCAGCACCGCCGGGCGCCCGTCGGTGAGGACGCAGGCGTGCACCTGCGCCACCGATGCCGCCGACAACGGTTCGTCGTCGAATTCGCGGAACAGCTGCTCGACCGGCGCGCCGAGGTCGGCCTCGATCACCGCGCGGGCGTCGGTGGCGGGAAACGGCGGCACATCGTCGAGGCAGCGCAGGCAGGCGTCGGCGAGTTCGTCGGGGAACGCGGCGGGCGAGGAGGCGATGAGCTGGCCGAGTTTGACGAACATCGGGCCCAGCACCTCGAAGCCGTCGACCGTGCCCTCGGCCACCGCGCGCCGCCGCCGCGCCGGGCGCCAGCCCTCGCGCAGCACGCGCTTGGCCACCCGGCCGCCGATCACCGTCCCGATGGCGGCGGTGCGGCGAAACTCCGCGAAACCGAATTTCTCCAGCGGCGGCACCGGCTGCGGTGGTGTGGTCCCCGCGCCCGGCCCCGATGCGGTCTCGGTGGCCGCCGTCACCGCGGGCCCCCGCCGGCCACCTGCTCACCTGCCCGAATCATTCGTTGCGACCATCCCATCGTCGTCACCGTCGGTGGACAGTGTACGACTGTCCCCCGGCCGTCCCGGCGCAGCTACCGGCGGCGACTAGGGCGCGATGCCCAGCCCGGCCGCCAGCACCGGCCACGACCGCTTCAACGCGTCCTGCCAGTAACCCCACGAATGGGTGCCGGTCGGTTCGAAATCGAACGTGGCCGGGATTCCCAATTCGCCGAGCCGGGTCGCCATGTTGTGGGTGCACCAGTTCGCCGCCGCCTCGATCACACCGCCGATGACCAGTTGATCCAGGTAGCCCCGCGGGCCCGGCTGCATGTGCTCGCCCCCGTAGACGTCGTACATGCCGGGCACTCCGGTGCCGGTGGAGATGAACAGGTTCAGGCCGCGCAGGCCCTCGGCGTGCAGGTAGGGATCGTTGGCCGCCCACATCGGATCGTCGTCGGGCCCGTACATGTTCTCCACGTCGCCGCCGCCCCAGGTCTGCACCGACAATTTCACGAATTCGCGGCCGATCGGATCGCTGATCTGGGCGCATCCGGAGTAGGCCGCCACCGAGCGATAGCGGCCCGGCGCGGCGATCGGCAGTTGCAGCACCGAGGTGCCGGAGGTCGACAGTCCCGCCAGTGCGTTCGCTCCAGTGGTGCGGTAACGGCCGTCGATCAGCGGCGGCAGTTCCGCGGTGAGGAAGGTTTTCCATTTGTAGAGGCCGAGTTTCGGGTCCGGCGCCCGCCAGTCGGTGTAGTAGCTCCACCGCCCGCCCACCGGCTGCACCACGTAGGTCTGCTTACCCGACAGGAAGCCTGCCACATCGGTGTTGCGTTCCCAGGTGGCCGAATCCTGGCCGCCGCCACCGCCGTTGAGCAGATACAGCACCGGCGCGGCGGCCTCCCGATCGGCGGGCAACTGCACTTTCACCATGATGTCGGTATTCATCGCCGCCGAATGCACGCGCAACTGCTCGGTGCGTGGGTCGAGCGACCAGCTGCCGGTCACGGTCGAACCGTCGGGGGCGACCGGTTCGGGTTGCGCGGCGGCCGGCGTGGCCCCCAGCACCGCACCGGCCAGCACGAGCACCGCGGGAACGATGCCGCTGCGCAGCATCTTTCCGAACATGAGAACTCCTTGGATGAGAGGTAACGGACCGCCGATACGACGAGACCCGCCGGGCGATGCGGTGTGAAGGGCATCGCCCGGCGGGCGCACCGCCGTGGGTGTGTGCACTCCGTGGCGCGGATCGAGGTCGGCGTACCCTGTTCCGCGCCGGACCCCACGGCGGCGATGCGGCTCACCGGAACACGGTGGGAACGCAGGGCTTTCGCGTTCCGGCGAGCAGGTCGGGCCGGGCCGGGCTCAGAGTTTGCCGCCGCCGCCCAGCAGCCACGGGTTGAAACTGCACGTCAGAGCCGGGGTCTGCGCCGGATCCAACGCATTCAAGATGATCGACAGCACCCGCGGCGAATACATCATCGTCAAATGATCCGACAGATCCTGCTCACACCCGTCCTGCAACGTGATGTTACGCACCGTCGCACCCGGACCCGGCTGCAAGAACGTCAAATCATACGGCGTGGTGATCTCGTCGTAACGACTACCCACCACCGTGTAATCCACCCCCGGCACCGTATCCCCACCGGCATTGAGCTGATTCACGAAATCAGACCCCACCGTCTGCTGAATACCCGCATGCCCGACGAAGATCTCCACCAACCCCAGCACATCGATACCGAAATTGTTGATCGCCCGACCCAACGCACCGATACCATCCAGCGTCGTCCCATGATTGGTCGCACCGAACGTCATCATGTGATGCACCTTCGCCGCCCCACCATCGAACTTCAGATACCACCGCGACATCGCGCCACCCTGCGAGTGACC
>NZ_BAGM01000193.1 GCF_000308855.1 Nocardia veterana NBRC 100344 | reverse complement strand
AAGATCTTAGGCACGGCGCATTCCGACGTGTGGCAAACCGGTGGCAGCGCTCGATCGGCGAGCGCCGCCACCCGGCCTGTCCCCGTCTTCGGCAGCGCCGGCCGGTGACGTGGCTACCACCCGCCCCTGCGGTGAGTGCTCAGATCTCGTGATCCGGGTTCACCGCGGCGGCGAGCCGGCGTAGCCCGTCGGTCAGTGCGGTTTGCTGCTCCGAGGTGAGGCATTCGGTAAGAGAAGTTTCGTAATCGAGCAATTCGCGGACGGTGCGCTCGATCAGTTCGTGACCTTCGGCGGTCAGGGTGACCAGGACTCCGCGCCGGGACAGAGTGGTCCGCTCCCGCGTGATCAGGCCCGCGGCCGCGGCGGCGGCCAATCGCTGCGAGATCGCACCCGCGGTCACCAGGCTGCGGGCGGTGATCTGGCGGGTGGTCAGCTGGTACGGCGGTCCGGCGCGGCGCAGTGTGCTGAGCAGGTCGAGGGTGGACTCGTCGATGTTCAGGCGGGCCAGGGTGCGGCGGCGCTCGTCGCTCAGCAGCTTGGCCACCCGCCACAGGGGGGTGATGACCGCGATGGATTCGGTACGGGCGCCGGGCAATTCGCGTTGCCAGGCGGCGGCGATCTGCTCGGCGGTCGGCACCGTATCGCGGGTTTCGCCGGGCATCGGGGCCACTCCTTCAGGTATGTTTAGCGCTAAATATAAATGAGGAGGATATCGATGTCGAGAACCATCGTGATCACCGGCGGCAGTCGTGGGCTCGGACGACAGGTGGCGAAACGCTTCACCGAATCCGGGGAGCGAGTGATCGTCACCGGCCGGACCGGCCGGATCCGGGACGTGGCCGCCGAGCTGGGTGCCACCGGGATCGAATGCGATGCGAGCGATCCCGCGAGCGTCGAAGCCTTCGCCGCGCAGGTCGGCGAGGGTGTGGACGTGTTGGTGAATATGGCCGGTGGTAACACCGATCTGCACTGTCCGCCGCCGGAGACGATGAAAGATGTCGCGGCGCAATGGCATGCCAACCTCTCGGCGAATCTGCTGAGCGCGGTGCTGACCACCTCGGCGCTGCGCGACCGTCTCCGCGGCGGCGGCGCGGTGATCAATATCGGCTCGATCGGCGCCGAGTATGCCGGGAGCTCCTACGGGGCGGCCAAGGCCGCGTTGGCGGCGTGGTCGGCCGGGCTGTCGGCGCAGCTGGCACCGGCGGGTATCACCGTGAACGTCGTGTCGCCCGGCTACATCGAGGGCACCGACTTCTTCCACGGCACCCTCACCGAGGAACGCCGTGCGCAGCTGATCGCCGCCACCCACGACAAACGTCCGGGACGGCCCGACGAGGTGGCCGCTCTCATCGAATTCCTGGCCTCCCCGGGCGCCCGCCATATCACCGGCCAGACCATTCACCTCAACGGCGGCGCCTACACCACGCGCTGAACGGGATTCGGGAAGTTCCGCCTCCGGCGGATGACACAGGCGGGTGGGGTGATGTCTCGTGCGAGGTGTCGCGGCCCCGTTGCTCGGAGCCTTAATTCATTTGACTCCGATGGCCGGCCTGCTAGTTTCGGTGTGTGCCCGGTTGATCGGTTTCCGGGCCCCTGAAAGTCTCGGATGGTTCGGAAGAGGGTGTTGATGTCCCGGTTCGCGCCGAGCGCGCCTCGTCGCGCCGCGTAACCGCGCGTCCATCCGCCGCCCGACGGCCCGGTCGCGAAAGTTCCGGCGCCCGTTCGCAACTCACCGATCGACGCACCCGTGATCTGAGCGGGGAATGTTCTGTCGAGGGACGCTCGGCCTGATCCTGCTGTCTCGCCACGCATCTGCGGTGCGGGCCGAGCGCTGACCGGGTGGGTCGTCGCCGGCCCCCGCCCGACTCGGATCGCTGATGCGTGGGCAGATCGCCCGAAAGCGATGTGCAGGACAGCGTCCCGCAGTCGGCGAGCCCGGTGCCGCCGATCGGCTCACCCCTCCGAAACGTCGAGAAGGAAACCCGTGCGTCCCATGTCTCGAGCAGAAGTACGTGCCGCGATCGTCAATATGGATCCGCCGGGCGGTCGAGTCCGACTGCCCGGCTGGTTCGACGAGATCGCCTGGGACCACCTGGATTACCTGGGTTGGCGCGATCCGCGCTCCGTGCTGCAGGTCTACCTGGTAGCGGAGATCGAGGATACGGCGACGGGCGTGCTGTTGCGTCAGGCGCCGCCGCGCGCCGAGCTCGGCGCGCGCGCGATGATGTGCGATCTGTGCCGGTTCACCCGGCGGTTCAACGAGGTCGCGGTGTTCACCGCTCGTCGCGCCGCCAAGGACAAGCGGCAGCGTCTGTCCGGACGCGGTCTGCATCTGTGCAGCGACCTCGACTGCCATGTGAACGTGAACCGGGCAGTGTCGCTCGGTCCCTTCGATCCGCCCGCCGACGAACTGATCCGGCAACGCCGCGCCGGCCTCCGCGCGCGCACGATCGCGTTCCTGCACGCCACGGCCGAACCGCCGCGGCGGTGATGCGGCAGACGGTTGATCGGGTGCGATGGCCGGGATGACCCGGGACGGGACCGTCCCTCGCCGTAGCCCGAGGACGCGGCGGCGACGGGTGCTTCCGAACTCCCGACGGCCGGGTATTCGGCGGCGAGCCGATCGGCGAGCAGTGCGTTGTCGCGGTGCGGCCGTCCAGGACGCCCGCGGCGGCCGACAGGAACGCACCGGTGCAGATGGAGGTGACGCGGCCCGAACGAACACGGGGGAACGGTCTACGGCGCGATCCGCCGGCCGGAGCCTTCGCGTGACGGCACGCGGCAGGTTTTCGGAAGCGTCCGGGGAGCGGTCGGGTGAGGATCGTCGATGACATCCAGCTCGAGGAGAAATATGCGAAGAGGTTTATGGGGCCGGCTCGCGATGGCGGCGGTCGCCGTGCTGAATCTGCTTCCCGCCGTCGCGGTGTTCTCCGTCGACCGCGCCGGTGCGGCCTACGGAATCGACCCGGTCGACGACGAGGTGCGGTTGATCGTGCGCCATCGAGGAGTGCTGTTCGCGATTCTCGGTGCGAGCCTGCTGCTGGCGGTGTTCCGGCCACGCCTGCGGACCGCGGCCGGTACCGCCAACGCGGTGAGCATGGCCGGCTTCGTGGCGCTGGTGCCGTTCGAACAGCCGGTGAGCCCGGCGTTGCTGCGGATCGCGCGGCTGGACATAGCCGGGCTGATCCTGCTGGCCTCGGCGGCCGTCGCCTTGCGAGAGCGTGAGGGTGAGGTTCGATGCGGATGATCGTGCTGGCCCTGGCGGCGGTCTTCTTCGGAGGTATGGGGCTCTACGCCCTGATAGCTCCGGCGCTGCTGGCTCGTCCCTTCCAGTTCCGAGTGGCCGGGGCAGTGAGCCGGTCCGAAATCCGCGCGGTCTACGGCGGTTTCGGTGTGGCGATGGCCGCGGTACTGGGATGGTCGGCCGTGGGGGACGGACCACAGCACAGCGGGACCGCGCTGACGGTCGGCGTGGCGCTCGCCGGTATGGCGGCCGGGCGCGTGGTGTCGCGATTGTGCGACGCCCCTACCGGGTTCTACCCGATCTGGTTCTACTGCCTGGTCGAAGTGATCGGTGCGGGCGCCGTGCTCGCCGTGGCCTGAGGCGGCTGGGATCATGACGACCATGACCCGGGCCACGGTATCGACCACGGACACCGCGCCCGTGCGCGCCGTCGTGTGGTTGTGGCCGGGGCAGGCCGCGTACTTCGGTCCGTCCTTTCACCTCGATACTCACTCCGCGGCTGTGCACACGCTGGCCGTCGGCATCGATGCGTCGTTCGCAATCACCCTGCCAGGCAGCGCGACTCGTCGGGTGCGCAGTGTGCTGGTGCCGGCGCGGGTGCGGCATCGGATCGAGTCCGCCGGGCGGATGCTGTTCTTCTACCTGGATGCGCAGAGCGGCTCGGCGGCAGGCGTCCGCGCGGCGATGCGAGACCGGTCGTCGTCGGTACTCGCCGAGCACCGCGCCACTGCGCCGCTGATCGACCACCTGTCCGGGCCGGATGCGCCGAACCCCGCCGCGATCCGGCGGATCATCCTCGGCGGCGCGGACGTCGCCCTCGTCGACTACCGCGTGCGGCGGACGATGGCGCGTCTCCTCGCCGACCCCGGACGAGCGCCCACCGCGGCGGCCGCGGCCGAAGCGGTCGGATTGTCCGAATCTCGGTTTCTGCATTTGTTCACCGCGCACGCCGGAACCAGCTACCGCCGCTACCGCATGTGGGCACGCCTGCTGCGCGCCGGAGCCGCGGTCGCTGCGGGCCGAGATCTGACCGCCGCGGCCGCCGACGCCGGGTTCGCCTCCACCAGCCATTTCAGCGACACCTTCCGTGCCGTGTTCGGGCTCAGCGCGACCGCCGTCCTGGCGCGCGGCACCGAGATCGTCGTCCTGGAGCGCTGAACCGGTTGCCGCTCACCAGGATTCGATCAGCGCAGGGTCGCGCGGGTGGTTCCGCCAGGCGGCGGTGAGGCGGTCGAGCCGGCTCGGGGCGGCGATACTGTGCACGCTCGCGATTCGATTACCGCGGAGTTCCAGGATCGCGACGGCGAGCACGCGGTCGCCGAGCGTGACGAGCATCGCCGGTTGGTTGTTCACCACCGCGGCGTGAATGGACGGCGCGCCACCGGCGATTCTGCGCTTGGCCGGCGACGGCCGCAAGCCCGCCCGCACCGCACCGGCGAGCCGCGCGGGGTTCGGGAAGCGGATCAGCCTCGCGGCCGTTCCGCCGGCGCCGTCGGAAATTCCGGTCGCGTCGTCGGTCAGCAGCGCGACCAGCCGCTCGGTCCGGCCCGAGGCGGCGGCGTCGACGAACGCTTCGACAATGCGACGGGCGGATGGACGGTCGAGGCCGACCTCGGAGCGGCCGGGTGCGATCCGCTGTCGGGCGCGATGGAGATGCTGCTGACTCGCGGCCTCGGTGATATCGAGGATGCCGGCGATTTCGGCATGACTGTAGGCGAAGGCTTCACGCAGCACGTAGACGGCGCGTTCGACCGGGGACAGGCGTTCCATCAGCGTCAGCACCGCCAGGGTCACCGACTCGCGTTGTTCGACGGTGTCAGCCGGTCCGAGCATCGGATCGCCGTCGAGCAGCGGTTCCGGCAGCCAGGCCCCGACCGCCCGTTCCCGCCGCACCTTCGCCGAACGCAGCCGGTCGAGCGCCAGATTGGTGACGATGGTGGTCAACCATGCCTCCGGCACATCGACATGCTCCCGATCGGCGGCCTGCCACCGCAGAAAGGCGTCCTGCACCGTGTCCTCGGCATCGGCCGCCGAGCCGAGCAGGCGGTAGGCCAGCGAGGCCAGCCGGTTCCGGCTGGCCTCGAACCGCGCCACGGTGACGGTGTCCATGAGGGCGACTCTATGCGGCGACCGCATCGGGCGAATGCTCTCGGCCGGTTGCCGAACGGTAGGTGTGGCCCGGTTTTCCGAAGGTGGGATGGCTCAGCGTCCACGCGGCGGTCCGGAGGATCGCCGACTTGACCCGGGCGGCCGTGCGCCCGCGCAAGGCCCAGGATCTCGATCGCGCGGCACCGTCGACCAGCTGGAAGATTCCGTCCCGGCGACCGAGGCTGATGTGGTTGCCGAAATACGGCAGCGAGACGGTCGGGATCGCACGCCCGGTCCGATCGCCGATGATCGCGGCCGTCGCCTGCGTCGCGGTCGAGCCCGCGGACGCACACGACATCGGCAGCGGCCGACCGTTGTCGCCGATCACGAAGGCGCTGTCACCGGCGACGTAGATATCGGGATGGGAGGTCGACCGCATCTGCCGGTCGACCGCGATCCGGCCGTCCGGGACCACGTCGAGGCCGGCGGCGGCCGCGATACCGGGGACGGCGAAGCCGGCGGTCCACACCGTGGCATCGGAGCCGAAGGAGGTGCCGTCGGCGGCGATCACCGCCGACTTCTCGACCCGCTCGATGGTGGTGTGTTCGTGGATGGTGATGCCGAACCGGTCGAAGGCGCGCAGCAAGTGCCGGCGCGCCTGTGGACCCAGCCAGCCGCCCACCTCGCCGCTGGTGACCATCCGTACGCGCAGGCCCGGGCGGGATTCGGCGATTTCGGTGGCGGTCTCGATCGCGGTCAGGTTGCCGCCGACCACCAGGACCTCCCCGTGGTCGCCGAGATCGTCCAGTCGGTCGCGCAGCCGCAGCGCGGACGGGTGGGCGGCAACGGGGTAGGCGTTCTCGGCGACACCCGCGATGCCGTGATCGGCGGCGGTACTGCCGAGCGCGTAGAGAAGGGTGTCGTATTCGATTCGGCCACTGCCGTTTTCGTCGGCCACCGTGACGGTCCGGCGCTCGGCGTCGATCCGGATCACCCGGGCGACGCGCAACCGGATATCGGTGCCGGCGAAGATGTCGGCCAGGGGCCGGTGGGGGAGTTGCCGACCGGCGGCGAGCTGGTGCAGCCGCAGCCGTTCGACGAAATCGGGCTCGGCATTGACGACCGTGATCTCGAAGTCGTCGGAATGCAGTTGGCGGGCAAGGTATCCGGCCGAGAAGGCTCCGGCGTATCCGGCGCCGAGGACGACGATGCGGTGCTGCATGGTTCGCTCCTGTCTGGTTCGCGTGCTCCTTGAACGAGACAGGGGACCGAATCCTGACAGCCGCGAGGGTGATGTGGATCACCGAATCGGGCGGCTCCGGTCGAGCTACAGGTGATTCACATCACAACGTGTCAGTTCTCGTGCGGCTCCTGCGTCTTGTTCCCGACGCCCCTCGATGAAGGAGACCGATATGGACACCCCGGCCGTCACCGGCACAACATCCGAATCCCGATGGTCCACCGTGCTGGGCGCGGTCGTGCTACTCACGGCGATCGTCGGCGTCCTGCTCGTCGCCTTCGCCTGGCCGTCGGTGCGCTCGTCTGTGCACGACGTGCCGATCGCGGTCGCCGGCCCGCCCACCGCCGTCGCCCGGACCCGTGCGGCGCTGGAGCAGCGGATGCCCGGCGGCTTCGACATCACCGAAGTCGCCGACACCGCGGCCGCCGAACGGCTCATCGCCGAGCGGAAGGTGTACGGGGCGATCGATGTGGGGGCCGCCGCACCGCAGGTCCTCATCGCGTCGGCGGGCAGTACCGCCGTGGCGCAGACGCTGCAAGCCGTGGCGACCGGCCTCGGTGCGGGCAGCGCCGGTACGTCCGTCGTCGTCCGCGATCTGGCCGCCCTCCCAGCCGCGGATCCGCGCGGATCCGGGTTGGCGGCCGGCACCATGCCGCTGGTCATGGGCGGCCTGCTGGCCGCGGTGGTGCTGACGCGGCTGGTGCACGGCACCGGCCGGCGATTCGTGGGCGCGTGCGCCTTCGCCGTCACCGGCGGACTGACCGTGGCCGCGATCCTGCAGTTCTGGCTGGGTTCGCTCAGTGGTTCCTATCCGGCGAATGCCGGTGCCGTCGGTTTGGTGATCGCGGCGACCTCGCTGACCGTTCTCGGACTGGAAGCGCTGCTGGGATTCGCCGGGATCGCCGTGGGCGCCGTGATCATGATGCTCGTCGGCAACCCCCTCTCGGGCACGGCCACCGCACCGGAGATGCTGCCCGGCTGGTCCGGGGTGTTCGGCGGATTGCTGCCGCCCGGAGCCGGGGGCCGGGTACTGCGGTCCACCGCCTTCTTCGACGGTCGCGGCGCCGCTTCGGCCGTGGCCGTCCTGGCCGCCTGGGTCGCGGTCGGCGCGCTGCTGTGCCTCGTCGGCGGCCTGCGCGCGCCCCGGGGCGGTCGTGGGTAGGCCGCACGAGTGGACCGGCCGATCACGGACCGTACCGCTCGTGTCTAAGCGTCCTCGAGGGCTTCGCCGATCTCGTGGGCGACTCGATTGTGCTGATTCTCCGCCAGCCAATGACCGCCGGCCAGCACGACCGCGACGGGCCATTCGATGATCTCCGCCGCGGCGAGCAGTCCGAGCGCACCGTAGTAGGCCAGCTGCTCCGGTCGGGGAATCGGAACCCGGCCGAGCAGCGGAAGTTCCACCGCGAAGCTGCGCGCGGCCAGTACCTCGTCGACCGCGTTTCGATGGCTGATGTGGGTCTTTTCGGCCATTTGTTGCCTCCCGGTCATGACGTGTTCGACGACCTGTCGCCCGCGGTCGGCACTCTGGGAGCCGTGAGGTTTTCCGACGTAGCCGGCTCCGACCCGTTGACTGGTGCGCTGACGCAGCTGCTGACAGTTCCGGTGCGGGAGTTGTATGCGGTGTTGTGGCGCATCGGCGTCATCGACGTCGAATCCGCACGCTGATCAGCCGTGCGGGCTCGGCCCGATCGGTTACGCCTTGCTCGGCGCCTGCCGCGACCGGCTGGTGCTCTTGCGGGCCTGCGGTTTTCGTTGGGGTGCTTTCCGGGCGGTCGACTTTCGGGCCGGTGCTTTCCGGGTCGACTTCGCGTGGGCGGCGGCATCTCCGGTGTGTCGACGGCCGTCGGGTGTCTGCCGCTCCTCGGGTTCGGTGCCGGCGCCCGAGGCGGGCGCCGCGTGCTGGCCCGGACGCTGGGTGAGCCGTCGGATCACGAGGGCGGTGCCGCCGATGCCGAGGAGGACGGGCCAGTCGACGATCCCCGCGGCGCCGATCGCCCCCAGGGTGAGCGCCGCCGCCGGTGTCGACCGGCTGCCGGTGCTCAGCCCGCTCTTCACCCCGTTGACCGCGCCCTGCATACCGCCGACTATGCCGTTCACCGCGGCGCCGCCGACCGCTCCGGCGGCCGACGTCGTCGCGTCGGCCGTCCAGGAAAGTGCTTTGACCCCACCCTGAAGAACGTCCATTGGCACTCCTTCGAGTTCACTGTGTGGACATCAGCGGGATAGCTGCAGTCTACGCGCGCGCGTGGGATCGGTCGGGTCCGTGGACGAAACGCACGGTGGAAGGGCCGCCGGTGCCTCGGGCGTCGCCGAACTACCGGTTCACCTCGCCGTGCCGAGAACGATCTCGTCGGCCGGAAGATCCGCCAGGCCGAGGACATGGTGGAGAGGCTGCACGCCGAGGGGACCCGCCGGTGCCCGCTCCGCCGCCAGCGCGGCGATCAGCGCGGTGGCGCGGGACTGGCCCTGCCCGCGCGCCCATCGGGTGGTGCCGTCGCGACCGCGAGCCAGCACGATCCAGCGGTCCGTGCCCGGAAGATGCACTCCGCGTGGGACTTTCGATGCTCCTGGTAGCCAGGTCGCGATGGCGAGCGCGGCCGATGCCCATCGGGCGTCGAGACCGAAGTAGGTCCGGACCGGTACGTTCAGTTCGGCGGTGAGGGTGTGCTGGTCGGAGAAGTCGAGGCGGACCAGCCGGCGCGGTGCGCGGTCGCCGGGCAGGCGGAACCGCTCGGCCTCGGTGAAGTTGCGGATGCGCCGGCCGTCGTGGCGGAAGTGTCTGCCCAGCAGGCGATAGGTCCATTCGGTGGCGGCCGCACCGTGGCGTTCCCCGGCGCCGAGCACCACCGCGAGATCGATCGGTCCGGGCGCCTCGTCGTACACCGCGCGGGCGAGCAGGTTGGTCAGCCCGGGGGCGAGACCGACGTCGACCAGAATCGGCGCGACCGGCGGCAACCGGCGGAGGGCGTCGACATACCGGGCGCTGGCGGTGATGTCGACGAAGGCGCATCCGTGCGCACCGGCGACGGCGGCCAGTTCGGGATCTTCGTCACCGGATGCGTTGACGACGACATCGGCGCCGGCGAGCGCCGCCCGATATCGGCGCAGGTGTGGCTCGGTGAGGTCGACCACCGCATCGGCACGTGCGCCGTCGCGTCCGGCGGCGACGACGGTCGC
>NZ_BAGM01000194.1 GCF_000308855.1 Nocardia veterana NBRC 100344 | reverse complement strand
AGTATCGGAGAATGGATAGTGGGGCGCTGGTGGGGCGGTGGGAGTTGACGGCGTGGACCGCCGGCGACGAGGCGGGAGCAGTGGTGCTGCCGTTCGGGGAGAATCCGCAGGGGTGTGTGATTTATACGGCGGGTGGGTGGATGAGTGGTCAGCTGGCTGCCGGCGAGCGACGGGAGTTGCCTACCGGGAACGCGCTCGGCGGTCCCGAAGCCGAACGGGCCGAGGCGTATTCGAGCTATGTGGCCTATTGCGGGGAGTATCGGGTGGAGGGGCGGACGGTCGTACATCTGTTGCGCATGAGCCTGTTCCCGAATTGGGTGGGAACCGAGCAGCGACGGTTCGTGGAGCTGTCGGGTGACCGTCTGGTGCTGAGTACACCGCCGACGCCCGTGGGGGACCGCACGCTCGTCAACCGCCTGTACTGGACCCGCGCCGAATAGCCCACCCGCTGTATGTATGGGCGTAGTTCGCACACCGAACGACGGTGTACTCCGCGGAACTCACGCTCGATGGACTCTGCGCCGAGCGCGCGGCGCGCGTCGTCGCCTCGCCTATCAGACCCGTTCTCGGATTACCAGCCCGATCACCGCGGCCATCAGGACGGCGATCCCGACCATCTCGAGCCGCATCCATACCGGCACGAATCCGGGAATGGACGCCTCCACGACATTGACCAGAAAGAGCGCGGACGCGATCAGCCCGACGGCGCGCAGCGCGCCGAGACTGCCACGCCGCGCGGCCCGCAGTCGCAGCGGTAACAGCACGGCGAACAGCGTCACGATGATGGCGTGCCCCCACGCCTCACCCGGAGCCTGCTCCGGCGCCACCGCGGACAACACCGCCAGCACGACAAGCGTCGCTACGACGACGGCCACATATCCCCGTACCACCCGATCGGCAGCAGCCAGATTCCGTGAATCCGATAACTTATTGACCACAGAGTCATTATTATTGACTGTATAGTCAACAGGCAAGCCCGGTTGTCGCGACGGCGATGCGCCCGGTCTGTCGCGTGGCTACAGCACCGGCCGGAAGCCACGGTTCCTCACCGGCCTGGCCGCAAAAAGTGAACCGAACCCTCCGCGACCCGAAAGAAACTCGACTGTGCGTCTGACCGACTATCTCGACAAAGGCACATCCCTGGGTGCGGATGCGCCGTGCCTGACCATGCACTCGCAAACCCTCAGCTACGGACAGGTCCAGCAACTGTCCTGGCGCATCGCGCGAGCGCTCGACCGCTCGGGGGTCCGGCCCGGTGATCGAGTCGCAATCCTGTCGGCCAACGACATTCACGCGTTCGCCGGCGTTTTCGGCATCGCCCGAGCGGGCGCGGTGTGGTGCCCGATCAACCCCCGCAACGAGGCCGCCGAAAACCGCGAACTGCTGGAGCTGTTCGGGTGCACCTGCCTGATCTTTCAGGCTGCGTTCGCGCCGCTGGTACACGAGATCGCGCCCCGGCTACCGGCATTGACCACACTGGTGTGCCTGGACGGAAACGTCACCGGGGCAACCTCATTCGACGAGTGGCTGCGCGACTGCGGCCCCAGTCCGTGGCAGGCCGAACCGATCGACGACATCGTCATGCTGGCAGGCACCGGCGGAACCACGGGCCGGCCGAAGGGCGTGCGCCTCTCCGGACACAATATCGAAACGATGACCGCGCTGACCCTTATGAGCTACCCGTTCGTCACACGCCCGCGCTACCTCGCGCTGGCCCCGCTCACCCATGCCGCGGGCGCGCTCTGCTTCCCGATCATGGCACTGGGCGGGGAAGTGGTCGTCATGCCCGCACCGGACCTCGGCGAGTTCCTGACCCTCCTCGAACGACACCGGATAACCCACGCCTTCCTGCCGCCGACACTCATCTACAAGCTGCTCGATCACCCGGCGCTCGGCACAACGGATTTCGGCTCGCTGCAATGCCTGTGGTACGGCGCCGCGCCCATGTCGACGGCCCGGCTCGAGCAAGCGCTGACACGCATCGGACCGGTCATGGGGCAATTGTTCGGGCAAACCGAGGCGCCCATGATGATTTCCACGCTGGCACCCGCGGAGCACTTCCGCGCCGACGGGGCGATCGCCACCGAACGCCTGGCCTCGGCGGGCCGGCCGACACCGCTGACCCAGGTCGCAATCATGGACGCCGACGGTCACCTCCTGCCCACCGGCGAACGCGGCGAAATCGTCATCCGCGGACCGCTGGTCATGGCCGGCTACCACGAGAACCCCCAGGCCACGGCCGAAGCGTCGCGGCACGGCTGGCACCACACCGGCGATATCGGCTACCTCGATGCCGACAACTATCTCTACGTCGTCGACCGCGCCAAGGATATGATCATCACCGGCGGATTCAACGTCTACTCCGCCGAGGTCGAGCAGGCGTTGCTGAACCACCCAGCCGTCCTGGACTGCGCTGTCGTCGGACTCCCCGACGACATCTGGGGCGAACGAGTCACTGCGGTCGTCCAATTCAACACCGGCCACACAGCCACCGCCGACGAACTTCGCGGCCATGTCAAAGCGCAACTCGGCGGGGTGAAAACCCCGAAACAGATTGAGATCTGGACCGACCTTCCACGCTCGAAAATCGGAAAGGTTCTCAAACTGGAAGTTCGCGCTCGACTCGGCGAGCAAGGTCAGCCTGTCATGGGGCCATAACTTGCCGTGAAGTGGCGAAGGAAGGTGTCGGGGCCGGTCGTTGCCATTCCCTTCGGGCTGACGCGGCGGCGGGCTTGTGCAGCGACGCGGTCGACGACGTAGTCGAGATGGCCGCGAGTGGAGACCCGGCGCGGTAACGCCAACCGGCACAGCTCCCCAGCGCCGCGAGGTCGTGGAAGTCCATCGCGGCGGCACCGGTGGCGTAGTCCGACGCGACCGATTCCGCGTGGGCGGAGTCCGCGGCCTGACGGTTCAGCCGGTCGAGCACCGCAGCCTTGTCGTGCAATTGCCAACCGAGCGCACCGATGGTAGCCGTCGCGGCCAGAACCGACGTGGCGACCGCGAGGGTCTTCACCGAGATCGAGGAATCCCGCCAACGCCTGCCGCGCCGTACAGCGAAACCTCGTCGGGGCGAACGCTTCTCGGCGGGCCGGTCGGTCTCTGCGAGCTTGCGGGCGTCGGCGGGCCGGTCGGCGTCGGTCGGCTTGTCGGACTCCGCGGCCGGTGTCCCGCCGTCGTCCGTGGTGTCGCCGGCCACGGTCGTACTGCTCGTCATAGCTGCATCCTTCGGTGTCGCGTCCTGGTCGAAAATCGTTGCTGCCGAGGCAAACCGAGTTCACCGCCCGGGAACCTGAACGTGGACGGTGAGGCTGTGGCCGGAATCGACTGCCGCCAACGCGTTGTCGAGGAACTTCTGCAGTTCCGCGAGCATCGGCGCCGCGCCGTTGTTGCCGGCGTCTTCGAATGGCGAGAAAGTACGGCCCCGGTTTCCCTGCTGTGTCCGGGCTCGGTACACACCCGGATCGGTGAAAACGCCGAGAAGGCACAGGCGAAGCTGCTGAGACGAGAGCCGGATGCCGCCGTGATGGCCCAGAACAGCGCGCTGCTGGCCACCGGCGCCGACCCCGACCGGGTCGGCGAGCAGGTCGTCGAGGCGTTGCAGACGGGGCAGTTCCTGATCATCACCCATCGTGAGTGGGAGCCGCTCGTCGTCTCGTGGAATCGCGAGGTCGAGCGCACCTTCGCCGAATGGGACGGCCGCTACGGCGCCGACGTGTCGGCGCAGATGCTGGTCGCGGGAGCGAACCCGGTCAGCTCATAGCTCGGCCGACGGACCCGGCGGGTTTCCGGCCCGGGAGGCCCGCTCGGGTGACAAAGGTGTGGGCCCCTTCCGGTTCTCTCACCGGGTTCCGGCGCTGAGGTCGGCAATGGCTCGGGAGGTGGTCGAGGGTGCTTCGCTGGGACGACAATGCCCGACACCTCAGGAGGCGCCGGGTTCAGGCGTCGGCCGTGGTCGTCGCGGCAGCGAGGTCGTCGATCGCGGCGATCAGGCGGCGTCGGCTGTCGGCGGCCACGGTCAGGAGCTCCTCGCCGCCGAGGGCGCGTGCCCAGATCGTCGGATCGGCGGCGGCCACGACCACGGCACCACACTGTTCGCGCACCACCACGGGATGCGGAACGAGCAGGTCGGCACGACCGTCGCCGGCCAGTTGCGCCGCGAGCAGATCGCGTCGGCAGATTTCGAGAATGATATGGGTAGCCCGGCGGTTAGTCCGTCCCTCGAATCGGCCGGTGTTCAGGTCCAATTCGGTGAGGATGGCGAAACCGTTGGAGCGCAACAGCTTTCGGATAATTCGTAGCGCGTCGGCGAAATCCACGGAAACCCGGGTGACCATTGCCGGCGCCGGCGCCACGGGCAGCCGGATTTCGGTGACGAGCTGACGAGAATCGCTCACCTCGTCGGGGCCGACGAGATAGACCTCGGTCGGCGGCCCGATGATTCGATACGCGTTGCGGTCCGCCCATTCGGCCAGGCTGTGATACGCCTCGCCGAGGTCCTGGTAGCTGCCACGGTGGCATACCCGCGCCACCGTCGTCTCCGGCGTCACGACCACCTCGGCTCCCGACCGCAGACTCAGCCCCGCAGCCGGCTCGATCGGGACCCGGAAGTCGACGGCCGTCCCGATCGACGACGGGCCGGTGTCGGTGTAGGTGATCGAGGCCGGGCCGCTCGCGGTCAGCCCCGCGCGGGCGACGGTCGCGAGCAATTCCCCGAGCCCGGCGGTGACGTCCTCCCCGGGCCGATCCGCCCGGATCGCGCGAGGAAGCCGGAGCAGGGCCTGCGGCGGCACGTCGCACACGTCCACCCGATACTCCATGTCGTCCTCCTTCTCGTGCCTGCCTCGACAATGGCCCGGTCCACCCGCCGCTGGGAGGGGCGAAGGACCCGTTGTGTGGGGACGAATGTGCCGGGTTCCCCCGGGCTTTCGCAGGCATGACCAACGAGGTGCGACGGTGACGACCTTCGGCCCTGGACCGCTGTCGGTTCCGGCCGGACGATCGAAGAATTCCGGTGTGAGGAGGCGGCGATGACCGGCGCGAAGGACGAGGCTTCTCGGCGAGCGATCATCGTTGCGGTCGACGGGTCCGCGACGGCGTTGCAAGCGGTCCGGTGGGCCGTGGCGGAAGCGGAACTGCGCCGGTGCGGTGTGCGCATTCTGCTCTCCTCGGCCTCCGCGCCTCGGACGGGCCTGAGCGCGATGGAGATCGTCGGTGGCCGGGAATGGCTGTACTGGAACGGTGCGCGGGTGCTGTCGGAGGCGGCGGCGATGGGCCGGCACGTCGCGAGCGTCGAGACGACCACCGAACTGGTCGGGGAGCCCGTCATCGAGACCCTGGTCCGGCGGTCGGCCGCAGTACCGATGATCGTCGTGGGCAGTCACGGTCGCGGCGCCGTCGGCCGGGCGCTGCTGGGTTCGGTCAGCTCCGCGGTCACCCGGCATGCCCGGTGCCCGGTGGCGGTCGTGCACCGCGAGAGCGTCGTCGGTGTGGGTGCGGATCGGCGCCCGGTGGTGGTGGGGGTCGATCCGGATTGCTTGGCGGTCGGCTGGGCGTTCGAGGAAGCGGCACTGCGCGGGGTCGGTCTGGAAGCGGTCCGGTCGTGCAGCGATGAGGTCGACGGCTTCGTTCTGGATGGGGAACTGCAACAGGTCCACGCCGAGCGAACGCGCACGCTGCGCCGGCAGCTGGAACCCTGGCATCGGAAGTATCCGGACGTGCCGCTCGAGATGGAGGTGGTGTTCGGTGGCCCGGCGCACGTCTTGCCGGATCGAGCCGACAGCGCCCAATTGGTGGTGATCGGCCGGCACGCCTGGTCCGGGCCGATGGCGTCGCAGATCCGGTCCACGCGCGCCGCGCTCCTGCACCGCACCCAGTGCCCGACCCTGGTGGTCCCGGAGCACACGGACGCGCGGTAGACCGGCGGTGACGGCGCCCGCGGTGCGACGAATTCAACTGTGTGACATCGCCGTTCGGAGCCGTTGATTCCGCCGCGGCGGACCCGCTCGGGAACGGCATCGGCCGCAGGTCCGGCCCGAATCGCCCGGCCGCGCCCAGCCCGAGACCGTCGGGTCGGGGACCGAGGTTCTCGCGGCGCCATCCCAGCGGTTGCCGCGGCCTCGCCCGGTTCCGTGAGGACCGGCGACCGTGCGGATGAGGACTTGTGCCCCTTGCCGGTCCGAGCCGGTGGGCGGACTCTGGTGGAGTGCAGCCTGACCGATCGGCGGGGCCGGTGATCGACGCGCGACGGTACGACGCGGTGGTATTCGATATGGACGGCGTCGTCACCGACACCGCCGCCGTTCATGCCGCCGCCTGGACGCAGGTGTTCGACGCATTCCTCGTCGCCCGGGAGCCGAAGCCAGGAGAGAACTGCGCGCCCTTCACCGCCGGCGACTACCAGGATTACGTCGACGGCAAACCGCGCTACGACGGGGTCGCGGATTTCCTTGCCTCGCGCGGGATTTCGCTGCCGTGGGGCAGGCCCTCGGATGTGTCGGCAGCGGGCACCGTGTGCGGTCTCGGCAACAGCAAGGACGAGGTGTTCCTCACTCGGATCGCCGAGTCGGGCGTGCCGGTGTTCGATACCACCGTGGCCCTGGTGCGCCGACTGCGCGCGGCCGGTGTGCGTGCCGCGGTCTTCTCCGCCAGCCGCAATGCCGCTCGGGTTCTCGACGCCGCAGGGCTGGGTGATCTGTTCGCGGTCCGGGTGGACGGTCGGGCGGCCGAAGAACTCGGTCTACCGGGTAAGCCGGATCCGGCCACACTGGTGCTGGCCGCGGCGCGGCTGGGGGCGGAGCCGGAGCGCACCGTGGTCGTCGAGGACGCGGAGGCCGGGGTGAGCGCCGGTCGGCGCGGCGGATTCGGGCTGGTGATCGGCATCGACCGGATGCGCGATCCGGATCGGTTGCTGCGCACCGGCGCCGACACCGTCGTGGCCGATGCCGGCGATATCCGGGTGCGCAGTGGTTTCCGCCGGTTGTCGGAGGTCGCCGATGCGCTGGCGTGCTGGCCGTCGATCGCCGACGCGGTGGAGGACGAGCGGGTTGCGGTGCTGATGGATTTCGACGGCACCATCTCCGAGATCGTTGCCGAGCCGGACGCGGCCGAGCCGATCGAGGGTGTTCGCGCCACCCTGGCCGCGCTCGCCGAGCGGTGTCCGGTCGCCGTCCTGAGCGGTCGCGGGCTCGCCGATCTGCGTGCGCGGGTGGGCGTCGAGGGTATCTGGTACGCGGGCAGCCACGGCTTCGAGCTGATGGGTCCCGACGGTGCCGAGTACATTCACGATGCCGGCCCGAAGGCGGAGCGGGCGCTGGTTCGCGCGTCCGCCGAACTCGCCGAGCGGCTGAGCCGGATTCCGGGAGTGCTGATCGAGCCGAAGCGTTTCGCCGTCGCCGTCCATCACCGCAAGGTCGCCGCGGACGAGGTCGCGGCCGTGGTGGCGGCGGTGCACGACATCGCCGGAGCACAAGGGCTGCGGGTGACCAGCGGGCGTAAGGTCACCGAGTTGCGGCCGGACGTGGACTGGGACAAGGGCCGCGCGCTGGAATGGGTGCTGGATCTGGTCGGCCGGCAGCTGCGCCCGATCTATCTCGGCGACGATCTGACCGATGAGGACGCCTTCGACGCCATCCGGATCGTCGGAGTTCCGGTAGTGGTTCGCCACAGTGATACCGGTGATCGGCCTACGGCGGCCCGCTTCGCGCTCGACAATCCGTGGCGTGCCGGTGACTTTCTGCGACGGCTGGCCGACATGTCGTCCGGCGCCGGCGGCTGGGCGCGGGGGCGGTCGTGGTTGCTCACCTACGACGGCTACGACCCGGACGCCGAGCGGCTGCGCGAGGCGCTGTGCGCGGTCGGCAACGGCTATCTCGTATCCCGCGCCGCCGCACCGGAATCGTGTGCCGGTGCCCACCATTACCCGGGAACCTATGTGGCCGGCGTGTACAACCGGCTCGGTGACGACATCGGCGGGCGGCACGTCGAGAACGAGAGTTTGGTGAACCTGCCGAACTGGCTACCGCTGACCTGGCGCATCGACGGGGACGACTGGTTCGATTGCGAGCGGGTCGAATTGCTCGACTACACACAGCAATTCGACCTGCGCGCAGCGGTGCTCACGCGACGGTTGCGCTATCGCGACAGCGCGGATCGGATCACCGCGGTGGTGCAGGAGCGATTCGCGTCGATGACCGCACCGCACGTGTGCGCGATGCGGACCACGGTGACGCCGGAGAACTGGAGCGGGCCGGTCACGATGCGCTCCGCGATCGACACCTCGGTGCGCAACAGCGGAGTCGACCGGTATCGCGAACTGTCGGGCACTCATTTGGCGGACCTGCGATCGCACACCCCCGACGCTCACACCGCCTGTGTGCTGATGCGGACCACGCAATCGCTGGTGACGGTGGCGGTCGCCATCCGCACCACCGTCGGGACCAGCCGGCAGGAGGCTGCCGGTTCCGCGCTCACCGACGGTCCGGCCGGGCACGATTACGTGGTGCGGGCCGAAGCGGGCCGCCCCGTTGTCGTCGACAAGACAGCGGCAGTGTTCACCGGGCGCGACCGCGCCATTTCCGCGCCCGACGAGGCCGCGCTGCGCCTGCTCGGTGAATCGCCCGGTTACGCGGAGCTGCGGGCCGCCCACGTGGATGCCTGGGAACACCTGTGGCGGCGCCTGCGCATCGACCTGGACGCCGACGAGAACTCCGCGCGGGCGCTGCGACTGCACGTGCTGCAGGTCGCGCAGACCCTGTCGGGCCATACATCCGATCTCGATGTCGGCGTGCCCGCGCGAGGTCTGCACGGCGAGGCCTACCGCGGGCACGTGTTCTGGGACGAGCTGTTCGTACTTCCCGTGGTCGGCCTGCGCGATCCAGCGCTGACGCGGGAGCTGTTGCGGTACCGCTACCGCCGTCTCCCGCAGGCCCGGGCGGCGGCCCGCGCCCGGGGCTGCCGTGGCGCCCTGTTCCCGTGGCAGTCCGGTAGCGACGGGCGCGAAGAAAGCCAGCGCGTACACCTCAATCCCCGTTCGGGACATTGGAATCCGGATCCCAGCGTGCGCGCCGAACACGCCGGGGCAGCGGTGGCCTACAACGTGTGGCAGTACTACCAGGTGACCGGTGACCGCGCCTTCCTCGCCGAATTCGGCGCCGAACTGCTCGTGGAGATCGCCCGATTCTGGTCGGATCGGGCCGGCTACGATCCCGCCGACGACCGCTTCCACATTCGCGGGGTGATCGGACCCGACGAATTTCATTCCGGCTATCCCGGCGCTCCCTACGACGGGATCGACGACAACGCCTACACCAACGTCATGGCGGTGTGGGTGATTCGGCGGGCGCTGGACGCGATGGAGCTGCTTGCGCCGCGGGTGCGTTCGGAATTGCTCGACCGCCTGGCGGTGCCCGCCGCCGAGCCCGAGCGATGGGCCGAGGTCGCCGATCGGATGTTCGTGCCGTTCCACGACGGCGTCATCAGCCAGTTCGCCGGATACCACCGGCTGGCGGAATTGGACTGGGATTCCTACCGGGCTCGCTACGGAGACATCAGCAGGCTGGACCGCATTCTCGAGGCCGAAGGCGATGACGTCAATCGGTATCGGGCCGCCAAACAGGCCGATGTCCTGATGTTGTTCTATCTGTTCTCCGCCGAGGAATTGGGTGCACTGCTCGGCGGCCTCGGATATGACTTCGGCGGTCCGGCGATCCCACGCACTGTCGATTACTACCTGGCCCGCACCTCGCACGGCTCGACACTGAGCGCCGTGGTGCATGCCTGGGTGCTGGCGCGGGCGAACCGGGATCGTGCCTGGGAATTCTTCGCCCACGTCCTGGCCTCCGATCTGGCCGATATTCAGGGTGGCACGACCGCCGAGGGCATTCATCTGGGCGCGATGGCAGGCAGTATCGATTTGGTTCAGCGCTGCTTCACCGGGCTGGAGACCCGCGACGACCGGTTGATCTTCGCGCCGTGCTGGCCGCGTGAGTTGGGCACGTTGACCTTCGCGATCATCTATCACGGGCATCGGTTGACCGTCCGCATCGATGCGGACTATATGGATATCAGCTCCGACACCGACGGCGCGCGGTCGATCACGGTGGAATGTCGCGGCCGCACGGCCGAGTTGGCGACCGGACACAGCGTCCGCCTTCCCGCGGCCGGTGGCTGAGCGGACAGGTTCGGATCAGGCTGCGGCGCGGGGGAATTCGGTGACCTGCCACCACTCGGCGCAGTCCGCGGAGGGGGCCGATGCCGCCACCGGCAAATCGCGCCGGCGCAGCCCCGGCAGTACCCGGTAGTCGATCGATCCGGGGACGCTGACCACCGCCAGAACCCGCCACAGTGCGCGGGCATAGGCCTCGGCCGATGCCGCCCCGTCCCATTCGTACAGTCCCCGATAGGCGCCGCGCTGGTCGTGCGCCAACCACAGCTTGGTGATCAGACCGGGGAATCCGGCGAGGAGCACGGTGTTGAGGATGCTTTCCCGGCGGAACCACGCGTGTCCCCGTCCGTGTACGCCACGTAGCTCGAATCGCACCAGCAACAAGCAGGGTTCGGGAGATGGAATCCGGTCGATCACCGTCTCCCGGTAGACGTAGGCCGAGGTCTGGTCGCCGAAACTCAACCACAGTCCCACGGTGTCCGACGGGCAGTGGATCCGGTGCCGGGCCAGCAGCGCGGCCGTCGTGACAGCGCAACGGGTGAGGGCGACGACGGTGGCGGCGACGGGCAGCGGCGCCGGTGTGCCGGCGGCGGTCACGGCGTCGACCCCGCGACCGGAACCGGTCGGACGACCGGATGTGCCTCGGCGCGTTCCTTGATGCCACGCAACATCTTCTGCTCCATCACGAGACTGCCCGGCTCCGAGAAGAAGGTGTCGAACAGCCGGAGCACCGCCGATGCTCCGGGAGTGGCGATCCGGTTGCGGCTGATCAGGCGTGTCCCTTCCGCGCAGGGGTACAGCCCGAACGCCCACACCCAGTGTCCGTCGTCGGTGCGGAAGACCAGCGCTCGGGCGGGCTCCAGCACGGCCACCCGGGCGGGTGTGTGCTCGGTGTTGATCGTCACCGCGTCGCCGACCGCGAGATCCTGGAAGTGCGGCAGGACCGTCCACGCGCTGTGCACGTTCACGCCCACCAGCCGGTCGATCCAGTCGTAGCTGTAGATTCCGCCCCGTTCGGGCCCGAACTGCACCAACCACGGCCACACCGCGGCGGGCGTGGCGGCAATCGTGATCGCCCGGGTGGAGAGCATGTCCGGCCGCGGCAGCAGATCGTCGCCCGGCATCCATCGCTGGATTTCCGCCGCGGTCGCGCCCCAGCCGAGGCACCATCGGCGGGCGAAGAGCCGGTAGCCGGTGGCGAGCCCGGCCACCAGCGACAGCCCGCCGAGCGCGGTGGCCCGGATCCGCCGGGCGGATCCTGCGGGATCAGTCATGGGCTCGCTGCTCCTGGATCGAACGCACCACCATGACAGGACATTTCGCATGCTGGACAAGAGCATTGGAGACCGACCCGAGAAGAAGACCGCGGAATCCGCCGCGGCCGTGGCTGCCGACGACGACGAGCTGTGCGGATTCGCTCCACCGCTGCAGATGCCCGGCCGGCTCGGACATGCTGATATGGCGCCGCACCGACACCTCCGGATACTTCTCCTGCCACCCGGCGAGCCGTTCGGCCAGGATCTCTTCCTCGTTCACCTCGATATCCGACATCGGGAACCAGGTGTACGGGTCGCCGACGAAGGAGCCGAAGGTCAGATCGCTCCAGGCGTGGACGGCCACCAGTTGGGCGCCGCGCTCGGCAGCCTCTTCGAATGCCGCCGCCACCGCCGCTTCACTGAGCGGGCTACCGTCCACGCCGACGACCACCGGGCCGCCCGGACGCGGCCTCGCCTGCTCATCGGATTCGGTCCGCACCACGACAACCGGCCCGTCGGCACGGCTGGTCACCGACAGCAGAATCGAACCGAGATGTGCGGCGAAACCACCGCTTCCGTGCGCGCCCAGCACCACCAGGTATCCGGTCGCGCTGTGGCGCAACAGCATCCGGGCCGGATGTTCGCCCGAGACCTCGGTGCCGACCTGAACCTCGGGCACGGCCTCGCGGACGGCGATCAGCTCGCGGGCCACGAGTGCGTCGCCGTGGGCTCGCAGGCGGTCCAGCACTGCCGGCTCCGCGAGGTCGTAGTTGTTGAAGACGCGTCCGGCGCTCGCGAGGTCCGTGCCGTAGGCGATATGCAATTCGCGGCCGCGGTCGCGGGCGATCTCGGCCGCCCACAGCAGCGCCGTGCGGGCACCGGCGGATCCGTCGATGCCGACCACTATCGGGGCGGATGCCAGGTGGCGCGTGTCGCCCGCGGGTGCAGAGCTCATCGGTTCTGTCCTTTCACATCGGACTATTCGGACGCGGACGCGTCACGAATCGAGCCCCTCGGATTCGATATGCAGTCCCAGCCCGGCGGCTCGCCGGTCACGAGTGGTTCCTGCCATGCAACGACCTTCCCCGGCCCCCGACAGCGACCACCAGGGCCTTTGGTCCCGTGCTACCACCGCGTCGGTCCACGGGTGCTCGTTCCGACGACGACGGTCCGAAGTCCAGGCGTGCCGGTGACTTTCGGCCGTGCCCCCCGGCGGTGCGGCGGGCAATGCTGATGGTGATACCGCACCGGTCGAAAGGGGTGAGCGGTATGAGCGCATACAGCGGGCGCAGTGCGATCGTCACCGGGGGCGCGCGGGGAATCGGCGCCGCGGTGGCGGCCGAACTCGCGAAGGAGGGCCTCGGGGTGGTGGTCGCCGATCTGCTCGAACGTGACGGCACCGCCACCGCGGAACGGTTGGGCCCCAACGTGATCTTCCGTCCCCTCGACGTCGCCGACGACAATGCCTGGCAGCGGGTGATCGACGACGCCGAAGCAACGCTGGGGCCGCTGGCAGTACTGATCAACAATGCCGGAATTCTGGAACTCGGCGCCGTGGACGCCGAGCCGCCGACGATCTTCCGTCACGTGCTGGACGTGAACCTCTACGGCGCCTGGCTCGGTATGCATCTGGCGGGCCCGCGGATGCAGCAAGCGGGCGGTGGCGTGGTGGTCAATGTCTCCTCGACGGCAGGCTTGATCGGTTACGCCGGTCTGGGCGCTTATGCGGCCAGTAAATGGGGGCTGCGTGGCCTGACCAAAGTCGCCGCTCTCGAATGGGGGCCTGCGAACATTCGAGTCTGCTCGGTACATCCCGGGCCCATCCGCACCCCGATGACGGCTGCGATGGACGAATCGGTTACCGCCGCACAGCCTTTGGCGAGGTTCGGGGAGCCCGAGGAGGTCGCCGCCATGGTGCGCTTCATCGTCACCGAGGCGACGTTCTCCACCGGCTCGGAGTTCGTGGTGGACGGCGGCGCCACCGCCGGCCAGGTGTTGAACCTGCCGGTCGCGGAGAAGGGCTGATGATCATGGCGAGGCATCCGGACTACGAGACACTCGTGGCGGCGGTCGAGCTGGCAGTGCGCGCACCGTCGGTGCACAACAGCCAACCGTGGCTGTGGCGCATCGGCGACGACACCGTACAGCTGTACGCCGATACCGCTCGTCAACTACGGCAAACGGATCCGGATCAGCGCGATCTGGTCGTCAGTTGCGGTGCGGCACTGCATCATCTGCGGGTAGCTGCCGCGGGGCTGGGATGGGCCACTGTGGTCCATCGGTTGCCGAATCCGGCGGTGCCCGACCATCTGGCCGCGGTGGAGTTCCGGCCGGAGCCGGCGACCGCCGAGGCGGTCGGGCTGTCCCGCGCTATCGCGTCACGCCACAGCGATCGCCGTCGCTACACCTCATGGGAGGTGCCGGACATGCATATCGAGACGTTGACCGCCGCCGCTGCGGCCAACGGTGTGCTGGTGCGCGATGTGGTGGCCGACGACGAGCGCGTGCAGCTGCTGCGCGCCTTCGAGCGAGCGGCCGCCGTACACAACGCCGATACCGCCTACCGGGCCGAACTGGCGCAGTGGAGCGGCCATCACGCCACGCCGGACGGGGTTCCGGCACGCAGCGCGGTCGCGGCGACCGGCGTGATGTCGCGGCCCTTCGCCGACCCGGGGCTGCCGGAAGCGGTCATGCGCGACATCGCCGAGGCGGACCATATGCTCGTGCTCTACACCGCCGGTGACGATCGGGTGAGCCGGCTACGGGCGGGGGAGGCGACGAGCGCAATCCTGTTGGCGGCCACCATCTTCGGACTGGCCACCTGCCCGCTCAGCGAGCCGCTGGAGGTGCCCGAGGTGCGCGCGCACCTGCGCACGGACCTGCTCGGCGACAGCGGATACCCGCAGATGATCATCCGGGTCGGCTGGGCCGCCGCCGGTTCCTCCTTGCCGCCTACGCCGCGCCGGGCACTCGACGACGTCGTGGCCCGGTTATGAGGAGATGATCGAGATGAGGCGATGTCCGTCGCTGTGGCTGCGGGTATGGCGTCTGGGTCCGTGGGCGACCAACCGGCTGATGCGCCCCGGTGATCGGGTCGAGTCCACGATCCGGATCCTGGCGGTCGTCGTGGTTCTCGCCGCCGTGCCGATCTGCGCTGCGATAGGAACCGCCCGATACACCGACGCCGCAGTGGAACTCCGGACGGAGAATGCGGGGAAGACCCCTGTCACTGCCACGATCGTCACAGTGCCGGTTCGCACCACGACAGTGTCGATGGAGACGTCGGCCGATCGCTACGAGGCGACCGCTCGCTGGATCCACGACGATCGGCCCGGACAGGTGACCACGACGGTGTCCGAGTCCGCGCACCTCGGGCAGCAGCTCACCGTGTGGTTGGCCCCCGACGGCCGCCCGACCTCCGCGCCGCTTCCCGCCGACACCGCCGCGGTGCGCGGAATCGGCCTCGGACTGGCCACCTTCGTCGAGATCTGCTTTGCCGCCGCGGCAGCGGTGTGGCTGACGTGGTGGGCGTTCGGGGTCCGCCGGCGCGCCGCCTGGGCCCGGGAATGGCGAATGATCGCCCGCCCCATCGGAACTCCGTGAAAACCGACCAAC
>NZ_BAGM01000195.1 GCF_000308855.1 Nocardia veterana NBRC 100344 | reverse complement strand
GCTAGCTGCGAGGTGTCGACCGAGACCGACCGCAACGAGTCCTCGGTGGCGACCTCGAACACGGCTGTCGTCGGTGCCGACGAACTCACCCGAACCGCGTGACGAACCGGATCGACATCGAGCGCCGATGTCGCACCCGCCGGGACCTCGAGGTCGCCGACCGCCACCGCTCCACCCGCGCTCAGCACGGTCGTGTTGATGTCGGCGGTACGCCCGGCCTCGACACCGTCCACGACGATGCGGAAACGCTTGCCCGCTGGCACGGTGAATCGTGCGGAATTGTCATTGTTGAACAGAATCCGCTGCTCGACACCGGGAATCGGCTTGCCGGACGGATCGGTGACCCGGACGTCCCAGTCCACGTCACCGACACCCTGCGCCGTGCCGTTGGTGTCACTGACCAGCACGACGGTGTCGTCGGTGCGCAGGTCGGGATCCTGATGACGCTTCAGAACCTGGGCCAGCGGGACCAGCATCATCCTGTTCTTCGGCGAGCCCTGGTACAGCATCGTCGGCTCGGACGGGTTCGTCGCCGTCGAGTAGTACCAGGAGTCGGCGGCGGGATCGACGACCACCATCTTCTCCCGGCCCGGGAAATTGTTGTCATAGACGACGATTCCGTGCTTGCCGCCACCGAGGTCACGGAGCGCGATCGGTGTGATCGCATGCCCGGCGGAATGTTCCTCGTCCGTATAGATGGCGAGGATGTAGTTGTCGTTGCGCGACCATGCGGTACGGAGCTTCGACAGCGCCTGTGGCACCGAGACCTCACGTTCGGCGAGGTCCGTGGGAGGGAAGCCCTGGGTGATGAACATCCGGGCGATCAGTTCGTCCAGCGGCCCCGACGCCGGCATGCTGTAGACGCTCTGTCCTGGCAGCGCCAGCGGGAACTGGCTCAGCCGCTTCGTGTTGTACAGGCCTGCCAGCGCCGCCATGCCGTAGCAATGACCGCCGGTCATCGACGCGTTGAATTCCGCCTGCACGAGTTCGGCGACGGTGGTCGGTGAGCAGATGCCGAGCACGATGCGGGCGCATACCTCGTCACCGAACACCGCGCGCATTCCCTTGGTCGTGAGTCCCCGCCGGTGCAGGGCGTCGTTGTCTCCCCAATTCTCGAAGGAGAAGCCGTCGCGTTTCACGTCGAACCCGGAGTGGGCGACGACCTTTCCGGCCTGGGGATTCACGACCGGTGCGGCGTCCGCTGTGTCGGCGCCTACGGTCAGGAACGCAGCGGCTGCGGCAACCGCCAGGCCGGCAGCGGAAACACGGAATGACGCGCGAAGGCGAGACCGGGTACTGAGCATGGCAAAACAGTAGCGGACAAATCAGGCATCCTGAGCAGGTCCTGAGAAGAATCCGCATTCTTGCCGGCAGTCTGTCACGGAAATGTCGTTCGCGGGGATCAGCCCCGGCGAGTCAGCGTCCGACGCGCGATGCGGGCGACCGCCTCGTCGATGAGCCGGCCGGAACTGTCGGTCGCGGCTCCCTGCCCGGCGGCATCGAATGCCGCCAGCACGTCGACCGCTGTGTCCACCTCGGACGCGGTCGGTGCGAGACCGGCACGGGCGGGCCGGATCTGGCGCGGGTGGATGCACGCACGACCGAAGAAGCCCAGCCCGGTCAGGCGCCGGGTCTCGGTCTCGAACGACTCCGCATCGTCGATGACCGGCGACGCGGCCGCGAGTGGTGGCCGGATCCGTGCCGCCGCCGACGCGGCCACGACTTGGGAACGTGCCCAGAGCAACTCGTCGCCGACGACCGGCGTCACGCCGAGGTCGGCAGCCAGGTCCACCTCGCCGATCTGCACGAACTCGACGCGGGGGCCGGCGGCGATCGCCGGCGCATTCACCAGACCCGCACCGGTCTCGATCAGCGGTGAGACCGGCGTCCGCGGACGGCCCTCCGCAGCCTCGAGGTCGGTGAGCATCCGGTCCACGCGATCCAGCGTCGCGCGATCATCGCATTTGGGCAGCCAGATGCCGTCGGCCCCACACCGGACCGCCATGGTCAGGTCGTCGAGGAGCTCGGCACCGGGATTCACCCGTACCCACGTGGGCACCCCGGCCCGGTCGCGCTTCTCCAGCCAGGTCCCCACCGCGATGCGCGCAGAGTCCTTGGCCGCGACCGGTACCGCGTCCTCGAGGTCGAGGACCACGGCGTCGGTACCGGACGTGGTCGCCTTGCCGAACCGTTCGGGCCGGTCGCCCGGTACGTACAGGTAGACGAGCGGCGAACTCATCCGACGGTGACGGTTCCGTTGACCAGCGCCTTGGCGATGACGGTCCGCATGATGTCGTTGGTTCCCTCGCCGATCGACATCAGCGGCGCGTCGCGGTAGTAGCGCTCGACGTTGAACTCGGTCGAGTACCCGTAACCACCGTGGATGCGCATCGCCTCCAGGCTCGCGGTGATCGCGGTCTCCGAGGCGAAGTACTTCGCCATACCTGCCTCCCCGTCGACGCGTGCGCCCGAATCCGCCTTCGCGGCAGCCCAATACGTCATCAGCCGGGCGGCCTGCAACTGAGTGGCGATGTCGGCGAGCTTGAGCTGGATCGCCTGGAAGTCGGAGATCGGCTTGCCGAAGGCGGTGCGCTGGCGTGAGTAGTCGAGCGCCGCGTCGTACGACGCCTGCGCGATGCCGACGCTGCGGCCGGCGATGTTGAGTCGGCCGATCTCCAGCCCGGACAGCGCCTGCTGCATACCGCGGCCCTCGATCCCGCCGAGCAGCGTCGACGCGGGCACCCGCACCTCGTCGAGGAAGATCTCGCACGATTCGGTGCCTTTGTACCCGAGCTTGCCGAGGTCGCGCTGGACCTCGAATCCGGGGGTCGTGGTGTCGACGAGCAGGATGCTCATACCCTTGTGCGCCGGCGAGGCCGACGGATCGGTCTTGACCAGGACGGGAAGCACATTCGCATGGCGTGCGTTGGTGATCCACGTCTTGGTGCCGCGGATGACGTAATCGTCGCCGTCGCGGGTGGCGGTGGTCTTGATGCCCTGCAGGTCAGTACCCGCACCCGGTTCGGTCAGCCCGATACCGGTGCGGCATTCACCGCTCGCCAACCGGGGCAGCCACTGTTGCTTCTGCTCCTCGGTGCCATGTCGCGCGATCATCCAGCACGCCAGGTTATGGCTGCCCAGGATGCCGGCGATACCCATCCAACCGCGGGCGATCTCCTCGTAGACGAGGGTGAAGGACACCATGTCGAGTTCGAGTCCGCCGTACTCCTCCGGCGTGGTGATCCCGAACAGACCCATGTCCCGCAGCCGCGCGACGATCTCCGTGGGATAGCGGCCCTCGCGTTCCCATTCGTTGGCGACCGGGATGATCTCCTTGTCGACCAGCTGACGGAGCGCCGACCGGAAGTCGCGCTGTTCCTCGGTGAAGCTGAAATCCATTGTGTGATCCTTGATCTGAGAGGTGATCGGAGATGTTAGACCCGAACCCGGCCGCGGACCGGCAGGTGAAGGTGGGTCAGCTCGCGGAGAGGATGTCGGCCGCGAGCGCCGGGATCTGCCCCACGGACGGTGCGTTGCACAGACCCAGAACGGTCTGGACGAGTGCCTCGGAGGCCTCTCCCCCGCCGGCGTTGCCCCGGAACTTCTCGGCCACCGCGGCATCGTCCATCGGACGGCCGGAAGTGCCTCGGCTGCAGGGAACCTCGCCGACGAGCCGGGTGGCGTCGTCGAGGGTGATGACCGCCCGGCCGGCGGCGTCGGCGGCCGGGCGGGCATCGGGTGCGGGGACGACGTCGACGAGTGCGGCGGTGGCGGCCACCTCGGGTCGGACGATCGAGGCCTCGGCGTAGGTGTCGACGGTGACCGCTCCGTCGTGGACGAGTGCGGCGACGCTCCACGGCAGGTCGAACTTCGCGTCGTAGATGCTGCGGGGACTGCGTGTACCGGTGCCCGGCCCACACACGATGTCCACGCTGTCGGGATGGACGTCGACGCTGATGGCAGTGATACGCGACGCCGACACCTCGGTGCCCGATCGCGCGGCCTCGGCCAGAGCCTGCGCGACCGCATCGAGCGAGGCATGCATGAGTTGACAGCTCGGGTACGGCTTGATGCCGATACCAGCGCTCTCCCAACGAGTTCCGAGATCGGCGACGATCCCGTCGGGATCCACGTCGCGGTCGGCGAGCGCGCGGTACAGCCCGCGCCGGCCCTCCAGCACCGATTCGGGTCCGCTGGCCCCGGCCAGCGCCAGGCGCGCGGCGAGGACACCGTTGAAGCCCGCATTCCCCGGATGCAGGACCTTGGTGTTGGCCCCGGTGTCGAGGAACTCGAGCAAGCCGCCCGACGACGACGCCGCGATGCCGATCGCATCGGTCAGACGATCGGCGTCGGCGCCGTACAGCAGGCCGGCGGCGACGGCACCGGCGAGCGGGCCGACGACGGCGGTCGCATGGAGGCCGCGTGCGTGGAAGCCGTGTGGTGCCGCCGCGCCCAGTCGACAGGCGATCTCCAGCCCGGCCACCAGCGCGGTCACCGTCTGCGCGCCGGTCGCCCCGACTTCCTCGGCGACGGCCAGGACAGCCGGCGCCACGACCGTCGTCGGATGCACGAGTGCACCGGCATGCGTGTCGTCGAAGTCCAGGGCATGCATCAGCACCCCGTTGGCGAAGGCCGCCGCAGGAGCCGAGATGGCCTCGGGGTCACCGAGCGGATGTGCCTGCGCCGGACCGCCGAGCCCGCGGGCCACGGACAGTCCGGGTCCGCCCTGATCGAGACGACGCGCGCCGATGGCATTCCCGATCCCGTCGAGCAGATGCCGCAGCGCGGCCCGCCGGGTGACCTCGGGGATGTCATCGACGTCGAGGGCCGCGGCCCAGTTCGCGAGTCGGCGCGCGGTCACGGCGTGGCCTGTGCGATCGAACCGAAAGCACCGGCGTCGACGAGACCGCGGACATCCTCTGCGCTGTAGCCGAGCAGCTGCATCACCTCGTCGAAGTTCTCGTTGCGGCGCGGTGCCCGACGATACTCCGTGGGCTCGTTGCCGAATCGCACCGGTGAGGTGACCTGACGGACCTCACCCCACACCTCGTGTTCGGTGGTGGCGATGAGCCCGCGCGCCAGGGTGTGCTCCTCGGTCAACGCCTGCTCGACGTCGTTGATGGGACCCGTCGGCACCCCGGCCTCGGTCAGCAACGACACCCAGTGATCGACCGTCGCCTCGGCGAATCGCTTCTCCAGCAACGGCAGCAGCTCGTCCTTGTGCACACCACGGGCGGTGAAGTCGATGAACCGCGGGTCCTCGAGAAGTTCCGGTAGCCCGATGGTCTCGGCCAACCGCACCCAGAACTTCTCCTTGGCGCAACCGACGACGAACCACCCGTCGGCGGCTTCGAAGGCCTGGAACGGCACCAGCGAGGGATGTGCGGAGTTCTTGGTGCGACCCGGGCGGTAGCCGGCGTTGAGGTGCCAGGCGGCCGGATAGGTGAGCATCGAGATGGCGGTGTCGTAGAGCGAGACGTCGCAGTCGCCGCCGATCCCGTCGCGCCGAGCGGCGTGCAGACCCGCCATCAGGCTGAGTGCCGCGACGTACCCACCGCAGAAATCGACAAGGGAGAGACCGGATTTGGTGGGCGGTCCATCGGGGTCACCCGTCAGGTCCATCCATCCGGCGAGGCCCTGCAGGATGTAGTCGTATCCGGGCTGTTTGGCCCGCGGACCCGTCATGCCGAACCCGGTCAGGCTGCAGCAGACGATCGCCGGGTTGAGGTGTTTGAGGTCGTCGTAGGTGATCTTGATCTTCGCCGGGACGTCGCCGCGCAGATTCGAGTAGACCGCGTCGCTGATGCGGACGAGGTCCTCGAACACCTTGCGTCCGCCCGGTGTCCCGAGGTCCAGCGACAGACTGCGCTTGTTGCGGTTGAAGGTCTCGAAGAACAGCGAGTCCTCACCCTTGTTGTAGGGCGGAACGTACCTCCCGACGTCGCCCCCGGAGGTCGGCTCCTCGATCTTGAGCACATCGGCACCGAGGTCGGCGAGATGGACACTGCCGAAGGGGCCGGCGCCGTACTGTTCGACGGCGATGATCCGCACGTCCTCGAGCGGCCTCATGACCGCGGGTCCTCGGCCTGTGTGCCGGCGACGACCTCGGTCAGCGAGGGCGCCTTGACCTCGGGGAAGTAGTTCTGTCCGATGCCGCTCTCGCGGGTGGCGACCATGACGGAGCGATTCCAGGACACCACGACCTCGCCGTCCTGATTGACCCCGCGGGTGACCATCGACACGATGCCCGCGTAGGGACGAGACCTGGACTGGCGCAGGTCGGTGCAGATGCTCTCGGCGTAGATCGTGTCGCCGACGTACACCGGGTGCTGGAGTTTGACGTCGGTGAACTGAAGGTTGGCGACGGCGTTCTGACTCATGTCGATCACCGACAGTCCGAGCACCAGGGCGATGATCAGCCCCGAGTTCACGATCACCTTGCCGTCGGTGATGGGATTCGTCCGGGCGAGATGTTCGTTGAAGTGGTTCTGGTTGGTGTTCATCGACAGGCACGTGATCCACGCGTTGTCGGTGTCGGTGATCGTGCGGCCCATCGGGTGTTGATAGACGTCGCCCACGACGTAGTCCTCGAAGAAACGCCCGAGTGTGGCGGGATGGGTGGTCAATGGTCCTCCTGAAGGGTGCGGCGTTGCACATTCCGACGGCAACGCGACGCGAACTGTCAGAACTAACTACCTGCGGCGGTAGCCGGCGATTCAGGTCGATGACAGTCGTCTCGGCGGTCCGGTACGGCCGATCCGTTTCGCGCGGCGTGCGCGTGTGGTTACGAGTAGGGAGTGAGGTGTTTCAGCCCGGTCAGGTTCTGCAAGGCGATGGCCGCGCCGAGAAGCAGCTCCTCCGAGTACGGAAGGCCGACGAGCTGCATCCCGACCGGAAGTCCGTCCGTGGTGAAGCCGCTCGGTATCGTGACGGCAGGCACACCACTGAGATTGCACATCACCGTGGCTCGGCTCTGGGCTTCGTACATGGGCACCTTGCGGCCATTGATGTCGACTGTGAGATCGTCGAGCGCCGGTGCGGCCGCGGGAGTCGTCGGCATCAGCAGGAAATCCACCTGTTCGAGGGCGTCGGCGAACTCGGCCTGCAGCGCACGGCGGAACCCGAGCATGTCCACATACTGTTGAGTGGTCGTCCGCGAACCACGCGCAATGCGCCGCAAGCCGACCGGGCAGTAGTCGGCGAATCGATCACGCCGGGCGCTGTGATGCGCCCAAGCCTCGGTGAACAAAACGTGGTAACCAACGGAGTGAGCCTGGCGAGCCGACGGGATGTCGACGTCGACGAACCGCACCCCCTGGGCAGCGAGTAGCTGTAGCTGGGACTCGTAGCCAGCCAGGACGGCTTGGTCACTGTCGTCGGTGAAGTAGGAACCGGGTAGGCCGATTCGTAACTGCGCCAGAGGTTTCGAATTCTCGACGTCGTCCATCAGCAGTCCGGGGCCGTAACTCTGCGGGTCGGTGGCGTCGCACCCGGCGATCACCGACAGCATCAGAGCAGCGTCCTCGGCCGAGGACGCTATCGGCCCGACGGTCTCGTTCGTCCACGACAACGGTGTCGCACCGGTTCTCGGCACGCGGCCTGCGGTCGTTTTGACCCCGGTTACTCCGCAGTGTGATGCGGGAATGCGTATCGAGCCGCCGGCGTCGGACGCGAGCGCGAACGGGAAGGCCCCGAGGGCCACCGAAGCTGCTGACCCGCTGGACGACCCGCCCGCCCATCTGGCAGAGTCCCATGGATTCCGCGTACTCCCGGTCAGGAGGTTGTTCGGCCCACCGACCGCCCACTCCGTGGTTGCATCCTTGCTGACCGGTATCGCACCGGCCTCCAGGAGACGCTCTACCGCGACTGCAGTAGCTGCGGCCACACGATCCTTGTCGACGAGGGAACCACTTGTCGTCACCTCTCCGGCGAGGTCGAAGACGTCTTTGATGCCGAATGGAACGCCTTCGAGAGCCCTGGGAACTCCTTCCGACCACCGCTCGTCGGATTCTCTTGCGCGCCTTCGGGCGGACTCCTCCAGAACTGTGACGACCGCTCCCCTCTCCCTAGCGTCGGTGCCGAGGATGGAGATCGCGGAGTCGATCACCTCCGAGGCACTCCGGTCTCTGGTGGCGTAGGAGGACAGTAGGTGTCTGACGGACACTGTTCTCATCTGGTCGGTCATACTCGACGTCCGAACGATCTGATCCATTCCCAGCTCGTCAACGGCTCGGCGAGCGGGACCGCGGAGCGGCGCGCCTCGGCCAGCTCGTCCAGCAACTCGGCCATCTCGGTCGCCGCCTCCTCCGCGGCAGCGTCAAGTACATCCTCGATCTTCATCGACAACCATCCATCTCGTTCGTCTACCTCCAACACCTCGAACCCCGGCACAGACGCGCCACGCCCTGTGCGGGCTCCGTCACTGGGCTCGCACAGACCGCGGCACGATCTCAGCCGGGCAGCACAGGTGCCGGCAGGCCTGTTTCGCTTTCACATCGCGCGAGCAGCTCGTCGACGGATGTAAATCCGCGATCGATCCACGGCGCGTCACCCCGCTCGGAGCGCAGCTGAGCACGCAGGCTCTGGCTGGCCGTCACATCGATCTCACCGTTCCCGTCGAGCACCACGCCATAGCGCTTTGCCCCCTCGGCGGTGACGGCACCGCTGACAAGATCCGCGGCGACATCCTCGAACGATCGATCGAACGGATCGCCCCAACCGCCCCCACCCCACGTGGCGAAGACCAGCTTGTCGCCCGGTCGAACAACGACGTTGTCACACTTGGACGGGAGTGGCCGCTCGGTCCCGTCCGCGGACAGCAGGCGCTTCCTGCTCCTCGACGCTGCCGAACCTCCGTTGATCCCCCACGGGTACGTGAGCCAGCGATCGTCGTGGATCGAGATCGTCCCGTCGGCCAGGAACCGATACACCACCTCGAGTCCGTTCCCACCCCTGTGCTTTCCGGGGCCGCCCGAGTCCGGGATCGACCGATAGGAGTCCACGATGATCGGGAAGTGCGCCTCGATGTACTCGTTGGGCATGTTCCGGAACTTCGGCCACAGGGAGTGACAGTCGATACCGTCTCCGATGGGCCGCCCCGGGATTCCGCCGAAACCGACCTGGAAAAGGAGGAAATCCCGTCCGTTGTCATGTTTGCCGGAGAACACGAAGTGCGGGCTCGACGAGAATCCCGCCGCCGACATTCTCTCCGGCGCACTCTTTCCCAACGCACCACTGATGACGTCGGAGATACGGCCGAGGCCGTGGGTTCGTCCCGACGTCGCGGCCGGGAACTCCGGATTCAACCACGACCCCTTCGGGAACTTGACCTGAATGAGATCACTGAACCCGTCGTTCACGACGATTCCCGGGTCGAAGACGAACACGAGCATCTGACCGGTCAGCATGCGGAACATCTGTGGGTTGTAGGGCAGGTTGATCGACGCCGCCGACTGGGGGTCGGTGCCTTCGAAATCGAAGTACGCGGTGTCGTCCTCGCGCCACACCGACAAGCGCACCCGATACGGACCGGTTCCCATACCGTCATCACAGAGATAGTCCTCGAATGTGGACTTCTCTTCAGGAATCAGGGTGCGGATCACGTGCTGCATGGCCGAGCGGCACCGCTCTTTCAAAGCATCGATGGCCGAATACAGCGTGTCGACGCCGAACCTGGTGGCCATTTCGAGGATCGCGTTGTGACCGAGCCTCGCTGCGGACACCAGGGCGTTGAGATCGGCGCGAATCCAATGTGGTGAACGGCTGTTGGCGGTCAGCATTCTGGTGATATCGGTCTGCTCTTGTCCGCGCGAGTACAGCTTCAGGACGGGGATGACGATCCCCTCCTCGAAGATGTCGTGCGATGCGATCGGCATCGACCCCGGAACCGATCCGCCGATGTCGGTCTGATGGCCGAAAATCGCCGACCAGCCGATGAGTCGTCCGTCATGGAACACCGGTATGACCACCAGCCAGTCATTGAGGTGACTGATGGCACCGTCGGTGACGTACGGATCGTTGGTAAGAAAGATATCTCCTTCCTCGATCGTCCCGTCGTAGTTGTCGATGAAGCTCTTCACCGGTGAGCCGAACTGTCCGGCCATCTGAGCGCCATCGCGATCGGTCAGGATCGGGAAGGAGTCACGCTGCTCGCGCATCAGGGGTGACATACTCACCCGGAAGATGAGCGCATTCATGCGCTGAATGCCGTTCTCGAATCCCCGCTCGATGAGATCGATGGTGATCGGTTCCACCGCGACCTCGTTGAACGGTTTCGGATTGGTCTCGATAATTGTCGCAGTCACTGCTTGGTTCCTTCCATGCCGGCCGGACGGATAAGAATGTTGCCCACGATGTCGATGACGGCAGTGTGGTCGGGAAGAATGACGCTCGTGGAATCCATTTCCTGGATGATTGCGGGACCCACGATCACATCGGAGGCCAGTAGTTTCGAACGGTCGTAGACCGGTGTCTCATGCCACGCCCGATTCATATACGCACGTGATTCCCCGATCTTGGCGTTCTCCGGCGACCCGGTACCGGTCGTGAGGTGCTCAGCCGCAGCGACCATGGGGTTCGAGATGCAGATGGCACGGAGACTGACGAACTGACGATCGAGCGTGGTCATCGAGAAGGTGTTTAGCTTCTCGTGAGCCTCGTCAAATCGCTTTCCCAGCAGGACGATTCCCTCGTCGGTTAGCTCCTCGACGCTGAGCGGGATGGTGATCGCATCAGACTGACCCACGTACCGGATATCGGCTTCGAGAGTCATGGTCCGCTGGTCCCGCGGCACCTTCTCGCCGTCCATTGCGGATTCGACCTCCGCGATCAACTCCAAGTACTCGGCGCGAAGCCCAGCGACATCGATACCGACGAACTCGCGAACCGAGGTGCGCGACCGTTCCTGGCGGACACGTGTGGTCACGTCTCCATATGCGCACAGAACACCGGGACTCCGGGGAATGATCACCGGCCAGGAGCCGAGCAGCTTGCCGACGGCGTTGGCGTGAAGCGGACCCGCTCCACCGAAAGCGACCAGGGCGAAGTCCTGGGGGTTGAAACCCTGCTCCAGACTGACGAGTCGCAGTGCGCCGTACATGTTCTCGTTGGCGATGTCCACAATGCTCGCAGCCGCATCCTCCGTGGAGATCTCGAGGGCCTCGCCGATCTGCGCGACGACTCGCTGCGCGGCCTCCCGGTCCAACTCGAGGTCACCGCCGAGGCGGGTATCAGCAGGTAGTAACCCCATGACCACGTGAGCATCGGTGACTGTCGGCTCGGTTCCTCCGTGCCCGTATGCTGCCGGGCCCGGTTTTGCCCCCGCGCTCTCCGGGCCGACGCGGAGTGCCCCGGTGATCTCAGGGACTTTCGCGATCGACCCTCCGCCCGCACCAACGGTACGGACATCGATCGAGCTCGCTCGCACCGAGACGTCACCGATCATCGTTTCGCGCCGGAGCTGAGCTTGACCATCCTCGACAAGCGCCACGTCCGTGGAGGTCCCGCCCACGTCGAAGGTGATGATGTTCTTGAATCCGGCCTGCTCGGCGACCCACAGGGCACCGGTCACACCACCGGCCGGTCCCGACATCAGCAGATTCACGGGAAACTCGGCAGCGTTGTCAGCACTGGTCAAGCCGCCGTCCGACTTGAGGATTCTGAGTTGGGCGCTCGGCATCGTCGAGCGCGTGTGCTCCGCGAGTGCACTGATGTAGCTGTCGACCACCGGGCGGACGTATGAGTTCGCGACGGTGGTCAACGTGCGCTCGTACTCCTGGATCTCCGGGACCACCCGACTGGAGATGGACACCGGCATGTCCGGCAGCAGCTCTTCGAGGAGGGCGCGTACCCGCAACTCATTGGTGTCATTGGCGTAGGAGTTGATCAACGAGACCGTGATCACCTCTACACCTTGTTCTTTGAGAGTCTCCGCGGCCACCTTCACCGACTGCTCGTCGACGGTCTCGAGGATCTCACCATGAGCACTGACACGTTCATCGATTTCGACGGTCGCTTCCAGTGCAGCCATGGGCTGCGATTTCTCGTACGCTACCCATGCGGCGTAGTCGCCGGGCACATGCGACCTGGCGATGTGCAGAACATCCCGAAAGCCCCGTGTGACAATCAAACCCACGCGGCTTCCACCGCCGGTGAGAACGGCATTGGTGGCGATGGTCGTGCCATGGAGGAAGTGTGTGATCTCCTCAGGCGACACGCCACCCAGATCGCAGGCCTTCACGATCCCGTTGATGACGCCCGACGAGACATCGGATGGCACCGTCGGTACCTTCGCAGCGGTGATTTCGCTTGTCTCGCTGTCGATGAGAAGGACGTCGGTAAAAGTCCCTCCCACGTCAACACCAACACGATAAGTCATCACAGAGCCTTTCTCGGGGACACACTGGGTAGACGATCGGTGCGGTATTCGAGAGCTTCAGATTCCGGTTCGCACCTCGTGAGCTGGAACACTATCGGCCACAGCAGACCCTGTCAATACATCTGATGTTTTTCTTCGAGGCGTTGTTACGCCTACATTCCGTATGCTGTCGCGCCAGGTTCGAGAAGGTCGATGCGTAGCCGGTGAGGCTAACGTGGATCGCCCTGGACCCGTGCGCAAGCGCAGGGCTTCATCCGCTTGGTCGCGGATCAAAGCCATGCATGACCGGCAGTTTGTGGTTTCACCAGGGGTTTTGCGCTTGCCCAGGATCTTGGTAGGTCCCCGGTGACGCGATAGCCAGACCGTCGCCGTTGTCGGCTGGACCCTGACGAGGGTGATCGAACGGGAGCACGCGGACATCGAGTCGCCCGATATACATCTGATCTTTTCAGTCTGGCCACGCTGGACCCGGCTCGCGCCGGATGAAGAATGCGCTCCGCGGAACGCGCTCAGCGACTCTCAGAACCGTTGCAGCGCAAAGTATTCACTCTCCACTGTGGCCGGAAAATACCGGCCGTTGATGGCGATCTCACGGTACGGCGAGAATCATCAGCTCAGGTACTCGACGAACGTTACGAACCGCGTCTGAGCAGGTCCATCTGCTTGTAGACGTCGCCGAGGTGGTCGAGGTGCCGGCGCATGAGCGTCATCGCCGTCATCGAGTCCCGGCGCTCGACCGCCTCGAGGATCGCACGGTGGTCTTCGTCGACGCACCGCCAGAACCCTTCCGGCGCGACGTCGCGGCTGAAGCGGGTGCCGATGACGCGGAACACCGGGACGGTGATGAGGTCGAGGAGAGGGTTGTCCGCCGCCCGCAGCAGGATGCGGTGAAACTCCTGGTTGTTGGCGTAGACCTTCGGACCGACACCCTCCGACAGGTCGAAGATGGTGGCGCGCAGCTCTTCCAGATGGGCGTCTGAGTGACGATAGGCGGCAACTCCGGCGGCGGGCACCTCGGTGAGCTGCCGGACCTCCATGAGCTGATCGACGGTCACCCCTTCGGCTGCGGCGAGCAGCGTGACTCCCGCTTCGAGGTTCGCACTCAACTGACCGATGTCGGGTGTCGCGACAAACGTTCCCCCGGTCACCCCACGGGTCGTGTTGACGAGGTTCTCGCTGGCGAGCGTCCTGATGGCCTCCCGGACCGTGCTCTGACCGACGCCGAACTCGGCGCGGAGTTCGGCGTCCGGGGGCAGACGAGTACCGGGAGTCAGCTCACCGGCGAGGATCCGCACCCGAAGCGCGTCGGCCACGATCTCGTACGCCGGGCGTCGTCCGGACTTGTTGCTCCCGGACTGATTCGCTTCTGTCACAACATGATCCGATCTTCATGGGTTTGTCCCAAACTACCAGATCAGAGTGAGCCGACGCCTACAGATAGACGACCCGATACTTCAGGCTTCCCTTGATGCGCCCGACGAGGTTCCCGGTCACCCAGATCCAGGCTCCGCGACGTCGGCGAGACCACCCCCAGGGCCACAGCGGACAGGTCGCGAGGACGACGCCGGCGTGGATCGGGAACCACCACCACTGCCGGCCGGGCGCCCCGTACTGCTTCGCCACCCGCGCCTCTTCGCTGGCGTAGTCGATGACCTGAGCCCGTCCCTAACCCCACTGGAGAGACCTATGCCCACCCCTGACGTGCCCACCACCGACGAGCGCACCCGCGCAGCTGCGGCGCTGGAGCTGCGCCGCACCGGCCTGCCGTATCACGCCATCGCCGACCGTCTCGGCTACGCCGACGAGAGCGGCGCACGCAAGGCGGTGACCCGGCTGCTCGACCGGCGGGAGGCCGAGGGCGTGGCCGAGCTGCGAACAGTCGAAGGCGACCGGCTCGACGCGCTCCAGTCGGCGGCGTGGGACGCGGCGGTGTCCGGCGACCTCGACGCGATCAAGACCGTGCTGTCGGTGATCGACCGTCGGTGCCGCCTGTTCGGTCTCAACGCACCGATGCCCGTCGCGGTCGCCGCCGCTGTCGGGATCTCCGATGTCGGGTGAGCCGAACAGATCGCCGGGCTGCTGAGCAAGCTGGAGACCCCCGAGGAGGTCGTCGAAGCGGTCGCGGTCAGCGGCGGCGACGCTGGGCGGCGGATCGCCGCCGTGGTCCGGGATCACCGGCTCGACGCTGACGGGCGATCGGAGGTTCCCAAGGGTGACGGACCTCGGATCGCCGCTCCATCAGGCGAGCGGCGCACTCAGCGTCGGGAATCCCCGATCGAGGCCCGAGGGGTGGTCGAACATCTGACCCGAGACCTGTTGCCCGACACCACAACACCGACTCACGACAGGAAACAAGACACCATGACCACCCGCACCCGTTCACTGACCGCACTCGACGCCGCCCGCGCCCGACGCAACCCGCGCCCGGCGACCCCGCCGCCGACCTACTCGCAGGCCGAGCAGCGCGAGCGGCGGCGCAAGCACCTGCCCGTCACCTACGACGGACGGTTCGACCTCACCGAGGAGATCCGCGCAATCGTCGGCCCGCTGGCCGACCGGGTCGCCGCCGACCCGCACCCGCTCACGTTCGCCGTGCAGGTCGATGACGTGGTCGTCGCGGTGGCCGGGTCGGTGCGGACCCTGGCGGTGCTGCTCGCCGAGCGCCAGGCTCGCCGCCGGACCGCGAGCGTCCCTGTCTCCCACCGTGGCGCAGCGGTGCGCGCAATGGTCGCGCTCGCCGACAAGCCCGCCGATCCCGAGATCACCGACGACGACATCCGGTCGGGTCAGTGCGCGGTGATCCTGACCGAGCACGCGGCGACCTACTCGACCGACCTGGCCGACTACCTCGCCCACGCGGTCCCGCCGGGTCAGACCCGAGGGCTGCTGTCGATGTCGGAGCAGACCGAGGACGCGCTGCGCGAGATCGACACCGCCGCCACGAACCTGGCGCGGCGACTGTCCTACGTCGAGAACCTGCGCGAGCAGACCAACGGCACCGGCACCGGCACCAGCTCGACCGAGGCGGACCGGGCACGGGAGACCCTGGCCAGCCTCGGCATCACCCCCTAGACCGTCCACCCGAGGCGGCGGCGGTTTCCTTGTCCCGCTGCCGCAGATGTCGAGACACCGGCCCGCTGGTTGCGGACCGGGGCCGGTGTCTCGACACCCCGACCC
>NZ_BAGM01000196.1 GCF_000308855.1 Nocardia veterana NBRC 100344 | reverse complement strand
AAGATCTTAGAAGAACAGCGGCGGATTGCGGAGGTACTGGATCGGGTGGATGCGCTGCGGGAGAAGCGACGGAAGGCCATCGCCCTCCTCGACGACCTCGCCCAATCCATCTTCCTCGACATGTTCGAGAACCCCAACGGAAAGACTGGCCGATGGCCTTCCCAACCTCTCGGGCAGGTTGCGTCCTTCTACGCCGGTACAACACTGCCTGTCGGGGTCAGCTACTCCGGCCAGGAGGGGGGTTACCTCCTTTTGAAGGTCGGCGACCTGAACTTGCCAGAAAATTCGGAAGCCTTACAGGCAGCGCGCGAGTGGAGTTCGCACCCTGGAGTTCGAGCGGCGACCTGCCCAGCGGGATCTGTGGTGATTCCGAAGCGAGGCGGCGCGATCGCAACGAATAAGAAACGAATTTCATCTCGTCCTTGCGTATTGGATCCGAACCTCATGGCAATAAGCCCACACATTGATGTGCTGACTGTGGAGTACTTGTATCAATGGTTCAAGAACTTCGATTTGATGTCGATTTCCAACGGCAGCTCCGTGCCACAACTGAACAAGAAAGACCTCAGTCCACTCAACATTCCAGTTCCTTCGATCGACATCCAGAGAACCTTTGGCCAAGCTTTGACGTCCGTCTCTTCACAGGTAGCCCGCCTTCAAAACCACCTCGCCCAACTCGACGCCCTTTTCTCCTCCCTCCAATCCCGCGCCTTCCGTGGCGAACTGTGGCACGATGAGGTGAATGATCTTGTAGGGGAGGCAGTTTCGTGAGCACGACCAGCAACTTTGGGTTTCTGCAGTCGGAGTGGCCGGAACTGTTCGCCGAGGCGGTGCGGGCGGAGCGGTCGGCGGCGGGCGATCCTCGGGTGTCGTGTTTCTATTCGCGGCGGGCCCTGGAGTTGGCGGTGGGGTGGCTGTACGAGGCGGAGGGGTCGCTGAAGCAGCCGTATCGGGATGAGCTGGCGGCGCGGATCAACGAGCCCACCATGCGGCAGTTGGTGGGCGCCGGGTTGGTCGCGAAAATGGATGTGATTCGGCGGCAAGGAAATATCGCCGTGCATCGCAAGACGCCGGTCGCCGCGAACGATGCCGTCAAGGTGGTGGCGGAGCTGTTCCAGATCATGTTCTGGATCGCCCGCAACTATGCGCTGCAGCCCGAGCATGCGCCGGCGGACGGGCTGACGTTCGATCCCGCACTGATCCCCAAGCCGATTCCGGCGGAAGTGCGGCGCAAGAAGCAGGCCGAAATCCAGCAGATGGCGGCCGAATTCGAGCAGCAGCGCAAGGAACTCGCCGAACTGCGCAGCAAGGATAAGCAGCGGGACGCGGAACTGGCCGCGCTGCGTGCCGAATACCAGGCGGCCAAGGCCGTCAACGCCACGATCCCGGATCGGCACGACTGGACCGAATCGCAGACCCGCATCAACCGAATCGATGTGCTGCTCAAAGAGGCCGGGTGGGCGCTCGACGGGAAGGACGACCGCGAGTACACGGTACAGATGCCGGACGGCGGCACCGGTCGCATCGACTACGTGCTCTGGGACGACGACGGCAAACCCTTGGCTGTGGTGGAGGCCAAGCGCGCCCTCACCAGCGCACAGGCAGGGCAGCATCAGGCGAAGTTGTATGCGGACGCGCTCGAACAGCAGCACGGTCAGCGTCCGGTCATCTTCTGCACCAACGGCTACGACACCTACCTGTGGGACGACACCTTCTACCCTGCGCGAGAAGTCTCCGGTTTCTACACCAAAGATCAACTGCGCCTGTTGATTCAGCGACGCGCGGGACGGCAGGCCCTGGGCGGGGTGAAGATCAACGAAGAGATCGTCAACCGGCACTATCAGCACCGCGCCATCCGTCGCATCGGCGAGCATTTCGAATCCGATAAGCAGCGGCAAGCGCTGCTGGTGATGGCCACCGGCACCGGGAAGACCCGCACGGTGATCGCGCTGGTGGACCAGCTCATCCGGGCCGGCTGGGTGAAGCGCGTACTGTTCCTCGCCGATCGTCAGGTGCTGGTCAACCAGGCGGTGAACGCGTTCAAGGCACATCTGCCGGGGATGCCGGTGGTGAACCTGGTGACGGAGAAGAACACCGACGCCCGGGTCTACGTGTCCACCTATCCGACCATGTTGAACCTGGTCAATGAACTCGACGACTCCGAAGAGCGCCGGTTCGGGCCCGGTTACTTCGATCTCGTCATCGTCGACGAAGCGCACCGCTCGGTCTACCAGAAGTACCGCGCCATCTTCGACCATTTCGACTCACTGCTGGTCGGTCTCACCGCCACCCCGAAAGACGAGATCGACCGCAACACCTACCGGCTGTTCGGCCTCGAGGACGGTGTGCCGACCGATTCCTACGATCTGGACCAGGCCGTCACCGAGGGCTACCTGGTGCCGCCGCGCGCGGTGAACATCGCGACCAAATTCCACCTGCAGGGCATCAGCTACGACTCGTTGTCCGAGCAGGAGAAGGAAGAGTGGGAACTGCTCGAATGGGACGACGACTCGGGCATTCCCGATCAGATCGCCGTCGACGACCTGAACCGCTGGCTGTTCAACGAGGACACGGTCGACAAGTGGTTGCAGGCGCTCATGCAGTTCGGCGCGAAAACCGACGACGGTGAGCGGCTCGGCAAGACGATCATCTTCGCCCGCAATCAGAAGCACGCGGAACTGATCGTCAAACGCTTCAACGCCCTGTTCCCCGAATACAAGGGCGAGCACACGCAGCTGATCACCAATCAGGTCAGTCACGCGCAGAGCCTCATCGACACCTTCGAAAAGCCGGACAGCGCATTGCGTATCGCGGTGTCGGTCGACATGCTCGACACCGGACTCGACGTTCCCGCCGTGGTGAACCTCGTGTTCGCCAAGCTCGTTCGGTCCAAAACCAAGTACTGGCAGATGATCGGCCGCGGCACCCGCCTGTGCCCGAATCTGTTCGGCCCCAACCAGGACAAGAGCGGATTCCTGGTGTTCGACCTCTGCCAGAACATCGAATACTTCAACCAGGACATCCCGGCCACCGAGGGCCGCGTCCAGAAGTCGTTGAGCGAGCGGCTTTTCACCGCCCGCGCCGATCTGCTGCGCGACCTCGACGAGCTGCAGCAACCGGGACAGCGCCCCGCCGAGATCCCCGACAAGGAACCGGAGAGCACCCTCGATCTGCGCTGGCAGTTGGCCGAGCGGCTGCAGGTCGAGGTGGCGAATATGAACCCGCAGAACGTCGAGGTTCGCCAAAAGCTGCGTTACGTGGACGAATTCAGCGAGCCCAGCAGTTGGGACATCGTCACTCCGGCGGTCCGTATCCGGGTCGACGAACTGGCGGCGCTGCCCACCGAATACAAGGACAACGACCACACCCCGCAGGCCAAGCGGTTCGACTACCTCACTGTGCGACTACAGCTCGCGCACCTCACTGCCGACCCGCAGTACGTGAAACTCAAAGAGCAGGTTCAGGAAATCGCCTCCGCGCTGCTCGATCCGGTGTTGCAAACGATCGCGGCGATCCGGCAACGCTACGAATTCATCGAGGACGTCGCCGGCGAATCCTGGTGGGAAGACGTCACATTACCCATGCTCGAGACCATGCGCCGGCGGCTGCGTGGGCTGGTGAAGAACATCGAGGCCAAAGGCCCCCGCAACCCGCTCTTCACCGACTTCACCGATGAACTCGATCTCGACGCCATCGCCATCACCGAAATCAAGGGCCTGCCCGGCAGCGGAAAGGGCATGGCGCGCTTCCAATCCAAGGTCCGCACCTATCTGCGCAGCCACGAAGACGAGCTGGCTGTGCAGAAGATCCTGCGCAACAAGCAGATCACCACCGCGGATCTCAGCGAACTGGAAAAGATATTCCTGGACAACGGTTTCGGCACCGAAGCCGACATCGAACAGGCCAAAGCCGAGCACGGCGGCCTGGGCCTGTTCCTCCGCGGACTCACCGGCCTCGACCGCGAAACCGCTGCCGCGGCCTTCGACGAGTTTCAAGCCGGTAAGAACCTCACCGCCAACCAATTACACTTCCTGAACCTGCTGATCGACGTGATCGCGGAGAACGGCATCGTGGATGTCGGCGCTCTCTGGAAGCCACCCTTCCGCTCCCTGGCCCCGACCGGCCCGGAGGCGCTGTTCTCCACCGACGAAGTACACGCCATGGTCAGCGTGCTGAAGACCCTGCGCACCACGGCCATCCCGAGCGATGCCGAAGAGCCCGACCGGATCGCCACCTGAGACAACATCGACTAGAAGGCCGATGTTGCGTCGCCCGCCCGCGATGAAGGCGCCCAGGTACCACGCCATCCTCACACATCTCACGCCACTCTCCCGAGGTATCCGCGCCACGCGGCTGCGCGAGTTCTCTCGAGGTGGATGGCAATGCGGCACTCCCTAGGCATCTGGTACCGCTCCGGGCCATCACTGGCGCCAACTGTCGGCGTTGCCGAAACACACGTCGGCCACGCCACCACATCGCCCGCCGCATCGAAGGCGTCGATCGCCGTGTCGCTGCCACCCGCACCGGATCAGGGGCAGACCGTGGCTGTCAGAGAATCGGATTCCAGACGCGGCATGTGTATAGCGGCGGCCGAAAGTTACTCAGCCGCCGGCGTTCCAAAATCCGGCGCAACGCCGCAGCGGAGTCAGGATCAATCGCACCGATCAGCTCTGATACCCGTCGGACTGTGAGCGCGTCGATGCCGCGCTCGGCAGCCTTAACCGCATACCGGTCGATCTCGGCGACTGGGCCGACAGTGGGTACACGCGCGGCGTCTCTCCTCGCGAGCTTGTCTCGCTCGACATCGACGTCGCTGTATCCACGGCAGCGACGTAGCACGTGCTCGATATCCGCGAACCGCTTGGTCTCGGAGATGGCGGCGGCGAGCGTTGAACGTGCGAGTGCATCGGCCGGCACATCATGCACATCGACTGCGGCATCGGTTACCTCGATAACGGCGCCGCGTTGCGTCTCGGCTCGGCCCCGAAATCCTGCTGCGGCGACGGCGAGCAGACCATTCGCCTCCGACGGGTGCCAAGCCCAGATCTCTTGCAACGCAGAGTAATCCGCACCCCGAAGATGCCGACACAGCTTCGCATCGAAAAACGCCAGCCGTGCGATCACCTCGTCGGACGTGAGTTCGCCATCCAGCCCAGTACCCGCAACCAGGACCCGCACAGGTAGCTCGGTGCGCATGGCCGCGGCCAGGGTTACTGCGTCGGCGAGCGGGCTGCGCAGGTTCCCTTCGTCGCCCTTTGCCACGATATCGCCCCCTACATCCACAATGACCAGCCGATCGGCGCCGAACGCTCCGGCTGCGGCACGCATCTGATCGGCGAGACCGACAACGCCCCCGGAAGCGTCGATCAACAACAACGGTTGCGGGATATGGCGAGCGAGTTGCGGCAATGTCGAGCGACCGGGCCCGCTGAGTCGCGCGGTCTGCGGGACTTCACACACACCGCCTCGATCGACGAGACCGACGAAGTCCGCAGCAGTGCGCGGCCCCGGAGTCGGATCCATCATGAGCCGGTCCCATGACCAAGACATAACAGCCGCGATATCGAGTTCCGGCAGCGCTCCGGCCAGCGCCGATGCGGTGATCGCGTCACCGCCACCACCCGCCGCGATCGCTACCGCTGTCATAGATGGCACTCCAGGGCTCGGGTGTTGGATTCAACTCACGGTCTGGTCCAGGACCCATTGCTGATATCCGGGGTGGGCACCTACCACGGCCACCGCGAGTACCTGTGGTGTGTCGTCGGGATGTTCGGTGTTGGCACGTTCGATAATGGCCGGTACCAACGATTTTCGAGTGTGCAGGACGACCAGCGTCTCACCGTCATCGTGCACCGCGTCATCCCAACGATATATCGACCGCACGCCCGGGATGATGTTGCCGCACGCAGCGAGCCGAGACTCGACAAGGCTGCGGGTGAACGCCGCGAGCCAATCAGCATCAGCGGCAGTGATCGAGACGTCTACGATTTCGTCGGCCATGACTTCAAGTTTCCATCACTGGCGCACAGCATGTCGATCAACTCCTCGGTCTCGGCGCGCTCACGCGTGATCGCGCCCCAGCCGCGGATGACGAGGCCGGCATAACTGAGCCCGACCCACGACCCAGCCATCGCTTGCCCATGCGGGTGTAGAGCGAAATACAGTGAGCCCTTCGAGCGAACCGCGCCATCGCTGGCGGTATACCAGCCGATCAGTGCCTCGTTATCCCACAATCGCATCTCGCCGACCCAGGCGTAGCTTCCGTCCTTGACGGATCGGGCTTGGTCTCCGGCAAGGCGTAGGAATGTGCCGTCTTGCGTAATCGCGAGCTCATGCACGTCGATGCGTTCGGACTCGCCCCAGGTCTGCCACGCCGCCCACCACTGCCCGGATAGGTCGAGCCCGCGCGGGGTTCATACCACCGAGCTCGGTCGGCGAGATGCCGAGTTCCTGAGCAAGTCGCAGTCCGATGACCAGCGATGGTTCTGCTGCGCCGGACTCGAACCGCGCTATCTGCCGCTGGCTGCTATCCACCCGTCTGCCGAGCTCCGCCTGCGATAACCCGAGGGCCTCACGGTGGCGCCGAATCAAGTCGCCTGTGATGCTCACCGATCTGTTCCTTCCGCGCAGTGTCTGCAATCCGAACGCCGCCGCGCCGAATCTCCGAATCCTGTGCAAAGGTTACCGACTCCCCGTATCCTCAGACGAGTTCGTCTAGTTAGACACACACGTCTAGATCCTACAGGGGAGGTAACGCTATGCGGATCAAGACAATCGGCAGCGACGACGACCGAACCGCAATCGCAGTGCTACGCATCGAGATTCGAACCGGAAACGACGAGGACGACATGCGCGCACTCGCCGCCCGCCTCGGGTATCGACTCGTCGGCGGCCTGATTGCCCTCGCACCGGACCGCGAGGGGCCGCTCACGACCGTGATGCTGGCGCTGGCGCGCACGAAAGCATCCATCGTGATCGTCCCGAACATCGAGCATCTCGACGGAATCGCTGCGCACATTCAGCAGCGGGCGCGAATTGTCACCGTGGCCGGTGAGCACGCCCTCGAGCGGATTACCACTACATCGGTCACCGAGCCCACCGCGAACATATGAGCAGCGCGGCGATTCTGCTGTGGGCATTTCTGGCCGCGATCGTGACCGCAGTGGTCGCACTCATCGCCGGAGACCTTCGCCCTGATCACGACGACATGCACTCTCCTGCACCTCCCCTACCAGCAGCACCACCGGATCCAGCCGCACCTGTGGTCCGAATAGTCGACCTGCCGCCGATTGCGTTGTCGCACACCCTGCCCGATCGAGCACTGACCCCGGATGAAGCACACGCGATCACACAGGAACATCGCGAATGTCTCGCCTCTGAATGCAAGCGGAAGTCGTACGCCATCGCAGTACTCGTCGCCGCCGAACGCATGGTCCCAGACACACGCCGATGAGCGAGGAACACCCATTGACCGACGAACCACTTTCGCGCGCAATGAGTTACGTATGCGTTGACCTGGTCGAAACACTGACCGGTATTGACCTGGCTGCCCGAAGGATCGCTTCCCGTCTCGGGTACCAGTACGTCGGAATGACCAAGAGCAGCAGCCTGATCGTGCCGGAAGCACTACCCGAACACGTCCTCGAATACGAAGTCGAGTTGCTGATCGTCCCCCACATCGCACATCTGCGCGGCAGAGTCCCGCCGGAACTCGCCGAAATCACCGACATCCACGATCTTGCAACCGGTCACACCCACGAACGCGAAGGCGCATACGCACCCGACGAAGGGCACCGCCCCAATCCGCTGGAGAACTCATGAATCCTCCACTGCCGCAACGGCGTCCAAGTGAAGAAACCGAGTTGTCCTGGTCCGCGAGCATCGCGCTTTTGGACGCTCTGATCGCTGCCCTGCGAACGTGGCAACCGCGCAACCTGCCTCCGTCTCCCGCCACGGAGCAGGACTTGGCCACGTTCTCGGCTCTGTCCCCTTCCTCGCAGCCACAAGCTCATATCCCGTAGTCGTATCTCGGCTTCTGAACCGCGCGATAGGCCCGGCACATGTTTAAGGTTGTCGCACAACCTTAAACATGGCTTGCCCGTTTTAAGGTTGCCGGCGGCCGTGCTTCACCTCGAGGGGTCCTGGAATCAGCGCCCCTGGGCCCGGCGCGGAACCGGTCGCGGCGGATCCGAAACCCGAGTGTCGCCAAGCGGACTCGCCAGCCTTCGTTCGAGAGCGGTGAACGCGGAGAGCGCGTCGGGTGATTCGAAGGCGCGATTGCGGCGGCCCACTGTCACTTGCCGGAGGATTCCGGCTTCGGCCAACCGTTCGATGGCAGCGTTCGTGGCCGGAAAACTTCGGCCGATCAGCTTTGCCGCGGTGGTGGCCGTGAGAATAGGCATTCCGATCAATCTGTCCAAAAGCACATCCAACGCGGAATTCGCCCGCACCGGTGCCACTCGCTTGCGCCACGTCTCGTGCAGATCGGCAGCCGTCGCCTCGAAATGCATGGCGTCCGCGGCGGCTCGTGAGCAGGCCGCCGCGAACCGTGCGACCCAGGTGTTCAGACCCGAAACGGCCTGCGCCGACTCCGGGGAACCGAGATACCGGAACTTCGTCAGCCCGTCGACGTACCTGTCGCTCCACGTGGCAAGCACCAACGACACCGGAGCGATCACACGTTCCGCAACACCACGGCGGCGCAGGATCAGGTGGATCAATGCACGGCCGGTTCTCCCGTTTCCGTCGATGAACGGGTGGATTGCCTCGAACTGAGCGTGCGCGATCGCAGCCTGTGCGACGGCCGGCAGATCATCGCTGTTGCAGAACTCGATCAAGTCCTCGATCAGCACGGTGACGTATTCGGGCGGCGGTGGCACGAATTCCGCCGAACACGGATTGAACGAACTTCCACCGATCCAGTTCTCAACCTCACGCAGGTGTCCGCCGTGCGATGCGATCGACGTGCCGGCGAGCAGCCGTCGATGGATCTCCAGCAGGATGTCGCCGGTGATCAGCTCGCCCGGCCCGACCGCATCGGTGACTACGGCCATCGCATCGATGTTGGCGAGCACCTCGACAGCTGTCACATCGCTGGATGCTCCCCCCAGCTGCCGGGCCACATCGGCGCGCAACAATCGACGGGCTCCGACCTCTAACCCCTCGATCCGTGAAGAGGCGATGGCCTCGGCTCTCAACAGCAGCCGCGACAACGCCTCGGTGTGGACCAATGCGCTTGCCTCGGAATCGAGTCGGTGGATGGCCACCTCCGCGTCGACGACATCGGCGGCGGTCTCACTGTCCAGAACGAACGAACGTCCGACCAGACGATCGGGCACGTACGCGTCGTAGCGACCGGAAGCTCGATCCTTTCGAGACAAGCCGGCATCGAGGTTGCTCACCAACTGCTGCCGCACAACCTTAGCCATGTCGCCTCCTTATTTAAAGTTATTGAATAACCTTAAATAAGGAAAGCCGTCATCCAAGGAACCAACGTGATTCGAGGCCGAGCCCGGTCCCACGCAAGAAAGGGTACGGACTCACCCGAGTCCGTACCCTTTCTCGATTCGATTGTCGCGCGAAGCGCATGCGCTGCCTCAGCAGCGCGGGCTCACCAGGAGCTCTTGTGCACGCCCGGCAGTTCGCCGCGGTGCGCCATCTCGCGCACGCACACGCGGCACAGGCCGAACTTGCGGTAGACCGCGCGGGGGCGGCCGCAGCGCTGGCAGCGGGTGTAGGCGCGAACGGCGAACTTCGGCTTCGCGTTGGCCTTGTTGACGAGAGCTTTCTTAGCCATGTGCTCAGTTCTCCTTGAACGGGAAGCCGAGGTGCTTGAGCAGGGCGCGGCCCTCCTCATCGTTGGTCGCGGTGGTGACGACCGTGATGTCCATACCGCGCGGGCGGTCGATGGAGTCCACGTCGATCTCGTGGAACATCGACTGCTCGCTCAGGCCGAACGTGTAGTTGCCGTTGCCGTCGAACTGCTTCGGCGACAGACCGCGGAAGTCGCGGATACGCGGGAGGGCGATGGACACCAGCCGGTCCAGGAACTCCCACATGCGGTCGCCACGCAGGGTGACGCGCGCGCCGATCGGCATACCCTCACGCAGCTTGAACTGCGCGATGGACTTGCGAGCCTTGCGGATCTCCGGCTTCTGACCGGTGATCAGGGCCAGGTCGTTCACGGCGCCGTTGATCAGCTTGGCGTCGCGGGCGGCGTCACCCACACCCATGTTGACGACGACCTTCACCACGCCCGGGATCTGCATCACGTTGGCGTAGTTGAACTCGTTGTTCAGCGCGTCCTTGATTTCCTCGCGGTAGCGCAGCTTCAGCCGGGGCTGGATCTTTTCAGTGGTGGTCATGCTCAGATGTCCTTCCCGTTGCGACGGGAGATGCGCACCCGCTTGCCGTTCTCGTCGGTGCGGTAACCCACCCGGGTCGGCTTGCCGTCGGAGTCGACAACCATCACGTTCGAGACGTGGATGGGCGCCTCCTGGGTCACGATGCCGCCGGAGCTGGCGCCGCGCTGGGTCGCGGAGTTCGCGATGTGCTTCTTGATCCGGTTCACGCCCTCGACCAGGACCCGCTGCTCCTTCGGGTAGGCCTGGATGACCTTGCCCTTGGCGCCCTTGTCCTTACCCGAGACGACGATCACGGTGTCGCCCTTGTGCACCTTCATGTCAGAGCACCTCCGGGGCCAGCGAAACGATCTTCATGAACCGCTTGTCACGCAGCTCGCGGCCGACGGGGCCGAAGATGCGGGTGCCACGCGGATCGTTGTCCGCCTTGATCAGCACCGCGGCGTTCTCGTCGAACTTGATGTACGAACCGTCGGGACGACGGCGCTCCTTCACGGTGCGCACGACGACCGCCTTGACGACATCACCCTTCTTGACGTTGCCGCCGGGGATGGCGTCCTTGACGGTGGCGACGATGACATCGCCGATACCGGCATAGCGACGCGACGACCCGCCGAGCACGCGGATGCAGAGGATCTCCTTGGCACCCGTGTTGTCGGCGACGCGCAGTCGCGACTCCTGCTGAATCACTTCAGCTCCTCCTAGACCTGGACGTAATGCACGCCGGATTGCCGACCCGACGGGCATGGTCAGTTGCCCTTCAACGGACCTCGAGAGCCCGCTCCGCACAGTCGCGGGGCAGCGCCTGCCAGCGGTTTTGCATGATCGGAAGGATCAACCACTGTGGGTTCGCGGCCGAAGTGCGGGCACAACACCCGCAGGCAACCCGACAAGTGTAGCGACGGCGCAGGTGGGGCCCAAATCGGGGGCCGGCCGCCGGGAGCTGCCGCGCCGGGAAATCGACGCCCCGGCGGGCCGGGAAATCGACGCCTCGGCGGGGCCGGGAAATCGACGCCTCGGCGGGGCCGGGAATTCGACTCAGCCGATACTCAGCAGGTTCGGTTAGCCTCTCACGGACACAACCGGCCCCGTCCACGGCGGGGCCGCGGTGATGCCGCCCGCATCGCAGGTGCACGAGAAGTCGGGGAGAGGGTTTTCTGTGACATCGTCCGGTCGCCAGGTTCGTCTGGGTCGTCGCTCGTTTCTGATCGCCCTCGGCGCGGTGCCGGTCGCGACCGCACTGGTGGCGTGCAACCGCGATGATGCCGAGCCGAAACCGCTCGCCGGCCCCGACCTGTCCGGCGTCGACCCGGCGGTGCGGCCGCAGGACGATCTGTACCGCAATATCAACGGCACCTGGTTGCGGACCTATCAGCTGCCGCCGGACAAGGTGTCCTACGGCACCTTCGCCGAGGTCTCCGATCGGGTCGAGGGGCAGCTGCGCGAGGTCATCGACGGCATTCACAACCCGAAGGACGGCTCGGAGGGCCAGCAGATCCGCGATCTGTACGACGCGCGGATGGATCTGGACACCCTGGAGCGCCTCGGCACCACCCCGCTGCAACCGCTGTTCGAGCGGATCGACGGCGCCCGGAACAAGGCCGACTTGGCGAAGGTGATGGGCGCGCTGCCGCTCGGCGGCCTGATCGGACTGGGCGTGAGTATCGATCGCAAGAATTCCAACGCCTACATTCCGTCGGTGAGCCAGTCGGGCCTGGGCATGAGCGAGCAGTACTACCGCAAACCCGAATTCGCCCAATACCTTTCGGCGTATCGGACCCTGCTGCACAAACTGGCGACCGGTGCCGCGCTGCCCGATCCGGACGGCGCGGCCGAACGCACCCTGGAGCTGGAGAAACGCATCGCCGCCGGCTTCTGGGACAACGTGCGCACCCGCGATTCCGACGCCACCTACAACCTGATGTCGTGGCAGGAGATGACGGCGCTGGCACCGGGTTTCGACTGGGATCCGTGGCTGGCCGGCAGCACCGACCGCCCGAAGGAGCTGTTCGCGAAGATGGTGGTGGGTGAACCGTCGTTCGTCACCGCGGCCGGACAGTTGTGGACCGAGGTGGATATCAATACCTGGCGGGAATGGTTGAAGCTCAGCCTGCTGCGCAAATACGCCAGGTACATGAAGAAGGATCTGTCGGACGCGAATTTCGATTTCCTGAAGGCCACCAGCGGGATCGAGCAGCGGCCGGAACTGTGGAAGTCGGCGGTGGCGGTGGTCGACAGCAATCTCGGCGAGCAGCTCGGCAAGTTGTACGTGGCGAAATACTTTCCGCCGCAGGCGAAGACGCGGGCCAAGGAGCTCGTGGACAACCTCATCGCCGCCTACCGCGACAACTTCCGCAACTCCTCCTGGATGTCACCGCAGACCCGGCAGGCCGCGATCGCCAAGCTCGACAAGATGACCGTGAAGATCGGTTATCCGGACAAGTGGGTGGACTATTCGAAGTTGAAGGTCACCCGCGGCAAGCTGGTCGAATCCCTGCTCGCCATCGAAGCGTTCGAGGCGAAGCGGTCGATGGACAAACTGGGGACGCCGGTGGACAAATCCGAATGGGGTATGTCGCCGCAGACCGTGAACGCCTACTACGAGGCGACCTCCAATTCGATCAATTTCCCGGCCGCGATCCTGCAGCCGCCGTTCTTCGACCCCGACGCCCAGCCCGCCGTGAACTACGGCGCGATCGGCGCGACCATCGGCCACGAGATCGGGCACGGCTTCGACGATCAGGGCTCGAAGTACAACGGGGACGGCAACCGCGAGGACTGGTGGACCCCGCAGGACAAGGCGGCCTTCGAAGCCAAGACCAAACAACTGATCGATCAGTACGACGCGCTGGTCCCCGAGGGGCTCCCGCCCACCGATCACGTCAACGGCCAGCTCACCGTCGGGGAGAACCTCGCCGATCTGCGCGGGCTGATGATCTCGCTGGCCGCCTTCCGCATCGAGGAAGCCGAGAACGGCCGCAACACCCCGGACTACACGCCGATGTTCCAGTCCTGGGGCCGCAACTGGCGGGAGAAGCAAACCCAGCAGGCCCTGGAACAGCAGATCGCCACCGATCCCCACTCCCCCGGTGAGTTCCGCTGTAACCAGGTGGTGCGCAACCTGCCGGAGTTCTACACCACCTTCGGCGTCCAGCCGACCGACAAGCTGTTCCTCCCGCCGGAGCAGCGGGTGAGCCTGTAGCCCCTACCCTCCTCAGTGCGTGATCAGGCGCCAGTCCTCCGGCAGATTGGTGGCGGTGACCTGATCACCGTCCACCGCGAGGTCGACGGTGGTGCCGCCGAGGCGCAGGTCGGTGAGTTCCACCCGGCCCCAACGGGCGGGCACGTGCGGGAGGACGGTGACGGTGCGGTGCGGGACGTCGGGCTCGAGGCCGAGGAAGGAGCGGACCAGCAGCAGCGGGGCCGCGCTCGCCCAGGCCTGCGGTGAACACGAGGTCGGATACGGAACCGGGGCCGAGAAGCGGGAACGCTGGAAGCCGCAGAACAGCTCGGGCAGCCTGCCGCCGAAAGCCGTTGCGGCGTCGAGCAATCCGTTGGACAGCCGGGTCGCCAGATCCACCGCGCCGGGGATGTGGCGGTACCGCAGCAGTCCGGCGACGGCGATCGCGGTGTCGTGCGGCCAGACCGAACCGTTGTGGTAACTCATCGGATTGAACGCGCCCATCCCGGAAGACAGGGTGCGCAAACCGAATCCGGAGTCCATCTCGGCGGTCGCCAGATGGTGGACCAACTGTTCGGCGTGGTCGTCCGGCACGATGCCCGACCACAGGCAGTGGCCCACATTGCTGGTCAGTGCGTCGACCCGGCGCTTGTGGCCGTCCAAGGCGACTGCGTACCAACCCTTTTCCGGAATCCAGAAGGCCTCGGCGAATTTCGTCCGCAGCTCGGCGGCATGTTCGCGCAACTTCTCGGCCTTGTGTGTCTGCCCGAATTCCTCGGCCAGTTCGGCGCGGGCCAGGATCGCGGCGTACACGTAGCTCTGCACCTCACAGAGCGCGATCGGCGCCTGGGCGAGATGACCGGCCGCGTCGTTGATGCCGTCGAAGCTGTCCTTCCAGCCCTGGTTGATCAGACCGCGGTCGGTGGCGCGCTGGTATTCGACGAAGCCGTCACCGTCGCGGTCGCCGAAGTGCGACATCCAGTCCAGCGCCGCGTCGGCGGCGGGCAACAGCGCCTGCACCGCCTCGGGCGAGGCGCCCCACCGCCGGGTCTCGGCCAGCAGCATGACGAAAAGCGGTGTCGCGTCGACGGTTCCGTAGTAGACCTCACCGCCCAACGCCAGTCCACCGGAGGGGCCGCGACGGATTTCGTGCATGATCCGCCCGGGCTCCTCCTCGGTGAGCGCGTCGACCTGCTGGCCCTGCATCTCGGCCAGTTGCTGCATGGTGCCCAGCGCCAGCGAGGAATCCAGCGGCAGCGCCATCCAGGCGGTGAGCAGCGAGTCGCGGCCGAACAGGGTCATGAACCACGGCGCCCCGGCGGCCACGAAGGTGCGGTGCCGGCGTTCCTCGCGGATCTGCAGTGCGCCGAGATCGCTTTCGGTGCGCTGCAGAATCGCGGTGAGTTGCATACAGCCGGTGGTGAGCTTGGTCGCGGTATCCCGCCACGCGGCCATCTTGCGGCCGGGTTCGCTACTCCGATAGTGCTCCCCGGGCCGCAGTGCGACATGCACCCGCTGATTGGCGACCGTCGGCTGCGCGAGGATCTCGGTCTGCCAGCGGCCGGTGGCCGGGACCACGATGCGCCAGGTCAGCGAGCCGGGCAGGACGGTCGGCAGCTCGGAGGAGGAGATCGCCAGCCCCCGCGCCCGATCGGAACGGTCGTTGAGCAGCAGTTCGTTGTCGGTGACCAGTATTTCGGCCCGGCCGTGCCCGGCTCGGCCCTCCTTCACCGCGAACAGATCCACGAAGTCGGCGTCGGCGCGCAGCTCGAGCACCACGGCCGTGGGTTCGCGGCCGAGGTTCTCCAGGATCACCGTTTCGCGCATGCCGTCGGCGACCAGCCGCTCGCGCACCACCAGCAGGCTGGAATCGGCGGCCCCCGAGCGCGGCGGCCGGCGCAGGATGAACCGGGCGGTGAAGGCCTCGGGACTGAGCACCGACAGCGGTTCCAGGCGTTGCCCGTCGACCCGCAACTCCCAGCGCGACACCACCCGCGCGTCGCGATAGAACAGGCCCTGCGCGGTACCGGATTCCACATCGCCGATACGGTCGGACAGACAGAACGTACTGCCCTCGACCAGCGTCACCGAACCGTTCAGCAGCGCCGGTTCCCCGCCGTTGAGCGGAGACGGCCCGGTCATCGCGGCTCACCCCCTCGGCAGCTGCGCGGCGGCACGACCGCCGCGGCGGACCGGTTCATCGACTCGAGCATCACCATCGCGAACGGCTCCTCCCTGGGCGCCGGAGAACATTTGATCCGGCTCGAGGTTTGCGTGGGCCTATCCGACAACATTCGTACGAGAACGAGCGCCTCGACCATCGAGGGTAGCGGGCCGCGCGGCTCGACACCGCCGATCGGCCGAGCACGTCGCCGATCCGCAATCCGGGCACCGCGGGTTCACACGGCCCCGGATGCCTCTCGCGGGCCGGATTCGGCCCGCCCGGCCCGATCCGAGGTGCGCCGGAAGCTCCGATGTCGGCGTGTCGGTTGCGCGTTGACGAGGGTGATATCGCCGCCGTAGTGCGCGAGCACCCGCGGGTGCATCACCGCCCGCCACAGCGGCGGCACCGCGGCCAGCAGGATCATGGCGGCGTAACCGAGCGGCAGTTGCGGCGCCTGCTCCACACTGCGCAGGGTCTGATAGCGCCGGCCGGGATTGGCGTGATGATCGCTGTGCCGCTGCAGGTGGAACAGGAAGATGTTGGTGACCAGGCTGTCGCTGTTCCAGCTGTCGCGCGGCGAACACCGGCCGAATTGGCCGTCCGGACGCCGGGCGCGCAGCAGGCCGTAGTGCTCGACGTAGTTCACGGTCTCCAGCAGCGCGATACCGATCAGCGCCTGCAACACGAGGAAGGGAATCACCCGCGGCCCGTAATACCCGATCAGCGCCCCGAACAGGATCACGCTCATCGCCCAGGCCTGCAGCAGCTGATTGCGGGACTGAACCAGCGCCTCCGGCGGCGCGCCAGCCGATCGCGCTCCAGTGCCAGCGCCGAACGCAGGCCGCCGACGACGGTGCGCGGCAGGAACTTCCACAGCGACTCGCCGAATCGGGCGCTGGCCGGGTATTCGGGGGTGGCCACGCGGGCGTGGTGGCCGCGGTTGTGCTCGACGTAGAAGTGCCCGTACCCGGATTGAGCCAGCGCGATCTTCGACAGGATCCGTTCCGCCCGTTCGCTGCGATGTCCCATCTCGTGCGCGGCGTTGATGCCGATGCCGGAGACCACTCCCATGGTCACGGTGAGCCCGAGCTGGTCGACCAACGACAGCGCGGGATCGGCCCACAGCCGGCCCGCGATGAACAGCCCGAAGAATTGCATCGGCAGGAAAAGATATGTGCACCACCGGTAGTAGCGGTCGTTGGACAGGGCTTCGTAATCCTCGTCGCGCGGATTGCTGCCGTCGTTGCCGACGGCCCAATCCAGCAGTGGAATGACCACGAAGACGATGATCGGGCCGATCCACCAGAACACCCGGAATCCCGTGAGCATCACCAGCGGGGCCGGGAAAAGTGCGCAACCCGGGGCCACCAACCCGAGCATCCAGAGGCGGCGCTTGGGATCACGCGCTGTCGATTGTTCGAAGATCGCCATCGGTTTCTCGCTGTCGCCAGAGCTACACAGGATCGAGAATTCGTGATTGTCGCCGGCGGGCGGCACGGGGCCGAACGAATATCCAGAGTAGCCATTTGTCCGGAACTGTCCAGAGTTGGGGCGAAAAAGGACATCCGGACCTTGCGATGTCGAGGTAACTTCGGCAACCGTCGAAACGGGTGAGCGACAAAAGCAACGACGCCGCCCGCAGCTGCGGGCGGCGTCGATACCTGGTCGTCGGCGAGCTACGGCAGCGCGCCGCAGTTCGCGGGGGCGGGCGCCGCCGCGAGCCGGTCCGTCAGCCACATCTGCGAGGCCGCCAGCGACGGGAAGAAGGCCAGGTCGTGGGTCCCGACGACGCCGGAGACCGACGGCAGCTGGGCATTCGCGTCGAGCTGCACCGGGACACCGCGACTGCACCATGCGGCCGCCACGTCACGGATCGGGCCGTACGGCGCTCCCTCGTCGTTCTTCGCCGCCGCGATGAGAACCGGCGCGGACGGCGTCCCGCCGCCGATGCGCTGCTCGTCGAAAGCCTGTTTCAGCGCCGGCGAACGGTCGATCACGGCGGTGAGCGGTTCTCCGCTGGCAGTGAATTGCGAGGTCTGCCGCTGCGGATTGCCGATCGCCACCGCGATGGCGCATTTGTCCGCCGCATCACGCAACAGGGCCTTGCCGGCGTCGTTGAGTTCGGCGTCGAGTACCGGACGGGTATCCGGATAGTCGGCGGCGATTCCATTGAGCATGAAACCGGTCGCACCGGACAGGCTCGGCTGGCCCTCGTTGAATCCGAGGAAATATTCCGGATCCACCACCGGCCCACCGATGTAGGCGCCCCGCACATTCAGCTCGGGGGCGTAACTCGGCTGCAGTTCGGCCGCACCGGCGGAAGCCATACCGCCCTGGGAATATCCGTAGATGACAATCGGCGGGCGCGGCCCCACACCGTTGTTCGGCAGCTGCTGCGCGGCACGGGCCGAATCGAGCACGGCAT
>NZ_BAGM01000197.1 GCF_000308855.1 Nocardia veterana NBRC 100344 | reverse complement strand
AAGATCTTATGTTGTTCCGTTTGGCGCGTCGAACCAGGTAGCAATATTGACAATGTCGGTGGCTTCCCCTCGGGTTGCGACGTTGGAGTCGTGGTTTTCGAAGATGCTCGAATCGGACGCTGTTGTTCCTATCCTCAACCTGATTCCGGTTATTAATTCGCGGGTATCCGAACGGTTGGCCGAGGCCAATGGCGCGACGATCCTTCGAGTGAAGGTCGAGCCTGGTGCGCAGGTTCCGGAAACGGGCGGCGGCTTTATCGGCGAAGCAGCGCGCGCAGCTAAGCAGGTGTCGGCGGAGACGGATATCGAATTGGGTTGGACGCTAAGTCACCGATCGGGGCATGAGGATACAAAAATGACGCTGCTGGAAGGGGCGCGGTGGGTGCGCTCATCGTTCGTAAAGAGCGCCCAGGTCAGTCTTGAGATTCCCGACGGCGACAGCTTCAAGCGTCAGGCATATGACCTGGTGAAGGAGCAGTTCACTACCACCCAGAAATTCGACATCAGACGCGACGAGCCGCCCTCAGAAATGTCAGTGCTCACTGGTATTAATGATGCTATCGAGAAGTTCCGGAAGGAGTTCTCGTAGCTGAGCTTCCTTACTGGGCTCAGCGAAGGTACGCGAGCTTGGGAGGGGCAAATGGCGACCGGAAGAAGTAGCGGCGGCAATCGTCGGCTCGGCTGGGTGCGAAGGGCATGCGCCACCGTCAGTGCTTGGTGCTCGGACCATCCTGCCGGGGTCGCCTTCTGGCTAGCGCTCGCGGTAGCCGTCCATGGAGTGCTGGCGTGCCCGTGGCGCTCCTTGAATCCGTACAAGAATCTTGTGGCGGACGCCAACGTAGGGACTGCCGTGACACTCTATTTGGGCGTAGCTTCGGCCGCAGCAATTGTGGCTGGCTTTGCCGGCGTCGTAATAGTATTCACAATCGGCTCGGGTGCTCGTAGGATTCGGGTCTTCAGATTTCGTGCAGGCAAGGCATTGCAGCGCGCGTGGATGGCAGTTGTCGCCGAACCTTTCATGGCGACATTGATCGGCATTCTGGCGGCCATTGTTGAGATCACCTCTAGAAAAGAAATTGCACCGTGGTTGTTCGAATTTGGCCTGGTGCTTCTTATTCACGGATCTGTGATGCTGCTGCGGTTACTTCATGAACTGGTCGGGATAGTATATGTCGAGGATGTTGAAGCCGACATGAAGGAACGTGAGATTCCGGCCGATAGCCTGTTTCCGCGCCGACAGTGACTGCTTCTGTGATCCGTAAACGTTTGGCGGTGACTTGCAGTGAACAACAGCGAATTGCGATGCGCTATCCTGACATTGTATCGAAATATGAAGATCGCAAAAGCGCCGATCATATCCGATTGCTAGCGGGGCATCCGAATGTCATGCGTACATGCCCAATGACGATGCAGCACTTCGGTCGACTTGCTTGGATCGCTGCGCGGATGCTGCATTTCCCATGGGACCCCAGGCAGGGCACCTGGTCTCACACAGCGACAAGCGCCCGCGCTCGTTCGTTGAAGTCTGAAACCAGCGGGTGCGCACCGAAGCTCGTCATTCGCCGTTGAACATCGCGCACGGCCTCGACGGATCGCGATGACTTCACCTTCCCTGACAACTCCACGGTTCGCACGGCTGCGACGTAGGCGGCATCGAGGTCGCGGTGCTGGATGTGAGTGACCGCGAGCGCTGCGTGCGACAACGCGCCGCGCCTGGCTCGGTTCTGGTTGCGGGCGTACGCGATTGAGCGACGCGCGTGGGGTTGGGCGTCGCGTGGCCGGCCGAGATCGCGGAAGGCGTTGGCCCACTCGCCACAGATATATGCGGTGTCAATAAAGCGCGCCCACTCCGGCTCTCTGTCGTGGTCCACTGTTTCGAAGGCGCGCTCGGCCTCATTGATGGCGTGCGCGGTTTCGCGTGTCTCGCCCATGGCCGCGAGTGCGCGGGCTTCGAGGGTCCACAGGTCTGCCATGCAGGCGGGGGAGTCAGCTTTGGCGAGGCCTTGTCGCCCCGCTTGGGCGAGGCGGCGGCCTTCGTCGGGGTGACCGAGCAGGGTGGCCTGGTCGGCCATGCCGGCGAGCACGTGCGCGCCGAGTGCGGGATCGTTGGATTCCTCGGCGAGGCGGAGAGCTTGGATGAGATAGCGCTGGGCTGCTCCGTGTTCTCCGTTGTCGAACGCCATCCAGCCGAGTAGGTAGGTCTGTTCGGCGGCGGCGCCGGCCAGCGTTCGATGGATCTCGGCGGTGTGGGTCCGCCGCAGCAATGGATAGACGTGCTCGTTCATATAGGCAGCGAGCAGGAGCCGTCCGCTTCCGCCGCCCTGGAAGATGTCCATTTCCTGGAAGTGGGAGAACATGTTCTTCACGGCGGTGACGTCTTCGAGGCGGACTCGACGTCGTTCACCGGGAAGTTGATCGAGAGTGTTCAGTAGCCAGTCCCGAGAGGGTCCCACGGCGGCGGCGACGGCAAAAGGTGCGCTGATGAGGAACTTTCTGCGGTCCACGTCTGCCCTTCCCAAATCGGATACAGCCTCCACAGTGTCCTCCAACGATGCGTTATACGCCAAGGCCCGGTCAACTGTGGGTGCTTCGGCGAGCCCGAGGTCGTAGGTTGTGACGCGGTAACCGAAGTGGGCGGAGAACAGATCGGCCAGCAGCGCCGGGATCGGTGCACGCGGCGTGTGTCCGTCGTCGACCCACCTGCGCACGCTGGAGGCGTCGGGCCGGACATGCGGTTCGCCCCGCTCGACTGCCAGGGCGCGTACTCGGCGGGCGAGTTCTCCACGGCTCCAACCGGACCGAGTAAGCCAATCGGAAAGCTGCATGCATCGAGCTTCCATCGGTTCTCCCGCCGTGTCATGAACTGCGCTGATTCAACACCGTTCACCACCCCAGATGAACTTACGTCGCAAAGAGTTTTACCGCCAGACTTGGGGCGTTCGAAGTCGTGGCGGCCGGTCCGGCAGTGGCAGTTCTACGAGCCCGCGCCCAGTGTCGCCCAGTGCCTTTGTATGTGCCTGAGGAGGGCAAATGTCCCGGGGTATTCGATTTTGTTCAGAAGAGACCGCTGAGAGGGCCCGGTACTGCCGATCGGTCGCCGGATTGTCCTGTCGAATTCATGGTGACCCTGCGCGAATCATGTTGCGGTCAGGCGAAGTTGGGGCATTCAATGCTCCAGCACGAGTGGCGGGCGAAGTTCTCGATCAGTTGAGGAACATCGGGGCGGCCGGTCCGGTCATCGTGCATGACTCGGGGAGGTGGACTCTCCTGACTAGGCCGCATCGGTTCGACACCAGTCTCGGCCTGGCAGTGGACGTCAACCGGTTGAATTGCCAGATCGCTCCGGTAGGCGCCCAAATACTCTTGCCGTCGCCGACGGATGATCAGACTGGCCGGTGCCGGTGGATCAGAGAGCCGCGGGATATGTTCCGCCCTTCGATGGAAGCCGTTATCGCGGCGTTGCCCGTGGCAGCCTCGAACGACGAGGTGACCGTCCGTGTGTAGTGTCGAGGTTCCCTGGATCCTGTTGTCGCAGTGCGGAATCGGCAGCTTCTCAGCGGAGACCGGTGCATTGGTTGGCGTGGCATGCCCGTCGTGGCTGTGCTCGGGTCTCGTTCCGCTGGTCGACGGAAGGATCGTTTCTCACCAGGTCCATGCAGGTGAACGCTGCCCATGGTCGGGGACGCGCGTTGTGGATGACCGATCGACTTTTGCCGCTGCGGATGAGCATGAGTATCGATGACTACGGCGAGGTGCTGGTACTCAGCCGCCGACTCCCAGCGTGATATTTATGCTCACCCTCGCCGTGCTGGTAGTCGTCAGTGGCGCGCTGATCGGCGTCGGCTGCTGGTGGCGTCTGGGCGAGGAGAAGCTCACCGCCGTCGCGGTGCACCGAAGCCTCGAGCTGCAGGCTCATTGCCGGAGCGGACCAAATCTTGCGGGTATGGGTTGTCTCCCAGACTGATCCGATCCGCCCCCTTCTGATCACCAGGCTGATACGCGCCGAATCCGGACGTCGTCGCGTCGGCCGCCAATGTGAGCCAAGCCTGAACCACGCATTCGAAAGCGAGGAACCATGCGCATTGATGCCATCGGCTACCTGCGTCGGGACGTCTCCGGCGTGCGTCAACCGTGGGATGAGACCCAGATCCGTTCGCTGGCAAAGCGACTCGGCTACAACCTGCGCAAGATCATCACCTTCACGACCCAGGTCGACGACGTCGGGCTTCGGGTCCGCAACATTGCCGAACGGCTCGGCGTCGAGGCTGTGTTCGTCCCCAGCGTCGACCACTTCGAGGGCGGTGTAGTCCCCGCGAAGCTGGTGGAAGTCGTCGATGTGATCACCGTCGAACCCGAATACACCTATGCGCGATGGGCTGACGGAGAACTGCCGGCCGAGATCGGGGGCGACCAGTGACGGCAACGTTAGAACGCGGCTATGGCTCGGTCCGCACCAACAACGAGTGTGCCCCTGGCGAAGGTTTCGAGGATGCGTTGGTGGGTTTGCCTCGGCAAGTGCCGGTTACCTGGCTCACCGAATGGTGTTCCGGGGCGCGCGGGCGATTCGCCGAGGAGCTGATCGAGTCCGGGCCGGGTGACCATCAGTAGCCCATGAGTCGCGCGAGTGCAGGTGACGGCCAATCGGCCGAACGCCGAGTTGAATTCGTCGAGGCCAACGGCGGAATTCAACGGGTGTACCGCAACTGTGATGCCGTTGGTCTGCCCCTGCCACGAGTCGACGGTGGAGGCAACCAGGTCACCGTCGTCCAGCGAGTACTTGGCGCGCAATCGCTCGACGACGTCGGTCGCGTCGTCGACAGCCTGGTTGCGGGTCGCGAGGATGGTGATCAGCGGATCACCGTTGTGCCCGCCTGGCCGTGCGCTCTTCGTGTTTCCGGTCGGCGTCCCGGTGTCGTCGTACTCCGCCTGCTCGAGCGAAAATCCCACTGCGAGTAGTTCATCGAGCAGCGCCTCGACCGTTCGCATCAGCGGCAGGTCGACATCGGCGGCCTCGGGGTCCGCCAGGCCGTCGACCTCGAGCAAGGTCGGTACGCCGGTGCCGACCTGCTCCCAGATCCGAGCGGTCGGCGCGCGAAGTCCATCGCCGATGACGAGAGCCCGGTCGCCCGGGGCAGCCACGCAATTGAGCTCGCGCCACTCGGGATAGAACGCCCGCCACAGGTCGAGGTGACCGGCGGCCGGTCGCCATACGGCCGGAAGCTCCCTCGACCACGTGCGCTCGTCGGTCACGAAATCGGTGGGCCATGCGCGGTACGGGTTGTATCCGGGATCCCCGCGCCACGGATTCGTGCCGACCTCCAGTGGCGGCAGCTGTCCCACATCGCCGACTCCGACCGTGATCGGCGCGACTTTCGCGACCTTGTCGAACAGATGGTGCGGAAGTTGCCACGCCTCGTCGACGAACAGGACGTCGAACACGAAACCCTCGTGCTGGGACGGGGCGAAGTGTTCCCGCATCCGCTTCGCCTCACCCATCGCCCCGAGCTTGTGCGAGGTGGAGATGACGACCATGCAGTCGGCCGGTATCTCGGTGGTGCTCGTGGCCACGGTCGCATGCGCGGCGGCGTCCTGCGGGACGTCGGCCAGCCGGTCCCTGGAGACAAACAGGCACACTCGGTCTTTACCGAGGGTGCGTCCGATCGATTTCGCCAGCGGGTGGATCTGTTTGTTGGTGAAGGCCACGATCGCGACGCGCGAACACTGAGGATGGGTCACGGCGTCGGCTACCAGCTGTGCCAAGACGAATGATTTACCTGCTCCCGCAGCCGCTTTCAGCAATATGCGATCGAAGGGCGCCGTGCCCGACAGCGCACCTCGCAGAACTCCGACGGCTTCCTCGGCGACCGCTGCATTGCCCGCCGCGGCCTGCGCGTGATGGGTTCGCTCGGTGTGTTGCCGGCGCGGTGGTGTGAATTCGATCGTCATTCGAGGTCGTCCATCGTCATGTCGTCGGGCACTGGGGTCTCGGGCTCGGCGGTCGTCTCCGCGGAGGGTGCGCCGGAGGGCGTCACCTCGAATGCGTCCGCGTCCACCACCGGTGGCCAGGCTTGCGGGTTGAGTTCGCCGCGGGCACGGCGTTCGGCGAGCTGGTCTGCCCATTCGGCTTCGGAATCCTCATGAGGCCGGCAGCAATACCGGTGGTTATCGGGATCCTCGGCGTAGGAATCGGGTCCGCATGTCGCCTTGGGAGCCGAGTAGTGGTCGGCAGTCGGGCGGGCGACGTTGAGGAATTTGTTGTTCTTATTGGACGAGAACCACTCGAAGTCGGCTATCACGAGCCGGTCGCCGACCGACACCTCCGGCACGTTCGCGGGCGCCCACTCGAACCGGCCGGGCGTCTCGTCGACACTCGACAGGGGACCGATCGACATCCCCGCGAACTTGAAGCTGCCCTTCTGGATGGTGAGCTCTACGCCTGGCCGCTCGATACACGGATCGCCGTTGATGTGCAGCAACACGATTCGAGAATCGGCTCCGATTCTGCGCGATTGGATATCCAAAACGATCGGATACACCTGCACCACAGTCGCATTGGCGATCGACCTCTCACCGGCCGCTGCGGCGCGATCCGCCGCGGCCTGAGGGTTGCCCAATGCGACCAGTTGGCTACGGCACCTGTCGTCGCCTTCGATGACAGGAACGAGCGAATTACGCCAGTGCCGGTAGGTGCGCCCGAACCGCACGAGATCCGACGCATGCAACTCGATCCTGCGGCGCCACACTTCCTGCGCGTCGCTCTCGATGGTGCGGTGCACTTCGCGCAATGTCGAATCAGGCACGGAGCCGAGGACATTCAGCGCCCGCTCCATTATCGAGCATTTATAGCGAAGCTCCTCGGTGACGAGCGCGTCATAGGTCTCGAGGTCGGCGGGCATCCGGTTCGATCCGACCAAAGCGCTGTAGATGGCGTCTGATCGCCGGTTGGTCAGTCTCGCACCGGGGGTGTGCTCGCAGGATTCGATCTCGTCTTCGAACTCCCGCGAATTCAGCTTGTCGCGGTTCATGGATTCGGCCCACCCGACCAGGTAGTCCAGGCGGCGGGACGCGACCGAGGGGCCGCCGGCGACAACGTGCTGCGCCAACGCTTCGCGGACATCGACGATCGGTGATCGCAGCGTCAGGGCCCGGGCGCGATCTTCTTCCAGCAGGAACGACACCGCCGTACGCGCGGTCTGTGTCAGCTTCGGCGGGATCTGCGCCGGTTCGCCGTTGAAGGTCAGCGGTGGGCGACCCATCGCGCGATCCCGCTCCCAGCGCAGCCTGCTGAGTTCGATGCCGGCGAGGTTGTCGGCGATCGAGGCCAGGATGTCGGCTGTGACGGAATCCGGGACTACAATGTGCACGGAGTTCGGCGCGTTCCTGTTCAACCTGCGCTGCTCGGTCATCGCCTTACGCAGTTCGCCACCGAGGAGGCGCATCACATCTCGACGCGTTTCCGGTGAGGACTGGGGATCATGGAAAGTGGTGAGCTGCCATGGTTCCAGACCGTTGGCGGTGACGCGCTGCAGAGCGATGCCGTGGATTCCGAGCGCGGCGGTATCGGACTTGGCGATCACGACGTTGACTGTGCCCGGCAGTCCCGCCGGATCGACACGACGCTGGCCTGTGGGCTGCGCGACACCGTCCCGAGTCGCGATCACGTTCGCCACCACGGATGCGGGAGCTGCTTCACCAGTACCGGTGCCGTCGAGGACGCCGAGTACATGCGGGCGGATATCCGCGCCGATTCCGAGTTCGATCAGCAGGTCGGCCGGATCGGCCGACGTGCGGAGTTCGTTGCGGCAGTACGAGAAGAGTGTGCATGTTGTGCAGGTCGCGGGGTCGAATGTCGCTCGCAGGTGGGAGACGTACTGGGTGAGGTCTTCCGCATCGTCGTAGAGCTTCTGCTCGGCCTCACGACGTCGCTCCGCGACCCGCATTCGTACTTCGGTCCGGTGATCGTCGAGCTGTTCGACGAGGGCCTCGGGCTGCAGAAAGGCGTTGCGCGGCACGGCCAGAACGCCATGGGTGTGCACCGACATTTCCCGCGGCCGCCGCGTCCAGCTCTCGGCTGCCTCAGCGCCGAGTGCGACTTGCAGGAAGCCTTTCAGAAGCTTGGTCTCCTGAATCCGGGAGCGCACGCGTTCGTAGTCCTTGGCATCTCCGATGATCAGCCAGCTCCCATCTCCGCCGATCGCCGGGGCCACCACGGCGAAGTCGGGCTTGACGTCGGTGGCGTGGTCGTCCTCGAAGCCGGGAAACGGAACCGCCAGGCCGTGGATCAAGGTCGCCGCGCCCTCGGTGATCGCACGCGAATGGGCATCGTCGAGCAGTTTCTCGGTCTTGTCCAGTCGCACACGGGCATTCGCTGTGACGACCGCTGTGGGCCGGTCCAACTTCAGCCGCCCGACAGTGGTGGTGGCGATTTCGCTGACGAACTTGGTGTCGCGCACCAACCGCTCGAAGGTCATCGCCCGCATCCATCGTGCCTCGGGGATGCGGCCCGAGTCGTCGGCGAAGCCGACATCGGTAGCAAGCTTGCGTCGTGTCCGCCCGACCACCAGGGGATCGGTACCCCGGAACCGCGCGCATGCGGCGTGTGCGGATGCCGCGACGGCACTGGACGCGCCGCCAACCGACTTGCTCCCCATATCAAACCCCTACTCGAACCCCACCGCGGAACACTGCTGGATCGCGGGGAGTTCGAGCCCTGTTACAGGGTGACGTTTGCCGACCACGCCGATCGCTCACCGGCTTTCGGTCCAGCGGCGGAGGAATGCTCGTTCGAAAGTAATGCCGCGGCTCGATCTATGAGGCACGGTTGCTCGTCTGCGCACGCCAGATCGATGTCGCCGATCCGTGCAACCGCATCAGTTCGTCTTGGTGTTCTTCAAGTGGCGGCCGATGTAGCCGATGTAGATCTTGCCGTTTTGGGACCAGCGGTCGAGGTAGTGCATTCGTGGACTGATCGTGCCGTTTGTGCCGATCTTGAAGTGGGCTTCCATCTCGATTTTTCCTGTGGGTGAGACCTCCAACGGGACCGGGAAGCGCCGTTGTTCACCCCATTGCTGCATCGTTACCGCGGTCTCTCTGCGCCCATGCTTTTTCGCCGAAATCGCCCGATAGCCATCGGGAGGTTGCGTCAGATACTCATGTACCCCTCTGGACCATGCACCGTCCGAGCGGGCACGGATGTAGCCCTGGAGTGCGAGCACCGCCTCCCAGCAGGTGCGGGCAGATGTGCAGAGTGGATCGTGGTCTGCCAAGGATCGGCATTCCTCCGGATTTCCGGTGAACACGATGCCTTCGCATTCGATGTCCCGCAAAAGTCTCAACAGATCGTGGTAATCGTTCGGGTATTCGGTGATTTCCGAATCGGGCGTGAGCGAATTGGCTACTTCGAAGGCCTTGACCTCTCGGAGTTTCCCACGTAGCCACCGAGTTTCATCCGAGAGTCGCTGTCGCTCGTCCTGAGCCTCAGCCACTTCGAGCTGCCACGCCTGAACTTCTTCGTGAAGCTCGGCGAGCTCGTCTCTGAGCTCATCGATCTCTTCCTGCTTCTGGTTTACCAGCTGCACGGCGGCCTCACGCAGGGCGTCCCGATCTGCGCTCTGCTCGGCCCGCTGTCTGATGGCTTCGAGCTCTGCCCGGTTGATACTCGACAGACCCAACACATCCATCACGAGGTGCAGCGCTTGCTGCGCGGCGCTGTCCGGTGCGTGCGTCGGAGCCTCGTTGACCTTGTCCCGTGGTGCTTCCGGAGTGCGAGGCGGGGCGGTAGCCGTTTCGATGCCGGTATTGCGGCGAGCGTCGTCGACCGGCGCGAGGGTTTCGGGGGCAGCCGTCGGGGGCGAGGCCGAAACCTCGGGTGGCGCAGGAGGTTCGAGCGGAGTTGTGCGCTTGGCCGGCGTCGGCGTCGGAAGCAGGCTCGTCAGAGCCTCATTGTTTTCGACTCGGTTCAGAGTCCGGACATACTTCAAAATATCCGGCGGCAGCCTGCGCTGCATCGCATTGCGGCGAGCAGTGCGGCCGAGTATCCGCTGTAGTGCGTGCGTCGAGAGATCAGCGAGCGGCCCTGGGCCGAGATACCTGTGCTGCCGATGGTTTCCGGGTTCGGCCGGATCGGCGCCCGGCATGAATGTCCGTATCGTCCAAGGAAATACAGCATGGGAGTCGCCGATAGCAGTGCGCAATTCAGCAGTCGCGAGGGGGTCGAGCACGGCGACTTCGGCTTGCCCGACAACCTGCTGGGTCCACAGAGCGACCTTCTCGTAGAACCGATCGAAATCCAGCCGCTCATCGGTGCCTGCCACCACGATCAACCCGTGGCGGTCTGGATCGGTGATACGAGCAGCGAGATCTTCCACACTGTGGATACCTATTCGCGCCGGCTGGGGCGTCAACTGCAGTGATTCATCCGGCCGCACTGGCAACAGATCGACCAGGGTCGTGACCACGCGGGGGGCCTGTACCCAATTCCTGCGACTGTTTCCTACTTCGAGAAGAAACCACCCGGTCCCGCCTTGCACTGGAGCGTAAGCGGAGAACTCTGTTGTCCATGTGCCGGTGCCCGGCTGCTCCTCGGTGAGCCGGAAGCGGAGGAGGTCTGCGCTTCCGACCGAATGACGGACAGTCGTCAGGGACCGAGCGCCATCGGTCTGCGCCCCGGTCGAACTCAGATCGACGACCCACCGCTTCTGCCGCTCCAGCCACCCCTCGAACTCCCGAGTGATGATCGACAGCGACGAACCATCCGTGTCGAAGTGGGCGAACGACCGGTAAGGCTGGCTATCGGCAGTGGAACCCGACGGGCGCGATTTCGTAGCGAGAGCGAGGGGTGTCGGGGCCACCGGAATCACCTGTCCCATAGTCGATTCGGACCGTAGACACAACTTTCGCCGAAAACCCGGTGTGGTGCCCGGAGAACGCTGAAATTACCGGCGGAACCAAGGATGACGTAGCAAGAGTGGAGGCGCGGGCGAGCAGGACATGTACTGCAGGCGTGGCCAGGCTGTCGGCGATGTGCGGGGTCTCGCACGCTGGCACACTGCTGCGGCCCGGGCAGCGAATCCACGGCGCAAGCAGCGAAACGTCACATGGAGGTGGTCGATATCACCGACTCGTGCCCCTCGCTCCGGCGAGATGACACGAAGAGTGCCCGTCGAAACAGAAGGACGAATGATCCTGCGGCACAGTGATGTTCACGTGCCCGCCTACAACAACCCGGATTCCTCGAGTCCGGCACGCAGGCGTTCCTGATGCTCCGGAGGCCCCTGCCGGTACGGCATACGCAGCGCGTCGGAGGAGATGACTCCGAGCATCTTCATCGCGGCCTTGGACTGGATCGCGCCTTGGGAGACGTGCATGATCGCACCGACGGCGGGGATGAGGCGGCGGTGGATTTCGCGTGCCCGAGACAGGTCGCCGCGGTCGACGGCGGCGATCATCTCCGCATAGAGATCGCCCGCGACATGGCCGACCACCGACACGATGCCGGTCGCGCCCTGGGCTAAATGTGGCAGGTTGACGACGTCGTCGCCGGAATACCAGAGCAGGTCGGTCTGCGCCATGATCCGACTGGCCTCGAAGAAGTCACCCTTGGCGTCCTTGACGGCGCGCACGGCGGGAATGTCGGCGGCGCGGAGGATGGTGTCGGTGCTCAGCGCCGTCCCGGTCCGGCCCGGGATGTCGTAGAGCATGACGGGCACACCGTCGCCGGCCTCGGCGACCAGACGGAAATGTTCGAGGATGCAGTCCTGCGGCGGCTTGTTGTAGTACGGCGTGACGACGAGCAGAGCGTCGGCGCCGCAGGCAACCATCTCGCGCGCCGCGCGAGTCGAATGCTCGGTGTCGTTGGTGCCGCAGCCGGCCATCACCTGGACGCGGTCGCCCACGGCCTCGACCACCGCCCGCACGCAGGCGTAGTCCTCCTCGTCGGTGGTGGTGGCGGACTCACCCGTGGTCCCGTTGACCAGCAATCCGTCGTGGCCGTGGTCGGCGAGATATACGGCGAGGTTCTGCAGGCTGTCGTAGTCGATCGAGCCGTCGTCGTGCATAGGGGTCACCATCGCCGTGATGACTCGCCCGAAGGGGGTGTCCACCATGATCGTGAGACTACCTCCGCCCAGCACCTGACCTGTGCACTGGCCGAGCGCGGCGTACGTTGGTAGCTAGAGGTTAGCCTCATGCGACAGCGACGGTGGATGTGGATCGCGGCGTTCCTGACGGCATTGGGAATGTGCGCTGTAATCGGGTGCGTCAGCGGCACCCGGCCCGAGCATGCTGCACCCGGCTCGGACACATCCTCCCGGGCAGGGGGACCGGGCACATCCTCCCCGGTAGGCGGCTCGGAAGCACCCTCCCGGGTAGGGGTTCCCGTGCTGGTCGTGAAGGTGGACAACAGTCCGCAGGCGCGGCCGCCCGTGGGGCTCGGAGCCGCCGATGTGGTGTACGTCGAGCCGGTCGAGGGCGGTTTGAGCCGGTTGGCCGCAGTTTTCTCGAACAACAAACCCCCGGTGGTCGGACCTGTCCGAAGCGCGCGGGAAACGGACCTGACGCTGTTGGACCAGTTCGGCAACCCGACGTTGGCATCCTCTGGTTCCGCACCCGAACTGGTTCCCGCCATCGACGGCTCCTCACTCCACAACGCCTCGGCCGATCGGCAACCCGCGGCGTACTTCCGTGACTACAGTCGCGAGGCGCCGCACAACATGTTCGTCCATCCTGATCAGTTGCCCGCAGGGGGCGGCTGGCCGCCGGCTTCGCAACTGCACTTCGGTCCCGCGCCTGCCGGCGGCCGGCCCGCGCAACATGAGGAAGCGCGGTATCCGGGCGCGGTGATCGGTTTCGACTGGTCGCTCGGCGACCACGGGTGGGTGGTGTCCATGGATGGTGCTGCCTACACCGATGCGGATACCGGACGGCTCACCGCAAGTACGGTCGTGCTGCAGAGTGTGCCGGTGCAGAACTCGGCCATCAGCGACGTCGCGGGCAGCATCTCACCCCGGGCGCAGACGACCGGTAGCGGCCAGGCACGCGTACTTCGCGACGGTCGAGAGTTTCCGGCTGTGTGGTCCCGGCCCTCCGAGGAGACGGGCACAACGTATACGACGCCCACTGGTGCAACCATCCCGTTCGCGTCGGGGCAGGTTTGGACGGTTCTGGTGCCGGAGCAGCTCTGGTGAGCTCTGTCCTCGCGGTGTGACCGTTGAGGCCGAGTTCGGAGATGTCAGCGGCGTACCGACCGCCGGGACAGGTAGGTAAGGCATCAACGCCGCGTCGGCTCACGGACTGCGGCGGGATCGATGAACGCGTGTCCGCCGCATTCGATGTCGCGCATCCCGCTCATGTCGAAGGGCTGCGGACATTCCGTGAGTGGTAGGGGTTCCGCGTGACCATTGGTTCGTCCCGCAGTTCCGGAAGTGGGACCCGCCATGACCAGCATGGTCGGCGGCACGCCGATCGCGACGATGACGTGCGGATTGTAAGTCGACGAAAGTCTCCGATCGCCGGGCGTGGTGACCAAGCGGAGGGCTGTGTCCCACAGAGACCGAGGAGCCTTCACAGTTGCAACCGACAGAGTCCGCTCCACCCGCCTGTGTCAATACTGTTGGGGCCCAGCACATCCTGGTTGTGCTGGCGAATTCTGACGTCGTTTATCGGTGAATCCGATCGTTGCTCAGTGCCGGATCCGACCGATCCGATCGGTGAATTCTGACGTCACCGATCGTGGCGGGGTCGGGGTGATGGCGCTAGAAGTTCTTGGCCAGCGGCGCTAGCCGAATCGGCCACGCTGGCCTCATCCAGAACCGGTGCATACAACTCGCTGGTGGTGGCTCGTTCCGGTGGAGTTCTAGGCTGGTTGGGTGAAGTTCACGACAGACATCGAGCGTGGTGCGTGGCTGCTGGGACGCGTCGGCGGGGACGGGGTCGGTTGTGTCGCCGGCACCGGGTTCGACGCTTATGTGCGGCTGCTGCACCCGGTCGAGGCGACCCGCCGTGACGCGGCAGTGGTTGATGAGTGGGGCACTCCGGAGATCGTGGCGGAGGCGGTGTGGCCGTGGGCCGAGGTCGCCGCGCGCAACGGCAAGGTCATGCATCCACTGGTGCAGTGGCGCAACCTGACCCACGGTGAGGACGAGGCGATGATGTCGTTCGATGACGGCTGGCGAGTCGGCCAGTCGGTCGAAGGATGGTTCGACCCGGTCCTGTTGGCCGCGCTCACGGTCCACCTTCGCGCAGCCTGCGAGACGCAGGAACAGGTGACGGCCGGAATTTGGAACGGATTCGGCGAGCTGGGTACATCCTCGGGGGCGGTGTTCGTCTCGTCTGCTGACGGCGATTCGCAGGAGCTCGAGCGTGAGCGGGCCCGCGTCGAGACCGAGTTGGCAGCCTCTGTCGGGCCGGAGGTCCGTCGGGCAGTGGCGGCCGGGCCTTTCCTGCGATGGCCGGGGCGTGACTTCATGCTGTTCGATACCAGCCTGTCCGAACTCGCCGACCCCGGCTGGGTGCATTCGGCGGGCTTGGGGTGGACGACGGACTTCCCGGGAGTGATGCCTCAGCTGCTCTGGCCCGCCGACCATGCCTGGGTCGTGGCCAGCGAGATCGACTTCGACTCCACGATCGTCGCCGGCTCACGGGCTCTGATCGACGCGGTTCTGGCTGACGATCGTTTCGAGGCGTTCGAGATCGCCGAAGACTCGGATCTGAGCTGGGACGGCGACACAATCAACCTGATGCCGAGGGGCCAGGTTGTTCGGCGCGCCATCCAACGTGACTGAGAGTCGATGGCACGGGCGCCTTGACTCTTCGACCCGCACGGCGCGTACGAGTGTGGCCGCGGAATGAATCGTGACATTTGGGGCCGACAGGAATACCACCATCGACGTCGTTGCCCGTGCATACTTGAATCCTGGTGTCATTAGGGGGTTTTCGATGCTGCCAGGAAGTGAGCGCGCTCGGATTCTGATCACCGTGAAGGCCTATCCCGCTCCGTCGGAACGGTACGGCGAGACGGTGTGTGTCGCGGGTGTTCGTATCGACCGACTGCCGCCGACGTGGATACGCCTGTATCCCATGAGGTTTCGCGGGATGGGGCGGGAACTTGTGTTCGACAAGTACGACATCGTCGAGGTCGACGTCCGGAAACGTCTCGGCCACGATCCACGAATCGAGTCATACCAACCGGATCAGCAGTCACTGCAGGTCCTCGGTCACGTGGGTACGAGCGGTGGGCGATGGACACAGCGACGGAAACTGATCGGACCCCTGATCGGCGCGACGTCGACGTGTGAACTGATCCGCGCGAATCCGAAAGGAACGATGGCCGTGCCCGCGCCGTCGCTGGGCTTGGTCAAGCCGATCGTCGACGCTGTGACAGTCAAGCGCGGCAACGGTTGGACCCCGCAGCAACTTCGGAAGGTACAAGCGGCGGCTGCGCCGAGTCTGTTCGACGATGCGCCGCCGATGCTCGAGCCGATGCCGTACCGCGTCATCTACAGCTACCGCTGCACCGACATGGAATGTGGCGGTCATTCGCAACAGTGCCTGGACTGGGAGATCGGACAGGCGGGACGGAAATGGCAGCAGATGTATGGAAGTGCCGGAGCTCGGCAGAAGCTGAGAGAGAAATGGGAGCAGGAGATTTGTGCCCCTGAGCGGGACCTCTACTTCTTCATCGGGAACCAGGCGCTGCGTCGTAGATCGTTCGAGGTGCTGGGTGCGTGGTATCCGAAGGTACGCTCCAGTACAGGGCCCGAGCAGCTGACAATTATGTAATTGCTTGTCTCACAGTTGAATTACTCGGCCGGCAGCGGCACCCTTCCGTACAGCGTCGGCGACCATTTGGCGGTGGCATGTGGTGTGGTCGTGCTCGAAACAAAGCAGTGCGACGGGGCCGTGGGCCATGAGCGTCCGGACCGAGCGTAGTGCGTCGGCACCTTCTGGGCTGGCGAGCACGTGCGCATACCGGTCACGCGCATCGGCGTCGCCGACGCGAAATCCGTCGCGATTGTCTCGGGGATTGCCGAGCTCCTTGAGATGCACATAGCGGATACCGGCCTCGGCCAGGGCCGCAGACAATTTGGTTTTCGACAGCCCTGGCTTGCGTGAGATGGGGGTGAGTCGCACATCTACGACCGTGGCGACGCCGGCCTGGGCGAGGATCGTGATGAGCTCGTCCGCTCGCCGTCCCTCGTAACCTACGGTGAACAGGCGGTTTCGTGTTCTGGCGGGGCTCGCTACAGGCACGTGGTCATACTTGCACGTCGTGATGGAAGCGTAGCCGTCGGCTCGGCTTTCCGTGGACACGCGACGGGCGGCCGGTCCGGTCGGCACCTGACCCGAGCGGCGTCGACTGGGTCGCGGACGCCCACCGGGCCGAAGGCATACCCGGCAGAGCGCTGCCCGGCTCTCCTGCCACTCTGCGGGCCGGGTGAGCTGTGGCCGCGACCCCTAGCCAGCCGAACCGAGTATCAGCTCCCGCTGCTTGTCGGACCGGGGCGCCGCGTCGGTGGTCGCCTGCGGCGGAGTTCGGTTGGACCGCATAGGGTTATCACCCCGCAGGGTGGCCGCCACCCCATACCCAGGGGTGACAGGGAACGAGAATTTCGCCGATAGCTTCGGCTCATGACGACATCGGCCTTGGTTTCAGAGTCATCTCCACGGTCATCGCGGCGGGGTGCCGACGGTGATTACGCCCGTCTGTTGCGCCGGATTTCGGCTGCGGGACTGATGGATCGGCGTCCGGTCTACTACGCGATTCGGCTCAGTCTCGTCGGGATCGGGTTCGTTGCGGGATGGGCGGCGTTCGTCGTTGTCGGTGATTCGTGGTGGACGCTGTTGGTCGCGGCGTTCATGGCGGTGGTTTTCGCTCAGGTGGCGCTCGTCATGCACGATGTCGCGCACCGTCAGGTTTTCGGCTGCGGCGGCCGACCGAGGTCATCGGACGGGTTGTGGGCAATGCCGGGATCGGACTGGCGTACGGGTGGTGGCAGGACAAGCACACTCGGCATCACGCCAATCCGAACCATGAGGAGCGGGATCCCGATGTGGCGCCGGACATTCTGGTGTGGTCGCAGCGGCAGGCTCGGGCAAGTCGCGGATTGCCGCGGCTGATCGGGCGAGCGCAGGCTTTCCTGTTCTTTCCGCTGCTGATGTTGGAGGGGCTGAATCTTCATGTGGCCGGTGTGCGCGCGCTCCGCAATCGGGCGGTGAAGCATCGGGTATTGGAGGGTGCTTTGCTCTTCGTCCACTTCGCAGGATATCTGGGAGTCTTGTTCGCAGTTCTGCCCGCTGACAAGGCTTTTGCGTTCTTCGCTGTCCATCAAGCACTGTTCGGTCTCTATATGGGCTGCATTTTCGCCCCGAATCACAAAGGCATGCCGACGCTGACCGGTGACGAGCGGCCGGACTACCTTCGGCGCCAGGTGCTGACCTCCCGCAATGTGCGTGGCGGAGCGTTGACCGACGTGGCTCTCGGCGGGCTCAACTACCAGATCGAGCATCACCTGTTTCCGAGTATGCCGACGCCGAATCTGCGCCGGGCGCAGGTCATCGTTCGCGACTACTGTGCCGAAATCGGGGTTCCGTACCACGAGACGGGGTTGATCTCGTCCTATCGGGAGGCGTTGCGACACCTACACCAGGTAGGCGTGCCGCTTCGTGCCGGCGAGTCGTCTGTGGCACAGGGTGATTCGTCCGCCGATCGGGCCGCCGCCCGGTAGGCCATGGCGCGTTGGCGAGTGCAGCGTCAGGTCACCGGGGACGATCCTTGCGGGTGCCGCCTGTCTCTCGCCATGTCGAGTGTTGGCGGTCGCCGCCCTGCCGAGAGAGTGAGGGCCGTCGGCTCGCCGCGCAGACACGCCGTCTTGCGATCGCGGCCGGCGCACAACGGGACCGAGACTCGAACCGACGACGGGAGACGAGATGACCACACTGGAACAGGCGGTTGAACTCGGTCGTGCCGAGCGGGGGCTTGCTGTCGTCTCGACCCTCAGATCCGATCAGACCATCCAGTCCACGCTGGTCAACGTGGGGCGGTTGACTCATCCGTCGACGGGACGCGATGTGCTGGGGTTCACGACCTACGGCAAAGTGAAGCTCGGCAATCTCCGTGCCCGCCCTCAGGTGAGCATCACCTTCCGGCAGGGCTGGGCGTGGGCGACCGTGGAAGGCCGCGCCGAGATCGCCGGCCCCGACGACCCTCGGCCGTGGCTCGACGCCGACGGGTTGCGCCGGCTGCTGCGTGAGGTGTTCACGGCAGCGGGTGGGGAGCACGACGACTGGGACGAGTACGACCGCGTCATGGCGTCGGAGCGTCGAGCTGTGGTTCTGGTCGAGCCGACTCGGGTCTACAGCAACGGCGGCTGATTCGCCGCGCGATGCAGAGGCGCGGCGGTTGGCGCGATTGTTCTCAGCACGCTGGTGGCAGCAGTGAAACGATCGGTCCGCATCCGACTCGGCGGTATGAAATAGGCTCCGCCGCCCGCGAATCCATGACCGTCGTGCACGCGGTGTGGGTCAGCGACTCCGCGGAGAGCGGCGTAGGGCTCTGGCTGCGGACTTCCTCGGGTCGACGATCAAAGTCCGTGGGGGAATCGCTTCCGAACCTCAGCCCGCACCTGAGGTTCAGCGCCCAGCCTCGGGAAAAGACAAGTTTCCTTGACATTAAGATCTT
>NZ_BAGM01000198.1 GCF_000308855.1 Nocardia veterana NBRC 100344 | reverse complement strand
GTAATCGCAACTCGGCCTGCTGCCACTTCCGTGTCGACAAATGTGCCGGCGGCGACAAATGTGCCCGGCCGAACCCCTTGAGCCCTGCCACGCCGGCCTGCCCGACAACGCCCCGTCCGGCCGGCGTGCACTACATCGCCGGTATCGCTGACAGAACAGCCACCGTAGACACGGGAACAGTGGCATCCTGCACCTCGGTCGGCAACCGCATGTAGCGACGACTATGTGGTTAGGCTGTGCAACGTGTTAGCGCGAGGTCTCTCACATCGCAGTTCCCTTCCGGCAATGCCCGGAAACTTCGTGGGACGAGAACGCGAACTGAACAAAATCGCGATGTCGCTCCTGGCCGGAACTCGGCTGATCACCCTGATCGGATCCGGCGGTATCGGTAAGACGCGGTTGGCGACCGAAGCGTTGCATCGCTACCACAAAGCACGGCGCATCCGGCCGCATTGGGCTCGATTGTCGAGGCTGTCTCCCGGCTCGGACGCGGCCGCCGTCGCGGAGGAACTCGCGCACGCGATCATCGATGGCGACTTCTCGGACAGGTCGACCTGGGACGCTCTGGTCGAAACGCTGACCGATACCGATGGTTCCCGCCGAGTGAGGCAAACGATCCTGGTGGTGGACAACTGCGAACATGTGCTGGCAGGCGCGGGCGAGGTCATTATCAAGCTGCTGGATGCGGTGCCCGGATTGACCGTGCTCGCCACCAGCCGTCAGCGCATCGGCTGGATCGACGAACATTTGGTACCGGTGCCCGCGCTCTCGCACGAGCAAGCGCTGACGCTGTTCTGTTCCCGAGCGGAGTTGACCGGACGTCCGATAGCAGATGAGGACCTCGCGATTGCCGAGTCGATCTGCCGCCGTCTGCACAATCACCCGCTTTTCATCCGTCTGGCGGCGGCCAGGCTGACGCGACAACCGCTCACGATGATCCGGCGCGATCTCACCGGAGAGGACGACGACCGGCGGCTGCAATGGCCGGCCGAGCCACGCGTCGGCGCCGAGGAACGACATTGGCGCATCACCGACGCCATCGCCTGGTCGTTCGATCTGTGCCGGCACAAGGAGCGGCTTCTTCTCGAGCGCCTGTCGGTCTTCGCCTCCGGATGCGATACCGATTCCGAACTGGAGAACCCGATGCCGGGCCGGGAAGCGGGGGCCGACCTCGCCGCGATCAAGGCCGTATGCTGCGATGACGACGGCTCGGTCATCGCTCCCGACGAGATCGAGGAATTACTCGAGCGGCTCGTCGACCGATCACTGGTCACCATCCACCGAACGCCGACCGCCGTCCGATATTCACTGCTGGATAGTCTGCGGCTGTTTGCCCGGCAACGACTGCGCGAGCGTGCCGGCGGCAAGGAATGGGAACGGTTCGCCGCCAGGCATCGACGGTACTACCGGGACATGATCGTCCACGCGGGTGCGGAATGGTTCGGGCCGGATGAACGACACCAGCTGGAGTGGGCGCGTGCGGCATGGGACAACCTGCTCACCGCGATGGACAGCAGTCTCGCCGGATCAGGGGAGGCCGTCGCCGGACTGGAGATCGCGGCGGGCATGATCGCATTGCGGCTGCCGTTCTTCACCGGGACACTGCGCGAGGCCCGCCAATGGGCGTTGCGGGCGTTGGAAGCCACACGCGCACTCGACCGGCAGCCGGTCGAATTGCAAACCACCGCAATGGCACTCATCGCATGGCTCACCATGTGCCAAGGCGTGCCCGGCGAAGCCGCGCGGCTTCTCGACGATTGCGTCGCCACGTGTCTGCCGGACCAGGAGGCCATCGCAGCCTGGCGCGGTGATTCCACTGCCGACCTCGTACTGCCGGCACCCGTCGACTTCGCCCGGGGTACGGAACTGCTTTTCACCGGCGATCCGGCTGCGGTGCCCGTGCTGGCACGCGCGCGCGAACGATTCGACGACATCGGCAACTGCGGCGCTTCGGCGATGAGCGAGTTCTTCCATGCCATGGCCGCCGGACTGCTCGGCACCCGATCGCAGGCATTGCCGATCGCGCGCGGATACCTCGACCGCGCCAACCGATCCGGCGCTGCGTGGACACAGTCCTGTGCGGAGCTGGCCTGGATGATCGCGCTGATCAAGCACGGCGACCCACAGGAAGCCTTGGCCGTGGGGCGCAGCGCATTGGCGAAACAGTTGTCGATCGGAGATCGATGGGGAGCGAGCTGGTCGGTCCATTTCCGGATGTGGGCGTTGGCACGGGTGATCGCCGACACCCGTGCCGCACAGGGTGCCCAGCCCCACTCGACGGTCCGCGCGGCATCGGAGATCGCGACGCTCGCCGGTGGCGTCCGGTCGCTGCGCCGGCAGCTGGGTGTGAACATCGCCAACCTCGGGCCGTTCGCCACCGAAACGGAGCAGGCGATGGCTGCGGCGCGAAACGTGCTCGGGGACAAGGCTTTCGCCACCGCGGAACGTGAAGGATCGATGCTGCGCGCCGAATCCGGTGACGTCGTTCAGCTGGCGCTCGGCACCTTGCCCGTGAACGGTCCATCCCTCGGCCATCCGGCCCAGCGGCGCCAACCCACCCAATGGAGCGAGCTGTCGTCGGCGGAACGGGAGGTGGCCGTCCTCGCCGCGGCGGGCTGGGCGAACACCGCCATCGCGGCCATCCGCGGCAGTTCGTTCAAAACTGTCAACGCGCAAATCGCTTCGATTCTCACCAAGCTGCAGATCGGTTCGCGAAACGAGATCGTAGACTTCGTTCCCGCAGACGCCAGAGAAAAGGTCAACGACGCGGCGACCCGTAGACCGCCGGGACGAAGGCCCCGATAGATCGTCGCCCCATGGGGGAACGAGTTGGTCTGGCTCGTGACAGACGAAGAGTATGCGACCGGCGGCGCGGGTGGTGACGATCAGCTCGATCACATCCAACCCAGGCGCAATACCGGCAGCGCTCCCGTTCGATCCAGCGATGCGAACCACCGCGGACCTTGCCTACGTCGGATGCCGATGCCCCAGAGTTACTTACGTATCTACGCTCGATAAGGCCCGGTCAGGCCATGACCTGGCGGCGTCGTGAGGGAACGCCGCTGCGAGAGCGAACGAGCACCGGTGCACAACAACTCGTAGCGTGCGGGGAGCGGGAGTGCTGAATGACCAAGGCAGTTGGCGACGATCACGCCGACCTGACCGATCGGATCGTGCACGGTCTGCGTGAACTCGCCCCAGTCGGCTGGCAACGGTTGGATGCCTCGTTCGCGGTGACCGTTGCGGCGGACTCCGCCCTTCTGACGGCGGACTGCGGGGCCGGGCCGGTACGGTTCCAGGCATCGGAGGCGCTTCGCGATGCGGTGCACCGGCACCGGGTGCTGTCGGCGGATTCGGGTGATGGGCCGTGGTGGCGGCTGCTGGTGCGCATCGACGCCGACGGCGCCGAGGTCGTCGCCGATCGCGGCGCCGAGCCGTTTCCCGGTGAGCAACTGTTCGCACCGGAAGCCTATCTCGCTGACCTGGAACACTATCCGCGGCAACGAATACCGGTGTGGCTGGCGGCCTATATCGGGCGCGGCGTACCGCAATCCAGACCCCCGCGCTATGCGACGGAACGATCCTTGGTGGATGAGCGCACCGGCGTGCACCCGGTCGCGGTGACCGACGAATTGCCGGATCTTTCGACGTTATGGGCCCGCTGGGCCGTCTTGTCGGCGGCGTTCGTGGCGGCCGGATCCCAGCACGGCCCCCGAGTTGTCCCCTCGGTGGGCATGTTCGAAAGCGCCGCACGCTGTGGGGCGATCCTGACCTTGCTGCCCGGCGACCGAGCGGTGCTCTCAGGCGGTGTGTGGAACGCGCCGGAATTGGACGCTGCCTACAATTCCGGCGCACCCATGCCGAACTTCTTTGCGGGAGCGCCGGATTGGGTGGCGGATCCGGTCCTCGACCCACGTGTGGCGGTCGGGCTGTTGTCGTTCTGCTATTGGTGGGACAACGGGCAGTGGTATCGAGGCGAGTCGGCGCCGATGTCGGATTGCGCACCGGCGATGCCCGCGATATGGACTGCCGACACGGTGACGGCTGTCATAGGTGAACTGTCCGGCGAGCAGGACGATGCGGCCCGCATCGCAGCTGATCGGCTGGTGACGGCCGCCCAGTGCGGATCGGTGACTCGCGGGGTCGTGGCGAAGGCTCTCGGTGAGAACGCCGATATCGCCGGTGCGCTGTACCAATTCATGGTCGCGGGCTTGCTCGCCGAACAAACGGGCCGGGTCGGCGAGATGGAAGCGATCGATCGCGTTCGCGATCACATTCGTCAACGCGGTTACGACACAACGGATTACCCGCTGTCGGGGCTGCGGGCCGACCGTATCGATGTGGGCTGGCTGGTGCGTTCGCCAGTGCCCCCGGGCGTGATCGCGGTGGATCGTGCCGTCTTCTATGTCGCCGATGACGGTGTCGTGGAGCGCTCCACCTCGTCGGTGCCGCTGTCGGAGTTCACCGCAGGTTTCGCGCGGCGGTACCGGTCTCGCCAGGGCGGCCGCGTCAGCCGGAACCGGGCGGTGCCGTGAACGATCGACTCCAGCTCGACCCCGACACCCTCCGTCGCGAGGGTGCACAGGTGGCCGAGCTCGGCGACCGCATGGACAGCACCTACGCGGCACTGCGCGACTGCCTCACCCACTCCTATGGGTGTTGGGGGGACGACGATTTGGGCGTTGCGTTCGCCGAGGACTTCACACCGCACGCCGATCAGCTGCTGGCCGGCCTGGGAGTGATGCGGGACAACCTGCACAGCACAGCGAACGCGATCATCGATGCGGCACACCAATTCGAGGCCCACGACCACGACCATGCCGCGGCTGTGGGTCGTGCCGTCGAGGCAGATCCAGGAGGCGGTCACCAGAGTCGCCCCGCGGCCGATCATGGCGCGGAGGTCCGTCCGCACACAGCCGAGGAGCCCCTTCGAGCGGCCGAACGACGGACCTCGGCAGGGCGGTCCGGTCCCGCCGACCGCGCCCGTCTCCCTGCACGTCCCCGGTCCGGCGACCAGGCCGACCCGCCGAAACCGAATCCTGATGGCGGACAATCCACGCCGTGGAGTGGATCCGAACCGCGGGAGGATGCACGGTCTTCCGGCGGTGGTCAGGATCGTCCGGATGTCTCGGCGCCACAGGCGGATCGCCGTGGGCCCCGACCGCCGACGGGTGTTCCCGGACGCGACGGGCCCCCAACGCCGACTTCGTCCGGCACCCCGAAAGCATCTGGCGCGCCGCTGAATTCGGCGAACGCATCCGATGCGCCTCGCGTGACAGTGCCGCCCGAGCGCGGCGGCCGGCCCTCGACCGGCGCCGGAGACAGGGCGACTCCGTGGAACAGGCAGTCATCCGGGACGCCCGGCGAGAACAGCGCCGAGCAGTCGCGTCAGCCGGGCCCGCGGCCGGGTCCCACGCCGCCGAAGCGCAACCCCGAGCGACCGGGCGGACGCGACCGACCCGAGACCCCGAAGCCGGGCGTACTGGAGTTGCTGGCGCGCGACCTGGCTCGGCGGCACGGCGTCGGCGTAGCCGGGTTCGGCCAACCAGGTCTACGGATCCCGGCAGTACGGGAATTCGTGTCCACCGTAGATCGCGTACTCACCGACTACCCGATGATCGTGCTGAGAGTCGTGCGGATTGCCGACCTCGGCGACGACCCGGCGAAGGTCCGATGGAGTGCCCGAACCGACGACGACCCGGATGTCGATGCGGGACCGTCGATCACACTCGATCAGGGCGCGGCAAGCGCACCCGACCACGCTGGAGAGCCGCAGGGGACCCGGGTCCGGTCGGCGACGTTGCGTGAGTTCGGCCGAGCGCTGAATGCCGCCGGTGGCAGTGTCGCGTCGAAGACGGCCCAGAAGGTCTTGATCGGAGAGTTCCTGCGTTCGGAATCGTGGCGGCTCCGTTCGCTCGGTGAAGTTGTGCGTGGTTATCGGCAGTGGCGTGCGGAGTTGACCGGTGGCCCGGCCGATGCTCCTTTCGATGCCGAGCAGGCCCTCGGCGCCGCCTTCGCCGATGTGGTGCTGCACGGGAATGCGGCGGGTGCGCAGGCCAAAGCGTTGCATGCGGTACTGGTCGGTGCTTGTTCGTCTCGGGTGTAGCCGCTGATGGGCGAATCGGTGTCGTCGAATCCGCTGGTTCAGCTGCGGGAGTTGTTCGACAGTTTGCCCTCCGGCCTGCGGCAGCTGGTCGAGATGGCGGTGTTCGCTGGGGAGCTGCCGCGCCAGGACGTGTCGCGGATGCGGTCGATGGCTGCGGACCTGCGGGCCGGGGCGGCATCGCTGGATTTTCACGCAGCGGACCTGGCCAGGATATCGGCGCAGCTGGATTCGGTAGGCGCGTTCGGCGACGGTGTACGCGAGGCGTTGCGCACGCACAGGCAAGGGGCGGGCACGCTGCGGGACGACGCACTGTTCATGGCCGACCAGGTGGATGCCGCGGCCAACGATGCGGAGAAGACGCTGTGCGTGATGTACGCCTTCGGTATCGCATTGGTCTGGCGGATCGCACGGACTCTGGCGGCCGCCGCCGTGGCGGGGCCGGGCGGGCAACTGGCCGCGGCGCCGGCGGTGGAATCGACGCTGGCCGAGGGCCGAGCCGAGTTCATCGGGATGCGTGCGGCCTTGAAACAGGCTTACGAGCGGATCGCGACGGCATTGAAACAGGCTTACCGCCAGGTCGGGACGGAAACGGCGATCCGGCGGGCGGCCGTGTGGGCGCCGCGATTGGCGGTCGGTTTGGGCAAGGCAGCAGCCCTTCCGGTGGCCGTCGATGCGGGCGTGCAAGGGTGGCAGGTGCTGCGGGGATACCGGGACCCGGTCGCGATCGGCCCGAACGGTGAGAACCCGAGAGGAATCGATACCGAATCGCTGTGGGCGGCGGGTGCGTCGGGTGTGGGTGGCGCCCTCGGCGGAATGTTCGCGGGCCGGTTAATACCGAAACTGACGGCCCAGTTCGCGCCGACGATCGGTAATCGGTTGCAGCGCAGCCTGGTGCTGCAGGGACTGGTCAACGGGGGAGTGGGCGCCGGGACGGGCCTCCTGGCGGCGACCGTGGTGACGGGATGGCCGCAGAACTTCGGCCAAGTGCTGGCACCCTTGCTCAACGGCGGGTTCGCCGGAGCCGTTCATGCCCACCCCGCGGCCCATTCGGGACCGGGCGCGCGGGTCGACGGTGGCGGCCCTTTCACCCGGCCCGATCGGGTCGGTACCGGCCACGCCCTGGACCGGAACAACAGCGCGGTCCGGGAGTCGGCGACCGCGCCGGTCCAGAAATCACCGGAAGCGAAGCGTGTCCAGGACAATGCGAAGGCCGAGTGGCGGGAAACACCCGGGGCAGCGGCCGCGGAGAGCGAGCGTATCCCGACGCCCACGCCCGGATCGAAGACCGAGTCCACCGCGCCCCAAGGATCCCGGTCCGATGACTCACCGCCGACCGCACACCGTGAGGCAAGTCGTCGTGATCCGGCCGAGCGGGGCCAGTCCGCACAGGCATCGCCTCGGCCCGAAAAGCCGGCCCCGGTCGAGGCCCTGCCACGGAACCAACCGGCGCCCAGCACGCACACGGTAACGCCGCGACCGATCGAGGCCGGTCGGGAAACCGCTCCGCCGCCGAGGATTTCGGCGAGTGGACCGGCCGGCAGAGAGCTCGAAACGATCGCTGCCCCGGGCGATCATCGAACAGCGGGGAACGAAGCGCATGGCTGGCCGGGAAAACAGCGCAACCTCACCGTCGAATCTCACCGGGAGACATCGGCCGGCGCACACCCTGCGGTGGCATCCGGCGGCACGCACACATCAGTTGGCACTGCTGATCATGGATCGCTGAACGGTGAGCAGGGACGCACCGGGAAGCCTGTCGGCGCGGACTCGACTGCAGTGTCGACTGCTGGGCGGCTATCGGCCGGAACCGTCGAGCAGGTCTCGCCGAACGAAGATGCTGCAGCAGCACATGGTTCGGCGAGCGAGCAGCCGGTGACCGAAGCGGGCACCCGACCCGCGGAGGGCGACGATCCCAGCACTGCGGATCGCGACTCGGATGAGCGCATCGACGAACCGCAAGCGCAGTCGAATGCGAATATCGCTGCGGCAGACGAGTATCGGGCGAGTGTACTTGCCGAAACCGGCACGCGTCTCGAATCGGCCCGCGATCACCTCACGAAGACCCGGGAGCAGTGGGAGAAGAGCCGCACGGCCTTTCACGGTGAGGTGGCCAATCATGAAGCCCGGGTGCGTGGTGAGCTCGGCAAGAGCATCGAGGCAGTGCAGGGGCGGGTCACCGCAGCGCGGAAAGCATGGCAGGACAGCCGAAACGAATACGACAAGGAGTCACACAGTAGCGAACCTCGGGAGGAGCATCTCGAACGGCTGCGTTCGGACATCGACGAGCGGATAAGCCGGCTGCGCGAAGAGATGGTCGAGCGTGCGGCGCTACTGCGTGCGGCGCCCGGCGATCATCGTGCTGAACTCGAGGCGGCCAGATCCGAATACGGTGGCTTCGAGCGCGAGGCGCGTGAGTTCAGGGAATCGGAATTCCGCGCCGGTCGACCATCTTTGACGGACCGGATAACACGCTGGTTCGGTCGTGAGCACACAGGTGCGGCGGAGGATGCCGCCTTCGAGTCGGCGGTTTCGAAGCGAGAGAGGGAACTGCGCGAGTGGCTGGATGCTCGGGAGTCCGAGGCGCAGGCGCAGTTGCTGGGGGAATTGAAAGAGAAGCTGGACGCCTGTACCGCGGAGTACACGGAAGCCCAGGAGGAGTTTCGGCCGGTCGGATTGGACGTGCTCAACGATCGCCTTGCCGTGCTGAACGAGGTCGGCCGGGCGGACATGGATGCCCTCGACGCGGGGCTGCTGGATCGGGACAGGGCATTCGCGGCGGTGTCGACCAAACAGAAGGAGGCGCTCTCGGCGTTTCTGGAGGCCGCCAACGCCTATGACGCCGAAGCCTGGCGGTCGGATGAGGTGGTGCAGCGAATCCCCGACTCGAAGGTCTTGGACAGTCTGAACGATGGCACACCTGCGGAGCGTTTCGCCGCTGCCAGGGAATACATCCGCCGGGCCGATTCGGAGGGACGGGATCTGCGCGATACCCAACTGCAGGCTATCGCGTCGCGCTGGTCCAACCTCAGGACAGGGGAGGGCAAGGGGCTGGTGACGGTCGTCAAGGCGTGGCTGACGGCCAGAGAATCGGGCCGCGTGTACGTGACGACCAGTGGTGACAATCAGGTCAAGGATCTGATCGATGAATTCGGGAAATTCCAGCGGTCGGAGATCGGCGGCCCCCGGGTGCAGGTGGATCGGATGTCGACCGAGGGCGGATTGCCGGTGCCGGAGGAGGGCGTGGGCCACATCGTTGTCGGCACGATGCGTGACTTGAAAGAGGCTGTGCTGCATGAGGAGTCGAGGATGTTGAATCGTCTCGGCGATGCTGGTGCGACGCCGGAGGAGGTTGCCGCGTTGCGGGGCTGGTTCAACGAGGAGCGGCCGAACATCGATGAGATGGCGAAGATATTCGATGAGGCCGCGGCACGGCACAACCTGGACGATCGGTTCGACCCGTTCCCGGATGGGAAGCATATCGCCGACGAATTCGACACCCTGGCTGACGGCGAGGAATCCGTCTTGGTGCCGGGCGGCAACGAGGAAGCGCCGCCGGAGGAGGTCGAGTTGCTGCAGCGAGTCACCGACCGGTTCCGGGCGGCCACCGCCCTGCCCGCCGATCCCTTGACGGCCGCGGATTTCGGCAAACCGGAGCACACCCGGGGATTCTGGCGGGTGCAGGTCGACGCTGCGGTCATCGAGAAACTCAACCGGGTGGAAGGGCCGCCGATCACCGCCTCCGACCATGCGCTCATCGAGAGGTACGGCCAGCGGGCGCTGGCCGAGTGGGGGCCTCGGCGTAACAGCGACTGGATCAAGGGCCACGGCGACACTGCCGAGGAGCCGTACAAGACCAAGACATTGGCGTCGGAGACGACCGACAAGGTGATGGCCGACTCGAAAAAGAAGTCCGAGACCCGATACCAGGGCGTTCAGCAGTTCCTCGACTTGGATGCCGGTGTGCCGGTCAAGGCGAACCTGCCGGAGGGTGCGCTGCACGTGTCGGACGCTCAGCTGATCGGCACCCGGCGTCTGCAGGACACCGAGGGGCATTCGGGAACTGGGAAAGTGGTCGAGAAAGAACTCTTCGAGCGCGGCATCATCAAGGGCCCGGTCACGGAGATCGACCCCTATTACAAGTCGCAGGTGAAGCACCTGCAGGATCTGAACTTCGATACGGCGCACGACAAACTGCAGCACCTGGCGCGCAGCATTCTGCGGGACGCGAAGATCGAGCTGGTCGACCGGAAGGGCAATGTGCTGGCCGGCGAGGACGGCACGGTGCTGATCGACGACGACGGCCATGTGCTCGACAGGAACGGCCACCTGGTCGACCACGACGGCAACGTAATCGACCGGGACGGCACCATTCTGGTCGACAGGGACGGCAACGTGCTGGTCGACAAGGACGGCCGGATGGTCGACAAGGCCGGAAACGTGTTGGTCGACGAGGACGGCACGGCGCTCGTCGACAGGAATGGCCATCTGGTCGACGGGGACGGCAACCTGGTCGACAGGGCCGGCCATGTGCTGGTCGACAGGGACGGCAATGTGCTGGTCGACAGGGCCGGCCGGGTTGTCGGCACCGATGGCCGACCGGTCGAAACGGACGGCTGTGTAGCCGGCGTCCGAATGGCCGGACGTGATCAGGTTGTCGGCAGTTTCGACAACAGGAATCTTCGCGGGGACGATATCCGGATCGACAAGGATGGCAACCAGATCGAGTTGTCCGGCTGGACGGACAAGGAAGGCCACGACCATACGAAAGGCGTGGTCGACTGGGTCGACCAGCTGACCGATCAGCAGGTGCGCGCCATCGTGGCGTGCGACGCCAGACTGACCATCTCCGAAGAATTCGAAAGTGCCGGAGTCAAGCTGAAATACGACGTCCTGGACGCGCGTTTCGATGACGATCACGGCTGCGGTGATGAGGCCGAACGCGTGGGTAAGGCCATCGTGGACGATTTCGGCAACAGGAACCGGCACGAGGCGAAACTCGTCTTCGTCAACAAGAGCCGCATGCGCGGAACCGACTACAAGACGATCGAGCGAGCTATCGCCCAAGGCGGTCTGTCCGGCAAGTTCGTCGGCGGTGCCGGGTACGGAGAGCGAGCGGTCATCCAAGGCGACGGCCGAATCGGGCGCGGCGGCAAAGGCCCCCGTGAAGCCGGCGGCACCCCGGGCACTGTGCAGCACTGGTATTCGCCGGAGGACTATTGGGCCCCTGTCGCTGACCATGGAGTCGTCAGGCAGGTCATCCACTTCCAGGAAGCGGTCGAGACGCATCGGCATGCCGCGACCGCATACCGGGAGGAACCCACACCCGAACGGCGAGCGGCGCTCAGGGAGGCGAACCATGACCTGAAGCAGGCCATACGCGACCTGCGTCGGGACGCTTCGCCGACGATGCAACGAGTTGTCGACGAGCGCCTCCTCTCGGGAGCACGCACCCGAACCCATCAAGCGAACGCACCTCCGACGACGTCGCCGAACGAGCGCAACGATGAGCTCGGCCGACAAGAGCCGCTCAGCCGAAGCGGTGGCCATCCCCCACTCGGGTTGGTCGATCGGGCGAGGCTCCCGCTCCCACCCGCGGCGGCGCTGAGGCAGCGACTCGACGCGTCCGCCCCCGGGGCAGCGGAGTATTACGCACTCGGCGACGAGCAGGCGCTCGGTGAGCTCACATCTCGACGTGATCGGCTGGCCGAGGCGGTCGGCTGGAAACCCGCCGAGATCGAGGGAGCGGAAGGTCTGCGGCTTGTCGGTGCCGCCACCACCATCGCCCAGCACGAGCTGGCCCAAGCCCTGGGTGTTGCCGATTCCGATGTCACCGTAGCGAAGGCCCAGGAGGTGCTGGGCAAGGCCGCCGCGCGGCAACCGGCCGGCTACGACATGCATCTCACTACCGGCACGAATGCCGGCATCACAGACCGGGCTCACGCCGGCCCGTCGGTGGCCGGGGAACTCCCGGTCGACACCGCTGTCGCCGACAACCAGGTCGCCGAGAACCCCGTCCCCGAGGACACCGTCGTCAAGAACACCGCCGAGAAGACGGTCGCCGATAAGACGGTAGCCGCGGCGTCGCGCTATCTTGCCAACGCGGCGCTGCTCGACCTGGTGATCCACATATTTCGACACAGCAGGAACAGATGCGTCAACAACGGCGTGACCGCCATGCGGGTGTTGTGCCCGAAGAACGCGGACCGCTTTACGATGCCGCCCGGCGAAATTCCGTTGCGGGGGCATAACTGGGCCACCATCAAATCGTCGTTCCGCAACGGTTCGCATAACCTATCCAGGTCGCTGGAGCAGGCCGTGGAACCTCTGAAACGGCGCCCGGGTGGCATTCAGGTCCTGGTCTACAAGTGGAAGAACTCTGCCGAACAGGACAGCGACCTGGCCGATAGCCACCTGGTGCTACTGGTCAACGACAGTGAACGCGACGACGAACCGAACCTGGTGGTGGTGGACCTCGAGGCGTCCCGGGACAGCACGCCCGACCGTGCCGTCGGCCCCGGAGACCTCACAGACGCCCGGGCGCTGCTGGACAAGGCCGTCGAATTCGGGCTCTGGCAGCGTGAACAGCAGAAGTTCATCAACAATCTCTCCGAGCGCGGCTTCTGGACCATCGATTTCGACCGGCACGGCGATCTCGCTCCGGACTCGGCCGATCAGGACACCACCCGACAGAAGACGCACGTACCCCCGCAACTGGTCCGAGAAATCGACGACGCCGGCGAATCGGTGCAGGCGGACGAACCGCGGGTGCTCGCCGGCGTCGGCAGCCGCCCAATGGATGACGGCGACGCCGTCGCCGAACGGGCACGGCACAGCGATCCGGTAGCCGAGTACTTCGGCTCACCAGCTGTCCGGCGCTATGACAACGACTACGGGTTGGAGCGCGAAGTCGGCGAGGACGGCAGGCCGCTGCCGCCGGAGGGAATTTTCGCTTCGGTCGACAAGCACGGCATCCTCCGTATGCAGGTGAGGGCGAGTGCGCGCACACCCCGCGGTTTTGCGATGGTTGCGCAAATGGAGGCCGAGATCGGTCATCTCGTCACCGGGATCCAGGATTACTGGACAGATGCCTACGACGGTCTGACCACAAATATCGACAGATTCAACGCTTTGCTCCGCGAGCATCCGGATATGACGCCGGAGGAAGCCGCCGGTCGCACCTTCACAGGGCGTATGGCCGCCCGTCGCGGGTTCACCGACATTCGCTGTGACCACCTCGACGGCGTCCGGGGCTACCACCACAACGTCATCGTGACCTTCACCCGACCCGAGGCGTCCCGGCACGGCGACCGACCTACTCGGACCTCCTCCGAACCGGCTGGGACACAGCCCCATCGAACGAACGAGCCCGAAGCTCCTGCCCCAGGAAGCGTGGCAGCGGTCATTGCGGGTGAGGGTCCCGGAATGCCGGCAGCGGCCAAAGCGCACGAGATCGTGACGGCCTTCGGGGAAGAGAAACAGAAGCAGGTACCGCTATTCGGCTCGATGTTCGAGCGACTGCTGGGGAAAGACAGTCTCCAATCCGTGAAAGCCGTGCGCAAACTCATCGATGATCCCGAAATCGTCAGGTGGCTCGACCTGCTCGTTGCACGCCGCGACCCTGACGTTTCGGAGACGATGCCCGACCGAGGTGCTGCGCGGGATTCACCAGCCGATGGGTCGTCGCGCCCCGGTGCCTTCGACCTCGTGCGGGACGACGGGGGCGAACGGCCGGTACCCGATAGTTCGAAACTTCCACTGATCGGCGACCTGCTCGATATCAGTCCGGACGAAACTGACGATTTGGTATTGACGGCCGTCCTGAAGGGCTTGGAGGGCAAATACGGTCCCTATTACCTGTTTGGGTTAGAAGCGTGGTATGTCAAGGATGCGCGAGGCATTCGATGGATCGAGATGAACGCGCGAATCGCAGGTCCGGGCGGACGCGATATCGGCTCCGTCGCTCGGCAATTCTACCGCGACGAACAAGGCAGACTGGTCGCGCTCCACGAATGGCTCAAACTGTCCGAAAAGGCTTACCGGCGCCGCGGATTCGGCAAAGCCTTCACGGAGGCGATGGAGTCTTATTATCGCCGGTCCGGTGTAGATCGTGTCCGCGTGCACGTCCTCGGCGAAGACGGTGGATTGGTATGGGCGCTGGCAGGTTTCGGCTGGGACCCCGAATGCCTTCCGGATACCCTCGAGATGATCACCGCAAGAATCGCCCAACTTCAATCACGGGTGTCGGAAAAAGATGCCGAATTACTCGGCAGGTACCTCAGGAGTTTCGAAGGGGCGCCGCGTCCGGTCGAGACATATCCGACACCGTATGAACTCGCCACGATGAAAGGCGAAGACCCTGATCTGGGCGCAAAGCTGATGAGGGGATCCTCTTGGTGGGGAGTGAAGTTCTTGTCGTCGAGCACTCCGGCGGAGTGGGCGTCGAAGACCGGCGGTGAGCAAACGGACGGGCAGTCCACCGGTGCCCGCCCCCGCAACGACGCCGAGACAACGCACCCGACAACCGAACCGGGGCAGGCGAATGCGGCGACGCCTCCGGAAGCGGCCGCGCCGAAGCATGAGCCGTCGCCGACCCCGTGGAGTACCGGGTCCGCAGTGGGGGACGATCCACCGTCTATGACTGCCCCGGCAGAGGATGCGGGCGCCGCTCGGCCGGCGGAGACGCATTCGGGACGGCCGGAACCGACGCGGACCGCGATGCCGTTCGATGAGCCGGGCACGCGGGACGAGACGGCCGGTCCAGGTTCGGCGACGGTGCAGGAGAACATCCCCGCACGCCCGGATGTGCTGCCCGACAACGGAATCGGGGTCGGGCCCTCGGACGATCACGCCCGTGCGGCGTTGACGGACCTGCACGAGCTCCTAGGCGATTCGTCGCTCGGGGCCACCGCGGCAGCGGTTTTCTCGCTGGTACGACTCGGTATGACTCACAGTGAGATTGCGACGACGCTCGATCTGTCCGAGCGCGATGTGCGGGCGCACCTGGCGGGTATCCGCCGCAAGCTCGGAAATCGACGGGCACGGCTGGTCGCCGCGCCGCGTGCTGCCGAGCCGCACATGACACCGGAATTCGGACTCTTCCGAGCCGCGATGTACAAAGCCCTGATCGGCGCCGAGCCACCGGATCCGCGGCAACTGATCGCCGAGGCGAGCCCGGCGCGTCTGGAACATCTTGTACAGCACTATGATTCGAGTTCCCGGGCAGCGCAGAACCCGGTCCGAGGAGGAGCGCGCAGTCGAGTGGCCGCTACCATGGCACTGCTGGCCGCACGCCGCGTAGTGAGCGCGCTTGCCGATGACCACTACCGGCTGCAGGCATCCCTGGCCACCGCGCTGGCCGAGGCCACTCCGACAGAATTGCGGACAGCGCTCGACGAACTCAGCGCCGCCGACCGCCAACTCCTTAACCAGAGATTCGGGCCGACGCCCTCACCTGCCACCTTCGATCCCGAAGGCTCCGTGCGTGACATACGCGCGGTCGATATCATCCGGCAGGTCGCGACGCGGATCTCCTCCGGGGCGACAGTGCCCGCCGACAGTGAGAACAGTTCGGCCACAAGCATATTCCAACGCGAACAGCTCGGTGCGGAGCACGATCTTCCGGCCGCGGTGCAGCAGGTGAATTCCGCGGCCACCCAGACGTATTCGACCAACGAATGCCTGGACGCGATCACGGAATGGGTGGATCGCAAAGACGCGGCACAGGCGAACATGGTCCCGGCGCATGAATGGCGCTCGCTACCCGTGGATCACGGTTTCGATGACGAACAGCAGCGGCTGGCGGACGGCGCATTGCGCGCCGGCGGCCTCGACAGCGCGGACAAGCTGCGGCGCCGGGAACAGCGCCCCTCGATGCAGGACGCACAACACCATTCGAACGAAATCGGCCGATGGTGGGACTCACTGAGCGACCCCGCCGAACCCGGCGGGCTGAGCAAGGCCCAACGAGCGCTCATCCAGGTTTATCCACAGCAGATCGGTAACGCCGACGGCCTTCCCGCCGTGATTCGTGATCACGCCAACCGGCTCGCGATCCGACGCGAGCTGGACGAGTTCGTCGCGCGCAAGCCGGTCGGCGTGGGAATGCTCGCCTGGCTCCGGACCGAACTCACCGCCGCCGAGCGGAAACAGTTCAGCAACCTGGTCCATGTCCGAAATCACCTGCGGCAGATGGACATGCAGGCCACCGAGGTGCCGGGTAGTCCGCCGGTGCACCTGCTGTCCTACGACTCCACGGCATTCCACGGCAACGGCAAGGTCGTCGCCGCGCTCGGCAATGTGGACACCGCTCATACGGTGAACTGGCATGTGCCCGGGACGAATACGGCATCCACCTCGCTGGCCTATCAGTTCAAGCCGCTACGGAACCTGTATGAGGAGACCCTGCGCGTCGAGCCGTCGCTCGAGCTGGCATCGATCATCTGGATCGGATACGCCGCGCCGACCGGGCCCCTGAATACCGGGTACGCGAAGGCCGCGTTCCGGCGTCGCGCACGCGTCGGCGGAATCCGGTTGCGCTGTGATATCGCGGCATTTCACGCCACCCGGCGTCGCACCGGAACCGCCGACCGGAGTCAGCTCGTGAACCGGCTCTACGGATTCAGCTATGGATCGACCACTACATGCTATGCCGGTCGCGACGGCAGACTCGCCGGTCTTGTCCATTCGGTGATCCTCGCGGGGTCGCCGGGAACGGGCCCGCTCCGGCACGCCGCAGAGTTCGGCATCGGAGCGGACAATGTCTATATCTTCGGGTCGTGGCGTGACACGGTATCCACGCTCGGAGCGGGCGAGACCGGAGTGCAGCGCCTTTTCTACCCGGTGGTCGGTCTCGGCATGGATCCCGCCCGGAAGACATTCGGCGCCGTGCGCCTACCTGCCGAGTTCTCCGACTCATTGGTCTCCACCGGGATGGTGCACAGGGGCTATCTGGATCGTGATCCCGCGACCGGGCAGGCCAACGAATCTCTCACCAGCGCCGCCCATATCACCGCCGGACGGGGCGCCACCCTTGCTCGGGCGGGTCACCGTCGAGCCGGCCGCTGGGTGGTCGCACGACCCATCGACCCCGAGCGCGGTCGATACGCCAACGGAAACAACGACTCCGCGGTCGGGCGATTTGCCGTTCGCACCGGTGATACCGAGGCGGACGAGGGCGGCGGGCGGCCGCGGGGCTCGGTCGGCAGTGGGCCTGAGGAATCGGCCGCGGAGCCGTCTGCACCGGGTTCCGGATCGAACTTCCCGAGTGGCGGGACCACCCCTCCGGCAGAGGTTTTGCGACCCACACCGTGGAGCGAGCTTGGCGGGCAGGGAGATCGAGCAGGTGCTGTGGCTTCGGAACCCGAGGTGCTCATCGGCAGGACTGAGGAACCGGTCGCGGGCTCGTCCGCACGAGGTTCCGATGTGCCGCTACTCCCGGCCTCGGGTACCGACGAACCAGGTGCCGCCCGACCGGCCGATGTCGACGATGCTGAGGCGCCCGGCGGCGTGCCTGCCACACACTCACCGGAAGGTGAAGGAGTAGAGCCGACGCGGTCGTCGACGCCGTGGTCTTCGAGGGAAACGGACGCCGGCTCGGCATCCGAGGGTTCCGGCGTCCGACCGGCAGCCTCGGCTGGGGCCCACCGAGCGGTACCGCGGCGGCCGGAACCGAGCGGCGCCCACGATGCCGAGGACGCCCATTCCCAGCGCACAGTGGCTGCTGCACGGCTGCGAGCCGTGGCGGCGCGGCTGGGGATCGCGTCGTCGGAGCCTGGCGCTGCTGCGTTGGAGGCCCTACGCGCACGGGCCGGTCGGGCCCGAGAGTCCCTGGCCGGCCTGCTGGGGATCGCGCCGTCGGATCTCGCGGTGCCACAGCATCTCCAGCAGCCGGTCGAACGACTGCAGGACCATCTGCGCTCGCTCGACGACGCGGGATGGTCGCAGCTGGCCCGGGTCGACCCGGCCGCGCTGCGATCGTGGCTCGTCGAGGCGAGCCGCCTGCAGAGCGACACGCAGATCGCGACCGCCCGCGCCATCGAGGGTGATCGAACCCTGGCCGATGCGGTGCCCGGTCGGCGGTCCGCCGAGGCCGCACGACTCGTCGATCCGACCGGCGTCCGGGAATCGACTGCTCAGCAGGCCGGCGGCGACCCCTTGGCCGAGTTGAAGCGATTGACCACAGTAGCCGGTGCCGAGGCCGCACGCCTGGCCGCAGCGATCGTCGAATACCTCGAGACGTCCTCGGCAGTGGACACTATGACGGAATTGCTGAACCGGGACACCGATCCGCGGTCGTATCTCGAGGCCAATGGTTTACTCGAACCTTCCCGGTCTGCGGCGGGGGATATCGAGGCCGGCGGTATCACCGCTTCCGATGACACGGAACGCAAGCCGGGCGACGGGGCCGAGGCACCGCCCGGAGCCGAATCCGACAGTGCGCCACCGGGTCACGAGGCAGATCCCGACAACGATCGTCCGGAAAACCATCGAGCAGATACCACCGGATTGCTGGGGAGCCCACGCGTTGTCGTATTCGGCCCCGCCGTGATCGATGTGGTCGTCGAGCACGACGAACTTCCGGCCGCGGGGGAGTACCGTCGAGTTCGATCGTTTCGCGAAGTAGTGGGTGGCAAGGCTCTCAACCAGGCGGTCGCGGCTGCGAGACTCGGTGCGAGGGTGGCCATGGTCTCCGCTATCGGTAGCGATGGCCACGAGATTCGACAGACCTTGCGTCGTGAGGGAATCGGCGACGCCGGGGTGCGGATCGAGAACGATGTCACGAGTGAGAAGGTCGCGTGTCTCGTCGGCCCGGACGGCGAGCCGTCGTTCGTCTTCCACGCTCCCCCCGAGCTGGATCTGACCGGCGACGACGTGGGATCGAACATCGCGGCGATCGAAAACGCCGATTTCGTCCTGCTGACCCCCCGTCTGCCCTACTCCGTCGTCGCTCGAACCGCCTCCGTTGCTCGCCGACTCGGTGTGACGGTAGTCCTGCAACCTCCGCTGCCGCGCGAGCCTTCTGCTCTCGACGCGGTGCGGATGGCGGACGTCCTGGTGCCGAACGAGACGGAGGCGCGAGCATTGCTGTCCGCCGCATCGATCGATGCCGACACGACTCCGGGGGAGGAGCTGCCCGAGCGCCTGTTCGAACTTCTGGGTGTCCCGACCATCATCGTCACTCTCGGCGCGGCAGGATGCGTAGTGCACCATCAGGGGCGCACCGAGCTGTTCCGGGCACATCCGACCCGAGTGGTGGACACCACCGGTGCGAGCGACGCGTTCACCGCCGCGCTTGCGATGGGTCTGAACGCCGGCCTACCCGTCGACCATGCGGTGCGGATCGGTCTGTCGGCGGCCGCGCACACGGTCGCCCAGATCGGCGGCAGCGAGTCGATGCCGTACGTCCATCAGGTCGATCTCGCACTGCCGGGCGGGCCGCCGGACGACACGTTGTTCCACCAGTGAGCCGCGAGCCGCAGATCAGGCCACCGGCCAAGGCAACGCATCTCGATAACGCCATTACCTATCGGTGCCCGATGCCGGCGCCATACCTATGCGGCGATACTCGGGCCGGCCTGCGCCGTGGGTGTGTGGGCTGGTGTGAGACGGAGGGTAACGCCACCCGATGGTTGTGGAGATGCGGGCGATGAAGCGGCGGCGGAGCGTGCTGGTGAAACTGCTGCTCGGACTAGCGACGGTGGTACTGCTGGCCGGGGGCGGCGTGACCGCGTCGGGCGTGTTCGGCCTGTTCTCGGACCCGGACGCGGTGCCGACCTGTAACCATCGCCCGATGGCAACCGACGACGTATGCCACGTCCTGCGCGGTGGCGCGACCGTCGACACCTACACCTACGACGAGAAGATCAAGCGTCAGCACGAGACCAAAGACAACGCGGTTCGCACCATCACCATCGGTGCGACCATCATGATCCTCGCTGGTGCCGCCGCATCGGCTGTCGAGTTGGTATCCAGGCGGTCGCGTTCGGCGACGACGGTGGGCCCGATCGTGCAGGCGGCCTCGGCTCCGCCGGTCCCACCGACCGCCTCGGGCCCAGCGGATGCACCGAGTACTTCGGCTCCTTCGGTCCCCGCACCGGGTAGTTCTTCGCCACTCCCGTCCGCCTCGAGGGAGGCGGCGAGCACGGCATCGGACCAGGCAGCGCCGTCGCCGACCAGTGGTGGTGACGGAACGAAATCGATTGTCGCGCGGCACAAGACACTGATTGTCGGTGCTGTGGCGGCCGTGGCCGGTGCACTGATCGTGGCCGTGCTGTTGATGCCTGCCATTCGACGAGACGACACGGCCCACGGCGCAAGCGCGGCCGCTCGGTCCTTCTCACCGGCCCCGACCGCACAGGCGGGCTACGGCGATTTGCACAACTCGATCGAGGCCGTACTCGTAGACGCGCTGCCACCGCCTCTCCGGCAGAAGACACACTGTTTCACCGAGCCGCTCCCTCTGGAGACGCCGGCCCTCGTCAGCGGATACTGCCTACTCGACCGTGATACATCGGTGCTGTCGGGTGTCGTAGACAATCCGGAGGGGGCCCGGATGATCAAGGTGGCAGTGATAGCGATACCGCAGGACTATCGCGACGCACGGAAAAGGTCCGCAGGCGATGCAGTAATCCGCGACGACCCCCCGCACGCCTTCGCCACATACGGTGCGAAAGTCGACGGCGGTGGCCTGAACACGCTCAACTACCTCAATATGGACAGCGGAGCACTTATTGTGGTGTCGGAAATCCCGGACCGGCAGGCCGCCGAGACATTCATGCGCCGCACCGGGCTCTGACGCCGCCGCTGAGCGACAATGAAGCTGCAGCGGGATGATACGCCCGCCATCGGTACTCCGGCGAGGTCGGCGACCGTGTTTATCGGATCGTTTCCACCGAGACGGGATGCGCGGAAAGCGATCGCCGTACTGTCGACCTCATGCCGACGCGCCACGACAAACCGTTCGACCCGGTGAGCTCCGCGAGTGGCTTCGTGGGCCGCGAGGACGAGATGGATACCATCATCACCTTGCTGTCGCGACATCGGCGCCTGATCACGTTGTTGGGGCCGGGAGGGATCGGAAAGACAAGGCTGGCAGCGGAATCCATCGAGCGTCTGCGGCGCACCCGCCAGCTGTCGGCGGCCTGGGTGCGGCTGGACCGACTGGATCGAGGCTGCGGAGTCACCGCAGTCGAAGAAGAAGCCGCGCGATCGGTGCTCACCACCGACTACTCCGGACGATCGGCGCGGCACGCGCTGATCGAAAACCTGACCGGTCCCGGTGGTCGCGAACGTCCCACGATACTGGTGATGGACAACTGCGAGCACATCCTCGCCGAGGCGGCGCAGGTGATCGCGGATCTGCTCGACGCGGTGCCCCGGCTGAGCATCGTGGCGACCAGCCGCGAGCCTATCGGCTGGATCGACGAACAGATGGTCGCGGTTCCCCCGCTGTCACGCCGCGAGGCCGTGTCGCTGTTCCGGCAGCGCGCCGAGATGACCGGTCATCCCGTGACGAGCTCCAAGCAAATCGCAATGGCGGCTCAAATCTGTGCACACATGGGCAACAACCCGCTCTATGTCCGACTCGCCGCCGGGCGATTGATCCAGCAGCCCCTGGCGAGGATTCTCGAACAGGCAAGTGCTGCGGACGAGCGGCGACTCGCCTTGTCCCACCGCGCGACTCTCGGGGTCGAGGCACGTCACCATGCCATCAACGACGTCATCGCCTGGTCCTACGACCTTTGTACCGATGCCGAGCGCCTTCTGTTCGATCGAATGTCTGTCTTCGCCGCCGGCCACGACAGCAATCCCCAAGATGCCGATACGGCCAAACCGGAGGTGGGGGCCGATCTGGAAGCGATCCGGGAAATCTGCGCCGACCCCGATGCCGGGCCGATCGAGGACGGGAAACTGCCGCGCGACCGAATCGAGGGATTGCTCGATCGGCTGGCCGATCGTTCCCTGATATCGCGCCACCTGACCGTGACCACGGTTCGATACTCGCTATTGGAGAACCTTCGTGTGTTCGCCCACCAGCGACTCGTCGAACGCTCGACCGATTCAGTGGACGAGCCGGCCCGGCTGGCCGAACGCCATCTCCACTATTATCGGAACAAAGTCATATTCGCCGAGAAAAACTACTTCGGCCCGGCCGAGCGAGATCTTTCGGATTGGGCGCGCGCGTCGTGGAGCAACATCCGAGCCGCATTCGAGCGAAGCATGACGACACCCGGAAAATCCGTAGTCGGGCTCGAGATGTGTGTCGGCTTGCTGACGCTACGGCAACCGTTCTTCGGGGAATCGTCCTGGGAGATCCGGCAATGGACCGAGCGCGCACTCACCGCGTCCCGATCGCACTCGCCGCAACCTACCCGGCTGCAGATCTCGGCGCTGGCACTGCTGGTCTGGAGAACACTGTCGCTGGGGCGAATCGAAGACGCGGAACAGATGCTGGATGACTGCATCGAGCTGTGTCTGCCCGATGCGGGCACTCGGCGTAATTGGCGAGAGTCTCCGGATATCGACCTCGGACTGCCCGCCGCCGCCGAACTTGCCTGGGGCATCGAGCTGCTGATGGCACGCCACGACCCCGCCGCTATCACCGTCCTGCTGCGCGCCCGGGAGAAATTCGATCGGCTCGGTGCCCATGGACCCTCCGAGATGAGCGAGGTGTGGGCCGCTCTCTCAGCGGCCGTGCTGGGAACGGCCGCGCAGGCCCACGAGGTCTCCATCCGATACCTGCAGCGCGCCACGTCATCCGGCGGATCGTGGCTGCTGTCGTGGGCTCAGCTGGCCCGGTCGCTTGCTCTCACCAAATATGGCGATCCCACCGAAGCGATGCGGTTGCAGCGCATAGCGCTGCACCATCAAGTGGAGACCCGCGACCACTGGGGAGGCCTCTGGGCGGTCGAGTTCCGGGCCTGGTCACTGGCGCAAATGATCCAGAGCATGCTTTCGCAAGGAAATGCAGATCGACGCCGGCTGACAGCCCTGGCCGTCGAAACCGCCCACATTCTCGGCGGTACCCGCACGATGCGAAGCAAAATGGGTGTCGATATCAACCGGCTGGGCCCGTTCGGTACCGAGGCGGCTCGTGCCACCGAAATCGCACGAAAGGTGTTGGGGGAAAAGCAATTCGATGCCGCAGAAGCGCAGGGCGCAGCCCTCCGGCCCGAATACGACGAGGTCTATAAATTGGCGTTGGGCACACTGTCCCAGGTGGATACCCGGCGACCTGCCGCCCCGGCTGCACACGCATCGGCCTGGAGTACTCTGACCGCCGCTGAACGAGAGGTCGCCCTGCTTGCCGCCGCCGGCGGAACCAACTCCGAGATTGCTGCCCGACGCGGCAAATCCCGTCGCACCGTCGACGCGCAGATGAGTGCGATCTTTCAGAAGCTGCAGATCTCCGATCGCAACGAAATCGCGGACTTCGTACCGAAGGACGAATTGCAGGCAGCTCAGGCCAGGCGCCGAACACATCGATAGCCCGCCATATTTCGAGGGGGATCGACAGACGCTCCCGTTAGACCG
>NZ_BAGM01000199.1 GCF_000308855.1 Nocardia veterana NBRC 100344 | reverse complement strand
AAAACATCCATGTGAGACACGGTCTAAAACATCCATGTGAGACACGGTCTAAGTGGTGAAATTCAACCTGATTGGATAATGTTTCAGCTGTGCAGTTCATGGTTATTACAGAGCGTTTCAGTGACCGATTCGACGAATCCGATTTTGCGGCGGTAATTCCGGACGAAACCCAGGCGGTGCGCAGGCTGTATATGGATGGTGTGGTACGGGCAATCTGGTTGCGCGGAGATACTCGCGGAGCCTGCTTTATTCTCGAGGCCGAATCTCTCAGCGCCGCAAAGGATGTAGTCGCGACCTTTCCTCTGGCGCAGAAGGAGATGTCAGAATTCCGCATCATTCCGCTGCAACCATACGGTGGCTTCGGACCGCAATAGACCACGCGACCGTAATTCACCTGACACGATCCAACATCAGGGAGCAACGATGACCAGACGCGCGATTGTCACCGGCGGCGGTACGGGGATCGGGAGGGAGGTAGCCCGGCGCCTGGCCTCCGAGGGCACGTCGGTGACGATCGTCGGCTGCCGCTGCTGGAGGCCACCGCCAGGGAAATCAACGCCGAGATCGGAGCTGGGCGCGTGAATGCTGTGTCCGCCGACCTCCCCTACGGGGCTGCGAAAGCAGCATTGCATGGTTGGTCGATGGGTTTGGCCCAACAGCTTGCGCCGCAAGGTATTACCGTCAATGTCGTCGCGCCCAGATTTGTGCCCGACACCGAGTTTTGGGCCGACCGGCTGACGCCGGAACTGGAAGCCGACCGGGTCTCGCAGATCCCTCTAGGCCGCGCCGGAACACCCGCCGAGGTCGCCGCGGGCTACCTCACTTCCGCCGAGGCCGGATGGACTACCGGCCAGATCCTGCAAATCAACGGCGGTGCGTTGCTCGGGCGTGGATGAACAGGCCCGCGTTTCATGCTGGTTGCCGATCGACCTATGTGGTGAGGACGAGAGGCAGGGTCGCGGTGTAGGCGGCGAGCAGTAGTGCCGCTTCGATAATGGTGAGCCGCAGGTCGCGGCGGAGTAGGAGCCAGGCCAGGACCGCGGTGGTGAGCATGGTGAGCGCGAGCGCGGGCCGGATGGTCACGCTGTGTGCGGGGCCGGTGAACAGGCCGACGATACCGCCGCCGATGAGGCTGTTGAACAGGTTGCTGCCGAAGATGTTTCCGATGAGCAGGTCGGTTTCGCCGCGGCGGCGGGCTTGGATGGCGGCGACGAGTTCGGGGATGGAGGTGCCGAGGGCGACGAGGGTGGCGCCGATGATCAGCTGCGGGACACCGAAGTGGGTGGCGATGGCTGCCGCGTTGGTGACGAGCAGTTGTGCGGCGATCAGCACCGCCGCCAATCCGGCTGCCGTTCGGGGGATTTCACGGATGGCGCGAACGGCGGGCGCGGCCGGCGTTTCGGCGGTGAACTCGGTGGTCTGTGCGGTGAGTGCGGTATCGGTGCGGTCCGTGCGAGCCCAATACATCAGCAGGGTGACGGCGCCGACGCCGAACGCACACAGCATCAGGCCGGTCCACAGGTTCAATCCGATGGTGATCGCGGCGGCGAAGACGGCGACACAGACGGTGGCGACGGTGACTTCGCGGTTGATGACGGTGGAGGTGGCGGTGATGGTGCCGAAGAGTGCGGCGACGCCGAGCACGAGGGTGATGTTGAGGATGTTGGAGCCGACCAGGTTACCGGCGGCGATGCCGCCGTTGCCGGTTGCTGCCGCGGTTCCGGAGACGACGAATTCCGGTGCGGAGGTGCCCAATCCGATGACGACGACACCGACGATGGCCGGTGGCAGTCGCATCAGTTGTGCCAGGCTGGCGGCGCCGAGGACCAGGTGATCGGCGGCGAGTGGGAGGATGATCAAACCGGCCAGTACACCGAGAACCTGAACGAGCAGATGACCCTCCAACCCTCCGCGGGCTCGCTCGTGGCCGCCCGCTGCCGGTTGTCCATGTTACCGATATCGGCCCGATTGTGTTGTGGGCCAGCGATTGAGCGAATAGTCGGCGGGCGCGGGAAGCCGACTCGGTCGCTGCGGGATCGTGGTCGGCACCCTCGGCCCGCCATCCGCGGATCGGGTGGCGGGCCGAGAGCGGTGCCGGACTGACGGGGCAGGCTCTGCGTCGTGACGTGTCCGCTGCCGTCGCCGGGCGTTTCCGTCAGGCGAGATCGCGGTGGTTGAACCGGTAGGTGCCGGCGGCGACGAGGATGACGGAGGCGACGGCGAGGACACCGATTGCGGTCGGGTCGAAGCCGTTTCGGAGTGGCTCGTTGTTGATGTAGTAGTGGAACGGGGACAGGTAGGCGGCCCAGTCGAGGCCGAGCTGGCCGGCGAAGGTGTGCGCGGCGTAGGCGGCGATCCCGACGATGGCGGTGATCGCGAAAACGACTCCGCGGCGTCCGTACGCGGCGCCGATACCGGTGGCCAGGGCACCGAAGGTGACGATGAGCGCGACGACGTGCACGCATTGGGCAGCGAAATGTGCGGGGCTGATCGCTGTCAGGTCGGCGCCGCTACGGATGGCAAGCATGGCCAGCCACAGCGCGACACCGATGCCGGTGGCGGCGGCCACGAGCGCGGCGAAGCGTTGCAGGATCAGCGAGGTGCGGGTGATGGGGTGGGCCAGCAGCAGGTCCAGGGTGCCGGACTCTTCGTCGGTGGCCGTGACGCGGGCGCCGACCGCGGCGCCGAAGAACATGGCCAGTAGCGGCACGATCAACCCGAATACGGTGGAGCCGAGATAGCCGGGCGCGGAGGCGAAGTCGTTCATGTTCAGTGCCTCGCGCAGGCTTTCGGGCAGGCTCTCGGTCTGGGCGGCACCGTTTTTCGCCATCTGCGGGTAGAAGGCGGCATACATGGTGGCGGCGGCGGTGATGCCCGCGGTCCAGCCGAGCAGGCTGCGGCGGTTGACCCGAAGCGTCTTGGTGAATATCACGGTGCGTGCGGTCGCCATGGCGGGTTCGATCATCGGGGCGAGCGCGGTGGAAACGGTGTTCATGTCGTATATGTCCTTGCGTGTGAAGGGGAGCGGTGTCAGGCAGTGGGCCGGGGTGCTGCCTCGGCGCCCGCGTAGTGGCTGTGGAAGATCTCGTCGAGGTGCGCTTCGGTCGTGTGCAGCGCGGTGACCGTGTGGCGGGCGGCGGCTTTCAGGATCGCGTCGGGGGTTCCGGTCAGTCCGGCGCGCAGGGTGGTGCCGGTGTCGTCGAGTGCCGGGTCGATCAGGCCGGGGAGGTCGCGGAACTCATCGATCGATACCGGTGCGGCGAAGTCGATTTCGATGCGGCGAGCGGCGGCGGCTCGGAGGTCGGTAACGGTGTCGAGGGCAACGAGGTGTCCGTCACGCAGGATGCCGATGCGGTCGGCGACGGCTTCGACCTCGTCCATGATGTGGCTGGACATGAAGACGGTCTGCCCGCCGGCGGCGGCTTCGGTGACCAGTTCCAGGAAGGTTTGCTGGACCAGAGGGTCCAGGCCGGAAGTGGGTTCGTCGAGGATCAGCAACTCCGGGGTGTGCATGAACGCCTGTACGAGTCCGACCTTCTGGCGGTTGCCCTTCGACAGACTCTTGATCGTCGAGGTCTGATCCAGGCCCAGGCGGGAGGCGAGGTCGTCGATGCGGTGCTGGGGAACACCGCCGCGCAGATCGGCCAGAAACCGCAGGCAGTCGCGTACTCGCTGGCGGCCGTCGACGACGAAATCGCCTGCGAGGTAACCGATCCGCCGCCGGATCTCGACCCCGTCATGCCGCGGGTCGAGCCCGAGGACCGTGGCGGTGCCGGAGGTCGGGCGGATGAGGTCCAGCAGCAGCCGGATGGTGGTGGACTTCCCGGCGCCGTTGGGGCCCAGGTAACCGAACACCTCGCCGGCGCGGACGTCGAGGGTGAGTCCCGTCAGTCCCCGGCGGGCGCCGTAGGTCTTGGTGAGGTCGCGGATCTCGATGGCGTTGCTCATGACTCAAACAGTAATGAAGTTTCAGAGATGTGTAAATATTCAGAACTGTTGGAGTGTTCTGTATGGTGGTGTCATGAGTTCCGAGCAGCGACTTCGTGATGCGGCCGAGCGGCTGGCCTTGAACCTGGCGCAGGGCGGGATGCAGAAGACGACGGCGCGGGTGATGACCGCGCTGCTGTACACCGAGCAGGACACGATGACAGCGGCCGATCTGTGTGAACGGTTGTCGATCAGTGCCGGGGCGGTATCGGCAGCGGTCAAACATCTGACACAGTCGGGGATGGTCGAGCGGGTACCGGCGCCGGGCAGCCGTCGCGAGCACTACCGATTCCCCAAAGGCGTGTGGGCGGACCTGTTCTCACAACAGAACGCCATGCTGAAGGTGATGCAGGACGCCGCCCAGGACGGCCTCGATGTGGTCGCCGACGACACTCCCACCGCTGTCCGGCTGCGTGAGATGCAGGACTTCTACGCCTACATGGCACAGGAGATGCCCGCACTCATCGAACGCTGGCGCGAACAACAGGGATAAGGAAGTCTCCGCGGCACTCCGACAGAACCCGGGTGGCGAGTCGGCTGCTCCGCTGTCGTGAGGCACCCTGGTGAAGTGTGCCGGGGTATCACCAGCGCCGGATCACTCGCGCTGAGTAGGTTGCGTATGCGCGGTGATTCCCGCGGTCGCAGCCGATTTCGGGTGTGGCCGATTTGCCCGCGCGGGTCATTTACGGCATCTTTACTGCCAGGTGTGCCGGGAAGTCTGGTCGGCGAGTCGTACCCGTGACCTCGGGTGACGAGTGGAATGACCGGCGGGAGGCGCCTTGGTGTGCAGCATCGGATCGATCTTGATGGAATTGCTACCGGCGCATATGCCGGGATCGGTCGTATGCTGCGGGTGTGCATGCTTCACAGATGGTCGAGGACTATCCGGTAGTCGGGATGGACACCGACGCGCTGGACGCGGCTCGGCTGCTGGCCGAGCACCGGTTGCCCGGCATAGTCGTCACCGACGGGACCGGAAGGCCGGAGGCGGTACTGCCGGCATCGCAAGTGGTGCGCTTTCTCGTACCGACCTACGTGCAGGACGATCCGTCGCTGGCGGGGGTGTTGAGCGAGTCCATGTGCGAACGGGTCGTGGCGAAACTTCGCGGCAAGACGGTACGCGATGTGATTCCCGAGCAACTGGTGAAGGTCCCGGCGGCGAAAGCCGACGACACCGTCATCGAGGTCGCGGCCCTGATGGCGCAATACCGCAGCCCCCTGGTAGCGGTGCTCCAAGATTCCGAGCTCATCGGCGTGATCACCGCCTCGCGGCTGCTGCAGGCATCACTGCAGAACTGCTGACCCGGCCCGAGGGCGGCTCCGGTTCGATCCCGGGGCAGACGCGATGAGCGGCACCGCGATCATCGCCGTGGTGGTGTTCGCCGTGGCCTACGTGCTCATCGCCACCGAACGAATCCACAAGACCAAGGCGGCCCTGGGCGGCGCGGCGATCGTCCTCGCCGCCGGTGTGGTCGGCTCTTCGGACATCTTCTTCTCCCACGACACCGGCATCGACTGGAACGTGGTGTTCCTGCTGCTCGGCATGATGATCATCGTCGGTGTCCTGCGCCAGACCGGAGTCTTCGAATACACCGCGATCTGGGCGGCCAAGCGCGCCAAGGGATCTCCGCTGCGCGTGATGATCCTGCTGACGCTCATCACCGCCGTGGCCTCCGCCTTTCTGGACAATGTGACCACTGTCCTGCTGATCGCCCCGGTCACGCTGCTGGTGTGCGATCGTCTGGATATCCGGCCGGCCCCATTCCTGATCGCGGAGGTGCTGGCATCCAATATCGGTGGTGCCGCCACCCTGATCGGCGACCCGCCCAATATCATCATCGGCAGCCGGGCCGGGCTGACGTTCAACGACTTTCTCGTTCATATGACCCCGTTGGTCGTCATCGAGCTCGTGGTGTTCACTCTGGTGCTGCCGTGGTTGTTCCGCGGCAGCTTCACCGTGGACCCCGAGCGTGCCGCGGACGTGATGGCATTGGACGAACGGGAGGCGATTCGCGACAGCGGGCTGCTGATCAAATGCGGGCTGGTGCTGGCGGCCGTCTTCGCGGGCTTCGTCGGGCATTCGGTGTTCCATATCGATCCGTCGGTCGTGGCATTGCTCGGCGCCGGAGTGCTGGTGCTGACTTCCGGTGTGGCAGAGAAGGATTACCTGTCCGCGGTGGAGTGGGACACCCTGCTGTTCTTCGCCGGGCTGTTCGTGATGATCGGTGCCCTGGTGAAAACCGGTGTGATCGAGCGGCTTTCGCACTACGCCGTCGATGCCACCGGCGGCAATGCCCTCGTGGCGACCATGCTGATCCTGGTCGTGTCCGCCGTGTTGTCCGGGGTGATCGACAACATCCCCTATGTCGCGACGATGAGCCCGCTGGTCGCCGAACTCGTCGCCGGGATGGACCAGCATGCGACGTCGCTGTGGTGGGCGCTGGCAATCGGCGCCGATTTCGGCGGCAACCTCACCGCCGTGGGCGCCAGCGCCAATGTCGTGATGCTCGGCATCGCCAAACGCGCCGAAAACCCGATCTCGTTCTGGGAATTCACCCGCAAAGGCGCCGTCGTCACCGCCATCACCATCGTCGTCGCGGCGCCGTATCTGTGGTTGCGATATTTCGTGCTCGCGTAGCCCGCCGTGCGCGATGTCGGCGGATTGCCTGGGACGTGACGGGCTTGCTGTCCGGCAGGTCGCCCGTCGGTTCGATCCGCAGGAGTCTGGCGACCGGTGACGTGTTCATCCGTAGTGCAGTGGTGGTCAGAGACGTTCCGTCGGTGCGATCGCAATCCCCGACGGCGTCAAGACGGTGTATAGACTCGCCTGCGCGTCGTAGGGAATTCGTCGACAACAGCACGGGGGCGTGCTGGTTTCGACGGTGCCCGAGCGCCGGGCCGATTGGGTCCGCGATATCGGTTCCAGAAGCGAGGAGTGCATCGTTGAGCAACGCCGTGGCCGTCGGTCTGTTATCCGTACCGGCCGGGTAGCGATGCGTCGCACCGAACTGCCGGTGGTGCGCCGGTTCGGTCCGCTCGGGCATCCGGCGCGGCTCACCGTGGCGGGTTTCCTCGCGGCGACCGTGGTCGGGGCACTGTTGCTGATGCTTCCGATCTCCTCCGCGTCGGGCACGTCGGTTCCGCTGTCGACGGCGCTGTTCACCGCCACCTCCGCGGTGTGTGTGACGGGACTGGTTGTCGTCGATACGGCGACCTATTGGTCTCCGTTCGGTCAGGCCGTGGTTCTCGGCCTGATTCAGATCGGCGGGCTGGGGATCATGACGGCCGCCTCGCTGCTGGGCTTGCTGGTCGCGCGACGGATGGGATTGCGGATGCAGCTCATCGCCCAGGCCGAAACGAAGACCTTGCGCCTGGGCCAGACCCGCCGTGTGGTTCTCGGGGTCGTGACGATGAGCCTGCTCGTGGAGGCGGCAATCGCGGTGGTCCTGACCCTTCGCCGGCTCTCCACGTCGGCGGATTCGATCGGGCAGGCCGTGTATTTCGGTGTGTTCCATGCGATATCGGCATACAACAACGCCGGATTCGCACTCCACGAAGACAGTCTGGTCCGGTATGCCAGCGACGCGTGGATGATCGTGCCGATCACGGTGGCATTCATCCTGGGTGGCATCGGGTTTCCGGTCGTGTTCGAGGTGTCGCGGGCGGTGCGCGCATCTCGTCGCGGCCGCCGTGTCGCGGGCTGGTCCCTGCATACAAAGATCACAGTGCTCACCTACTTCGGACTGCTGCTGTTCGGCGCAGTGCTGGTGACCGCGTTGGAATGGACGAACCCGGGCACCCTGGGCCCGCTGTCACTGCCGGGCAAGCTACTGACCGGCGCCTTCCACGGCGCGAGCCCGCGCACGGCCGGATTCAACTCCGTGGATGTGGGCGCGATGCACCCGACCACGTTGCTGGTCAACGATGTGCTGATGTTCATCGGGGGCGGCAGCGCGGGAACCGCCGGCGGGATCAAGGTGACCACGTTCGCGCTACTGGCGTTCGTGGTCTACGCGGAGGTGCGTGGCCAGCCGACAGTGCATGTGATGGGGCGCCGGTTGGCGGCCACGGTGCAGCGCCAGGCGATCACGGTCGCGTTGCTCGGTGTGGCGGTAGTGCTCACCGCCACCATGATCCTGCAGCAGTTGTCGCAATTGCCGCTGGATGCGGTGCTGTTCGAGGTGGTTTCGGCCTTCGGCACCGTCGGTCTGTCCACGGGGATCACCGCGGATCTTCCCGCTGCCGGGCAGGTGGTGCTGATCGTGATGATGTTCATCGGCCGGGTGGGTCCGATCACCCTGGCGTCCGCGCTGGCGCTGCGCGAGTACGGACGACGTTACGAACTACCGGAGGAGCGTCCCATCGTTGGCTAGAACATCCATGGCAAAGCTGCCCAAACATCCGACCAGCCGGGTGGTGGTGATCGGTCTGGGCCGGTTCGGCGGTTCGCTGGCCCGGGAACTGGTCGAACACGGTTCCGAGGTGCTGGCGATCGACTCCGACGCGCGGCTGGTGCAACAGTATTCCGATGAGCTGACCCACGTCGCGGTCGCCGACACCACCGACCCGGACGCGCTCGAGCAGCTCGGCGTCCCGGATTTCCCGCGGGCTGTCGTCGGGATCGGGGGGAGCCTGGAGGCCAGCATTCTGACCACCTCATTGCTCGTCGATTTCGGCATCCCGCATATCTGGGCCAAGGCCAACAGCCGTCAGCACGGACGCATCCTGGAACGCATCGGCGCCCATCATGTCGTGTCGCCCGAATACGACATGGGTGAGCGGATCGCGCATCTGGTCACCGGGCGCATGCTCGACTACATCGAGTTCGACGACGACTACGCCATGGTCCGCACCACCGCGCCACGTGCCGTCGTGGGAATGACACTCACCGGCAGCGGGTTGCGCGAGCACTTCCGTGTGACCGTCGTCGCGATCAAACCGCATGGGGGCGAATTCACCTACGCCACACCGGAAACCGTAGTGTCCGAAGGCGATCAGCTGATCGTGTCGGGCAGTATCGCATGCGTGGAATCGTTCGCCGACCTGGTCTGAGCCCGGCGGTCGAGCTGGCGAGACTTGGCCATACAAAGCGCGACCCGGTCTCGCCGAGGTCGTTGTCGTTCTCGGGGGTCTGGTTCAGTCCGCGATCTCGCGGACGGCCTGGGCGATGGTGCGGAAGTTTTGCTGAGGATCATGGAGCGATTGCTCGAAATCTTGGCGCTGAGAACGTCGTTCGGGTTCTGGCGAATGCCGGCTCGAGTGCGGTTCGTGCCTCCATCGTGCAATCGACGGTCAAGCTGCACTCATAGCGGAATAGCGGTACGGTGGCGAGATGTCCGAGCTGATCGCGGTGGCAGTGATCGTGGCCTTCCTCGCACTGGCTTTGCTGATGCGCAAATACAATCAAAGTGCTGTCATGGAACGCGAACGTAAAGATTCATAAGCGGTTTCGGGGTTGGTAACCGCGTGTACCGGGTGCCCATCATCCGGCCTTCCCGCCTTCTAGTGAGTGGAGGGCCACCGGGACATCTGGTGGATGTCGGTGCCGCGCCAGGCGAGATGGGCATCGGGGCGCACGAGCCGGAAGTCTCGCTGTCCGAGGTCACAGATGAGCGGGATCGTGTTGTCGCCGAGGTAGTTTCGTGTGCAAGGCCACGTATCTAGGTCGCGAGCGGCTGACGTTCGGTTTCGTAGGTGTCGAGCAGGGTGGCGATGGCTCGCCCGTGTATGACGAGCGCGAGTTTCCGCGAGATTCTCGGCGTCGCCGATGCCGGTGACGATGCCTTGCCCGCCCAGCGGACTGTGGATGTGTGCGGCGTCGAGGGCCAGGAGGATTCGGATCTCGCACCGTGACGAGCGGACGCGCAGCGGATGGGCCGGGCTTCGGCACGTTCGACGAGGTCCGATACTCGAGTGGCGGGTGGCCGACCGGCAGTGCAGTCGGCCACCGGTGATCTTGCGGGCGGGGCGTGACAAGCGGTGAACACATGTTTACTATAGTAAACATGTGTTCACCCGATGAGGATCGTACGGCGCGAGCGAGGATTCGCGACGAAGCGCTACGCCTGTTCGCCGACCACGGGCCGGATGTGGTGACGGTGCGGGATATCGCTGCTGCGGCGTCGGTTTCGCCTGCTCTGGTAATGCGGCACTACCGGTCCAAGGATGGGTTGCGTGCCGTGGTGGACGAATATGTGGTCACGGTGTTCGGATCCTTGCTGGACCAGGTCACCGATCCGGGAGCGAATGCGTTCGACACCGGCCGGGCTGGGAGTCTGGCGGAGTTGGTGGTCGAACAGCTTCCGGCTGACTCGCCCGTCCCCGCCTACCTCGGGCGCATGCTGTTGTCGGGAAGTGAGTCCGGGGCAGCGCTTTTCGCTCGTCTCTCTGCGATCAGCCGCGATGCACTCGACGGTATGGCTGCGGCCGGTTGGGCCGAGCGCGGACCGGATCCCGCGGTTCGAGCCGCGTTCTTGCTGGTCAACGATCTCGCTGTGCTGATGTTGCGGCAACGCCTCAGCGAGGTGCTCGGATTCGAACTGTTGTCGACCAGCGGCATGCAGCGGTGGGGCGCGGAAGTGTTGTCGATCTACCGGCACGGCCTGTCGCCCCGCACGGCCGATCCGGACGGCTGAGTTGAAAGGACGAATTCTTCAGCTCGATCATCTCTTTCGTGAAAGGTCAGCCATGTCGAAAATCGCTACAATGCCTGCCGCGGTCGGCGATGCCCTCGTTGCCGGGGCTACCAAGGCCCTGCACAATCGGCGGCTCATGCGCGCGCCCATACAGCTGTACCGGGCGCGCCTCGGGTTCCTGTTCGGATCACGCATGCTGATGCTCGAACACATCGGCCGCAAGTCCGGCGCGCGCCGATACGTTGTTCTGGAAGTGATCGACCATCCCGAGCCGGACACGTATGTGGTGGTCTCGGGATTCGGGACCCGGGCACAGTGGTTCCGCAATCTGCAGGTCCATCCGTCGGGGCGAGTATGGACCGGTTTGCGCGCGGCGGTACCGGCTGCCGCGCGAGTGCTGAATTCCGAAGAGGCTGCGGCATCGTTGCAGTCCTACATCACGCGTCACCGCCGTGCCTGGAACGCGTTGAAGCCCGCGATCGAGAACACCTTCGGCGCCGCGATCGACGAAACAGCGCCGGGCATCCCGATGGTCGAACTGCGGCTGGATCACTGAGGAGCAGCAGACCGGCGGGTATCGGCGGCGGTGGGATCGCGTGCTGTGTTCGCCGGGAATGCGCGTGCGTCGACACGTTCGGTGCGACCATGTCGGAGGTGGAGGGTTACGACGCGCAGGAGCGGTACGCACTGTGCGATCTGTTCGTTGAAGTCGGGCCCGATGCGTCCACACTGCTCGCCGACTGGACGGCCCGCGACCTCGCCGCGCACCTGTTGCTGCGCGAGCGTGATCTCCTGGCCGGGCCATGTCTGGTGCTTCCTGGTCCGTTTCAGCGATTCGCGCAGAGGCGCATGTCGAGGTTGGCGGAACGAACGGAGTTCGGATGGCTTGTCCGACAGCTACGGGCGGGACCGCCACCTGGTGTGTTTCGCGTTCGCTGGATGCGCTCCTTTCCGAGCCTCAACGAATTCTTCGTGCACCATGAGGATCTGCGCAGAGCGAACGGGCTGGGCCCGCGGACCGGCCTGGCGCCTGGGATGGAGAGTGCTCTGTGGCGCAACGTTCGCCGCAGTGGCCACTATCTGAGCCGGAGGGTGCGTGGGGTCGCACTCGAAATCGTATGGGCGGGAACCGGTGAGAGCATGTGGGTTCGAAAGGCTGACCGAGTGGTGCGGCTGAGCGGTCCGCCCGGGGAGCTTCTGTTGTTTCTGTTCGGCCGCCAAGCGGTGGCCCACGTCGATCTGTCGGGACCCAAGGACGCCGTCGCCGTGGTTCGCCGGTCGCATTTCGGGATGTGAATCCGCCGCCTTGCGTGCTGAGTGGGCATGCGGTGGTCAATGCAGGTCGAGGCGCTCGAACGCGATGACACTCGCTGTGACTGTGGCGAGGGCGAGTCCGGACAGAACGCCGAACCATGCGACGGAAAGGCCATGGTCGAGTTGTCCGTCGCCGACGGCGTAGAAGAACGGGGAGGCGAATCGTGCGGGGGCCAGCCAGTGCACGACGGGAGCGAGGGAGCTGATCAGGTAGGCCGCGGCGGCGAGGGCCGAGGTGACTCCCAGTGCGGTGCCGCGGCTGCCGGATGCTGCGCCGATGAGCATGGCGACGGCGCCGAAGTCCACTCCGAGCAGGAGGACACCGACGGTGATACCGGCCAGAGCGCCGGTATCGACGTCGAGGTCGAAGCCGCGCCCGATGACGACGCAGGCCGTGGTGGCCAGTGTGGCGGGCAGCGCGAGCAGGACCAGCGCGCCCGCCTTCTGCAGCACGATCGTGCGGCGGGAAATGGGCAGTGTCGCAACCAGTCCGAGGGTTCCGTCCTCGTCTTGTCCGGCAAGGCAGGACGCGCCGTATCCGATGGTGATGAGGAGGATGACCAGTGGGACGAAGTTGGCGTACAGGTTGGCGTTGAGCCAGCCGGTCGGGCTGGTCAGCGAACCACTGACGCCGAACAGCGCGGCCATGGTCGGGTCGTTGGTGAGCAGTTGGTCGAGGCTGGTGTCGTTTCGGAACGACGGATACAGCGCGACGATCACCAGTGCGTAGGCAGCGAGCCCGATGGTGTAGCCGTAGACGGATCGGCGCCGCAATCGCAGGTCCAAGCCCGTCAGTCCGGTGTCAGGCATCGTGGGACCCGCCCAGTTCGTCGCGGTAATAGGTCCGGAACAGCTCGTCGAGATCGGCGGGTCGTGCGGTGACGTCCACCGCATCCAATGCGGCGGCGGTGCGAAGTACCGGTGCGACCGGGCCGGTGACGGCGAGTGTGACCCGGGGGCCGGTGTCGTGCAGCACCTGGACGCCGTCGAGGCCGGAGAACGCGTCGGTGCCGGGCGGATGGGTGAACTCGAATTCGATGGTGCGCGGGGCATTCCGGCGCATTCCGTCGACGGTGTCGCTGACCACGATGCGTCCTTCCTTGATGATCGCGAGCCGGTCGACCAGGCGCTGGACCTCGTCGAGCTCGTGTGATGACAGGAAAACGGTGCGTCCGTCGGCGACGGTCTCGCGGACGAGCCGGGCGAATTCGTCTTGGAGTAGCGGGTCCAGTCCGGCGGTCGGCTCGTCCAGGACGAGCAGGTCGGGTCGGTGCATGAACGCCAGCAGCAGGCCGATCTTCTGCCGATTGCCCTTCGACAGGGTGCGGACGGGGCGATGGAGCTCCACCCCGAACCGCTCGACGAGTTCGTCGCAGTAGCCCAGGTCGGTGAGACGGCGGATACGCGCGAATCGGTCGATATGCTCGCGTCCGGTCAGGCGCTGATAGAGCGCCAGCTCGCCGGGTAGGTAACCGACCCTGCGGTGGATGGCGACGGCATCGCGAGTCGGGTCGAGGCCCAGCACCCGCATATGGCCGGAGGTCGGTCGATACAGGCCGAGCAGCAGGCGGATGGTGGTGGACTTGCCTGCGCCGTTCGGGCCGAGGAACCCGAATACCTCGCCCGCGGCCACGTCGATGCCGATATCGGCGACACCACGATTGCGGCCGAACGTCTTGGTGAGCTGTTCGGTTGCGATCACGTCGCTCATCGGTGGGCACCTCCTCGAGTGACGTGCGCGAGCGCAGCCACCGGCAGTGGGCGAGCGCTCCGATACAGAGGGTCGACTCGTACATCGTCCGGCATGTTGGACGACTCGGTCGGCCGAATGGGGATCGCGACGCCGGGAGCCGTCGACCAGGCCTGACCCGTCGGTGGATGAAAGGCCACGACAAACCCTCTCGCGCGTGGATGCCGGTTCATTCCGGTGCGGGTGGGGTGAAGGCGGCCAGGTCGTAGATGCCGAGTTGCCGCTCGATATCGGCGATCTGGTCGAGGTAGTTCGATACGCCGTGGTCGCCGAATCGCTGCTGCTGCGCGTGCGCGATCTGCTCTGATATCTCGTCGAAGGTGCGGCCGTCGGCGGTGACCTCACGGAACGCGGGGAACACGATGGTGTCCTCTCGCGCTTCGTGCGGTTCGTACATGGTGATGAACCGGTCGAGGGTGCGGGCGAGATCGGACCGGCTGTCGGCGGTCGCGAACCCAGGAGCCGAGCCCATCCCGGGCATGTCCATGGTGGTCGTCGATCGGATGATCGCGATGGTGAGTTTGCGTCCGACGTCGTGCTGGGTCAACAGAGTCCGGATGGTGTCGGGCAGTTTTCCGGCGCGCAGCAAGCGGGGGAATACGTAGCCCTCTTCGATGCCCTCGTGGAAGTCTTCGATGTAGGAGTGGACCATCTGAGCGGAATGGAAAAGCAGCGCGGGGTCGAGGTGATCGCCGGTCGTCAGACGGTGGCCACAGTTGCGGTAGATCAACAGGATTCGCTTCAGCAGGCCGTGATCGGTCATCAGTTCCTCGGTGGCCGGGACGACCGGGGCCGCCGGTTGCGATGCGAGGGCGTGCTGTGCACCGACGGTGAGACCCGCCCCTACCACCAGGCCACCGATTCCCGCACCGCCCAGCAGCATGGCTCGCCGGTTCATCGCCGGGCGGGGCGACCGTGGCGAGTGCTCATGCTGCTCCGGGTCGGCGGTGTCGGTCCGTTCGTGGTCGGTCACCGGTGTCCTCCGTTCATGGTCGTCGGCGGCGTGCCTTCCCGCATGCCAGGCATCGGCTGCGGGCGTGGGCTCGGATTCGCCTGTGTTCCGGCAACGGCATAGGTGCCCTTGGGCATCACGCCCAGTTGGTCCGGCGGGACGATGGCTTTGCCGTCCGGGTTCATGACGAACCAGGAATCGCCGTTGAGGTTGAGGCCCTGGCCGTTGGCCTGTCCCGGCTCGACATCGCCTGCGTAGGCATACAGGGGATGGCCGGCATAGGTGGCGATCTTCCGCCCGTAGGGGCCGGAAATCGTTCCCAGGAGTCGTTGCTGGACTCCGTTGCCGGCGCGTAGATCCTGGTCGGCCGGTACTGTGACCGGCGGCCAGCTGCCCATACACGCATCGCTGCAACTCGTCGAATGATCGGTATCGGTCGGGAAGATGTAGAGCGTGTAGCCCCGGGCGTCGACGAGGACCGGGCCCAGACCGGCGATGGTGCGGGTCGTGATGAGGACCGGGCCCGGCTGTGGGCTGATCAGCGGTTCTGGGCCACCCGCGGGCGGGGCCGGGGTGTGTGCTCCGCAGGCGCCCACGGCGGCAGCGGTGATGAGGGCCAACAAGGGCACGATGATGTTTCGGGGTCCGAAACCCAATTCGACCTCCTGGACGATTGCCGTGCGGGTGGGTGGGCGGTGCTCGGGGTCAGGGTCGTGACTGACCGGACGAGGCCGGTAGCCGTCGAGCCCGGACAGTGGCGGGATGGTGCATGGTCGCGGCGTGCGTCGTTCGCCATCGCGGGATCGATCTCATCGCAGCTCGTCTCGACCGGGGGCATGGCCGGTGTGCGGTGCGGCCGTGCTCGGTTCCTGCGGAGACTCGCCAATGGCAACGGTCTGGGTATTGCAGGTCGCCCTCGGGCTCCGGCGCTTGTCCGGGGGTGGTCCGTTCAGTTGTGCGAGCCGTGCGTTGTAGGCGTCGAGGGCGGCTTGTTCGTGATCGACGTCGGTGTCGATGTCGGTGCTGCCGAGGAGTGCGCGGTTGCGGATGCCGTCGAGCCAGGGGCCGAGTCCGGTGTCGCGGTCGGCGGTGCGAATCCATTGGCCGGCAACGGCGATCATGATCAGCATCATCAGTCCGTCGCCGCCGAGCCACATGATGATCCCGGCGAGATTCTGGTCGGCCAACGCGCTCGGGCCCCAGTCGCGGGAGGCGGCGTAGGCGGGGGCGAGCACGGTCGACGACATCATCAGCGTGACGCCGACGAGGGTGTCCGGGCCCACGCAGATCGCGAGTACCACGAAGCGCAGCGCGTAGGGCCATACCGGGTCGATGGTGAGCTCGTCACCGGCCAGGGGGAGTAGTAACAGGTATCCGCTGATCAGGTACAGCAGGAGTTCGCTGTCGTGGATCCACATGTGGGTCGACATCGCCTGCTGAAATCCGGTCAGATGGGTCAGCAGCAGGACCGCGCTGTAGAGCGGCACGGTGAATCGCGCAGAGACCAGGATTCGGAAGCCGCGACTGGCTCGCATCCGATCGATGGCCGTGGCGGTGGCGGGCCCGGCGGCGTCGTGCAGCAGCCGGATGGGCTGGGCCCACACCAACAGCGCGGGAACGACCATGATCAGCAACAGATGGACCACCATGTGCACGGCGAACAACGCGTGCGAGTAGGACGCGAGCGCGCTGTCGACGGCGAGGACCAGCACGACCAGCGCGGCCAGCCAGCACCCGGTTCGCAACGGCGGCCAGTGCAGATCGCGCCGCGCCGCGCGCCACACCAGATACAGGTAGCCGACCGCCGCGACGACGACAAGCACATCGACGATGGGCGACCAGGTCCAGGTGCTGAAAATCGTGGCGGTCGTGGGCGCGGGGACGCTCTGCATGCCGGTCACTGCGGATCTCCGAATACGAGCACTCTACAATTGTTGCACTGTGCATGGGTTGATGGTCGGGCGAGGGTGGCGGTGATGGGTGCAAGGCCCGCGGAGATCGCGGACGGACGGTGGTGGTCGGTGGCGCTGCCGACGAGGACGCCGTGGCGGGACTGGCTGCGGGAAAGCCGCGGCGGCTTGGTGGTGCTGGCCCTGCTGATCGGTGCGGGCGCCGGTGGGGGTGCGATCGTCTTCCGCTGGCTGATAACGACTTTCACTCGAGTGCTGTCGGGCCATGACGACTATTCGGCGGTCGGCCATGCGCTGAATCCGCATCTTCCGGCGCTGGGGCCGTGGTTCGTGGTGCTGGCGCCGGTCGTGGCGGGGCTCGTCTACGGCCCCCTCGTTCATCGGTTCGCGCCGGAAGCACGGGGACACGGCGTTCCCGAGGTGATGTACGCCGTCGCCGAACGCGGCGGGCGGATTGCGCCGCAGGTGACCGTCGTCAAAGCGCTCGCCTCGGCACTGTGCATCGGTGGCGGAGGGTCGGTCGGACGTGAGGGGCCGATCGTGCAGATCGGCTCGGCATGGGGATCCAGTGTCGGGCGATTGACTCGAATTTCGGAGCGCCGCTTGCGAATTCTCGTGGCGTGCGGCGCCGCGGGTGGTATCGCGGCGACGTTCAACGCGCCCATCGCCGGGCCGTTCTTCGCGATGGAATTGATTCTGCGTGACTTCGCCGCGGAGTCCTTCGGTGCGGTCGTGTTGTCGAGCGTCACGGCCAGCGTGATCGGCCGTGCCGTCCTCGGCGACGAACCATTCCTGGACCTGCCCGCTTTCGGCGTGCGCTCGGGCTGGGAATATGCCGCCTTCGCCCTGCTCGGGGTGGTCGTCGGAGCCGTCGGAGTCACCTTCACGCACGTGCTGTATCGCATCGAGGATCTGTGCGATTGGGCCTGGCGGGGGCCGGAGTGGCTGCGGCCCGCCGTTGGGGGCCTGTTGCTGGGAGGCGTGCTGCTGGTACTGCCGCAGATGTACGGCGTCGGATATCCGGTGCTGGGCGAGGCCATCGGTGGCCACTACGTGTTGTGGATGCTGGTCGTGCTCATGGCCGGGAAGATGCTCGCGACGAGCCTGACCATCGGAATCGGCGGATCGGGTGGGGTTTTCGCGCCCTCGCTGTTCATCGGCGCGATGGGCGGCACCGCCTTCGGCGTCGTTGTCCACCACCTGTTCCCGGCCGCGACCGCGGCACCGGGCATGTACGGCCTCATCGGTATGGGCGCTGCCTTCGCGGGGGCGACGCGGGCGGCGATCACCGCGGTCATCATCCTGTTCGAGTTGACCGGTGAGTATTCGATCATCCTGCCGCTCATGCTGTCGGTGGTCGTGGCCACGGGGATATCGCGCGTGCTGTCCAAGGAAACGATCTACACCCTCAAACTGACCCGCCGCGGCGTGGATCTCGATGCGGCACACGCCGGCCCGGCCGGACGACTCGACCGCATCCGCGTTGCCGAGGTGATGCAGCCGTGCCCGGAACCGATCCCCGCCGACACCACCGTCGCCGACGCCGCTCGCGTCGTCTGGGCATCGGCACATGCGATGGTGCCGATCGTCGGCGCGGATGGCCGCTATCGGGGGTGTGTGACCGCGGCGGCGATCGCCGAGACCCTCGCCGATACCGAATCGGTCGACAGCACCGTCGCGGACCTGGCGGCACTGCCGCGTACGCTCAGCGAAACCTGCACGCTGGCAACAGCCCTCGATGCACTGGCCGAAGAGGCCGGAACCGGCGCGCCGGTCCTCGACAACTCCGGCGACACCATAATCGGCTGGCTCACCCACAGCGCCGTCCTGAGCGCCCTCCGCAGCACCGGGGAGACCGGCCCTGGAAGTAGCGCCGGTGCGGGGCGGCCCGCTCGCGCGATCGGCGAAGTCGGCAGTGCTACAGCTGATAGCCCTCGATATCCTCGCCCGGTGGAGGTTCACCACCGGCAGCCGTGAACGCGGTCAGCGCCCGCACCAGACCCTCGCGATCGGCCACCGGCATCCGGGCGGCGACCGCCGCGATCTCGTTGCGACGGTGAGCAGTCGCGGTATCGACCACCTGCCGTCCGCGATCGGTCAGCGCGACGATCTGCTCGCGGCGCGAATTCGGATTGGTCCGACGGTCCAGCAGCCCCCCGCCAACCAATCGATCGACCATGCGAGTGGCCGTGGACGGCTGCACGTTCAGCAAACCCGCGAGTGTGGCGACATTCGACGGCCCTCGAGTGGACAGGATGACCAGTGTCCTGAACTGCGGAATGGTGATCGTCTCGTCGACCGCGGCGATGGACCGCGCCGACAAGGCAACGAGCAGCCGAGACGCCGTCAGCAACGCATCGGTGAGCTGATCGGCATCCTGAGCCGGATGGACCTCACCCGCCGCAACAGCCCGTCCCATGAACATCTCCTCCGGTCCGTCCGGTTCGCCTGCTCACATCATATTGAGTGCGACCGCACCGACCACTCGTCCGGCCATCAGCCGCCTGATGCCTGCGGACAGCCGGTGGCAGTGACTCGACAGCGATCCGGCAGGCCGCTTCGGGATGCTGTCCAGGGAGGTGACAGATGATGATGTTCATCGAATTGTTCTTGTCCGAAGGCGCGCTCGATGCCGCGCAGCGGCGGCGGGTAGCCCGGCGTCTCGGCACGATCCAGGAGTTGGGGGCCGGCGAACCCGACAGTGGTGGAGAAGAGATGGCGCCCCGTTCGGCGGCCGTGTTCGCGTCGATGTTTCAAGTGGTGGTGCATGAGCCACAGGTCTGGGTTGCCGGCGAGCAGGCTCTTACCGAGCAGGATCCGCCGCACTGTCTGGTCCGAATTCATGTTCCGGGACCGTGGCGAAAGGATATGAGCGAGACGTTGATCTCCTACGCCACACGCATCGTCTCCGACGAGTTCGACGATCGGGAACTGCCCTACCGGCGGCCGACTGTACAGGTACACATCCTCGGGATCTCGGAGGGGAGCATCGGGATGTTCGGAAAGATAGTGAAGTCCGAAGACCTCGTCGAGATGCTCAGCGCTCCGTACCGCGCGGACGCGGAGACCGGGAAGGCGTTGAAGGACCCGATGTGCGGGGTGCTCGTTCCCTTGGACGACAACACCTCCACCGTCGAGATCGATGGCGAGCTGTATGCGTTCTGTTGCCGCGGCTGCCGCGCCGAGTATGTGGCGAAACGGGAGAAGGCCGCGCGGACGTGACAGTAGGCGCGGTCAATACGCCTGGACCTTGGCGAGTGCGGTCGCGGGGTCGAGGCCGCATCCGCGCTCATAATCGTCTCGGTATCCCCGCAGGGCAACCGCCAACCGCGCGACGTCGGGGTTACCGGAGTTCGGGCCGCCCCGCAGTGCGTGGGCCACGCCGAGGATCTCCGATGCCCGATCGGGCTCGCCTCGCCGGTGGGCCAGGTCGGCCATCCCGACTGCCACATGGGCCAACATCGGCATGTCGGGCAGGTCGACGGCGATATCTCGCGCTTCGCGCAGGTAGCGCGTGGCGGCGGTGAAATCGCCGGTGGCCGCGGCGAGATATCCCGCACCGGCCGCATACAAGGCACGCTCGGGCCGATCGGTGATATCCGCGACGTAGCCGAGATGTCGCTGTGCCTCGGCGAGGTCGTCGTCGTGACGAGCCAGGTCGGCGAGAGAGATCCGGGCGAGGGTGATCTCGCGCGGAGCGGCGCCCCGGGTGAGAACTTCCGTCAATTGCTTGCGCGCGGTATCGATATCTCCGGCGTCGATGCGGACCATGGCAAGCCAGGCTTGCTGCCCGTCGTGGATGCCGAGTTCACGCGACAGCAGCACCGCCTCATCCAGCATGGTCAGGGCCGGGGCGGTGTCACCGGCAGTGATCAACGTACTCGCCAGCGACATCAGCGACAGCGACAACGCCCATCGCTCACCGCAGCCACGAAACCCCTCGACGGCAGCGGAAATGGCAATTCGGCCGTTGTCGGCCCGGCCCGCTGCACTGTCCAACAGAGAGCGTGCGAACCACAGCATTCCGCGCGTCCACGGATCGGGGTGATCCAGGTGCGGCTCCAGCGTTGCCAATCCCTCGGCGGTCTGGCCGGTCGCGAGGTCGAGCAGGGCACAGATGAACGCCGTGATCGGTTCGCCCCTGGCGTCAGGGCGTTCCACGGTGGCCGCGGCCGCGCCGAGGCTGCCCGCGAAGGTCGCGTTGAGCAGGTAGGCGGCGATCGCGCGCAGTCGGGCCTCGGCCGGGGCCGAACCGGGCATGGAGAGGACCTCGCACAGCTTCTCGGTGGCTTCCGCGTGATCGCCGTGCACGGTCCAGAACTGACCGAGTGCGGCGCCCAATCGGACGGCAGTATCGGTGTTTTCGTCGTCCACGGCGAACGCGAGTGCCACGTTCATGTTGTCCCGTTCCGCATCCAGGCGCGTGAGCCAGGAGAGCTGTCCGGAGCCGCGCAAGTACGGCTCGGCCCGTTCGGCCAGCTCGAGGAAGTAGGCGGCATGGGCGTTGCGAGCGGTGGCAAGGCGGCCGGTCGTGGTCAGTTGCTCGACACCGAACTCGCGGACGGTATCGAGCATCCGGTATCGGTCTCCCGCGTACTCCAGCAGCGATTTGTCGACCAAAGCATGCAAGGTGTCTGCGGTGAGGCCGACATATTCGGCGGCCTCACCGCAGAAGCTCCCGGGGAAGGTGGCTGCCTGCTCTGCCGCGGCGCGTTCGATGTCGGTCAGCAGGTCCCAACTCCACTCCACGACAGCCCGCAATGTCCGGTGACGGGGAGGCGCGGTGCGACTGCCACCGGTCAATAGCCGGAACCGGTCGTCCAGCCGGACAGCAAGCGTTTCGATCGACATCGATCGCAGGCGGACGGCGGCCAGTTCGATGGCCAGTGGCAGGCAGTCCAAGCGACGACAGACCCGATCGACATCGTCGCTCGGCACAAAATCGGGTCGCACGGCTCGCGCCCGATCGGTGAACAGCTGCGCTGCGGGACCCGCTTCCAGCGGCGCTACCGCAAACAGCACTTCGCCGGTGATACCGAGCGGTTCGCGACTGGTGGCCAGTATCCGGAGCCGGGGACAACGGCCGAGCAGCTCCGATGCCAGCTGTGCTGCCGCCCCGACCACACGCTCGCAACCATCGAGGATGATCGCCGCCGCACGGTTCGCGAGTGTCTCGACCAGACGAGATGTCGCATCCGCCGAGTCCCGCAGGCCGAGGGCAGCCACCACCGCGCGGGGCACTCCCTCAGGCCGTATCACCGGTGCGAGCTCCACCAGCCAGACCGGGATATCCAGCTCGGCACCGGTCGCGGTGGCGAGGCGGGTCTTGCCCACTCCACCAGGGCCGACCAAGGTCACGAGCCGATTGTCGATGAACTGCCGGCCCACCTGGCGTCGGTCGGTCTCGCGGCCGACGAAACTGGTCAGCGGCGCACGCAGGTTCCCGCGGACGTGCGAGCACTCCGTGTCTCCACGCAATATTCGTATATGCAGCTCGCGCAGTTCCGGCCCGGGATCGGTGCCCAATTGCGTTGCGAGCACACTTCGATACTCTTCGTACGCGGACAGTGCCTCCGCCTGCCGGCCGTTGGCAATCAACGCGCGGATGAGAAGGCCACGCAATCGTTCCCGGAGCGGGTGGGCGGCAATCAGCTGGTTCAGCTCCACCGATAGCAGCGCGCGCTCTGGGGAGGACCCGCTCAGTACCGCCTCGATCCGATCTTCGGTCGCCGTCAGCCGTAGTTCGTCCAGCCGCACGGCCACCACGGCTGCGAAGGGCAAATGAGCGACATCGGCCAGCGGCTCGCCCCGCCACAACCCCAGTGCCTCGGTGAGTAGTTCCTGGGCGGCACCGTGACGCCCGGCGCCGAGGGCGCGGCGCCCTTCCGCTGCCAGTCGCTCGAAGCGTACGGCGTCGACCGTCTCAGCAGGTACATCAAGCCGGTAACCCGCCGACCCCGCAAGCAACGCCGATTCGGGCAGCGCCCGCCGTAACCGCGCCACCAGCGAGTGGAGAGCAGCATCCGGGTGGGCCGGAACATCTTCCGGCCACACCGATTCCACCAGCGTCCTGGTGGGCACCGTGCGGCCGGCCTCCAGCGCCAGTCGTGTCAGGAGCGCCCGCGACCGCACCCCACCCACCCCCACGGTCCGGCCGTCGGCGACCACTCGCAGTGGCCCCAGAACCTCGATGTGCACACCACGATTCTCCAGGGTGGCGATCGGGGCGGTGACAGATATCCGACACCGGCTCGGCAGGGCCGCGGGAGACAGTCGGTTCCCAACGACCGTGTCCCCGAGGAGGATCGCAATGGCGCACATCAGCAATACCGACGTCGCCGGTTCCGGATCGACTCGGTCATCCTATGGGCCTGGGAGCCGCCGATTTTGTGACAACTAGGTGTGCTGACCATGGACGTTGGTGACGTCGTGGCGACTCGCACTTCCGGCAACGGCGAGGATGCGCAGGAGGCTGATGCGCAATGCATTCTCCGCGTCCTGTCCGGACAAACGGCCACGGTCGCGTTCCTCGCTTGCCGCGTGAGCGAGCTGGATCGTGACCGTGACGAGCCACCTCAGCGGGAGCGTGCGATCGAATTCGCCGGTCTCACGACCGCGTCGGACGACCCGTTCGATGCGGTCGGCAATCGGCGTGTGCCGGGCATGATCCTCCTGTGAACCGGTCGGCAAGGCGTTGATCTGTTGCACCAGAACGGGATAGCGCCCGGCCTCCGTGGCCGCCGCGTCGAGTATGCGCAGCAAGGCCGTGACGGCCGGTCCGTCGCCGGGATCCGCGGCGTCCATCGCGGCCGCGGTGCGTTCGGTGAGCCGGTCGAGGACCTCCCTGAGTAGCCGATCCCGCGAGGGGAAGTGCGCATACACCGTCTGTCGCGTCACCCCCGCCGAAGTGGCGATCGCCTCGATGCTCGCATCGGGCTGCTCGTCCAGAATGCGCGCCGCCGCGTCCAGGATGGCGGTTCGGCTGCGGTCGGCGTCTGCACGCCGCTTGCGGATCGGAGAACCTGTCATTTCTTACACCTTGTCAAAGTTTGCCATCTCCGTATATCTTACAGACTGTCAAGAATATCTTCGTGTCAGATCGAGAGGCGTCCTATGCTCACCTTCGCCGGCACCGACCCCGCGCTGTTCATCGCCGACTTCTTCACTACCTTCACCGAGCGTTTGCTGGACGACGACGATGCGGCGGCGATCGTGGACCTGTTCCATACCCCCGATATCGTGCAGATCGCCGATGGGCATCGGATGGACCGCGACAAGCTGATCGCCCATACCCGGCCGGTGCGCAAGAACCGGCCCGGCAGCCGCATCGAGGTGCACGAAGCGATGGCCGACGGGGACCGCCTCGCCGCCCGATACACCCTCCATGTCCGCCAGCGTGGCACCGACCTCGCCATCGAGGTCTGCTTCTTCGGGCAATTCACACCGGAGGGCCGGATGCGCCGGGCACACATGCTCACTCGCTCCGTGACCACCGACAGTTCCGGTCACCAGCAGTCCGAACCGCAATCGGCCGAGGCATAAGGGGAACCGACATGATCGAACACAGCTACGCAGTTCTCGGAATGGCCTGCGGCCACTGCGCGGCTTCGGTCACCGCCGAGATCGAACACATCCCCGGAGTCACCGCGGTAGCGGTGGACGTCGCTGCCGACACCGTGAGGGTGACCAGTGCCGCGGACCTCGATCCTGCCGACATTCGCGCCGCCGTCGACGCGGCCGGCTACGAGTTGGCCGCACCGGATCAGTCGGCCGGCGAGGCGAACAGCCACGAACACGGCCCGCGGCAGACACGATGACTACAACCGACCGGCCTCACATGTGTTCAGGGCCGTTCAGTGAGTCCGGTGGTCAATGCGTCGATTGTCAGATCGAGTATTCGCGGGTAGGCGGCGCCGAACTCCTCTGCGTGCATGACCAGCAGCAGCACGCTGCGTAGTGCGCCCACGACCACCCAGGGGTCGTCACCGGCGATCTCCCCGGTGGACTGCTTCGCCGCGATGAACTCGGCCAATTCGGCCATGCCGTTGTTTCCCGCGGCGGCGACTACTTCGGGAGTCAGCTTGCGTTGCAGCAGTTTCATCTCGTCCGGATGTGACATCAGTCTGCGATACAGCGGGTCCTCGTCCAGCACTCGCACCACTGCTCGTAGGTAGCGGCGCAACGCATCGAGTGTGTCTCGTCCCTGGTGCAAGCCGTTGTCGATGGTGGCCGCTCGCACTTGCTGAGCGTGTGTGAGCAGCAGGTCGAGGTACAGCGCCTCCTTCGAATCGAAGAACGCATAAAAGGTCGATTTCACGATCCCGGCTTCGGTCACCAACTCCGCCAGCGACGTCTTCTTCAGGCCGACCGTCGAGAACAGCCGCCGCCCGGACGAACGCAACGCCTCGGTGATGTGTGCACGTTCCTGCTCGGTGAACGCTACGGGCATCGCAAATCCTCCAACGGTAAAAACGATCTGAACCAATGTTTTCATGCTGGGTCCCGGCCGGTTCGCCGGGCCGCCGGATGCCCGGCACATCGTGCCTCGGTCTTCGGTGATTGTCGTCCGGGCTTCCGGGAAGGCACTGGTGTCCCCCGCACCGGCGCGAATCCAGTGCATTGCACTGGATTCGCCCCGGTTTCGGGTTCATATGGCCGACAGTGCCTTTCGTTGTCGTGCCGGTGTGTTACATCAGGCCGATTCGGGCGTCGCCGGGGAACTCCTCCCAGAGCAGTCGTTCCTGTTCGTAGGGGGCGTTCGCGACGTGCCAGTCGTTGCCGATCAGCATGGTTTCGCGGCCGGTCCGGTAGGTGGGCCAGTGTCCGATACTCGCGCACGAGGGGTCTCCGGTAGCGGCGAACGCGGTCCAGGCGGCTTGCATCCGTTCCGCCAGCAGGTCGGCGGCGGGGCCGTCGCCGTTGAATACCTTTGCTTTCTGGTCGGTGTAGGTGCCGAACAGGAAGCCGAGTTCGAGGGCGTGTGCCGCGCCGAGGCGGCCGTCCATGGCGGGGGATTCGTAGGTGAAGATGAACTGGTATCCGGGCCGGTCGCGTTCGCTGAGTGCTTCGGACAGTTTGATCGAGGGGTAGCGCAGTACCCGGTCGGTTTCGATGGCGAACATGACGTCGGTGGGGCTCGCGGGTAGGCCGCGTTGTGTGCGAAGGTCGGTGTAGGCGGCCATCATTCGCTCTGCCTCGTCGCCGAGGAAGACCCGGCATGCGGCCAGCGCCGAGGCGTAGTCGAGTTGTAGCGGTGGCTCCGAGCCCAGTGCCAGCCGGGTCTCGTCGAGCGTGGTACCCACCATGATCGAGATATCGTCCGCTGCGCCGTTGCGTACCGCGTCGTAGGGGCGCATCGGCAGGAAGTCGCCGTCGACGACGGGGTTGAAGTGCATCCGGCCGGAGTTCGGGTCCTCCTGTTTCATCCGGGTTAGCAGGTCGGTGGATGCCTGGACCAGACGTGCGGGTGATACCGCTCGCAGGGCGTCGGCGTCGCGGGGATCGACGCCGAGGATGTCGACGAACAGTTCGCTCATCCGGTTGGCGTTGTCGATGGTTTGCGAGGAATGGGTTGCGGTGCTGTGCAGTGCGGCGCGTCGGAACAGGCCTTGTGCCGGGGTGATCGCGAGCAGGGCGGCGACCTCGATGGATCCGGCGGACTGGCCGAAGATGGTGACGTTGTCCGGATCGCCGCCGAAGCCGGCGATATTGTCGCGTACCCAGGTCAGCGCCGCGATCTCATCCATCCGGCCTTCGTTTCCGGTGGATGGGATCATCCCGCCGGTGAGATCTTTCAGGCGGAGGTAGCCCAGTGCGCCGAGTCGGTAGTTGATGGTCACCACGACCACGTCTCGGTTCGCGGCCAGCGCGGTGCCGTCGTAGAGCGGTTGTGATCCTGATCCGTATTCCAGTCCGCCGGAATGGATCCAGAACAGGACGGGGCGCTTGGCGTCGTCGAGCCCGGGGGTCCACACGTTCAGGTAGAGGCAATCCTCGCTGTGGCGGCCGGGGACGTCCAGGATGCCCTTGTGGATCTCCGATGGCGGCAGCGGGTGCTGGTGGCTGACCGGGCCGAAGGTCAGCGCGGAGCGCACGCCGTCCCACGGCTGGACCGGTTGCGGTGCCCGCCAGCGGAATTCACCGACCGGTGGCGCCGCGTAGGGGATACCCCGGAAGATGTTGACGCCGTTGCGGGACTCGCCCTCGAGTTTGCCGTGGGTGGTCGAGGCGATGATCGTTTCGGTGGACACAGGTCTGCTCCTTCATGATGTTCGGCATGCGCCGAACCAAGACTTTCGGTGCTGGGAGGCGCGCTCGGCCCGGCTCGGTCGAGGAAAGGGCAGAGCGCCAACAGGTTTCGAGGCTGAGAAGTCAGTCGCGGGGCGTGCCGGCACTGACCGCGCTGTCGTAGATGGCGACGAATCGGTCGATCTGCCACAGCTGTGACAGGAAGACCAGGGTCCAGCCGAAGACGGTGGGCCAAATCTGGACGCTCACCAGTCCCCACGCGACGATCGGCAACCCCACCCCGGCGATGCCGATGATCGCGGAGATCGCGCGGCGATGCGGTTCGGCGGCCGGCGCCTTCTCCGTCCACAGCCGCTCGCCGTAGATCCCCTTCTCGTCCCAGCGACGCGGCACATCGATGGGCCGGAACATGCGGGTATTGGCGAACATGAACGCGACACCCCCGGCCAACACCGCCAGGGTCCACCAGCCCAGCGCATCGCGCAGGTAGATCGCGGCGAGCAGGACCGCGAACGCGGCCATCCGGCTCCACACGCTCCACGGGTTGGCGTGCTTACGCCAGTTCTCGTCGTTGAGTCCGAAGGTGTTCGCGGTGATCTGGGTCGTGCTCATGGTTCCTG
>NZ_BAGM01000200.1 GCF_000308855.1 Nocardia veterana NBRC 100344 | reverse complement strand
AGCGCGGCCAGCCGCCGCCGGACGCGCTCGGGCGCCCCCAATGGATCCAATGGGCCGGTCGGCAGGACGATCTCGAAGCCGGTCGGTGGATTCACCTGCGCCAGCATGGTTTTCGATCGCTGCGGCGACAGCCCGAACGGCATCCAGCCGGCACCGTACCGGACGGCCCGCCGCAACGAACGCATGGTGCGCCCGCCCACCCAGATCGGCACCCGATCCTGCACGCCGGCCGGCTCCACGATCATTCCGGAGAATGCGTAATGCGTTCCGGCATACCGTGGTTCGCGGACCCCGAAGGCGGCACGCAGTGCGGCGACGGCATCGTCGGCACGCTCGCCGCGCCCCTCCCAGGGCGCCCCCAGCAGCTCGAATTCCGGTGCGAGCGAACCCACTCCGACGCCGAGGACGACCCGGCCGCCGCTGATCCGGTCCAAGGTGCCGTAGCTTTTGGCGATCTCGAGCGGGTGGTGATACGGCAGGACCAGAACGGAGGTGGCCAGTCGGATCCGGGTGGTCCGGGCGGCCAGATACGACAGGGTGGCCAGCGGATCCCAGTAGGTCGATCCCCGCGTCTCGGCGGCGTCGGCGGGCACGGCGGTATGTTCGCTACAGGTCAGATGATCGAAGCCGAGCCGGTCCGCGGTCTGCGCGATCAGTGCCAACTCCTCGATTCCGGCGTGCGCCTCCCAGTCCGAACGCTGCCCCGGCACCTGCACGACGATCGGGGTGGACAGTGCCAGCCGGACCGGTTCGCTCATGAGCGGTCCACCGCGAGCCCGAGCAGGCGCTGCATGCGGCGGTGTCCGCCGAGCACGATCCGGGCCCGATCGGGCCCGCTGCTCAGCGCCGCGGCCTCGGCGTTGCCGCCGGCGATGTGAACCGGCCCGTTCGCCAGCTGTTCGAGCCCCTCCCGCGCGACCTCGGCCGGTTCGGCCACCGGCAATCCGGGAAGGTCGAAATTCAGTCCGGCCCGGGCCATCGCCGGGGTGCGAGTCACCCCGAGGACCAGATGCAGCACGTCGACGTTGTGGTCGCGCAACTCCAGCCACAGGCTCTCGGCGAAGATCCGCAGATATGCCTTGGCGCCGCCGTAGACCGTGTGGCGCACCGACCCGCTGTAGCCGGTGAGCGAACCCACCAGCACGATGCCACCCCGCCGCCGCGCGCGCATGCCGCGTCCGAAGTGGTGCACCAGCGCCAAGGGGGTGGCGATATTCAGCGCGTTCATCGCGGCGAAGGCGTCGAGATCGCCGTCGAGAAATTCCGCGCTGTGGGTGTTGGCCCCGGCGTTGTAGATCAGCAGACCGACCTCGAGATCGGCGGTGGCCGCGGCGGTCCGGTCGGCCGCGTCGGCCGCGGTGAGGTCGACCGCGAGGGTCCGGACCCGCCCGCCGTGGCGGCGAATGCGCTCGGCGGTCTCGGCCAGCGGACCTTCGCGGCGCGCGAGCAGCACGATATCCAGGCCCGCCGCGGCGAGCTGATCGGCGAATTCCGCGCCCACGCCCTCCGATCCGCCCGCGATCACGGCCCACGGGCCGTAGCGGTGCGGATCGATACATCCGTTCGATTCTGCGCCCATACCGCGACGGTAACTGAAACGTGTTCTCGCCCGGTCGGTGCTCCCGCTCACCGGGCGTCCGGATGCGGGCACGACACCAGGGCTGCGCTACCGGATTTCCCGGTAGCGGATTGCTATCGTCGATGACCGGCCCAGTCGTGCGCGAAAACTCAACCGAGAAGGGGCGTGATGTTCGGGCAGCTGCGATCGCGCAAACCCGTGGTGCCCGTCCGGACCCTGATGGCCGTTGCGGCGGTCGGTATTTCCGCGACCGCCACCGCACTGTTCGGCGGACTACCCCATTCCGATGATCCGAATCTGGCCGGCCGTGAGGATCAGTGGACCGCCGTCCACGACGGTCCCCAGCAGTATCCGGACGTCCACCTCGACGCCGACGTGCCGATCCGGATGAGTGACGGAATCGTGCTGAAGGCCAACGTCTACCGGCCGGTCGACACCACCGGGGCCGTGGTCACCGAGCCGCTGCCGACCATCGTCAACCTCACCCCCTACACCAAACTCATGACCGATCTGGTGGGCTCGGCCGTCGAGAACCCCGGCCTGCAGCCGCTGGTCATGTCGCTGGTGCGGCAGATCAATCTGTCCGGCACCCCGATCAGCAGCTTCGGCGACCTGCTGCACGCCCTCGACGGCGGCACCGTGCCGACGGTACTCGGCCTGGACCGGAATCTGATCCGCTCCGGCTACACCCTGGTGGTCGCCGACGTGCGCGGCACCGGCCAGTCGCAGGGCGATTGGGAGACCCTCGGCGCACGCGAACAGCTCGACACCCGCGAGGTGATCGACTGGGCTGCGGCGCAACCATTTTCGAACGGCAAGGTAGCGATGAGCGGCGGTTCGTACGCCGCGATCAATCAGCTGCGGGCGGCGGAGAACGCACCCGCCGCACTGCGGGCGATCTTCCCGGTGGTCCCCGGCAGCGACCTGATGCGCGATGTCGTCGCCCCGGGCGGCGGCGTCGGCACCACATTTCTGCCGATGTGGCTCAACACGGTGAACCAGCTCAAGCTGATTCCCGACCTGAAGGCGATGCTGACCGGCACCTTCGACTGGAAGTGGCTGAGCGCGCGGATGGCCGATCCGGCGACCAACGTCGATCTGCTGATCCAGGCGCTGTTCACCCCGTCGCTGGACCAGATGCCGCCCGCGCTGGCCGATGCGCTGAACGCCGACAGCGATTTCCGGCAGGCGATCATGGGGCATCCGGAGCGCGTCACCGTGCCCGCCTTCGTCTACGGCGGTTGGCACGACATCTTCGCCAACAGCGCCACCAAGATCTACCAGGCCATTCCGCTGCCGCCCGGCCGTAAACAGCTCGTCGTCGGCGACACCTACCACTCCAACCCCGGGGCCGGCACCGGCGTCGCCGGTGCCCCGCCGCGACTCGAGGTGTTGCAGCGAGCCTGGTTCGACAAGTGGCTCAAGGACATCGACAACGGCATCGACCACTACGGGCCGATCGTGCTGAAGGAACAGGGCGGCGAGTGGGTGACGCTGCCCCGGTTTCCGCAACCCGGGGTGGACCACCGCCGGATCTATCTGACGGCGGCGCCGAGCGGCAGCCCGGTCGCCAGCGTGCACGACGGCTCGTTGAGCGCGCAGCCGCCGGCCGAGGTCTCCACCCTGACCGTGGCTCCGGGTCTGGCCACGCTGTGTTCTCGCGACGCGGCCCAGGGCTCCGCCGGATCCGGCGCGATGATCGACGCCTGTTCCAAGGATTCCCGCATCGCCGAACACGATGCGCTGACCTTCACCAGTGCGCCCGTCGCACAGCCCACCGCGATCTCCGGGCCGATCGACCTCCATCTGAACGTCGTGCACGACGCCACCGACGGATTCTGGAGTGCCACGGTCAACGATGTCGCGCCCGACGGCACCTCCACGGCCCTCACCACCGGGCAGCTCACCGTCTCGATGCGCGCGGTCGACGACGAACGCAGCAGCCGTTCCGCCAACGGCGACTACACCGCCCCGTTCCATCTGCTCACCGCCGCGGCGCGGCAGCCAGCGGCACCGGGCCAACCGGTCACGATCGATATCGCGGTGATTCCGACCCAGGCGCGATTGCAGATCGGGCATCGGCTGCGCATCGACCTCTTCGCGGCCAATGCGCCCAAGGCCATGCCGTTCCGGCCGATGCTCAACGATTCGGAACTCAAACCGCAACATCTGCAGCTGGATCCGAATTCGCCGAGTTTCGTCAATCTGCCGACCGACCGGCCACTCGCCTGACGCGCGGCGGTGCGGCCCGCCGCGCGCACCTCAGTGCACCTGCCGCTCCGAATCTCCCCAATACTGTTTGCGCAGTTCGCGTTTGAGGATCTTGCCGGCCCCGGAGACCGGCAGGGAATCGACCACTTCGATGCTGCGCGGCGCCTTGTATCCGGCGATCGACTCCTTGACGTGCTCGCGGATCTCCTCGACGGTCACACTCGTGCCGGGATGGCACACGATCACCGCGTGCACGCGCTCTCCCCACTCGTCGTCCGGCACACCGATCACGGCGCAGGCGGCGACGGCGGGATGGGCGGATACCGCATTCTCGACCTCCGCGGAGTACACGTTCTCCCCGCCGCTCACGATCATGTCCTTCATCCGATCGACGACGTAGACATAGCCCTCGTCATCCATATAGCCGCCGTCCCCGGTGTGCATCCATCCCCCACGCAACGCGGCAGCGGTCTCCTCGGGCCGGTTCCAGTAGCCGAGCATCACGTGGGCGCCGCGGACCAGGATCTCCCCGACGGTTCCGCGCGGCACCTCGTTGTCGTCGGCGTCGGCGATGCGGACCTCCGCATGCGGGGCAGCGCGTCCCGCCGAGCGCAGTCGCCCGGCGAGATGGTCGTCGGGGCCGAGCAACGTGGCCACCGGCGACAATTCGGTCATACCGTAGGCCTGCGTGAAACGTGCCTGCGGAAACACCCGCAACGCACGCTCCAGGACGGCCTGCGCGATCGGGGAGGCCCCGTAGACGATCCCTCGGACACTCGACAGGTCGAAGTCCGTCACCCGGGGGTGGTCGACGATCGCCTGGATCATCACCGGAACCAGCAGCGTATCGGTAACACCGTGCGCCGCAACGGCTTCCATCACCGCGACCGGATCGAATGCGGGCACCATCACCTGGGCGCCGCCCATCATGATCTGGGTGACGCAGCCGGCCAGATCGGCCAGATGGAACATCGGCGCCGCGTGCAGATACCGCGCGCCGGGCTGCGCGAGATAACCGGTCGACAGGCTGCCCAGCCCGGAGATCTGTAATCCGGCATGGCTGAGGACCACGCCCTTGGGATGCCCGGTGGTGCCGCCGGTGTAGAAGATGCCCGCCGGAGCGTCGCCGCCGCGCCGCACATCCTCGACCGGTTCCGTGCCGGCGATCAATTCCTCGTAGGACAGCATGCCGTCCGGAGTGGGTCCGTCGCCGCAGTGGACCACCGTACGCAGCACCGGCGCCGCCGCCCGCAATGCCGGGACCATGGGCGCGAACGCGTCGTCGACCAGCAGCACCCCGGTCTCGGAATCCATCAGCGAGTACGCGATTTCCGCCGGACTCCAGCGGATGTTCACGGGATTCAGCGCGGCCCCGGCCCACGGCACCGCCAGCAGGTACTCCAGATACCGATCGCTGTTCAGCGCCAGGATGCCGACCCGGTCACCCTCGGCGACGCCCAGCTGTCGCAGTGCTCCGGCCAACCGGGCGACCCGGTCGACGCCCTCGGCGAAGGTGCGGGTGCGGTCGGCACAGATCGACATGACGCCGTTCGGGTTCTGTTGGACGGCTCGGTGCAAGCCCTGCGTGAGATACATGCAAACCTCTGTTCTTTGCCTGCGCTTCGCCGGTGAGGGCGAATGTCCGTCGAGTGTCGTACGCCACACCCCGCCCGGGCCATGGATTCGGCGCCGAAGTCGGGCGGAGGCGTTTTGTTGGTTTCTCCAAACGGGCGTCGTATTGTCGGCGGTGATATGAACGAGCCGTCCCGTACCGAAACCCCGGCCGACGGGGTATCGAACCGGGCGGCCGTAGCTCGGGAACCCGCCGATATCTCATCGCCTCGGCAGCGACTGCTGGCCCGGATGCGTGCCGAACGCGACGATTTGGCGGCCCGGATCGTCGAGCGGGCGCGGATGGAGATCGCCGACTACGGGACCATCGACGCCGCCGACCTGATGCCGACGACCACCGCGATCATGGATCGGCTCTTCGCCACCCTCGCGGGAGATGCCGAATCGGGCACCGGCACGCAGTTGACCGATTACGGCCGGATCCGCGCCACCCAGGCGGTCTCCATGGAGGCCTTGCTCCGCGCCTGGCGGCTGGCCGAACGGCTGATCATGGACACCTTGAGTACGGCAGCGGACGAATGCGGCGCCGACGACGCCGTTCTGCTGGAGCTCACCCGCGACCTGCTGCGGCTGGTGGACGACGCCGCCGCCTCCTTCGCCGATGCCCATCACGAGGTCGCCCGCACCCGGGCCGATCATCATCGTGCCCAGCGCGCCGAATTCACGCGGGCGGTGCTGACCGGGACCCTGACGTCGACCGAGCTGAACCTCGGCATCCAGCGCTACGGTCTGCGCGGCGACGCCGCATACCGGGCCTTCCGTGCCCGCGCCGATTCCGCACCACCCGCCGAATTCGATCGACTACTTCGGCCGTCCGGCGCCGATCATGCCTTCCGCACCGTGATCGACGGCGATTACGCCGGATTCACCGACCGCACGATCCGGATTCCGGGCACGGCCCTGCTGGCCTTCGGTCCCCCGCGACCACTGGACGACGCGCCACACTCGTTCCGGTTGGCCGGGCGCGCACTGGCCACGGCTCTCGCCTTCGGCCACACGGGCAGCTGTGAATTCGACGGTCTGGGTCTGCTCCCCGGCGTCGCCGCGGACCCGGAGCTCGGCGCCGAACTCGTCCGCCGATATGTGGCACCGCTGGGCACCACGGCCTCGGCCGCGGTGCTGATCGAGACGGTCACCGCCTACCTCGACACCGGCATGCGGATCGAGGCCACCGCACAACGGTTGATCGTGCATCCCAACACCGTTCGCTATCGCATCGGCCGCTTCGAGGAACTGACCGCGTGCGATCTGCGGCGGGCCCATACCGGCGCGCAGGTGTGGTGGGCGATCCAGTACCACCGGCTGGCACGGCCCGCCGCAACGAATTTCGGCGCGGCGAATCGGTGAAGTTTCGGCCGAAATGCCGTGCGGTTGCTCCAGGGTGCCTTACGCTCGAACTGCCCCGGTTGCTCGGGGCTTGCAGGGCGGGTCGCCATGCCCACAGCGGCCCGCTGTCGCAACATCAGGTCAGATGGGGGCTGCGTCCCCGACAGCCCCCATCGCCCCTGACCAGGGACCGAAGGTGAAACGTCGATAGATCGAGGGACAGTATGCGCGGATCCCACGCCCCGTCGCCCGCCGAACGATTGCTGGCCGAGATCTACGAGGCCGGGTACAGCTCCGTCGACGATTTCATCGATCGACTACGCATCCGCCCGCGCCGGGCCGGTTCCGTCCACGGCCGGCACGCCGCGCCGGTCGATCCGTTCGACGACACCGTCGAACTGCATCTACCCCTGGAATCGCCGAATCCGCTTGCGGGCCTGAGCCATTGGTATCCCGAGGCCGGACGCGCCGACGAGGTGGATCCGACCGCCGTCACCACCGAGTTTCCCGCGATTCAACGCATCTGGGTCATCCCGGAACGGCACGCGAGCTGACCCGCGCCGCAACCGGTCACAGCTGCGGCAGCGAATCTCCCTGCACCAGTTCGATATCGAGATCGATCTTGACCGTGGTTCCCACCGCGGCGACGCCGGCGCGGACCACCGCGTTGTAGTCGATCGCGAAGTCGTTGCGGTGCAAGAGGGTTTCGGCGTGAAAGGCCGCGCGCACCCCGCCCCACGGGTCGGGTCCGGAACCGCCGTAGATCAGGTTCAGTTCCACCGGGCGGCGCTGACCGTGCAATTCCAGCTCACCGCTCATCACCCAGGTGTCGGCGCCGGTCCGTCGCAGGCCGGATCCGGTGAACCCGATCAGCGGATACCGCTCGACGTCGAGGAATTCCGGGGAGCGCAGATGGTCGTCGCGCATCCCGATTCCGGTGTCGATACTGGCCGCCTTGATCTCGGCGAAACCTGTTGTCTGCTCGAAGTTGCGCGCCACGTCCAAGCGGCCGCTGACCTCGGCGAACCGAGCCTTGATGCTCGCGATGCCCAGGTGGCGGGCGGTCACCAGCACGGTCGAGTGCACCGGGTCGATGGTCCACGGTCCGGGCGCGGGCGTCCCGACGGAACTTGCCTCGCCCTCGAGCGAGATCGTGCCCAATTGCCCGGTGCCGGAGGCGGAGATACGGGCGATCTGGGCCACCGGCTGATATCCGGGGGCGGTCACCACGGCGGTGTGCATACCGGGCGGCAGCGGATCGGTGACCGCCGTACCGGTTTCGTCGGCCACGGCGCGGGCGAGCTGACGGCCGTTCAGATCGGTCACGGTCAGCAGCGCGCCCGGCACCGGCCAGCCATCGGGATTGCGAACCTGTGCGGTCAAACCACTCATGAGAGCTCCGTGTTCTGATCGACGCCACTGGGTTCGACACCATTGTGCCGCAGCCCGTTTCGTTCTCCGGGTGCCGCGGCAGCCGGATCTGCCCCGTTCCCGCCGGCCGGCTCGTCGTCGTAGCCCAGCCGCACGTCGTGCTCGACCTCGCCACCGCCGACGGTGACTCGGCTCGTCACCGGCGGGTAGCCGCGCGCGACCACGGTGTAGTCCCCCTCGCCGAGATCGGTCAGCACGTACTGGCCGTTCTCGTCGGTGCGAGCGGTCCCGATCGGAGTTCCGGACCGGTCCAACACCGTGACCTGCGCGTCCGGGACGGGACTGCCGTCGGCCAGTACGGTTCCGGTCAGCACCGCCATCGGGCTCAGCTCGATGTCGTGGCGAAGCAGGCCGCTGTCGGGCACGACCAGTGCGGTCGCACTCGGACGCATGTGCTCGGCCACCGCGACCAGGGTGTAGGTCCCCGACACCACTCCGTGGCAGACGTAGCTACCGTCGCCGCCGGTGACGGCGGCGCCGACCACCTCACCGCGCAGATCCGTCAGCGTGACCGTCGCACCCGCCAGCGGCCGCCCGGCGCCCGCGCTGCGCACCACGCCCGAGAGCTCACCCGACCCCTGCAGCGTCAGGTCGATGCGCTGGGTGCGGCCGTCGGTGGTGACGTTGACCGCGGCCGGCTGGTGACCGTTCGCGGAGACGATCAGCACGTAGCTCCCGGAACCCGGCGGGTCGATCGAGTAGCGGCCGCTGCTGTCTCCGGTGGCACGCGCGACCTGGTGTCCGCGTTGGTCGATCAGGGTCAGCGCCGCACCCGCGACCGGGCGGCCGTCGGCCCGCTGCACCTGGCCGCCGATCGCGTTGCCGCTGCCGTGGGAGTTGACGACAGGCGTGTTGGACATCGCCGAAACCTCCGCAATTCGATGTGCTTCATGGCCGTTGGCCGCGGCGTGCCGGCCGGCGCCGGCGGCGGCCAGAACCGGTTCCGGCTCGGAGATCGCCTGCGCGGCGCCCTCCCACACCTGGTTCTCGGCCCATTCGGCTTCCGCCGCCTCGACCGGGTCCTTCGGTGCCGGGGCCGGGGCCGAAGGATCTTGCAGCGGAATCTCTTTCATGAACATCATGACGATGCAGGCCAGCAGGGCCACGCCCGCCGCGGCATAGAAGACGCCGTGCATCGAGTTGGTGAACCCGATCAGGATCGGATCCTTGATCTGCTGCGGCAGCGCGCCGATACCCGCCGTGTTGGCCTGCAACTGATTCAGCTTGCCGGCGTCCAGTCCGGGCGGCAGATGTCCACCGAAGGCATCGGTGATCTTGTGCGGCAGCAGGTTGAACAGAATGGTCAGGAACACCGCGACACCGAGCGTGCCGCCGACCTGACGGAAGAAGGTCGCCGACGCCGTCGAGACTCCCATGTCCGACCGCGGACCCGCGTTCTGCGCCGCGATGATCAACGTCTGCATACAGCAGCCCAGCCCCAGACCGACCAGCGCGCCGATCGCGAGCACCTGCCACATCGCGCTGTCGAAGTGCAACTGCGCGTAGAGCAGCGCGCCGACGGTCACCAGGAAGGTGCCGACCACCGGCAGGATCTTGTAGCGGCCGGTGCGCTTGACGACCTGACCGGAGATCATCGAGCCGATCATGATGCCCAGCACCAGCGGCAGCATCAGCAGACCCGCCTCGGTCGGCGAATAACCGCGCACCACTTGCAGATACAGCGGCACCATACTGATCGCACCGAACATCGCGATACCGACGATGAAACCACCGATCATCACCACCGAGAAGGTGGAGTTCTTGAACAGCCGCAGCGGAATCAGCGCCGAGTCCTTCATCAGATACTCGACCCCGATGAACAGCACCAGGCCCACCGCGCCGATGGCGTAGCAGATAACCGAATTGCCGGAACCCCAGCCCCAGGTGCGGCCCTGTTCGGCCACGATCAACAGCGGCACCACACAGATCGCCAGCGCGATCGCACCCCACCAGTCGACGTTCAACTTCTGTCGCTGATGCGGGACGTTGAGGACCTTGGCGACCACCGCGAGCGCGATGACCCCGATCGGCACGTTCACCAGGAACACCCAGCGCCAGCCGTCGATCCCCCACAACGTGTCGTAATCGGAGAACAGGCCGCCGAGCACCGGGCCGAGCACGGTCGAGGTGCCGAAGACCATCATGAAATAGCCCTGGTAGCGGGCCCGCTCACGGGGCGGGACGATATCGCCAACGATCGTCATGGCCAGTGACATCAGGCCGCCGGCGCCCAACCCCTGGAACGCCCGGAACCCCGCCAACTCGTACATCGACGTCGCGAACGTACACGCCGCCGAACCCACCACGAAAATACCGATCGCCAACAAATAAAACGGCTTACGACCATAAATATCGGCCAACTTGCCGTACAACGGCGTCGAAATCGTCGCCGTAATCAAATACGCCGTCGTCGCCCACGCCTGCTGATCGAAACCATGCAAACTGTTCGCGATCCGAACGATCGCCACACTCACAATATTCTGATCCAGCGCCGCCAAGAACATCCCCAGCAACAAACCGGACAAAATAGTCAAAATCTGCCGATGCGACAGGGACGGCCGCGCGTCCGCCACCGTCGCACCGGTCACCGCGTTCGGCTGCGCCGGCGGAGCCTCACTGGTCGAAGTTGTCATGTAAGTAGCCCTAATTCGAATCGGCTGTAGCAGTGGATTTCTCGGTAGTGGATTCTTCGATGCCGCTGACGAGCAGCTCGAGGAGATCGGTCAATCCGGTCCGTTCCTCCTCGGACCATTCGGCCATCACCTCGGCCAGCCAGCGGTTGCGGTTGCGGCGGTTCTCTTCGAAAACCCGCACCCCCTCGGCGGTGGGCGCCAGCACACAGGCCCGCCCGTCCACCGGGTCCGCCCGGCGTTCCACCAGGCCGTGCGCCACCAGCGATCTGGTCTGTCGGCTGATGGTCGATATTTCGGTGTGCAGGGTGTCCGCGAGCTTCCCCGTCCGCTGCGGACCGTCGTGGACCAGGCAGAACAGCACCGAGTAGGCCGATCGCTCCAAGCCGTCCGGACCGCGCTTGGCTATCTGCGATTTGGTTCTGCCGATCGCCCGCATCAACCGGATCAGTTGTCCGCCGAGCCGATCGGCCACGTCCTGTTCGGTCATGCCGGCGCCGGGATCACGGGCATCTACGACCATGATCGAGTTTCCTTACTCCCCGCGACGCATTTGGTTAGCACTTACAACTAGTTGCTGAGGCCAACTATACATACGTTGCGACACCGCTCGCACGTACCGCCGCTCACACCGCTGACACCGTCTCGGACACGCCGGTCCCAATCCGGACAACCCGGGATTACCGATGGTTTGCTCGATCTGTCGCGTTACCGGCTCTGATCGATCAGCAAGTCGACGCGGAAGGACCGAGACGACGATGTCTGCGCCATCCGAACGCCATGCAATTCCGACCCAGACGACATATCAGACCGCGAACCCCCCGGGTTCGGCAACGCATTTTTCCGGTGCAGGCGCCTCCTCCGTCGCCCCGGCAACACCACCGCCACCTTCTACCTGGCTCGGCGGGGGCCGAGAAATTGTGATCGAGACGACACCTGCGCGCAGCCGGTTCCGGCTGCCGGCGGTCGCGGCGCTGTGGGCACTATGGCTGATGGTCGCGGCCTCCGTTCTGGCCCCCACGGCCGACGCCGACTGCGGCCCGGCCTGTGCCGACATCTCGGGATCGGCCTCCGGTTCGGCCTCGGGCTCGACCGGTTCCTCCGGATCCGCGACCATGGGACTGATGCTGGGACTGCCGATGAAGACGGTGGCGCTGACCATCGTGCCCGCCCCGCAATTCCCCTCGTTCGACAACGTGATCACGCACGAGAGCAGCTGGAACCCGTTCGCCACCAATCCAGAGTCGGGCGCGTACGGGCTCGGGCAGGCGCTGCCGCCGGAGCGGATGGCCTCCCACGGCGTGGACTGGATGGTCAATCCGGTCACGCAGATCCGTTGGGCCTACGACTACATGGTGGAGCGGTACGGTAGTCCCGACGGAGCATGGGCTTTCTGGCAGTCCCACCACTGGTACTAGCTCTTCGATTGTCGTCGGGCCGGGACAACTGTCACAATCGAGTTCAGGGTTGCGAGCACTCTGATTGCTGTGACCCGCGGAGTCGTAACCCCCGCGGGTGTCGGATTGACGAAAGGCATCGGCATGTTCGTGCGAGTTTTCGCCCTGTCGTTCATCGTCGCCGCTGCGTCACTGGTCGTCGCGCTGCTGTACGGCGGACCCGAGGCCGTGGTGCTGGTCGCAGCCCTCGGGATCCTCGAGGTGTCACTGTCGTTCGACAACGCGGTGGTCAACGCCAGTGTCCTGCAACGGATGAGCGCGTTCTGGCAACGCATCTTCCTGACCCTCGGCATGGTGATCGCGGTATTCGGGATGCGCCTGGTCTTTCCGCTGATCGTGGTCGCGGTCGGCGCGCATCTGGATCCGATCGAGGCGCTGCGCCTGGCGATGAACCCGCCGCCCGGTGGCGCGGCGTTCTTCCCGGACGGCAGGCCCAGCTACGAAACCCTGCTCAACGACGCCAATCCCAAGATCGCGGCCTTCGGCGGCATGTTCCTGCTGCTGCTGTTCCTGAACTACATCTGCGCTCCCCGCGCCGTCACCTGGCTGAGCTGGCTGGAACGCCCCCTCGCCCGCATCGGCCGGTTCTCGATGTTCACCGTCGTCATCGCCCTGATCGCGCTGGTGCTCACCGCCGGAGTTCTCGCGCCCAACAACAAGGCCGATGTGGTGATGGTGTCGGGCGCGCTGGGGATGGCGACGTACTTCCTCGTCGACGGGCTGGGTGCGCATTTCGAGGGGGACCAGGAGGCCGAGGGGCCCTCGCGCGCGGCGCTGCTGACCGGGCGGGCCGCCTTCTTCGGTTTCATCTATCTCGAGGTGCTCGACGCGTCGTTCTCCTTCGACGGCGTGATCGGGGCCTTCGCGATCAGTGCCGATCCGATCATCATCGCCCTCGGGCTGGGGCTGATCGGAGCCATGTTCGTCCGCTCGATCACGGTGTATCTGGTGCGCCGCGGCACGCTGTCGGAGTACATCTACCTCGAACACGGCGCGCACTGGGCCATCGGCGCCCTCGCGGCGATTCTGCTGATCTCCACCGGCTACCACCTCGACGAGGTCGTGACCGGTCTGCTGGGAGTGGCGATCATCGTCGCGGCCTATCTCAGCAGTGTCGTGCACAACCGTCGCCACCGGACGGGCTCGGCGGCCGAACCGGATCTGGTCGAGCTGTCTTTGCCCGCGAAGGCCGACCTCGCCGGACTCGGTGAGGAATTCTCCCTCGATTCGGTCGGCCTGAGCGATCCGGAGGTCCGCCGGCCGCGGGACAAGCTCAACACCGAGGCCCGATGAGGCGAGGCCGTATTCTCGGATCATGAGGTCGCGGCCGCTGACATTGATCCAGGACGAACTCGTCGACTACGACAAGGCCATGGAACGGATGGCCGAACTGGTGGAACAGCGCCAGCGCGACGACCGTCCCGATACCCTGTGGCTGCTCAGCCATCCGCAGGTCTACACGATCGGCCGGCGGACACCGAGTGACCATCTCCCCGATCCCGAGCACGGCATTCCGGTCGTCGAGACCACCCGCGGCGGTCAGCTCACCTATCACGGGCCCGGGCAGCTGGTCGGATATCTGGTCGTGAAACTCGAACCGGGCGAGGGCGTGGTCGACTACATCCGCGAGGTGGAACACCGGCTGGTCGCCGCCCTGGACCGGCTCGGTATCCGCGCCCGGCGGCGGGACACGCCGACCGGTTCGGAACTGCTCACCGGGGTGTGGACGGTCGACACCGGCCGCAAGATCGTATCGATCGGCATGCGCCAGAGCCGCGGCGTCACCAGCCACGGATTCGCCCTCAATGTCGACGGCGATCTCGAACCGTGGCGGTGGGCGGTGGCCTGCGGCCTACCCGATGTGGATATGACCTCGGTTCAGCGGGAACGACCCGGTATCGGAATGGACCAGGTTCGCCCGATCGTCGCCGCGGCGTTCGAGGCCGACTGAGGAGCGCGGCGGACGGCGCTGCTGCGCGAGTCGCAGTATCGTCGCCGTTACCGCTGCGCTGTAGGCGCGGCTCGCCGGGGCCGGCCGCCGGGCGGGATAGTTCGAGCGGTGGGTCACCACCACCCCGTTGCTGAGGACGACAGTGGCGTCGGCGACGGTCGCCGAGCAATTGCCGCCGGCCTTGGCGGTCAGATCCACCACCACCGCACCGTCGCCGAGCTCCGCCAGCGCGGCGTCGTCCAGGAGCACCGGCGCCCGCTCTCCCCGCCGCACCGCCGCGCAGAAGACGAGATCGGGCTTGTCGATTCGGATCCGCTCCGACACGTAGGCCGCGTCGATCCGGGGATCGACCTGAAAACGGTTGGGCCCCCGCGCCGCTGCCACCTCGCGCAGTTCGGCGCGGCGGCTCAGGACGACCGGTGGTTCGGCGCCGCGGGCGGCCGCGGCCCCGATCGCGGCCAAGCCCGCCTGACCGCAGCCCAGAATCAACGAGCGGATCGGCCGCCGGACGGTGCGCGGAACCAGGCGACATCCGGCGGTGAAGGCCACGATTCCGGCGATCCGGCTCATTGCCGAGAGGGCGTCCAGCTCCCCCGCCGCTGGGGAAAACGATTCGAACGCAAGCGATTCCACTCCCACCGCGCGCAAGTCGGCGATCTGCGTGGCGCGCTGCAGCGGATCCTGGAATCCGAGCAGTGTCAGCTGCGGTCGCCGCGTCATCGTGCGCAGGTCGTGCGTCGTCGGCTTCACCCACGCCAGCACATCGCACTGCGCGACCACGTCAGCCGCCTGTGCGACGACCACCGCACCGGCGAGCCGGTAGGCGCGGTCGTCGAATCCGGCGGACCGGCCCGCGCCGGATTCGACCACGACTCGGACGTCCGCGCCGAGCAGGCGCCGAACTCCGTCCGGAGTCAAGGCAACCCGTCGTTCCCGCGCGGCGGTTTCGCGCAGCACCCCGGCGATCACGAGCCGGGCACCTCGAGATCGTGCCGAATCAGGATGTCGCGGTAGGTCGTTCCGGCTGCCAAGTCGGTGATCAGACCCGCCAGCCGGTCGAACAGCTCGTCGATCAACTCCCGCGACTCCGTACCGGGCCCGTGCCGCGGCGCGAGCACATTCAGGCGCACCCCCAGGCGCGACGATCCGGTGCGGCCCAACCCCACGCTGTCTATCCCCGCACCGGCCAGCAGCAGGTCCTCCAGTCCCGCGCTGTCGTGCACACCGGCTGCGGCGAGCAGGCCGGGATCGACCACGACCGACAGGAACATACTCGCTCCGAACCCCAACGACCGCAGGGTATTCGGCCCGAAGGCGCGATTGATCGCGGCGATCCGGTCCAGCGCGGTATCGAATTGTTCGCGCACCAGCTTGCGGTTGTGTTCGAAATACGCCTCCGGAGTGTGCTCGAGCACGGCCCGCACCAAGTGGGTGCTCTCCCGCTGGAACGCGATCGTGAGCCGGCTGCGGATCCGCGCCAGCCACTCCGGATCGCCCGAGCAGGCCGCGCCGAGCTTGCAGGGGCCGAAGGCGTTGTATCCCTTGGAGTTTCCGGTGACGGTGACCATCCGGTCGTACAACCGCACCGGACCGGCCGGCGTCGATACGGTCAACGCGGCGAGCGGTATGTGGCCGCCGACCAGCCGGTCGAAGGCCATATCGCACACCACCGGAACCTGGGCGGCCACCAGAACCGCTGCGAGCTCCCGCAATTGGTCGAGTGCGTACTCGGTGACGACCGGATTGCCGGGCAACGTCAGCAGGACCGCGCAGACGGCGTCCCCGTGCCGGGCGAGCGCTCGGGCCAGCTCGGTCACATCGATCCGGAAGGAATCGTCGCCGGTGGCCGGCGTGACCACCACGCGCACATCGAATTTCGCGAGGTGGGTGGCGAAATTCTTGTAGAACCCCTCCGGGCAGACGATCACTCCCCCGGGCCGGGCGACGGTGGCGATCACCTCCTCCAGCAGCAGCATGCTCGAGTACGGGCAGACCACCACCTCGTCGGGCCGGACCCGGACGCCGGGTAGGCCGTCGGCGGGCGCGCGCAATCGATCGAACAGCCTGGCGGCGGCCAGTTCCCGCAACTCCAGCGGCTGCCGTTTGTCGTAGTCCGGAAGATGCCGCGGCCGGCCGGCTGCCACCTCGTCCCAGGCGGCGCGCAGGGCGCGCGCCGCGCCCGGATCGATCTCGAATCCGGTTTCGCCGTGATAGGCGTCCAGCACGCCGGTATACCGTCGGCCCTCGGTACCGGCGAACTCGGTCGACTGCGACAGCCGCCGGCGCAGCTGTTTCTTGCGCTCCTCCGAACGCAGGATCATCGCCGCGGCGTCGGCGCAGCCGGGCCGCGTCGTCACTGCCGCCCGGTTTCCAACGGGGCCTGGCCGGGCGCCGGGATCTCGTGCCAGGCTCGAATCAGCGCCTCCCGGAACTGTTCTCGCCCCTCGCCGTCGGCCAACCGATCGAAATGCGCCAGGGCCGGGTCGGTGAGCAGATCGTTGACGACGATGGCCGAGCCGATCCGGCGCAGATCGTACAGCCGCTCGAATCGCCGCACCGCGAAAGCGACATCGTGTTTGAGTACGGAGAACCGGGTCGCCACTCGGGTCTGCCGCGAGTAGTCGTACTCACCGACGCAGACGTAGCGGTCGTCCACGACGAGCATGCTCTGCGCATTGCGCGCATGCTCGCGTTTGACCAGCACGCTCTCCACGCCGGACCGCGCCTGCCACCACAACTTGTCGTCGTAGGGCCAGACATCCTCGATGGCGTCGAGGACGTACATGCGGCGCACGGTGACCCGAGGTTCGTGGATCGAATCGGCCAATCGCACGATCGCGGCGTGGTAGTCGTCGCCCACGTCGCCACCGATGGTGCCGAGATCGGCGGTGTGGATCGCGCGCACCGACTGTTCCGCCTGCTCCAGAATCGTCAGCCAGTCGTTGACGGTATTCCATTCCCACACCGTCGCACTGCGCGAAGGAATCTGCGCCAGTAGTTCTTCGGCGCGCTCGAGCTGGCGGGCGGCGATCAGCCGCAGCGGTTCGACCTCCTCGCGCGCGCCCCGGGCGTCGATCACACTCTGCGCGATCGTCAGTACCCGGTCCACGACATCCGGGTCCTTGCCGAGCAGCACGTTGAACCGCATCCGCAGGTCGTAGTGACCACCGGCGGGGTCGCCGGCGCCGGCCGCGCCGTCCATCGGAAGTTCTTGGCCCAACGCCGAACTCAACCGTTCACGCAGCGGTAGCGGCGGCACCCGGGTGCCGTTCTCGATCTGCTGAATCAGGCTGCGCGAACAGTCCGCCTGCTTCGCGAGCGCGGCCTGGGTCAGACCGCATTCGGTGCGGAGCCGGCGCACCAGCTCACCGATCCGCTCGCCACTGTCGTGGTCCGAGAGTGTCACGATGCGGAATTCTAATCACATGTGGCGCAAAGCAGCATCTGCTGAACATCAATTTTTGATTACCGCCCGTACCGCCGAGATTCCGCCGCTCAACGCCCGCCGGCACGCGCTCGACATGGCCGACGATCGTGCCACGTGGGGCCGGATTTCGTTCAGCGAAGCAACTTTTCACACCTTCCGACCTGCCGCGCAGGGCCTGGCCTGATATTCAACAGGCAGTGGTGACTCGTAAAAATCAACGACGCCTCAAACATATCCGAGATAAGCACACATGCTTAGTTGACAGCGTTCGAAAGCCGTCCTTAGCATTTAGCTATAGCCATCGGCTCTCCGTTGTTACGGAGCGGCTATGATTGCCGTAGCGGCCGATGGTGGAAGGGGAACGCCATGACGCTTCAAATCACCGACTGGTCGATCACCAGTGACGTCACCCCGGAATCTGCCCAGCGCCTGCCGTCACTTCCCGGGCAATGGTTGCTGAGCTGGCTCCCTGGAGAGCTCCTGACCCAGGAGCAGGCCCTGAGCGGCATGATCGTCGACGACATCCTCTCGGATCCGTCGCTCGTCGACGATCTCGCGGCCATCGAGATGGCCGCTCTGCACTGTGCCGAACTGGGCATCGGTCTCGACGAGGCCGTCGTCCGGCTGTGCGCCCGAGTCCTCGAGCGCACCGCCCTTGGTTCCGATCTCACCGATCCCGACAGCATCAACCCCGGCACTACCGAACCGCACGACAGCGAACCCGGCGACATCGGTCCGGGCCTCGCCGAGTACGGCCGAGGTCGTACTCACCTCCCGTATCCGCCGCACGCCGCCGTCTCGCCGCGGCGGGCGCGGCACACCGATCACGATCTGTCGGCCGCCCCGTCGTAATCGGTCCTCCGATATCCGTTGCCGGTCGCTCCCACGGCTTCGGCCGTGCGCACCGGCTTCTCGTACCCCAGGTGGACATCGTGCGCCGCCTCGGCTCCACCGATCACCACTCGGTCGCTGACCGGCGGGTAGCCCCGGGCCACCACGGTGTAGTCGCCTTCCGGCAGGTCGGCGATCCGGTAGTGCCCGGCATCGTCGGTCAGCGCATCCGCCACCAACTCCCCGGCCCGGTCCAGGACCGCCACGTGCGCCCCTGCGACCGGTCCCCGATCGGATCGGATACGGCCGGTCAGCGCCGCCATCGGCGCCAGCTCGATGTCGTGCCGCAGGATGCCGGTTTCGGGCACGGTCAGGGTGCGAGCGTGCGGGCGGCGATGTTCGGTCACCGCGACCAGGGTGTAGATTCCGGCGACCACACCGTGGCAGGCGTATCCGCCGTCGGCCCCGCTGACCGACGCTCCGACGACCTCGCCGCGCTGGTCGGTCAGCGTGATGGTGACCCCCGCCAGCGGTTCGCCGCGACCGCTCCGGACCACACCGGAGAGCTCACCCGACCCGAGCAGGGTGACATCGACTGCCGCGGGCTCCTGCCCGGCCGTCACGTTGACCGCGGCGGGCTGATGGCCGGGCGCCGCGACGATCAGGACATAACCCCCACTATCCGGCGCTCCGATCCGGTAGCTTCCGTCGTCGGCGGCCGTGGCCCGCGAAACCTGGTGTCCGCGTTGGTCGATCAGGGTCAGCACCGCGCCGGGCACCGGCTGTCCGTCCGCACGGCGAATGTGACCCGACAGCCCGGCGGCAGCGGCGCCGTCCACAGCGACGACGGCCGGTGGGAGTTCGGGTGCGGCGTGCCGTGGCGTTCGTTCATCTCGGGCACCGCCCGTTTCCGGCCCGCCCTCCTCGGTCGCTCGACCCGTCCCTTCTCGGTACTCCGGTGCCCGGTGATCGGGCAACTCGTGATCGGACACCTCGTGGCCGGTCGGCGCCGGCGTCGGCTCGCTCCCCGCCGGTTGCGCCGGCGGAGCCGAAGCATCCTGCAGCGGAATCTCTTTCATGAACAGCAGCACCAGGCAGGCCAGCAGCGCGACGCCCGCCGCGGCATAGAACACTCCGTGCAGTGAGTCGGTGAAGCCGATCAGAATGGGATCTTTCACCTGTGGCGGCAGGGCGGCGATACCACTGGTGTTCGACTGCAGTTGATCCAGTTTGCCGGTGTCGAAGCCGGGTGGGAGTACGCCACCGAAGGCGTCGACGATCTTGTGCGGCAGCAGATTGAACAGAATGGTCAGGAAGACCGCCACTCCGAGAGTGCCGCCCATCTGCCGGAAGAAGGTCGCCGAGGCGGTGGACACACCCATATCCGACCGCGGGCCGGCATTCTGTGCCGCGATGATCAACGTCTGCATACAGCCACCGAGCCCGAATCCGATGACGGCGCTGTAGACCAACGGCTGCCACAGCGGGCTGTCGTAGTACACCTGGGCGTACAGCGCGGCACCGCAGGCGATGACGAAGGTGCCGGCCACGGGCAGGATCTTGTAGCGTCCGGTGAGTTTGGTGATCTGGCCGGCGATGAGTGAGCCGATCATGATGCCCAGCACCAGCGGCAGCATCAGCAGACCCGCCTTGGTCGGCGAATAACCGCGCACCACTTGCAGATACAGCGGCACCATACTGATCGCACCGAACATCGCGATACCGACGATGAAACCACCCAGGATGGTGATGGAGAAGGTCGAATTCCTGAACAGCCGCAGCGGAATCAGCGCGGCATCCTTCATCAGGAATTCGACCAGAACGAACAGCACCAGACCGGCGGCGCCGATGCCGTAGCAGATCAGAGCGCGCGGCGAATCCCAGCCCCAGCCCCGGCCCTGTTCGGCCACGATCAACAGCGGCACCACACAGATCGCCAGCGCGATCGCGCCGAACCAGTCCACCCGATGGCGTTGCCGCTCGTGGGGGACGTTGAGCACCTTCGCGACCACCGCGAGCGCGATGACCCCGATCGGCACGTTCACCAGGAACACCCAGCGCCAGCCGTCGATCCCCCACAACGTGTCGTAATCGGAGAAGAAGCCGCCGAGCACCGGTCCCGCCACGGTGGCCGTGCCGAAGACCATCATGAAATAGCCCTGATACCGCACTCGTTCGCGGGCGGGCACGATATCTCCGATGATGGTGAACGCCAGTGACATCAGGCCACCGGCGCCCAACCCCTGGAACGCCCGGAACCCCGCCAACTCGTACATCGACGTCGCGAACGTACACGCCGCCGAACCCACCACGAAAATACCGATCGCCAACAAATAAAACGGCTTACGACCATAAATATCGGCCAACTTGCCGTACAACGGCGTCGAAATCGTCGCCGTAATCAAATACGCCGTCGTCGCCCACGCCTGCTGATCGAAACCATGCAAACTGTTCGCGATCCGAACGATCGCCACACTCACAATATTCTGATCCAGCGCCGCCAAGAACATCCCCAGCAACAAACCGGACAAAATAGTCAAAATCTGCCGATGCGACAATGCTCCCGGCGTTGCGCCCGGAGCCGGCTGCGCCGCCGGCTCCCGGGTGGTCGAAGTGGTCATATTCGCTAGCCCTGATTCGGTTCGGCCGTCGATGGTGGGGTTGATTCGATACCGCAGTTGAGCCGGTCGAGCAGTGCGATCAGCGTGGATCTGTCCGCGGCGGGCCAATCGGCCGTCACCTCGGCCAGCCAGTGATTGCGCAGGCGGCGATTCTCGGCGAGGACACGCACGCCCTCGTCGGTCGCCGCGAGCACACACGCTCGGCCGTCGATCGGATCGGCCCGGCGTTCGACCAGGCCGTGCGCTACGAGATATCTGGTTTGCCTGCTGATGGTGGAAATTTCGGCGTGCAATTGATCCGCCAATTTCCCGGTGCGCTGCGGTCCGTCGTGCACCAGGCAGAACAGCATGGCGTAGGCGAGCTTCTCCAGTCCGTCCGGGCCCACCTTGGCCAACTGCGTTTTGGCGCGATTGACCGCGCGCACGAAGCGGATCAGCTGGGCGCCGAGGCGATCGGCGTCGTCGAGCGCTGTGACGGTGCGGTCGAGGCCGGCAGCGGTCATCGGGTGTCCCCTTTTCCCAGATCCGCAGACTTGCTCAGCGCGTACGAATAGTTGCCCGCGCCAACTATACAGACGCCCTCGGGCGATCGTTGATTCCGCTCAGAACAGGGTCATCGGCGCCGTCGGGACCGGTTCCGGGAGGGCGGGCAATTCCGCGCAGCGGGATCGGACGTCCGTATAGAACCGCCGGGCCAGTTGCAGTGACGCCGCGTTGTCCGGGGTGTGCACGAAGACCGTCGGCGAGCGTCCTTCTCGCAACCACTCGACGACCGTCTCGCACCACGGCTGCCAACCGGCCACCGTGGCCTCGAGGTCGTCGCGGCCGTGATAGCGCACGATCGGATGATCGGTCAGGGCGCGCATCCGCCGCGGCAGCCGCGGCTTCTTCGACTGCGCCTCCGCCTCCGCCGGACTGCTCGGCGGCGCCGCGAACAGCGTCGTGGTGTCGAACGGAATCCATTCGGCACGACTGCGTTCCAGCACGTACTCCAGCCGGCTCGCCACCTCCTGGTCAGCGAAGAAGGCTCGATGCCGGACCTCGACCGCATACCGGTACCGCTCCGGCAACCGATGCAGCAATCCGGCCAGCACACCCAGATCGTTCGGCCCGAACGAGGCCGGTAGCTGCACCCACAGCGCGTGGATCCGCGGCCCCAGCGGTTCGATCGCGGACAGGAAGGCGGCCAGTTCCGCCTCGGCGCCGCGCATCCGTCGTTCGTGGGTCACCGTTTTCGGCAGCTTCAGCACGAAGCGGAAGTCCTCGGGGGTCTGCCGCGCCCACGACTGCACCGTCGTCGCGCTGGGTGTCGCGTAGAAGGTGGTGTTTCCCTCCACCGCCGTGCAGTGTTCGGCGTAGGCCGCCAACCGGCGCGAGGCATCGGGTTGCTGCGCGCGCCAGGCGTCGTGCGTCCACTGCGCGCATCCCACCGAAAGCTTCATGAGGTCGACGGTAGCGGCACCCGCCGACACCATCGGATCGGACTCAGCCGTTCGCTTCGATGTTCTTGCGGAAGAACAGGATCTGATCTCCGTAATCGGCCAGCGCCCGAGCCTGCGCGGCTTGCCGGATGCCGCTGGCGGGCAGGTTGGTCAGCTTGGCGAACATGCCGGAGTTGCCGAATGCCGCTCGCACCTGAGTTTCCGATGCGTAGTCGGCGCCGTAGTCGGCGAGGACAGCGAAATCCAAAGGCGCCAAAGGCTTTTCGAGCGGAACCTGCCCGGCGGGGCGGCCCAGCGCCGCGTACTGTTCCGCGGCGCCGCCGGCGTACCAGCACAATTCGTAGGCCAGGTTCTCGACGGTATTCACCGCGATCACCGGCCACTGCCGGGACAGCCGCAGCGCCAGCGGGTTCCGGCCGGTCGGGGTGAGCTCCCAGAACAGGCTCATCACCGACACCCAGCTGCCACCGCCACGCTGGATCAGTACCACGTCGTCGCCGAGCCGGGGGTCCGCATTCAGCACGGGATCCGGTACGTGCCAGTGACTTTCACCGACACCGGCGAAGGCGGAACTGTCCACCGGACGGGCGCCGTCGGCGGCGTAGGCCTCGATCACCGCGGCGCGGACCCGGCTCACCGCGTCCGCCGACGCGCACCGCACCGCCAGGGCGCCGTAGGAGGTAGCGATCTCCATCGGCTTGGACGGCGGATCGGCCAGCGCGCCCGCCGCCAGTGGTTTGAGCCCGACCAGACCGAGCTTCCAGTTGATCTCCTCGATCGTGGTCAGATCACCGGAGGTTTGATACAGGATCTGTTGCTGAGTCAGATAGCCCGCTCGCTCCAGCGTCGAACACTCCAATTTCACCAGGGCCGCATGGGTTTTGCTGGTGAACTCGAGCTCGTCGATCGGCGTTTCGCGCAGTCGCGTGGTCATCGCGGGAGTGGTCCAGGCCGAATACCGTTCCCGGTACATCGCCAGGGCCTGCTTGCGGGAGCGGCCGATCATCAACGTGCGCAACAACATGTTGAGGCTGGCCAGATAGCGTCCGGCCTGATCCGGGTTGGCGGCGAACAGGCCCGCGCGAATCCGTACCGCCTCCGCACTGGCGGCCACCGCCGACTCCGGATCCAGTCGGCACAGCCACACCCCGCATTTGGACAGCCCGTCGGCACATACGCCGGCCGCCAACGGATAATTCTGCGCCACTTGGTGGTACGCGTCGCAGGCCTGCCGGATCGTCGCGGTGGCCAGTTCCCGATGCCCGATCGTGCGGGCCGCCTGCTCGAACAGTCGCAGCGCCTCGGTCACCTGCCCGGCGAATTGGGCGGTCACATGCCCCGCGGTGAGCCAGCGCAGGCGGATCAGCGCCGCCTCCTGCGCGGGCTCCAGGGCGGCCGGCGCCCGATCCCGATCCGCGCCTTCGGCCTTGGTGTCCAGGCACGCCCTGGCCAGGTCACACAGGGAGGTCGCCAGGCGCAGTTCGGCCTCGGCGGTCCGCTCCTGCGCGGCGGCCCGTCTGTGGTCGGCCACCTGCTGTTCGATCGTGCTCAGCGCACTCGCCATCCCAACTCCCGCATCACCTTCCACACACGGTCGTGGACCGGCCGCATCGTGCCGTGCCGAGTCTGCCACATCCGGCGACGTCACAGCATGCCGACGACCGGCCCGAACCTCCACGCAACGGCGTCCCGGACTCCGCGACGACCGGGGCCACTGTCGAAAACGAAGCGAATGAGTGTTAACTTAAATGAGAAGCCAGAGTAACTTTGATCGATCGGAGTGGCTATGCCCGCGGCTGTCGTCGTCGATGTGGTCCGGACCCCGTCCGGTAAGGGAAAAAGCGGCGGCGGCCTGTCGCATGTCCATCCGGCCACCCTGCTGGCCGGCGTGCTCGCCGACCTCGTCGCCCGCAACGACCTCGACCCCGCCCTGGTCGACGATGTGATCGCCGGATGCGTCACCCAAAGTGGAGAACAGGCGTTCAACATCGCCCGCACCGCGGTGCTGGCGGCCGGATTCCCGGAATCGGTTCCCGCGACGACCGTCGACCGGCAATGCGGTTCGAGTCAACAGGCGGCGCATTTCGCCGCCCAGGGTGTGCTGGCGGGCGCCTACGACATCGCGATCGCCTGCGGCGTCGAATCGATGTCGCGGGTGCCGATGTTCTCCAGCGGCCAGGGCGCCGACGCCAATCGGGGACCGATTGCCCATCGGTACCCGGAAGGTCTTGTCCAACAGGGTATTTCGGCCGAGGTGATCGCGGCTCGATGGAAGCTCGAGCGCGGCGTCCTGGACGAATTCGCCGCTCGCTCACACCGCCTGGCCGCCGACACCGCGGCCGCGGGCGGCTTCGACCGGGAACTCGTCGCCGCCGGTAACCTCACCGCCGACGAGACCATCCGACCGTCCACCACCGTGGAAGGTCTGGCGGGCCTGCGTCCCGCCTTCGCCGACGAGCGGTATCGCACCCGCTTCCCCGAGATCGAATGGTCGATCACTCCCGGCAACTCCTCGCCGCTCACCGACGGCGCCTCGGCGGCGCTGATCATGAGCGAGGAGAAGGCGAGCGCACTCGGCCTGCGGCCGCGGGCACGGTTCCATTCCTTCGCGGTCACCGGTGACGATCCGCTGCTCATGCTGACCGCGGTGGTCCCCGCGACGCGGAAGGTGCTGGCCCGCGGCGGGTTGTCGATCGACGATATCGACGCCTACGAGGTGAACGAGGCCTTCGCCCCGGTTCCGCTGGTGTGGGCCCACGAACTCGGCGCCGATCCGGACAAGCTCAACCCCCGCGGCGGCGCCATCGCCCTCGGGCACCCGTTGGGCGCCTCCGGCATCCGCATCCTGGCCACCATGGTCAACCACTTGGAACAGAGCGGTGGCCGCTACGGACTGATGACGATGTGCGAGGCCGGCGGCCTCGCGAACGCCACGATTCTCGAACGACTCTGAATCACCGGCAGATTCGACACCGACCGGCTGCCGTCACCACCGGCGGCGGCAGCTGTCGGGCACGATATGCCCGGCGGTTACCAAGGCGTCGAAGGCCGCCTGTTTGATCCCGCAGCATTCGGTCGAGCAATCGGAATGCAGCTGCATCACCTGATGTGCGCGATCGACCGTCAACGGCCTGGTCGGCGCCGAATGTGCCATCACCACAATGAGATTATCGTGAGACAACTCCATGACATGCCCCATATCCGGTCTACATGTTGATGTAGCTACACAGTAACTCCATCCCCGGCTCCCGCCGACGGACAAGTACCGGACAACCGGATGCCCCGAGGACATCCCAAGGGACGCAGCAGCTTTGCCTCACCTAATCCTCGGCGGCATCCGGAAAGGCCCGCTGGCGGTGACCACCGCGCAACGTCCCCGCCACGTAAGCGGCCTTACAGGCGCGGCGGGCGATCTTGCCGCTCGACGTGCGCGGTATCGAACCGGCCGGGACCAGCAGCAGCTCGCGGACCGTCACGCCGTGCCGGGCCGAGATCGCCGCGCGCACCGCCTCGATCACCGGCGCCGGGTCGAGTTTTGCTGCGCCGCTTCCTCGTTCGGCCACGATCACCAGATGTTCGGAATCCGTCGCGGCCGCCTCGGGCAGCTCGTCACCGCGCACCGCGAAGGCGGCCACGAACCCCGGACGCAGTGCCGAGGACGCCTCCTGCGCCGACATCTCCAGATCCTGCGGATAGTGGTTGCGGCCGTCGACGATCACCAGATCCTTGACCCGCCCGGTGATGTAGAGCTCACCGTCGTGGTACACCCCGTAATCGCCGGTCCGCATCCAATAGGCCTGTGGCGCTGCGCCTTCCGCATGGCTGCCGACCGCCTGTCGAGACGTGAGACGGTTGCGGAAGGTCTTCTCGGTCTCCTCGGGACGCCCCCAGTAGCCGATACCCATGTTCTCCCCGTGCAGCCAGATCTCCCCGACCCGGCCGTCGGGCAGTTCGGCGCCGTCGGCGTCGACGATCACGGCCCACTGTGAACGTGCGACATATCCGCACGACACCTGCGCCAGCGCGTTTTCCGCGTCCGGATTCACCTCGACCAGCTCGCCGGCATTGAGCCGGGAGCGGTCGGCGTAGATCACCTTGGCGGCATCCTCGCGCCGGGTAGCCGATACGAACAGGGTGGCCTCGGCCATGCCGTAGCAGGGTTTGATCGCGGTCTTGGGTAGGCCGTAGGGCATGAAGGCATCGTTGAATTTCGCCATCGACGCCACCGACACCGGTTCGCTGCCGTTGATCAGTCCGATCACATTCGACAGGTCCAGGTGTTCACCCGGCTTCGGCCGGCCGCGGACCGCGGCGTGCTCGAAGGCGAAGTTCGGTGCGGCAGCATAGGTCGCGGCCCCGTCCGAGGCGGCCGCCAACTCCTTGATCCAGCGATAGGGCCGGCGGACGAACGCGCTCGGCGACATGATGGTGATGAATTTGCCGCCGATCGCCGGCAGGATCACACACAACAGACCCATATCGTGGAACAGCGGCAACCAGGTGACCCCGCGCGCGGTTTCGTCGATTCCCAAGGCGTCGATCATCTGCAGCAGATTGGTGCCCACCGAGCGATGGGTGATCTCCACCCCGGCCGGAATCCGGGTCGAACCCGACGTGTACTGCAGGTAGGCCACGCTGTCGACCGTGATGTCCGGTGCGGTCCAGCTCGCGCCGACGCTGTCCGGAATCGCGTCGACGGCGATGATGCGCGGCCGCTGCCCCGGCGGCATCGCGCGGAAGAATTCCCGCACGCCCGCCGCCGCGGCGCTGGAGGTCAGGATGGCGGTGGGCCGGCAGTCACCGAGTACCGCATGCAGCCGGTCGGTATGGCCGGGTTCGTCCGGATCGAACAGCGGCACGGCGATATTGCCCGCGTATACCGCCGCGAACAGCGCGACGACGTAGTCGAGGCCCTGCGGCGCCAGCACGGCCACCCGATCGCGGGGCGCGGTGACCTGCTGCAACCTCGCCGCCACCGCCCGCAATCGGATGCCGAACTGCCGCCAGGTGAGCTCGTGATACTCGCCGTCGCGCTCGCGCGAATAGTCGATGAAGCGGTAGGCCAGTTCGTCGCCGTTGGCCGCACTGTGCTTGTCGACGAAATCGATCAGGGTCGCATTGCCCAGGATCTTGATATTGCCGTGTTCGTCCAGATAGTCATCGAAGGTCTCGCCGATCATTCCCTATCCTTTTTCACGCACGACCGAATCGTGCGATGACACCGAATACCCGATCGACGCCGAAGCCCGGGACCGCAGGGGACTTCGGCGGTGGAGCTCAGTAGCGTCCGAAGCTCAGCGACACGTTGTGGCCGCCGAAGCCGAAGGAATTGTTGACCGCGTAGTCGATCCGTCCGGCCCGCGCCTGCCCCTTGACGATGTCGAGGTCGACCTCCGGGTCCTGGTTGTCCAGGTTCAGCGTCGGTGGTACGACGCTGTCGCGGATCGACAGCACCGTCAGCACCGATTCCAGCGCCCCGACGGCGCCGATGGAATGTCCGAGCGCCGATTTCGGCGCGTAGACCGAGGCGTGGTTGCCCACCGCTGCCGCGATGGCTCGGGCCTCCGCGGTGTCGCCGATCGGGGTGGCCGTGGCGTGCGCATTCACATGCGTCACATCGCTTTTCGAGAGACCGGCGGTCTGCAGCGCGCGGGTGATCGCCCGGGCCGCACCCTTACCGTCCGGATCCGGAGCCACCAGGTGGAATCCGTCGGACGTGACGCCCGCGCCCAGCAGCCGGGCATGGATCGTGGCGCCGCGCGCCCGGGCGTGTTCCTCGCTCTCGAGCACCATCATCGCCCCGGCCTCGCCGAAGACGAAGCCGTCGCGATCGGTATCGAACGGCCGGGACGCGCGCTTGGGGTCGTCGTTGCGGGTGCTCATCGCCCGCATCATCGTGAACGCCGCGATCGGCACGGCCTGGATCGATCCCTCCACCCCACCGGTGACGACCACGTCGGCATCGCCCATCACGATCATCTTCCAGGCGTTGGCGATGGCCTCCGAACCGGAGGAGCACGCCGAAACCGGCGTGGCGATACCGGCTTTGGCGCCCAGTTCCAGCCCGACCACGGCGGCCGCGCCGTTGGGCATGATCATCTGTACGGCGAGCGGGCTGACCCGGCGATAGCCGCCGTTGGCCATCTTGTCCTTGACGTCGATCAGCGCCTCCGCGCCACCGAGCCCGGTACCGATGGAGACACCGAGACGCTCCGGATCGACCTCCGGGGTACCGGCGTTGCGCCACACCTCGCGCCCGAGAACCAGGGCCATCTGTTCGACGTAGGACAGCCGGCGGGTTTCGTCGCGGCTCAGCGCGGTGGCGGGCGGAACCTTCAGATGGCCGCCGATCCGGACCGGGAGCTCGAACTGCTCGATGAATCCGTCGTCGAGCACGTCGATTCCGCTCTCACCGTTCAGCAGGCCCTTCCAGGTGGAGTCGACATCACCGGCGATGGATGTGGTCGCGGCGAGGCTGGTGACGACGACGTCGCGATAGCGCATACGGCTGGGGACCGTCATTCTCGGCTCACTTTCGGCTGGCAACACTGCGGAACAGGGGCAACACTGCGGCGAATACAAGCTGGAGCGACAACGGTGGCGGTGGAGCAGCTACATTAGCGAGGCGAACTCGACCGGCATCGCCCTGAGTGCCACCCGGCAACCCGGTCGTTCATGCACTGTACCGGTTTCTTCCCGCAGCGTCGCACCGCGATCCACAACGAGGAAGGGCACCACCGTTGGTCAGGAATCTCACCCAGCTCGAGTTGCTGCTCGAGCTCGAACCCGTCGCCGAGAGCAACGTGAACCGCCATCTCTCGATGGCCAAGACATGGCACCCGCACGACTACGTCCCGTGGGACGCCGGACGTAATTTCGCCGCCCTCGGCGGAACCGACTGGGATCCCGGGCAGTCCCGGCTGAGCGAGGTGGCCCGAGCCGCCATGGTCACCAATCTGCTCACCGAGGACAATCTGCCGTCCTACCACCGCGAAATCGCCGAGAACTTCTCGACCGACGGCGCCTGGGGCACCTGGGTCGGCCGGTGGACCGCCGAGGAGAACCGGCACGGCATCGTCATCCGCGACTATCTGGTGGTGACCCGCGCGGTCGACCCGGTGGCCCTGGAACGGGCGCGGATGGTCCATATGACCAACGGCTACAACGCGATGAAACTCGTCCGCGAGAGCGCGAAGGCGGATCTGGTCGAGCTCGCCGACACCGGATTCCTGCACTCGGTCGCCTATGTGACCTTTCAGGAGCTGGCGACCCGGGTCTCGCACCGCAACACCGGCAAGGTCTGCGACGACCCCGTCGCCGACCGCATGCTCGCCCGCATCTCGGCGGACGAGAACCTGCACATGATCTTCTATCGCAATATGTGTGGCGCGGCACTGGATCTGGTTCCGGATCAGGCGCTCGAGGCGATCACCGACATCGTGTGCAACTTTCGGATGCCGGGCGCCGGAATGCCGGACTGGCGGCGCAACGGAGTGTTGATGGCCAAACACGGGATCTACGATCTTCGCCAGCACCTCGACGAAGTGGTGTTGCCCGTGTTGCGCAAGTGGAATGTGTTCGATCGCAACGACTTCACCGCTCGCGGCGACCGCGCGCGCAACACCCTCGGCGAATTCCTCGAAAAACTGCGAACCGATTGTTCGCGTTTCGAAGAACAACGCGATCGGGCGTTGGCCCGAGAGGCCCGCAAACGCGAGCTCGTGGGCTCCCCTCGTTGAGCGGCGGTGATCCGGCGGTGTAAGCGACTGCATCGCCTAGCATTTCGATATGGTTTCGAACCGCGTAGAGCGGCAGAACACATTGCCAGAAAATAGCCGCGGGTGCACACTGGGAGATATGACCGCTTCACCCCGCGCTGCTCACTCCACGGCCCGCGAAACCGTGGCGCTGAACGACGCATCCCATCCCGTTGTGCACGTCGAGTTCCGGATCGGCGATCCGCACCGGCAGGCCAAGGTGCGCGCGGTCATGGACCGCCTGCGCGTCGGAAACCGATTCGGGAACCGCTGAATTCGCCCGGTCAGACCGCGATACCGACCAGATGGCCGACCAGGTAGGTTGCGGCCATCGCGAGCGCCCCACCCGCGAGCACGCGAATCGTCGCACGCCGCACCGGTGCTTGGCCGAGATGAGCCCCGATCGCACCGGTGGCGGCCAGTGCGACCAGCACCGCCAGCGCGGTCACCGGAATCCGGATCGCCGCGGGCACCAGCATGGCCAGCAGCGGCAACAGCGCGCCGAGGGTGAACGATGCCGCCGAGGACACCGCGGCATGCCAGGGATTGGTCAATTCCGTCGGATCGATCCCCAATTCGGCCTCGGCGTGCGCGGCGAAGGCGTCGCGGGCGGTCAGCTCCTCGGCCGCCTTGCGGGCGGTCTCCCGTGACAGGCCCTTGGCCTCGTAGATAGCGGCCAGCTCGGCGAGTTCGCCGTCCGGATCGTCCGCCAATTCCCGCCGCTCGATCGCCAGGACCGCCCGCTCGCTGTCGCGCTGAGTACTGACCGAGACGTATTCGCCGAGCGCCATCGACACCGCGCCCGCCGCCAGGCCCGCCACCCCGGCGGTCATGATCGCGGCGGTCGACGTCGTGGCGGCCGCCACACCGACGACTATCCCTGCGACGGAAACGATTCCGTCGTTCGCTCCCAGCACCCCGGCGCGCAACCAATTCGAGCGGACCGACAAACCGGCCCCGTGATTCTCCGAACGGGTCGCACCCTCTATTGTCGTCATATCTGCTCGCACCCACCGAAAATAACGCCGCCCGACATTTCCCGCCAGCAAAGAAAGCCTGTCCGAATTTAGGTAAACCATTGCACAGCAAGGCTTTCCAAACCTTATTCGGCACAACCGCGCACCGCGGTGCGGTATTCCCGGCGGCGCCGAATACGGTTCGGCGGCAGCGCCTTACGGGCGAGTACCGTCCGCACGCACCCCACGCGGGCACCGCAGCGCGTCGCCGCCGACCGGATGTCCGAACCGGATGCGAGCGGGGCCGACCCCGCCGCCGCGACCGGGCCGCGCACACCGGAACGAATCGGCGGGCGGCGATTACGACGTGCCGGTCGTGACGGCGCATACAATTTGCGGGACCAACCGGAAAGGGATCGGCGCACAATGGACGCGGTCGTCACGGAAGTTGCGGTCGAAGGTAAGCGGCTCATCGATGAGGCCTGGCTCGGGCGAATCAGCCGGGAGCAGGCGGTGCATCGGTTCGTTCAGGTCGGCGACGGACTGGTCGAGTTCGACACGGCCGCCGATATCGTCGACGACGGCCTGGCCTGGCTGGATTCGCATGCCTCCCGGCTCCGACTACTGGCCTGGTGCTCCTGGCTGGAAGTGCCGGTCTTCGGCGGCCTCGCGATCCTCGGGGCCGCGACCGGTGACTACCTGTCCACCGGGTTCTCGCTGGTCCTGCTGGCCACACTGCAGCTGGTGCACCGGCACATCGGCCCGCAGCGCCCGCCCATCCGGTGGCGACAGCGCAGTCGCTGAGCCCGTCCCCGGTCCGGCCTCGGCGCGGTGTGGCCCCGAAGCGCTGTCTTTCCATCGCCGGTACGCCGCAGGCAGGCAGCGCGCGCAGGGGCGATAACCGGCCGCCACCGCGGTCGGTTCATCGGCGAAGAAGACCCGGTACCGGGCGTAGTGGCCGCGTTCGAGCGCGCGCAGCGCCGCCGGGCAGTCCAACCGGCCGTAGATGCGTTGGCGGCGGTGGCCGCCCAGCGTGCCGGGCGCGACGCTGCGGTACGGCCGGCCGTCCGGCCCGAGCAGCAGATACCGCCGCGCCACCGGATTCACGCCTCGTGGAAGACGAGACCGAGGGTGCGCCGGCGCCCGCCGCGCACCACGCTTACGCCGTGTCGCATCGGCGCGGCGGACCAGCCGCGCGCGGATCGGACCGGCCGCTCACGGGTGGTGAAGATCAGTCCGTGGCCCTGCGGCACGGCGACCGCGGTACCGCGCGATTGCGCCCGTGGGCGCTGTTCGACGAGGAGAAATTCGCCACCGGTGTAATCGCTTCCGGGCCTGTCCAGACCCACCACGACCTGCAACGGAAAGATCATGTCGCCGAACAGGTCTCGATGCAGAGCGTTCCAGTCGCCGGGGCCGTAGCGCAACAGGATCTGGGCCGAGCGGGTCTGCCCGGCACGATGGCAGCTCGCGATCCAGTCGTCGAGACGGTCCGGCCAGGAGCCGGGCCGGCCCAGCCGCTCGGCCCACACCCGGGCGATGACGAGCAGGTGCGGGTAGAGCGCGTGCCGCAGGCCGGCGACGATCGGCGGCAGGTCGTGGGTGAAGTACCGATATTCGCCCGAGCCGAAGCGGTGCCGGGCCATGTCGATCGTCGACCGGAACCGCCCCTCGTCGTCGTAGAGGTCGGCGACCGAACGACATTCGTCCGCGGTCAGCAGCGGGCCGGTCAGCGCGCAGCCGTGCGCGTCCAGTTCGTCGGCCAGGGCCGGCCAGTCCTGCCCGCCCACCCGGTCGACGAAAGGGGCTCCGGCAGCACCTGTTCGGTCGACGACCGAGGCGGCGCCCTCAGGCCGCATGTTCGAGCTCCAGCAGCCGACGCTTGCGCTCCAGACCCCCGGCATAGCCGGTCAACCGGCCGTCGGCACCGATGACGCGATGGCACGGCCGCACGATCAGGACCGGATTCGCGCCGATCGCGGCGCCGACGGCGCGCAGCGCGGCCCGGGGCGCGCCGATCCGGGCCGCGAGCTCGCCGTAGGTCGCGGTGCGTCCGTACGGGATGTCGTCGAGTGCCTGCCAGACCCGCCGCCGGAACTCACTCCCCTCGACCGCGTACTCGAGTTCGAAATGCGTGCGGGTGCCCCGGAAGTACTCGTCGAGTTGCTCGATCACCGTCGCGAAGGCCGCGCGGTCGGCTACCCAATCCGGCTGCACCGCAACGGATTTCCCGCCCGTGATCGATACCGCCCGCAAGGCGGTCCCGGTCGCCCGCGCCTCGCCGACGAGTGTCAGCTCGCCGAGCGGACTCGTGATCGTGGTGTAGACCGTCATCGCTGCTCCCATCCTTGTTCGATCCGTACGCTCCCCAATCTGCCGGAGCCACGACTCGAATACCGGCGGAAATCAGACGTCACGTCCGGGCAGGGGTGCCGGCCGATGTGGGTGCCGCGGATCGCGGTCAAGCGTTGGTCAGCACCGCCGAGCGCCGGACCGGCTTCAGGGTCTTGTCCAGATTCGTGCGCAGCGTGGTAGCCGAATCCAGCAGGTAGTTCTGCCGCACCTTCCACGGGTGGCGATCGCCCTGGCGGGGGAAATCCCCGATGGAGCGCTGGATGTAGCCGGAGGCCAGGTCGAGCAACGGGTGTTCGGTCAGTTCGCCCTGCGGTTCCGGAGCCACCGCGTCGTAACCGCGGCGGTCCATGTGCGCGATGACCTTGCACACCAGCCGGGAGGTGAGATCGGCGCGCAGCGTCCACGACGCGTTGGTGTAGCCGATGCAGACCGCGAAATTCGGGACTCCGGTCAGCATGGTGCCCTGCCAGACGAAGCGATCGGACAGGTTCACCGCCTCGCCGTCCACCTCGAGCGAAATACCGCCGAAGGCGAGCAATTTCAGACCGGTGGCCGAGACCACGATGTCGGCCGGGAGCACCCGCCCGGACCGCAGCCGAATCCCTTCCGGCACGAAACTGTCGATGTGGTCGGTGACCACCTCGGCCTTACCCTTGCGCATCGCCTTGAAGAAGTCGGCGTCGGGTACCGCGCACAGCCGCTGATCCCACGGGTTGTATTCGGGGGTGAAATGTTCGGCGACCAGCTGCGGATCCTTCAGAATGCGCGTGGTCAGACCGGTGAGCAGTTTGCGCGCGGCCTCCGGGCGGCGGCGGCAGTACTGGTAGAAGCCGACGTTGAACAGAATGTTCTTGGTCCGGATCAGCCGATGCGCCAGACCCGGTGGCAACAGTTCGCGAATCTTGTCGGCCTGCTTGTCGCGACCGGGGACGGCGGAGATCCAGGTCGGCGAGCGCTGCAGCATGGTGACCAGTTCGGCCTGTTCGGCCATCGCGGGAACCAGGGTGACGGCAGTCGCGCCGCTGCCGATCACCACGACCTTCTT
>NZ_BAGM01000201.1 GCF_000308855.1 Nocardia veterana NBRC 100344 | reverse complement strand
AGACGGTGTGTCGCGAGGTGACCCTGAACTTGCCGCGCATACCGCTCGTCTCCAACGTCACCGGAGCCATCGAGACCGAACTGTTCACCGATCCCGGGTACTGGGTCGAGCACGTACGGAAAACCGTGCGATTCGCCGACGGAATTGAAGCGGCCCGCGCCCTCGGCGGAACCCGATTCATCGAGATCGGGCCGGATGCCGTTCTGGCACCGATGATTTCGCGCATCGTCGGCCCCGATGCCGCCGTGGTGGCCATGCAGCGCCGCGGCCGGGATCAGGTGGCCGAAGTGATCCGCGGGCTCGCCGAGGCGTACTGCCACGGCGTCGGGGTGGACTGGCGGAAGTTCTATGCCGGGACCGGTGCGCGCACGGTCGATCTGCCGACGTATGCCTTTCAGCGCCAACGCTATTGGCCCACCGCGGCGATGGTTCCCACCGATGTGCGCGGCATGGGACTGGACGGTGTCCAGCACCCGTGGCTGGCGGCGGCGGTGTCGGTGGCCGACACCGGGGAGACGCTCGTGACCGGTCGCCTGGCCATCGCCGCGCAGCCGTGGCTGGCCGACCATGTGGTGCTCGGATCGGTCCTGCTCCCCGGCACGGGTCTGGTCGAATTGGCCGGCGCCGCAGGACAACTCGTCGGGCGGCCGGATGTCGTGGAGCTGGCGCTGGAGGCCCCGCTGGTCTTCGACCGCGACGTCGCGGTGACGGTCCAGGTGCGCGTCGCCGCCCCGGACCCGTCCGGGATGTGCCCGGTGAGCGTCTTTTCCCGCCCTTGCGTGGACGACGCCGACGACGAGGCTGCCGGGTGGGTACGCCACGCGCACGGTGTGCTGAGTACCGCTGGCGCCCCGGCGGCGGACGCCCCCGAGCCGTGGCCACCCCACGGTGCGACGGCCGCATCGGCGGAGGGCTGCTACGAGGACCTGGCGAAGGTGGGATTCGAGTACGGGGACGGCTTCCGGGGCGTGCGCGCTGTGTGGTGGCAGGACGCGGAGGTCTGGAGCGAGATCGAACTGCCGGAGCGGGCGCGCGGCCGGAATTTCGGTGTGCACCCGGCGATCTTCGATGCCGCCTTCCACCCGGTGATCGCCCAGGGTGTCGGACCAGCATCCGATGGCGGTGTATTGCTGCCCTTCGTCTTTCGCGGCGTGCGCGTATTCCGGCGTGGAGTCGAGCGGGTGCGGGTGCGGATACGGGTCGCCGACGGCGGCGTGACGCATCTGACGGCGTGGGACGGCGCCGGCCGCGCGGTGTGGTCGATGGAGCGGTTGGAGGTGCGTCGGGCGGATGCGGCCATGCTGCGCTCCGGCGGGGCCGCGGACGTTCTGCTCACACCTGTCTGGCAACCTGTCGCGACACCCGAAGGCTCGTCGGTCGTGCCGCGGGCCACGGTTGTGGGTGAGGTGCCCGCCGACTGCCTCGCGGGACTCGAGGTCGACGGCCGCTATGCCGGGATCGCCGAACTGTCAGCGGCCGTCGCCGCATCGGGTGCGCCGTGGCCGCCTGTCGTCCTCTGCGCCGCACCCGAGGTGGCGGCGGACGGCCCTGCAGCCGTCCGCGCCGCCGTCGCGGAACTTCTGCACGGACTCCAGCAATGGTTCGCGGCGCCCGGTGCCTCGACCGGGCGCCTGATCGTCTTGACCCGGAACGCATTCGGGATCGGTGACCCGGCGTCGGGCTCCCCGGCCGGGGCTGCGCTCTCGGGTCTGCTACGCAGCGTCCAGGCCGAGTACCCGGGCCGGGTGACCAGCGTGGACGTCGACGAGCGGGCCACCCCGGACTGGCCGGAGCTGCTGTCGATACCGGAACCTCGCCTGGCCGTGCGAGGCCGGGCCCTGTTCACCGAACGGCTCGTCAGAACCGAATCGGCGCATCGTCCGGTCGATTTCGGCGAGGGCACCGTGCTGATCACCGGTGGGACCGGCGGCCTCGGCGCGGTACTGGCCCGGCATCTGGTCACCGAACACGGGGTGCGCCACCTGGTTCTGGCCTCGCGGCGCGGTCCGGACGCGGACGGCGTGGCACGATTGCGCAGCGATCTCGAAAGTGCCGGTGCCACAGTAGATGTGGTGGCCGCGGATGTTTGCGAACGGGCCGCCGTACACGAGCTGATCGGCTCGATTCCGCGGCTCACGGCGGTGATGCACGCGGCGGGCATACTCGCCGACGGCACGATCGAAACCCTCACCACCGATCAGCTCGATCGAGTGATGCGCCCCAAGGTGGATGCGGCCTGGTATCTCGACGAAGCCACCCGCGACCTCGATCTGTCGGCGTTCGTCCTGTTCTCCTCGGCGGCACCGCTCCTGGGTGGGGCCGGACAGGGCAATTACGCCGCGGCGAATGCGGTGCTGGACGAGCTTGCCCGCAGCCGACGCGCGCGCGGCCTGGCCGGCACCTCACTCGCGTGGGGATTGTGGGACGCCGAGGCGGGGATGGCCGGGGCCGCCGATCCGGCCGAATTCGCCCGCCTGGCCCGGGTTATCCGCGACCGGCTGGGTTTGCATCCGCTCACACCCGCAGAGGGTTCGGCGCTGTTCGACGCCGCGATGGCCACCGGCGCACCGGTCGTGGCCCCCGTGAAGCTGGACTTCCCCGGGTTGCGTGCCGCAGCGCGCAACGGCCGGTTGCATCCGATGCTGCGCAGTCTGATCGGTGACACACCGACCGCGGCTCCGCAGGCGTCGCTGGCGGCGGAACTGGCCGGGCTCACCGAGCGGCAACGGGAATCGCATGTGCTGAATCTGGTTCGAGCGCGGGCCGCCGCGGCACTCGGATACGCCGGACCGGAGGCGGTCGAACCGGACCAGTCCTTCCAGGACCTGGGCTTCGATTCGCTGGCGGGAATCGAACTGCGCAACGGTATCGCGCAGGCGACCGGTATCACGCTGCCGGTCACGGTGGCTTTCGATCATCCGACACCCGCCGCGATCGCGCGATACCTGCTCGACCAGGTGGTGGTCGAAGCGGCGCCGGCAGCGCTGGAGATGACGGATGAGGACCTGCGTCACGCATTGCGGTCGGTTCCGCTCGCGGAGTTGCGCCGGGCCGGAATCGTCGAACTCCTGAGCGGCCTGTCGGGCAATCACGACGGTGCAAAGGCACACGACGGGGAAAAGGCAGCGGATGCCTCGCCCGCCGATCTGAACGCGATCGCGGAGATGGATGCCGGGCAATTGATCGAATTCGCCGCCCGCTACGAGGCGGAGGCCTGAGATGAACCAGGAACCGATGTCCGGGCAACAGCAGCAGATCATCGACGCACTCCGGAAGTCGATCACCGAGGCCGAACGTCTGCGGGCGGAGAATCGCGCACTCGTCGCGGCCCGATCCGAGCCGATCGCGATCATCGGTGTGGGTTGCCGCTTTCCGGGTGGCGTGGTGTCGCGCGGCGGTTTGTGGGAGGTGGTCGCCGAGGGCCGGGATGTGGTGGGCGAGTTCCCGGTCGATCGCGGCTGGGAGGTGGACGATCGCTCGTATGCGCCGCGAGGCGGATTCGTCTACGACGCGGGTGATTTCGATGCGGGGTTTTTCGGTGTGGGTCCGCGGGAGGCGTTGGCGATGGATCCGCAGCAGCGGGTGTTGCTGGAAGTGGCGTGGGAGGGTGTGGAGGATGCTCGGATCGATCCGTTGTCGTTGCGGGGGAGTCGTACGGGTGTGTTCGCCGGGGTCATGTACCACGACTACGGATTCGTGGCCGCCACCGGTGAGCAACGGCGCGAATTGGCGGGGTATCTGAGTACGGGCGGTATGGCGAGCGTGGTGTCGGGCCGGGTGGCGTATGCGCTGGGTCTGGAGGGGCCGGCGGTGTCGGTGGATACGGCGTGTTCGTCGTCGCTGGTGGCGATTCACCAAGCGTGTCAGGCACTGCGTGCCGGGGAGTGCGATCTGGCGTTGGCGGGCGGGGTGACGGTGTTGGCGACACCGTCGGTCTTCGTCGAGTTCTCTCGGCAGCAGGCCTTGTCGCCGGATGGTCGGTGTAGGTCGTTCGGTGCGGGTGCTGATGGTGTGGGGTGGGGTGAGGGTGCGGGGGTTGTTGTGTTGGAGCGGTTGTCGGTTGCGCGTGCTCGGGGTCGTCGGGTGTTGGGGGTGGTGTGTGGGTCGGCGGTGAATTCGGATGGTGCGTCGAATGGTTTGACGGCGCCGAATGGTCCGTCGCAGGTGCGGGTGATTCGGGCGGCGTTGGCGAACGCCGGGCTGGGGCCGGCTGATGTGGATGTGGTCGAAGGCCATGGCACCGGGACCACTCTCGGGGATCCGATAGAGGCGCAGGCGTTGCTGGCGACCTATGGGCAGGACCGGGATCACCCGGTGTGGTTGGGTTCGGTGAAATCCAATATGGGCCACACCCAGGCTGCGGCGGGTGTCGCCGGGGTGATCAAGATGGTTGAGGCCATGCGGCACAAGGTATTACCACGCACACTGCACGCGGATACCGCTACCCCGCACGTGGATTGGAGCTCGGGCGCGGTGGAACTGCTGAGCGGCGCACGGGAGTGGCCGTCCTCGCAGCGACCGCGACGGGCCGGTGTGTCGTCGTTCGGGATCAGCGGCACCAATGCGCACCTCATTCTGGAGGAGGCCACCGCCACCGAAGTCGAACAACCGCGATCGTGGCCTCGGCCGAGCAGGCCGGAGGCCGTGGAGCGCAACCCGGAAGCGGCCGATTCACCTGCCGGTGCCCTGCCGGCCGCGGCCGGCCTGCCGGTGGTTCCGTGGCCGGTGTCGGGCCGATCGGCGGATGCCCTTGCGGCGCAGAAGGAGCGGTTGCGGACCTGGGTCGAGACGAATCCCGGCGGCGTGACCGCCGTGGACATCGGCTGGTCGCTGGCGACGACGCGGGCACAGCTGCCGTGGCGATCGGTGATCTTCGCGGGTGCGGACGGGAGCGGCAAGTACGAGACCGATCCCGTTCGCGCGGCCACCGGACAGACGGTATTCGTTTTTCCGGGCCAGGGGTCGCAGTGGTCGGGTATGGGGCGGGAGTTGTTCGAGTGTTTTCCGGTGTTTGCCGAGGTGGTTGGTGAGGTTTGTGATCCGGAGTGGTTGTTCGGTCCTGCTACCGATGTGGATGCGACGGGCAATACGCAGTTGGCGGTCTTCGCGGTGGAAGTCGGATTGTTCCGGTTGTTGGAGTCGTGGGGGGTGGTGGCGGATGTGTTGGTTGGGCATTCGATCGGTGAGATCGCCGCAGCGCATGTGGCGGGTGTGTTCTCGTTGCGGGATGCGGTGCGGTTGGTCCGTGCGCGGGCCCGGTTGATGGCGGGGTTGCCTGGTGGGGCGATGCTGGCGATCGAAGCAGCGGAAAGCGTTGTGGTGGGCGAGCTTCCGTCCGGTGTGTCGGTGGCTGCGGTGAACGCGCCCGGCTCGGTGGTGGTGTCCGGGTCTGTCGATGCGATCGAGGAGGTCGCACGACACTGGGGTACCCGCACCCGGGTCCGGCGGCTCGACGTATCGCACGCCTTTCACTCGCGGATGGTCGAGCCGATGCTTGCCGAGTTCGAGACGGAGTGCCGCGACGTGACCCGCACCCTGCCGCGCCTACCGCTCGTCTCGAACGTCACCGGGCGGCTCGAATCGGATCTGTTCCTCGATCCGCAATACTGGGTGCGGCACGTGCGCGATACGGTGCGGTTCGCCGACGGGATCCGGTCCGCCGCCCAGGGCGGCGCCGCGCGGTTCGTGGAAGTGGGGCCGGACGCGGCGCTGGCGCCGATGATCTCGCGCATCGTCGGGGACGACGCGGTCGTACTGACCACGCAGCGCCGGAACAAGGATCAGGTCGCGACCCTGGTGGACTGTGTCGCTCGGGCGTACTGCCACGGGGTCCCGGTGGACTGGGCGGGGTTCTATGCCGGGACCGGTGCGCGCACGGTCGACCTGCCGACGTATGCCTTTCAGCGCCAACGGTTCTGGGTATATCCACCGACTCGGGTAGGCGACGCGACGGATCCGGCCGGCCTGGGCCTGACCGGGGTACGGCATTCGGTCCTGGGTGCGGTCCTGGACGTACCGGGCGGAGATACGGTCTTCACCGGCCGCCTGTCGGCGACCACGCACCCGTGGCTGACCGACCATGCCGTCTTCGGGTCGGTCTTGTTCCCCGGCACCGGTTTCGTCGAATTGGCTTCGACCGCAGGGCGTTTCGCCGGGTTCCCGCGAATCGAGGAACTGCTGCTCGAGGAGCCGCTGACCCTGTCGGACGGCGGTGTTCTGGTCCGCGTGGTGATCGGAGCAGGTGCGACCCGGCGGCCGGTGTCGATCTACTCCCGACCCGACGACGGCCGGGCCGAGGATCCGGCCGGTGGCGATTCGGGCTGGGTGCGACATTGCTCCGGGACCGTCACCGCAGACAGCGCCGAACTGGAACGACTCGACGGGACCTGGCCACCGGAGGGAGCCGTCGCGGCCGACGCCGACCGCGGCTATCACCGCCTGGCACAGCTCGGATACGACTACGGACCGTCCTTCCGCGGCGTGCACCACGTCTGGTGGTGTGGTCCGCACGAGGTGTGCGCCGAGATCGAGGTGCCGGGACTCGAGGTCTCGGGTTTCGGTGTGCATCCGGCGCTGTTCGATGCCGCACTCCATGCCTGGGCGGTGTCGGTGGCCGGGGCGGACGGGTCGGAGGTGCCGGCGGATGTGGACCCGGAAAGGCTGTGGCTCCCGATGTCGTTCACGGGAGTGTCGCTGCCGGACGGCCCACCGACGAGTTTGCGGGTCCGGATGCGCCGGAACGGGGACCGGGTCTCGATAACGCTCACGGACCGGGCCGGTACTCCCGTCGGTGCGGTGGATGCCGTTGCGCTCGTTGCGGTCTCGCGCCACCAGGTGGCCGCCCTGAGCGGCCGGGCCGCGCTGTTCGAGACGACATGGGTTCGGGTCGCGCCGGTTTCGGGCGCCCCGGAGATGGTGTGGGGAATCGGTGACCCGAATCGCTCGGGAGGCTGGGGCGCCGGTGTCGTGGATCGATGGTTCCCCGATGTCGCCGGTGTGGCCGAGGCGGTGGGGGCGGGGGCGCGGGCACCGGTCGCCGTGGTAGCGCCGTGCTGGGGGCCGGCCGGTGCCGACTCGGGCCGTGCGATCGATGTGGCCGAGGGGGTGCGGAATTCGGTACTGGGCGCGCTCGCCATCGTGCAGGAGTGGGTGGCCGCCGCCGGGCTGGGGGCAGCTCGATTGGTGCTGATGACGTCCGGCGCGGTGACCGTACCCGCAGCGGGCGACGCCGCGATGGATGCCGCCGGTCTGGCACAGTCCGGTGTGGCCGGTCTGGTGCGGACGGCGCAGCTGGAGTATCCGGGTCGCCTCGCACTGCTGGATATCTCGGGTGGTGACGTGCGTTCGGCCTTGGCCGCGGTCGTCTCCGGAACGGAATCGGAAGTAGCGCTGCGTGATTCTGGCCTGTGGGCGCCGCGGCTGCTGCCCGCCGACGAGCACCGGAGTTCGTCTCCCCACCGCGACGAACGGGATACGGCTGGGCCACAGGAACATTCGGCCGCACCGGTGCGGTCGTCGGGCCACCCGTTCGATGGTGTGGTGCTGGTGGTCGGCGGGGGCGAGCTGGCGGGAATCGTGGTGCGGCATCTGGTGACCGAGTACGGGGTCCGGGATGTCGTGCTGGCTTCCCGGTCCGGCGGCGTGACCACGGATCCGGCCGACGATCTGGCCGGTACCGGCGTCCGACTGCGCGGCGCGACCTGTGACGTGACCGTCGCAGCGGAGGTGCGGCGGCTGGTGAAGTGGGTGTGTTCGGAGGTGGGCCGGCTCTCGGCCGTGCTGTACACCGCGGGCGTGCTGGACGACGACATGATCGGTGCCCTGTCGCCGGACCGGGTGGCCACGGTGTTGCGGTCGAAGGTGGACGGCGCGTGGCATCTGCACGAGGCGACACAGGGCCTCGGGCTGGACGAGTTCGTGCTGTTCTCGTCGGTCGCCGGCACCGTCGGCTCGCCGGGACAGGCGAACTATGCCGCGGCCAACGCGTTTCTCGATGCGCTCGCACACTACCGGCGCGGTCGCGGATCGGCGGCCCGATCGATCGGGTGGGGGCTGTGGAATGTATCCGGCGGTATGGCCGGTGGGGTGCGGGCCGTCGACCGGGCCAGGATGGGCCGCGGCGGGCTCGTGGGATTGAGTGTGCCCGAAGCCCTCGAATTGTGGGACCGGGTGTTGGCGAGCGATCGGTCGCGCGTGGTGGCCGCCCGATTCGACCCCGCCCGATTGAGCGGTGAGCTGGCCGGGCTGGGCGGCGTGCTGCCCTCGACGGTGCGGGGCCTGGTTCGTGCTTCGACTGCGACACCGGGCGAGAACGGCACTGTCACAGCGGAATTGGTTGCCCGGCTGGCGGGCCTGCCGGACCAGGACCGTCGCACCGCGGTGCTGGAGCTGGTGTGCTCGCATGTGGGCGCGGTGCTGGGATTCGGCCGGGGCGAGCCGGTCGACGCACAGGCCAGTTTCCTGGATCTGGGCTTCGACTCGCTGGCGGCGATGGAACTGCGCAATCGCCTGGTGGCGGCCACCGGGGTGGCCCTGCCCGCCACGGTCGCCTACGACCGCCCGACCCCGGCATCGATCGCCGAATATCTCGACGATTGCCTGCCGGCGACCGATGGCGCCGCCGAACCCGGCCTCCAGGACCGGATGGACGCACTCGAGGCCGCATTGGCCGGACTCGACCCCGACAGCGCCGAGGGCAGAGCGGCGGTGCGCCGAATACGCCGACTCGCCGCGCGATTCGACACCGCACTCGCATCGACGGTGCCGACCGATGACGACGAACTGTTCGCATACATCGACAGCGATCTCGGCTTGGCCGATCCGGAGGAGTGAAACGACATGACCAGCACCGAGGATCGCCTGCGGCACTACCTCAAGAAGGTCACGCAGGAATTGAACGAGTCCCGTCGCCGGCTCGCCGAGGCCGAGAACCGCACTCGGGAGCCGATCGCGGTGGTCGCGATGGCGTGTCGCTATCCGGGCGGCGTGAGCACCCCCGAACAGCTGTGGGAACTGGTCTCCGCGGGCGTCGACGCGATCGGCACCTATCCCAGTGATCGCGGCTGGGAAGCGATGCGCGAGGTGATCTCCACCAAATCCAGCGAACTCGAGGACGGGTACGCCCAATCGGCCGGATTCCTCGCCGATATCGCGGGTTTCGACGCACAGTTCTTCGGCATCTCGCCTCGCGAAGCGCTATTGATGGATCCGCAGCAGCGGCTCGCGCTCGAGGTGACATGGGAGGCGATCGAACGGGCGGGCATCGCGCCCAGCGCGTTACGCGGTTCGCGCACCGGCGTATTCCTCGGATCGACCGGCGGCGACTATATGGCTTCGCTGGTTCAGGCCGACGGCGGTTATCGGAACAGCTCCCTCGCCGGCGACGAGGCCGGTTCCGACACCGACGAGACGCACGTGCACCGCGACGACACCGCAGCGGTGCCGTACATCCCGGACGACAGCGATGCGACGCACATGATGACCGGCAGCATGTCCAGCGTGTTGTCCGGCCGACTGGCCTACGCGTTCGGCTTCTCCGGTCCGGCCGTCACGGTCGATACCGCGTGCTCGTCGTCGCTGGTCGCGATCCATCAGGCGTGCCGCTCGCTTCAGGCCGAGGAATCCGATCTGGCCATCGCCGGTGGTGTCATGCTCATGTCCACCCCGATGTTGCTCGGCATGACGCGCCTGGCGGCCGCACCCGACGGACGGTGCAAATCGTTCTCCGACGATGCCGACGGCACCGGCTGGGGTGAGGGGATCGGGGTGATCATGCTGGAGCGGCTGTCCGACGCGCGCCGCAACGGTCATCCGATCGCCGCGGTCATCCCGGGCAGCGCGATCAACCAGGACGGTGCCTCGAATGGGATGGCCGCCCCGAACGGCGCCGCGCAGCAGCAGGTCATCCGGGACGCGCTGGCCGTCGCCCGGTTGTCGGGTGCCGACGTCGACGTGGTGGAGGCGCACGGCACCGGAACCGCGATCGGCGATCCGATCGAGGCCGGTGCGTTGCTGGCGACCTACGGGGCCGACCGCGATCCGGACCGGCCGCTGTGGCTCGGCTCGATCAAATCCAATATCGGGCATTCGGGTCCGGCCGCCGGCGTCGCCGGAGTGATCAAACTCGTGCTGGCGATCCAGCACCGGGTGCTGCCGCGGACCCTGCACGTCACCGCGCCGACGTCGAAGGTGGACTGGTCGTCCGGTGCGATGCGGCTGCTCACCGAGCCCGTCCCCTGGCCGGCGGACCGGCCGCTGGTCGGTGCGGTGTCCTCGTTCGGGGTGAGCGGCACGAACGGGCATGTCCTGGTAGCTTCTCCGGATTCCGCCGAAACCGATGGTGCCGAAGCCGATTTCACCCAACCGGCGGAACCCGTCGGCCGTGCCGTCCCGTGGGTCCTGTCGGCGCGCACCGCGAAGGCTCTGCAAGAGCATGCCGGGCGGGTGCGGGGATGGTTGTCCGGCACCGCTGTCGAACCGGCCGATGTCGGTCGTTCGCTCGCCGGCCGGGCCGCGTTCAAGAACCGGGCGGTCATCGTGGGGACCACCGCGGCCGAGCTGGCCCGCGGTCTCGGTGCGATCGCCGCGCGCGACCCGCATCCCGACGTGACGACCGGAGTGGCGCGCAATCCGGGCGCCCCGGTATTCGTCTATCCCGGCCAAGGTGGCCAGTGGCTCGGCATGGGTCGCGAGTTATCGGACGAATCCGCGATTTTCGCGCAGGCGATCGCGGACTGTGAACGGGCCCTGGCGCCATGGACGGACTGGTCGGTCAGCGCGGTGCTGCGGCAGGACCCGGGCGCCCCGGGCCTGGAGACGGTCGATGTCATCCAACCCACCCTGTTCGCGGTGATGGTCGGACTCACCGAACTGTGGCAGTCGATGGGAGTGCGACCCGGCGCCGTGATCGGACATTCGCAGGGCGAGGTGGCGGCCGCCTATGTCGCCGGGGCGCTTTCGCTAACGGATGCCGCAACGATCGTGGGGGTGCGTAGCCGGCTGCTGGCCACGTTGACCGGCGGCACGATGATCTCGGTGCTGGGCCTGTCCGGCGCCGAGATCGAGTCGCGAATCGCCCGGTTCGGCGAGCTCGTCTCGGTGGCCGCGGTGAATTCCCCGGAGGCCCTGACACTCTCGGGTGATCCGGATGCGCTGGCCGAACTCACCGACGAGCTCACCGCCGCCGGCGCCCGGGTGCGACGGGTGCCCGGCGCGACCGGCGCCGGTCACTCCGCCCACATCGACCGGTTCCGGGACGAAATCCTGAGCACCCTCGCGTCGATCACTCCGCGGGCGGCGCGAATTCCGTTCTTCTCCACGGTCGTGGGCGACGAAATCGACACCGGCGCCCTCGATGCCGAGTACTGGTTCCGGAATATGCGCCGGACCGTGCAGTTCGACGCGGCACTGCGATCGGCGCTAGGGGCACAATGGCGGACCTTCGTCGAACCCGGACCGCATCCGGTGCTGCTGCCGTCGGTCGACCGGATCGCCGGCGACATGTCGGTGCGGGTGCTCACCGGCGGTACGCTGCAACGGGGGCAGGGCGATCTGGCTCGGTTCTACCGATCGGCGGCCGATCTGTATGTGGAGGGTGTTCCGGTCGATTGGTCCGCGGCCTTCACCGGAACGGGCGCACGCTACCGCCCCGACCTGCCGACGTATCCGTTCCAGCGCCAAAGATATTGGCTCCCCGACGAACTCGCTACCGCGCCGCCTCGCCCCGCCGCCGCGCCGGACAGCGAATTCTGGCGGCTCGTCGAACGCGGCGACGCGGGCGCTCTGGCGGACCTGATCGGGGGCGCGGACGCCGGCTCCCTGGCCGCCGTACTGCCGGACCTGTCGTCGTGGTGGCAGCGGTCCCGGCGGACGAGCGACGCCGACCGCCTGCGGTATCGCGTGTGCTTCGAACGGCTGTCCCGGCGACCGGCCACCAGGGGACGGGGAACCTGGTACGTCCTGGTGCCCGACGGCGGGGTCGACGACCGCTGCGCACAGCTCATCGATGCGGTGCGTACCCACTTCGGTGCGGTGCAGGTGGTCGGGGTGCCGGGCGATATCACCGACCGGCTGCCGGAGCTGCCGCCCGCCGACGACGTCGCCGGAATGCTGGCCGTGCTCGGGAACGACGCCGCGGTCGGTCCGGTCGAGCTGGCCCGCGCGCTCCACGATGTCGGATTCGGCCGTCCGCTGTGGTGGGTGACCACCGGCGCGGTCGCGGTCGGACCTGCCGATGCCGCCCCCGATCCCGACGCGGCGCGAATCTGGGGTTCGGCCCGGGTCGCCGCCCTCGAGACGCCGCAGATCCGCTGCGGTGTGGTCGATGTCCCCGAGTCCCCGGATGCCTCGGTACTCGGTGACCTGTGCGCGGTGATCGGCCGGGGCGGAGACGATCGGGGTGGAGACGATCAGGTCGCGGTTCGAGCGACGGGGACATACGCCCGGCGAATCCGGCGTGGCACGCCGGTGCGGGCGCACAACGCGTTCCGGCCTTCGGGCACCGTCCTGATCACCGGCGCACCGGACGGGGTCGCCGGGCAGCTGGCGCGCCGATTCGCGCAGGAGGGTGCCCGGCATCTGGTCCTGACGGCGGCGGGCGATACCGCGGCCGCCGCCGAACTGGAGCTCGAATTGCGGGTCGCGGGTGCCGAGGCGAGCTTCGCCGGCTGCGATCTCGGTGACCGCGCGGCACTGGCTGGGGTCGTGGCCGGCATCGGCGGGGGCCACCCGCTGACCGCGGTCGTGCATGCCGCCGGTGCGGACGGTGACGGCTCGGCCGACTGTCTGGACCATCTGGTGACGGCCCGTCACCTGGACGACCTGCTGCACGATCGGGAACTCGACGTGTTCGTCCTGCTCTCGCCCGCATCCGGTGCCTGGGGCGTGCCGGGCGGCGCCCGCACCGCGCACACCGGTGCCGTGCTGGCCGCGCTCGCCCGGCGCCGTCGCCGGCGAGGTCTGGCCGCGGCCGCCATCGGCTGGCACGATGCCGCGGTCGGCGTGGCGCATCCCGACCCGGAGGTGGCGATCGAGGCGGTCTGGCGCGCGCTGAGGTCCGGCGATGTGGAAACCGTGGTCGCCGACATCGATTGGGAGCGGCCGGCTTTCGCCGGCACCCGCGCCGGCGCGGTCTTCGCCGACCTGCCCGAGTTCCGGCGCCTGCGCACGCATCACGAGCAGGCGGCCACCGATCACGGTTCGCTGCTCGCACAGCTGGCCGGGAAATCGGTGGCCGAACGGCGGCGCGTCATCGTGGAGCTGATCCGCGGTGAGATCGCCGCGGTGTTGCGGTACGACTCGGTGGACGAGATCGAAACGGCCACCCCGTTTCTCGAACTCGGCCTGGACTCCATCTCCGGACTCCAGATTCGCAAGCGCCTCGCCGCGGCCACCGGAATGGATCTGCCGATCCGGATGATTCTCGAGCATCCGACCCCGGCCGAGCTGGCCGACCATCTGCTGGCCGAGCTGGGCGGCCAGGACAACGAAACGGGCGCTCTGCCTGCCGAGAGAATGGAGTTGTGAGGTGCGGGAGCTGTACGAGATCGGTGAGGTTCCCCCGATGGGGGAGGTCCCCCCACACATGTACGCGTCCGTGATCAGGCGCGAGCGTTTCGGCGAGCCCGCACAGGCATTCGCGACCGAGGTCGTGGCGACTCCGTCACCGGGCCGGGGGCAGGTACTGGTGCGGGTGATGGCGGCCGGAATCAACTACAACAACGTCTGGGCCGCGCTCGGGCATCCGGTCGACGTGATCTCGTTGCGGCAGAAGCAAGGTCAGCCGGAGGACTTCCACATCGGCGGATCCGAGGGCTCGGGCATCGTGTGGGCGGTCGGCGAAGGGGTCACCACCGTCTCGGTCGGTGATCATGTGGTGCTGGCCGGTGCGCAATGGGACGAAACGGCCGACGATATCCGGGCGGGAACCGACCACCCGGCTTCGAAGAGCATGCGGGCCTGGGGTTATGAAACCAACTACGGGACGTTCGCCCAGTTCTGCCTGGTGTCGGACTTCCAGTGTCATCCCAAGCCGGCACGACTGACCTGGGCGGAAGCGGCCTCCTTCATGCTCACCGGGCCGACCGCCTACCGGCAGTTGTTCGGATGGCGCGGCAACGAGGTGCGCCCCGGTGATGTCGTCCTGATCTGGGGTGGCGCCGGCGGAGTCGGTTCCATGGCGATCCAGATGACCAAGGCTGTCGGGGCGATTCCGATCGCGGTCGCCTCCAGCGCGCAGCGCGCCGAATTCTGTCGCCGGCTGGGCGCCGTCGGCGTGATCGATCGGACGGAATTCGACCACTGGGGACGACTGCCGGACGTCACCGACGCGGTGGCGATGGGCGAATTCCTGCAGGGCGCAAGGAAGTTCGGCAAAGCCATCTGGGATATCCTCGGCGAGCGCCGATTTCCGAATGTCGTGCTCGAGCACACCGGCCAGGACACGCTGCCGACCTCGATGTATGTCTGTGACAACGGCGGCATGGTGGTGATCTGCGGTGGCACGACTGGCTACAACGGCGATGTGGATCTGCGTCACCTGTGGATGCGATCGAAGCGTTTGCAGGGTTCCCACGGCGCCAACCTGCGCGAATACCGGGAAGTGATCAGTCTGATCAATGCCGGGCTGGTGCAGCCGTGCCTGTCCCGGTGCGGCGATTTCGACCAGATCGGGGAATTGCATCAGCTGATGTACGACAACGTGCACCCGAGCGGGAATATGGCGGTGCGCGTGGGTGCGGTCGACGGTGACGGGACAGGAAGGCTGTAGGTCGATGGGTGATTCCCGCTCCGACATCGCGATCGTCGGGATGGCGTGCCGGCTTCCGGGTGCGTCCGGACCTGCGGAGCTGTGGTCGGTGCTGCGGGACGGCATCGAGACCGTCGGCGCGGTGCCGGCCGACCGGCCGCCGGGGCTGCCGCGTGGCGGCTTCATCGAAGGTGTCGACCTGTTCGATCCCGCGCTGTTCGGCATCGCGCCGGCCGAGGCGGCGGCGATGGACCCGCAGCAGCGGCTGGCGTTGGAGCTGGCGTGGGAGGCCCTGGAGGACGCCCGCATCGCACCCGACCGCGCGCCCGGCCGCACGGGGGTCTTCCTGGGTGTCGCCGGAGGAGATTACGGCGACCTGGTGTCGCGGCAGGGGCCGACGGCGATCACTCGGCACAGCCTGCCGGGGCTCGGTCGTTCGGTGGTCGCGAACCGGATCTCCCGGGTGCTCGGATCCGACGCGCCGAGCCTGGCCGTGGATACCGGGCAGTCGTCCTCGCTCGCCGCGGTCCACCTGGCCTGCGAGAGCCTGCGCACGGGCGAATCACGTCTCGCCCTCGCCGGCGGCGTGCATCTCATCCTGTCGCCGTTCGGCAACGCCTTGGCCGCCGAGTTCGGCGCGCTGTCTCCCGACGGGCGGTGCTACGTCTTCGATGCTCGGGCGAACGGCCACGTCCGCGGTGAAGGTGGTGCGATCGTCGTCCTGGAACGGCTCGCGGACGCACTGGCACGGGGGCGGCGAATCTACGGTGTCGTCACAGGCAGCGCCATCGCGACCGGATCGGGAGACACGGGTCTGGCCGCCCCCGGCGGTGCCGGACAGGCCGCGGCGATCCGTGGCGCGCTCGCTCGAGCCGCGCTCACGCCGGACGATGTCGACTATGTGGAGTTGCACGGCACCGGGACCGCCGCGGGCGATCCGGTCGAGGCCCGGGCTCTCGGTTCCGTCTACGGTGCCGTCGACCGGACCGCTGCCCTGGCGGTCGGTTCGATCAAGACCAATATCGGCCACCTCGAGGCGGCGGCCGGGATCGCGGGCCTGATCAAGGCCGTTCTCTGCCTGGATCGGGGCCGGCTGGCGCCCAGCCTGAACTTCACCACCCCTGGGCCGCGAATCCCGTTGACGGAACTGAGGTTACGGGTGGTCGATCGTCTGGAGCCGTGGCCCCGGCCGGGGCGGATCCGGCGGGTCGGAGTGTCGTCGTTCGGGATGGGTGGCGCCAATGTCCACGTGATCGTGGAGCAGGCGCCACCCATCCGGAACGAGGACATCGCGCCGGCACCGGCGGATACGGCGGCGCCCGCTCGGGTGTTGCCGTTCGTCGTCTCGGCGGTCGGTGCCGCTGGGGTGGCGGCGCAGGCGGCGCGGGTGCGGGCGCGGGTGGCGGCGGATCCCACTGCGGCGCCGGAAGATATCGCCTACTCCCTGGTCGCGTCCCGGGCCGCACTCCCGGATCGCGCTGTCGTGCTCGCCGATGACCGCGAGTCCCTTCTGGCGGGGCTGGATGCGGTGGCGGCCGGGCGGCCGGGGCCGGTATACGGGCGGGCGACGCCCGCGCGCACGGTATTCGTCTTTCCCGGCCAGGGCAGCCAGTGGACCGGAATGGGCCTCGAATTATGGGACGCCCTACCGGAATTCGGTTCGGCGATGCAGGCCTGCGCCGACGCGCTGGCCGCCGTGCCCGGGATGGACTGGTCACTACGGCAGGCGTTGGGCGACGACGAACTACTGGCGCGAGTGGATGTCGTGCAGCCCGCATTGTGGGCGGTGATGGTGTCGCTGGCCGCCGCGTGGCGGGCGTTCGGGGTGGAACCCGATGTGGTGGTGGGACATTCGCAGGGGGAGATCGCGGCCGCGACCGTGGCCGGAGGGTTGAGTATCGCCGACGGAGCCCTGGTGGTCGCACTGCGGTCGCGCGCGCTCGCGCGCGGGCCGGCCGGTCGCGGCGCGATGGCGACCATCGGCCTGGGCGCCGACGATATCCGGGAACGTCTGCCGGCGGGGGTGACGATCGCGGCGGTGAATGCGCCGAGTTCGGTGGTGATCAGCGGAGATCGGGAACCGGTCCGGCAGGTGGTCGCCGAGTGCGCGCGCGACGGAATCTGGGCCCGCTCGATTCCGGTCGATTACGCGTCGCATTCGCCACAGGTCGCCGCGCTCAGGGAACAGATCCTGCGCGAACTGGCGCCGGTGGCGCCGCACCCGGGCACGGTCGCGATGATGTCGACGGTGACCGGCGCCTTCGTCGACACCGGCGAACTGAACGGCGACTACTGGTATCGCGGATTGCGGGAACCGGTCCGATTCGCCGATGCCGTGACGAATCTGCTGTCCCAGGGACCCTGCGTATTCGTCGAGGTGTCACCGAATCCCGGCCTGGCGGTCGCCCTCCAGCAGCTCACCGCGCAGGATCCGGCACCGGTGCTGGACACCCTGCGGCGCGGGCACGGCGCAGCCGATCGTTTCACCGCGGCCCTGTCGGCCGCCTACGCCCACGGGCTGCCGGTGGATTGGCACACGTGGTGGGGCGACCCGAAGCCGCGGCTCGTCGATCTGCCCACGTATGCGTTCCAACGGCATCGCTACTGGCTCGCCGCGCCCTCCGCCGCGCCGATGCCCGCCGAATCCCTGGATACCGACTCGCCGGCACCGTCCATCCCCTCCCGGGACACCGACCGCGCGGATCCGACGGCGCGAGCCGGGGGGAATTCACCCGCACGGCGCGCCGTCGGCCTCGGGGAGCTGAACTCGGTTGTCGCCGAGCAGATTGCGGCGGTGCTCGGCTACGACTCCGGCGCCGACATCGACACCGCGCGCACCTTCGCAGACCTCGGGCTCGATTCGGCGGGCGGAGTCCAATTCCGCGACAGGCTCATCCAGGCGACCGGGCTGTCGCTGCCCGCGACATTGGTCTTCGATCACCCCACGCCCGACGCCGTCACCCGGTTCCTCCGGTCCCGCGCGAACGGAGACGAACCACACTCCGAACCTGTGCCGACGGCCGACCGGACCGACGAACCCGTGGCGATCATCGGCATCGGCTGCCGATTCCCGGGCGGCGTCTCGTCCCGGGAAGAGCTGTGGCAGTTGCTGATCCGCGGCGACGACGCGATATCCCCGTTACCGGAGGATCGGGGATGGGACCTGGACCGATTGCGGCGTCCGGATCCGGACCATCCGGGAGCCGGCTACGCCGGTGGCGGCGGATTCCTCGACGATGTGGCGGGTTTCGATGCGGAATTCTTCGGAATCGGTCCCGGCGAGGCCGCGGCCATGGATCCGCAACAGCGAATTCTGCTGGAGGTGGCCTGGGACGCACTGCAGGACGCCGGCATCGACCCCGAGTCCTGCCGCGGCAGCGGTATCGGCGTCTTCGTCGGCGCGGGCGACGCCGGCTACCACGGTAACGACGCCGGGGCGGAGGGACTGCGGCTGACCGGTCGCCATGCCAGTGTGATCTCCGGCCGGTTGGCCTATGTCTTCGGGTTCGAGGGTCCGGCGCTGACCGTGGATACCGCGTGCTCGTCATCGCTGGTCGCGCTGCATCTGGCGGCAGCGTCGGTGCGGTCGGGTGAATGTTCGGCGGCATTGGCGGGCGGGGTGAGCGTGCTCGCGTCGCCGTTCCTGCTCGTCGAATTCGCCCGGCAGGGCGGACTGGCGCCGGACGGGCGATGCAAATCGTTCGGCGCGGCCGCCGACGGCGTCGGATGGGCCGAGGGCGCCGGCCTGGTGATGCTGGAGCGCCTGTCCGACGCGCGGGCGAACGGGCATCGAGTACTGGCGGTGATCCGAGGTTCGGCGATCAACCAGGACGGCGCGTCGAACGGACTGACCGCGCCGAACGGCCCGGCGCAGGAGCGCGTGATCCGGGCCGCCCTGGCCGATGCCGGGCTGGCGCCGGGGGATGTGGACGTGGTCGAGGCACACGGCACCGGGACCAGACTCGGCGACCCGATCGAGGCGCAGGCACTGCTCGCGACCTACGGGCAGGGCCGGAATCGGCCGCTGTGGCTCGGCTCGGTGAAATCCAACATCGGGCATACCGTGGCCGCCGCCGGTGTGGCGGGCGTGATCAAGATGGTGCAGGCGATGCGGCACGGCGTCGCGCCCCGGACCCTGCACGCGGACCCGCCGTCCCCGCACATCGATTGGGCCGGCGGTGCGGTGGAATTGCTGACCGAGGCCCGCGCCTGGGAGCCGGTGGCGGGGCGGCCGCGCCGGGCGGGTGTGTCGTCGTTCGGGATCAGCGGCACCAACGCGCACCTCGTTCTGGAGGAGGCCACCGAGGAGAGCGGGCGACCGGCCCCGCAGGATGGATCCGATACCTCGGAGTCGACTTCGGCGCGCGTGGCACCCGGCCCGGGACTGCCGGTCGTTCCGTGGCTGGTGTCGGGCCGGTCGCCGGAAGCCGCTGCGGCACAAGGGGAGCGGGTGCGGACCTGGATCGCGGCGAATCCCGGCACGCCCGCCGTGGATATCGGCTACGAATTGGCCTGCGCCCGAGCGCATCTCGAGTACCGCGCCCGGATCGACGATCCGGACGGCGCCGGGTCGGGCCCGATCCGGGTCGTTCCCGGTGCGACGGTGTTCGTCTTCAGCGGCCAAGGGTCACAGCGGCCGGGGATGGGGCGGGAGCTGTTCGACACCTTCCCGGTCTTCCGCGACACCCTCCGCCGGATCTGTGATCCGGAGTGGCTGTTCGGCGCCGACACCGACCTCGACCGCACCGACAACACACAACTGGCCCTGTTCGCGTTCGAGGTCGCGTTGACCCGATTGCTCGAATCCTGGGGCGTCACCCCGGATGTGGTCGTCGGTCATTCGATCGGGGAGATCGCCGCCGCCCATATCGCCGGGGTGTTGTCCCTCGACGACGCCGTACGGCTGGTCACCGCGCGCGGCCGGTTGATGGCCGCGCTTCCGGCCGGCGGCGCCATGCTCGCCGTCGCCGCGGGGCCGGACGAGCTGGGTGAGCTGCCCGCCGGCGTCGCTGTGGCCGCGCTGAACGGCCCGCGGTCGGTGGTGCTGTCGGGACCGGTGTCGGGGATCGACGACTTCGAGCGGCGGACGGCGCACCGGACCCGGCGACTGCGGGTCGGGCATGCGTTCCACTCCGAGCTCATGGAACCCGTGCTGGCCGAATTCTCGGCGATCTGCCGCGAATTGACCTGGAACCCACCGCATCTGCCGATGGCCTCCGGAGTGACCGGACGCCTGGAGACCGATCTGCCGGCCGACCCGGAGTATTGGGTTCGACAGGTCCGAGAGCCGGTCCGGTTCGCCGATGCGATCGGTGCGGTGCGAGCGGGCGGCGGTACCCGGTTCGTCGAGATCGGCCCGGATGCGGCGCTGGCGGGTGTGATCGACGCCGATGCGGTGCTGGCACTGCAGCGGCGCGGGCGGGCCGAGGTCGACACACTGATCCGGGCGGTGGCCGATGCGCATTGCGCGGGGATCCGGGTCGACTGGCGGCTGTTCTTCGACGGGCAGCACGCGCGCCGGGTCGATCTGCCCGGATATCCGTTCCGGCACCGCCGTTACTGGATCGACCCGGCGGCCGAACGTCTCGGCACACCGTTCGGCCATCCCGTGCTGACCGGCACCGAAACTCTCGCTCGGGCGGGGGAAAGGCTGTTCTCCGGCCGTTTCTCGCTGCGCACCCATCGGTGGGCGGCCGACCACCTGTCCTTCGGGACACCCGTTTTCCCGGGTACCGCCGTGGTGGAGATGCTGATGCGTGCCGGGGCGGAGGCCGGATGCGGTGGGGTGGCGGAACTGACGCTGTCCGCGCCGATCCGGCCGCCCGCACAGGGGGTGGTGGCGATGCAGATCCTCATCGACCCCGCCGACGCCGACGGCCGCCGCCCGTTCACCGTCGCGTTCCGGATGGGCGAGCAGGAGAACTGGATTCGCTCGGGCTCCGGCGCCTTTGCCGGGATCGACACCGATCCGGATGCGGATCCGCTGCTCGCCCGCCTGGCCGATGAGCCGCACTGGCCGCCGTCCGCGGCGGAACCCATACCACCGCAACGGGTTCTGGAGCGGATCGGTGACGTCGCGGGTCTGACCTACGGCCCGGCGTTCCTGGGTATCGAGGGGGTGTGGCGCCGCCCGGGAGAGGTGTTCTCCGAGGTCCGGCTGCACGACGAATGCGCTTCGGAGGCAGGCGATTACCGCGTTCATCCGGCCTTGTTCGACCTCGCGCTACAGGCCGGCTTCGCGCAGTACGCGCTCGCCGAGGATCTGCCGGAGCGGCAGGGGCGATTGCTGTTCGGGTTCGCGGGCGTGCGCTGCTATTCGACCGGCGCGACCCGGCTGCGGGTGCGCGCCACGGCGGTGGGAGCCGATGGATTCAGTGTGGCCGCCGTCGATCCGGCCGGCCGGCCGGTGCTGTCGGTCGACCGGATCGTATTCCGGTCCTTCGACCTGGACGCGCACCATCGGGCGCAGGATTCCGCCGCGACCGTGTTCGAACCGACGTGGATACCGATCGCGATGCCGGCCACGGCAGGAAAGCAGCCGGTCCCGGAGTTCGACCCGTCGGCAGAGGCGGTCCCCGCCGTCGCGCTCGTGGACGGCTCGGCCGGCGTCGCGGCGGTGCTCGACCGGCTACAACACTTCCTGCGCGACGAGCGGTACGCCCGGACCCGGCTGATCGTGCACACCCGCGATGGCGACATCGATCCGGTGGCCGCGGGCGTCCGAGGACTGGTGGGTGCGACGCAGTCCGAACATCCGGGCCGAGTGTTCCTGGTCGACACCGACGACCCCGGCGGCGTCGACTGGTATGCGGTGCCGGAAGCCGGATACCCGCAGCTGAGCCGGCGGAACGGGGCGGTCGCCGCTGCGCACCTCGCCTCCGTCGCGCTGGACTCGGCCGAACCCGAGAAACCATGGGGCGCAGGGTCGGTGCTGATCACGGGCGGCACCGGTGGGCTCGGCGCGGTGGTCGCCCGGCATCTGGCCGGCCGCGGCGTACGGCATCTGATTCTCCTGAGCCGGCGCGGCCCCGACGCTCCCGGCGCGAACGGTCTCGTCGCGGATCTGGCTGCGGCCGGATGTGCGGTGACCGTCTCGGCCTGCGATGTGACCGACCGGGACGCTGTCGCGGCCGTCCTCGCCGCGATTCCCACCGCGGCCCCGCTCTCGGCGGTTGTGCACGCCGCCGGGGTGCTCGACGACGCCACCGTCGCGTCCGCGACTCCCGAACAGGTGCGCCGCGTGTGGGTGCCGAAGGTCGACGGCGCACTGGTTTTGGATCAGCTGACCCGCGAGCTCGACCTGACGGCATTCGTCCTGTTCTCCTCCGCGGCCGGCGTACTCGGCACCGCCGGTCAGGCCGCCTACGCCGCGGCCAATGCCGCACTCGATGCCGTCGCCCGGCGCCGGCGCGCCGCCGGCTTCCCAGCGGTCTCGCTCGCCTGGGGGCCGTGGGATGTGCGCGATGGGATGGCCGGCCGGCTCAGCGCTGCCGACACCGCGCGGTGGCGCCGCCTGGGTATCGCGCCCCTGGACAGCGAGGCCGCCTTGCGGGTGGTCGACACGGCCCCGAATTCGGTTGCGCCGGTGCTGGTCCCGCTGCGGGTCGAGGATGCCGTACTACGCGCGGGCACGGGGCACTCCCTCCTGCGTGGCCCGGCACGACCGGATTTCGGGGAATCCTCGGTGCTGAGCGCCCGGCCGGCCGGGCTCGACGGCAGGGCCCGCGCGGACACGGTGGAGAAGCTGGTGCGCGAGCAGCTCGCGCTGGTCACCAATACCCGTGCAGCCGTGATCGACTCGTCCGCCGCGTTCACCGACCTCGGTCTGGACTCCCTCGGCGGTGTGGAATTGCGCAACCGTCTCGCCCGGGCCACGGGTCTGCCCCTGCCCGCCACGCTGGTATTCGACCACCCGACTCCCGCGGCGTTGGTCCGGTTTCTCCTCGAGAGCACCGGGGACGGCGCCACACCTGCCGCGCCGATCCCGCGTCCCGACGTGGGTCCCACCGACGAACCGCTCGCGATCGTCGGCATCGGCTGCCGGTTCCCGGGTGGGGTGATGTCGAGACACGACCTGTGGAATCTGGTCGCTTCCGGTGTCGACGCCATATCGGGTTTCCCGGACGACCGCGGCTGGGATCTCGACCGCCTCTACGACCCCGATCCCGACACCCCCGGCACCGTCTACGTTCGTACCGGGGGATTCCTCGACGATGTCGCCGGATTCGATGCGGAGTTCTTCGGAATCGGGCCGGGTGAGGCGGCGGCCATGGACCCGCAACAGCGACTATTGCTGGAGGTGGCCTGGGAGGCACTCGAGGATGCCGGCATCGATCCGGAATCCTTGCGCGACAGCGACGTCGGCGTCTTCGTCGGAGCCACCATCGCGGACTATCACCCGCGGGTCTCGGGTGAGCTCGAGGGTTTCCGGCTCACCGGCACCACACAAAGCGTGTTGTCGGGGCGACTGGCCTACGTGTTCGGGTTCGCCGGCCCCGCGGTTACCGTCGATACGGCCTGCTCGTCGTCACTGGTCGCCCTGCATCTGGCCGCCCGATCGGTCCGGGCGGGAGAGTGTTCGCTCGCACTCGCCGGCGGCGTCTCGGTCTGGGGATCGCCGTATCTGTTCGTGGATTTCGCGCGCCGGCGCGGATTGTCGCCGGACGGCCGCTGCAAATCGTTCGCTGCCGGCGCCGACGGGGTGGCCTTCGCCGAGGGCGTGGGACTGGTTGCGGTGGAACGGTTGTCGCAGGCACGCGCGCGTGGCCACCGCGTGCTGGCGGTCCTGCGAGCGAGCGCGACCAATCAGGACGGGGCCTCGAACGGGTTGACCGCCCCCAGCGGGTCCGCCCAGGAGCGAGTGATCCGGGCCGCGCTGGCCACCGCCGGCCTCGCCCCCGCGGATGTGGACCTGCTGGAGGCACACGGCACCGGAACGCCGCTGGGCGATCCGGTCGAGGCGCGCGCCCTGCTCGCGACCTACGGGCAGCACCGCGATCGGCCCGCCCGGCTCGGCTCGGTGAAATCGAATATCGGGCACACCGTCGGTGCGGCCGGAATCGCCGGCGTGATCAAGATGGTGGAGGCCATGCGGCACCGCACCATGCCGCACACCCTGCATGCCGATACCCCGACCCCGCACGTGGACTGGTCGGCCGGGGCGGTGGAACTGCTGACCGAGCCGCGGCCGTGGGAGACGCGCGGGACGCGGCGGGCGGCGGTGTCCTCGTACGGTATCAGCGGAACCAACGCCCACGTCATTCTCGAAGAAGCCCCGGCCGAGCCGGAGCAGGGAGCCGAGGAGCAGCATTCACCGCTTCCGGTTCCGTGGCTGCTGTCCGGGCGGACCGCGCAGGCGGTGCATGCCGCGGCGGAGCGCCTGCGGGACAGCTCTTCCGGACTGCGAGCGGTGGATGTGGGATGGGAATTGGCCACCGCCCGTGCACATCTCGGCTGGCGCGCCGCAGTGCTGGATCCCGCCGGGCTGGATCGGGTCGTGCCGGTACCGGCGATATCGGGCCGCACCGCCTTCATCTTCTCCGGTCAGGGCGCACAGCGATCCGGAATGGGCCGCGAACTGTTCGACGCTTTCCCGGTGTACGCCACGGCCATCCGGGAGATCTGCGATCCGGACTGGTTGTTCGCGACCGACACCGACCTGGACCGCACCGACAACACCCAGCTGGGCGTGTTCGCGGTGGAGGTCGCGCTGGCGCGGCTGCTCGAATCCTGGGGTGTGACACCCGATCTGGTCGTGGGCCATTCGATCGGGGAGATCGCCGCCGCGCATCTGGCCGGTGTACTGGATCTGGCCGATGCGGTGCGGCTGGTGCGGGCGCGCGGGCGGCTGATGGCGAATCTGCCGCCCGGCGGCGCCATGCTGGCGATCGACGCCGACCCGGACGAAATCACCGATCTGCCACCGGGAGTCGGACTGGCAGCGGTGAATGCTCCGGGCGCGCTGGTGGTTTCCGGTCCGGCGGCCGGAATCGAGACGATGGCGCGGCGATGGCGGCATCGCCGCACCCGCCGGCTCCAGGTCTCGCATGCCTTCCACTCCGAGCTGATGGATCCGATGCTCGCCGAGTTCGAGGCGGTGTGCCACGAGCTGACCTGGCAGCTTCCGCGAATTCCGATCGCCTCGACGGTGACCGGGCGCATCGAGTCCGAGGTGTTCACCGACCCGCGGTACTGGGTGCGGCAGGTGCGCCGCACCGTCCTGTTCGCGGCGGGACTCACCGCGGTCCACGAGGCCGGGGCGGTCCGCTTCCTGGAGATCGGACCCGACAGTGTATTGGCGAGCATGGTCGCGCGGACACTCGGCGAGATCCCGGTCGTGGCCGCCCAGCGTTCCGGGCGAAACGAGGTCGATACGCTGATCCGGGCCGTGGCGGAGGCCCACTGTACCGGCATGCCGGTGGACTGGGCGCGGTTCTTCGCCGGGCGCGGCGGGCGCCGAGTCGACCTACCGGCCTATCCGTTCCAGCATCGGCGGTACTGGCTCGACTCGATCCCCGGCGACGGGGGTGCGGGTGCCGGCCATCCGATCCTCACCAGCCGGCTGCCGGTCGCCGACACCGGACAGCTCGTCTTCGCCGGCCGGTTGTCCCCGCAGACCCACCCGTGGATCGTCGACCACATGTTGCTGGGGGAGGTGGTGGTGCCGGCGACCGCGTTCGTCGAAATGGCCACCTGGGCAGGCGAACACGTGCATTGCGAGCTGTTGCGCGACCTCACCCTGGAGCTGCCGTTGCTGCTCAGCGCGGGCGAGACCGTGCAGATCCAGGTGAGTGTGGGCGCCCCCGACGATACCGGCGCCCGATCGGTGACGATTCTGTCCCGGCCCGACGACGAGGCCGCGGACTGGATTCGGCATGCGGCCGGATCGATGGCCCCGACCACGACCGAGCCGGACGCCGCGGCGGCGCTCGCCGAACTCGGTCACGGGCCCTGGCCGCCCCCCGGCGCGGAAAACGTCGGTGCGGAGGAGGTGTACGCGCGGCTGGACGGATACGGATTCGATTACGGTCCGGCCTTTCGCGCCGTGCGGGCCGCCTGGCGACGCGACGGAATCCTGTACACCGAGATCGTGGCCGACCCTGATCAGCGCGCCGGTGCGGCGGCCTACGGATTACATCCCGGCCTGTTCGATGCGGTACTGCACGGTGGCGCGGTCGTCGGGTTCGGTGCGACCGGCACCGGTCGAATGCTGTTCGACTGGCGCGGTGTCCGGCGTTACCGGCCGGGGACGACCGCGCTGCGCGCGCGGATCGCCGCCGCGGGCGATTCGGCGTGGACCGTCGCCGCGGTGGACGACGCCGGCCGGCCCGTCCTCACGGCCGATGCGATCAGCTTCCGGCCGGTCGAGACCGCGCAGCTGATGGCGCATCGCGGAGCGGGGCACCGATCGTTGTTCGAAACCATCTGGCGGCCGGTCGATCCCCGCGCCGAGACCTCGACGACATCGGTAGCGGTGCTGGGCGAGGCCACCTTCGGCGCCGCGGTGGCGGATCGAATCGGTCTGAGCCACAACGTCATCGGCGCCTGTCACCCCGGTCTGGACGATGTGGTGGAGGCGCCGGATTTCGTAGTCGTCGACGGCGGAATCGGCGCGGCGAAGCTGCTGCGCCTGGTCCAGGAGTTCGTGCGCGAGGACCGGCTCGCGGCGACGCGGATGGTGGTGGTCACCTCCGGTGCGGTCGCGTGCGCGCCCGGCGAGCCGGGGGACGTGACGGGCGCGGGCGTGTGGGGCTTGATGCGCTCGGCGCAGGCCGAGTATCCGGACCGCTTCCTTCTCGTCGACGCCGACGATCCGGGCCGAATCGAATGGGATGTCGTGACCGCCGCCGACTATCCGCAGCTCGCCTGGCGGTCGAGCGGAGCGCCGGATCCGGCTCGAGCCACCGCCCTGACACCCCACCTGGCCCGCACCACCCGGGCGGGAGGCCGCACCTGTGATGGGTGGAATTCCGGCACGGTGCTGATCACCGGCGGCACAGGCGGATTGGGGGCACTGCTGGCCCGGCATCTCGTGGCCGCGCACGGCGTCCGGCACCTGGTGCTCGCCGGGCGGCGCGGCGCAACGGCGCCGGGCGCGCGGGAGCTGGTCGACGAACTGTCCGCCGCGGGGTGCGACGTGACGACGCCCGCCGTCGATGTCGCCGACCGGCAGGCGATGGCCTCACTGCTACGCGATGTCGCGGCGCGCCAACCGCTTTCGGCGGTCGTGCACGCTGCCGGAGTACTGGACGACGCCGTCGTCGCGTCGCTCGCTCCCGAACAACTCGAGCGGGCCTGGGCGCCGAAGGTCGAGGGCGCGCTGATCCTGGACGAGCTCACACGCGACCTGGACCTGCCGGCGTTCGTGGTGTTCTCCTCGGTGGCCGGACTCCTCGGTCCGGCCGGCCAGGGCGGTTACGCATCCGCCAGCGCGGCAGTCGATGCGGTGGTGCAGCGCCGGCGTGCGGCCGGGTTGTCCGGCCTGTCGCTCGCCTGGGGTCCGTGGGATGTGAACGAGGGTATGGTGGGCCGGCTACGGGAGGCCGACCTGGCACGGTGGCGACGTCTCGGGATCGCTCCGCTGGAACCGGAAACCGGGCTCACCCTGTTCGATCTCGCACTGAGCACCGACTGCGCGGTCGCGGTGCCCATCCGGATCGACGCGCAGGCCGCGGCTGCCGACCGGCACCCCATGCTGCCCGGTCCGGCGACCGTCCGGACGGCGGCGCAGCGCCCGGAATCGGCACTGTCGGATCGGCTGATCGGATGTACGGCCGCCGAGCGCGCCGACATCATCGCGGAACTGGTGCGAGACCAGGTCGCCGTGGTGGCGCACACTCCGTCCATCGGTCCCGACGACTCGTTCTCCGATCTCGGCGTGGACTCGCTCGGTGCGGTCGAATTGCGGAACCGGCTCGCCCATGCGGTGGGTCTGCCGTTGCCCTCCACCATCGTGTTCGATTATCCGACACCGCGGGCGGTGGCCGACTACATCGCCGCACGCCTCGTGCCCGCTCCCGCCCCGTCGCCGCTGACCCGGCTCGGCAGTGCGCTCGAACAGGTCGACGCACTGCTCGACACCCTGGACGACGCGGCCGACCGGGAGGCCGCGCGAGACACATTGAGCCGGTTCCTGACCGCCGCCCGCACCCGCCTCGGTCTCGGTGCGGATGTCACGGCCGAACTGGGCGAGGCGACCGACGACGAATTGTTCGGTTTGGTCGACGAAGAATTCGGGCCGCTGTGATCACATCCGGGGTCGCCGCCGGGCGGGCTGCATCCGCGCGGCCGTCACTGTTCGGCGCGGCGCGGGAGCTCGCCGGTGGCACCGGATCCGGCGGTGCGCGGGTGGTACCAGGCGTCGCGGTTCGCCCCGGAGGACCGGCGCAGGGCCGTCAGCACATGCGGGGTGAGGATGCTCGAGGCCGGCGCGGCACGCTGGACGACGGGCCAGAACAGTTCGGCCACTTGTGGATCCGATGCCATCGTGCTGATCACCTTGCGGAACCCCCAGGGCGGGATGGCCAACCGGGCATTGCGGTTGAACAGGAACTGTTGCGGCCACAGTGCCCGGCGGTGCTGCCGCTGATAACGGCGTAGGGCCGCGTCCAGGCCGTCGGTATCGCCGACGGTGAGGGCATCGGCGGTGGCGTCGGCGAGCCATTCGGCGCCCTCCAGCGCCCAACCACAGCCGACGCCCCGCAGCGGATCCGCGACCAGGGCCGCGTCGCCGACCAGGGCCAGACCGGGACGCACGATCCGGCGACGGGTCAGATTCGGTTTGTCCCGAGCACCGATGAACTCCGAAACCCGTACCGCTGCGGACAGATCCGGCGGATCCGGTACGTCGGCGAACCGTCGCCGGAGATAATTCTCCTTGTCGGCGAGGAACTCCCGAACGTGCGGTGCGTCGAGCAACATCGAGATCAGCGTGAGCCCGTCGTCGGCGCCGATCAGCCCCAGCGCATCGGGAGGCCGTAGCCACACCCGGAAATTTCCCTCCTCGACCGGCACGTTGCGGAAGTAGGCGAAGTAGCACGATCGGCGGTTCGGTGACGAGACCGCCCGTAGACCCGCCTCGGGAGCCACTCGCGAACTCGCGCCGTCCGCACCGACGACCAGACGGGCGCGAACCGTGGTCTCCGCGTCGTCGATCCGCGCCACCACACCACCGATCCGGCCGTTGCCGTCACGATGCAGGCCCACCACTTTGGCACCCAGAACGAGTTCCACGCCCGGGGTCGCGGCGGCGATCTTCCGGATCAGGGGATCGAGCACCGACCTGCGCACCGTGTACCCGTGCCGGTCGGGATGCCCCGCACCGCGTTCGTTCGCCCATCCGGCCGGCGTCCACATCGAGGTGTACATGCGCACCCCGCCGGCCGCCTCGATCGCGGTGTCCAGACCCAGCCGGCGCACCGTCGGCAACGCGGTCGGCTGGATCAGATGCGTACAGGCTCGCTTGTAGAAGGCGGGATCGCGATGACTTTCCAGAACAGCAACGCGTAGGCCGCGGCGGCCCAGCAGGATCGCCACCGCGCAACCGGCCAAACTGCCGCCCGCGACGATGACGTCGTAGTCGTCGCTCACCACGAGGTTCTCCGGTTCACCAGCACCATCGGGTCGATGGTAGGGGAGTCGCCGCGGCCGGGAGGAGTTTTGGCTCCGATCCCCGGCAGTCGGATTCGACCCGAACCCCTCGGGTCACAGTGGCTTTCAGCGTAGTATCCGAGCGACCAGCCAGCTGCGATCGAGAACGGAGACGGCCCGATGACGGTGACCGTGACGATTCCGACGGTGCTTCGCGCGCATACGGACGGGGCCAAGCGGGTCGAGGCGACAGGCACGACCGTGGCGGCCGTGCTCGCCGATCTGGAAAGCCGGTATGAACGACTTTCCGGCCGCCTCCTCACCGACGGTAGGTTGCGGCGGTTCGTCAACGTCTATGTGGACGACACCGATGTGCGTCAGGATCGCGGACTCGACACGGAGGTTCGGGACGGCGCCACCGTCACCATTCTCTCGGCGATGGCCGGCGGAGCCTGACCACCGCGAGCCGCTCAGAGCGACTGCGCCACCACGTCGATCGCCAGGATCGCGCCCAACGTCACCGCCATCGTCAGCGACAGCGTGAAAAAGGTGCGACGGATCCCCGGCATTTCCTCGGTCCGGGCGAAGATCCGCTTCGGCCACACCCACCACGACTGGAAGCCGAACGCGGCACAGGCCACAACGAACAGCACCGCCTTGACGATCATGAGCGCGACCCAGGCGCCGCCGGGTGCCGGTGTGTGCACCGCCCGGGTGATCGCCGCCATGACGCCACTGATTCCCGCGATGATCGCCAATCGCGCAATCCGCTGCCGCGACCCGTCGGCCATCATCTGGCCCATTTCCTCGATCTCCTCGGGGTCCTCGGCCTTGAATTGGAACTGCTGTACCACCACGACCGAATACACCATGGAGCCGAACCACACCGCCAGGAACAGGGTTTGGATCACGGCGAAGAGGTTCGTCACTACCATCTGCATTCCCTTTCGACACCCGCCCGCGCCGGGTCGCGACGCTCGTGCCCAGGCGCACAGACACCGTACTCGGTAACATCCCGCTAGCGCCGATTTTTCGCGGGCATCGCCGCTGCCGCTCGATGCACGAGCGGCTCCGCTGTCACTGTCGCCGCCGGTCATGCCGGCAACAATGCACACGCGAACGGGTCGGCCACCGATTGCCGGGATGTCACAGCACCCCTGAACAGGCCGGTCCTCCTGCACCGTGCTGTTGCTGTGCGTGAAGCCTCGCGCGGACACGCTGCGGCGGTCGAAATGCCCTGAGTGTCTTCGATTGCGACATACGAGGGGTGATCGCCAGTGCGGATGCCTCGGCCGACTGGGCGAAACGATCGCCATCGCCACCGCGAGCAAACGCGACAGGACAAGGTCTCCGGCCGACCCCTGCCCAGCGAGCAGCACGGTCGGGCAATCGTCATTACCATCACGCTTGCTGTGGAGCGGCTGATCTTCGGAGTGGCCGTGCCGCAGCAGATTCCGCGTCTCGTGGGACACGCGGAACGAACGCGATGGTGGTGAGGGTCGCCGCGGTGCCAGGGGGTCTGCGGCGACCCGCACTTTCGACACGGGCAGCACTCGAAGCAGGTGCCGGCCGGATTCGACGGTTCGTCGGGAGGGACTGCGCGGATGTGGGTTGCGGCGCTCGGATCCGCCACGAAACGATCGCGAACACCCGGTGCCGGAAGGTTTGCGCGGCGATTGCGGCGGTTATCTGTTCGGTGCAGGATGCGTGCACCCCGCACCGAACGATCAGCCGGAGGAAACGTAGTGGAGATGACCGGATCCACGATCGCTGAGATTCGCGATGTCGTGCGCCGATACAACCGCGCTCTGCAGGCGGGCGACGCTGCCGCCGTCGCCCAGCTGTACTGCGCGTACGGCGCGCACTTTCCTGGCCGCCATCCCGAGGCGTTCGGCACCGACATCGAAGAGCGCTACCGATGGCTGTTTCGATTCGAACCCCCGCTGCCCGGTCATATTCTGCGTGAGGTTGTCCCGGCGGACCAGGTGACGGTCGCCGTCACCGAGCACCGTCACCACCGCTATCACTGGCAGCGCGCGCGTCATCTGTTCGTGCTCACCGACGATGGCGGGCAATGGAAAATCCTGGCATCCCTGCACGGCTCGTCCACACTGCCCGCCGACCGCGCCGGGGAGGACGACCCCTCGGGCTTGTTGCAGCAGGTACGCGCACGGCTCAGCGCAAGCCACGCGACCACACTCGCACCCGTCTGACGGAATCCGCGCCGGTGTGCGGGGATCGGTCGGACGCGGCACCGCATCCTCCGGACCGGATCATCAGGATGACACCCGGCTCGAACAGACGCGTCGGCATGCGGAGCCCGGCGGAGCCAGGCGAGCTTCGCCGGGCCCGGTCCGTACCCCTGGCGTCCGGGTCGGTGGGGCGTGGCTCCTCTCAGCGAGTCGGTGCGGCAGGCTCGGTCCGATCGTCGCCGAACACCTCGGCGACCAGACGTTGCGTCGCCTGCTGGAATGCCGCGGCCAGCGACAGACCGGCATCGTCGACGTAATTCAGTGTGGCGGTGAGGGTTTTGCGGCCGTCGGGCGTGCTGAACATCAGCGCCGCGTGGCCCGCGGCGCCGCCGTTGTGCGTGATCACCGTGCCGCAGTCGGTCTGCTGCACGAACACTCCCAGGCCGTAGCCCATGTTCGGGATGGGTGTCGGGCGCGGGGTGCACATCTCGGTCAGCAGTTCGGCCGGCAGGAGCTTGCCGCTCATCAGGGCGGAGATGAAGGTGTGCAGATCCTGGCTGGTGGAGATCATGTCACCGCCACTGGAGATCCAGGAGGGGTTGTGGCGTGTGACATCGACGGTGATCTCCTGCCCGTCGTCCTCGTAGCGGTAGTAGGCGTGGGCGTGCGGCGCACGGATCTCGGTCTGGGTGGTCGGGACCACGGTGCCGGTCAACCCGAGCGGCCCCAGGATCAGCCGCTGCATTTCCTCGGTGACCGGGCGGCCGGTGACCTTCTCGATCAGCAGTCGGGCCAGCACATAGTTGGTGTTGGAGTAGCTCCAGTCGGTGCCCGGCTCGAAGCGCGCGGGCTTGGACAGCGCCAACCGGACCAGCTCGTCCGGCTGGTAGGTCTTGAACCGATTGTCGACCCATTCCTTACCCGCTGTGGTTGCGGGGATTCCGGGCACCATCGTTGCGTCGGGGTAGTACTCCCCGGTGAAGTTGAAGATTCCGCTGGTGTGCTGCAACAGCATTCGCACCGTGATCCGCTCGTCGAGCGCGAACTCGGGCAGGTAGTCGAGCACCGGAACGTCCAGGGCGAGCCTGCCCTCGGCCACCAGTTGCAGCACCAGGGTCGCGACGAAGGTCTTGGTGTTGCTGCCGATGCGCACGTGCCCGTCGATCGGCGGCTTCGCGGTCGTGCCCAGCGCGGCCACCCCGGCGCTATCGGCCCAGGTGCCCCGCTCGTCGTGCACGCGCAGCGTGATTCCGGTGAGACCGGAGGCGACGATGTCCGCCAGCGCCTTGCGCAGTTCCGGGCGATCCTGCCCGGTAGCCGCCTCCGGCGCCGTACTGTTCGCACCGGATGCTCCGGCGTCCAGCGCTGCGGTGATCTTGCCGACCATCGCGGCCGTGGCGGGACCGGGCTCGGTCGCGGCGGCCTCGACGGCGGTCAGGACGGTGTCACGGAAGTTGGCGGCCTCGGCCGGATCCTGGGCGGTGAGCAGATTCACGGCCGCAGTCAGCGCCGGCAGCACCTGGTCCGCGAGCGCGGCGACGGTCTTGCCGACCAGTACGATGTCGGACGACTTCGCCGAGAGCACATGGCCGACGACACCGGTCGACGACGTCAGGGCGATGGAGGCATTCGTGGCGGACCGATGGGGCGTGCCGGTGGCGGCAAGCAGCGACACGGCGCCGTACGCGGCGGTCCGCAGAATGCCCTTGTCCGCGTCGGTCAGGGTGATGGTGGCCATGGTGGTGTCTCCTTCGAAATGCTTGTGCGGCAATCCCTTCGAGGGCCGCTGCGCCGTTGACCCCACTACCGTCGCCGGACCGGCTGACATCGACCTGATATCCACCTGACACATCCACTGATACAACGATTCACTTCGTGCCCGGGCTCGGCCCATCGCACGACCAGCAGGCCACACCGCAGCGAAGCCGCCCGCACCCGACCGAAAGGCACCTACCGTGACAAACCTGCTGCACCGCTTTCGTGCCGGTACCGGAAAACTCGCCTGGAACCATCCCGGTGTCGCGAACGCGCCCGAGACGATCATCGTGTCCAGCCCCGCCTTCGCCGACGGCGGACCGATCCCGGACCGCCACGCCGGCCCGGGTGTGGGCGACAACGTCTCGCCGCCGCTGAACTGGGACAACATTCCCTCCGGCACACGTGAACTCGTCCTGCTGGTCGAAGATCCGGACGCGCCACTGCCCCGGCCGTTCGTCCACTGCGTCGTCACCGATATCGGGCCGGAGACCTCCGGAGTCGAAGCCGGTGCGCTGTCGCGGCCTGCGGATCGCGCGCAGGTATCGTTCACCGTCGGCAAAGCGTCGATCGGGAAATCCGGCTACCTCGGTCCCGCGCCGATCCGCGGTCACGGGCCCCACCGCTACATCTTCCAGCTCTTCGCCCTCGACGAGACGGTGGACCCGGCACGGCGCCGCGTGACGAAAAGACGGGTCCTCGAAGCCATCCGCGGCCACGTGATCGCACGTGGACGGCTCACCGGGACCTACGAACGAGTCTGAACCGCTCGTCAGGTGCGCCCGGCGGCCCGCGCATCGGTTGCCGGGCGTGTCGATTCCGCCGTTTACCACTGCGGGGCAACCGGCCACAGTAGGCTGCTGCCCGTCGCCGGCTCGATGATGGGAAAGTATGCGCGCTCTCGCAATTCAACTGGCCGTGGCCGTGGCCGTCGTCGCCGCGGTCGTCACGTCGCTGCCGGGGGCACACGCCGGTCGCGACGGAGTCCGCACCGTCGCGGCGCAGTGCAGCCTGGCGCCGACAGCGGGCACCGTCGTGCGGACGATCGGTACCCGGATCTATCGGCTCGACGTGCCGGCCGGCCTGGCAGGTCCCTCGGTGCCGCTGTTGCTCGCCGAACATGGAAATGCCAGCAACGCGGCGGAATTCGAGCAGGTGTCGGGCTGGACTCCGTACGCCGCCGCGCACCACTTCATCGTCGCCTACCCGCAGGGCAACGCGAACAATCTGCCGCTGGATCCCGGTAACGGTCTGGTGGGCAACGACTGGGAGTTTCAGCAGGGCTCGATCGATGTCCGGTTCCTGCGCGCGGTCGTGGCCGACATCGAGGCGACCTGGTGCGTCGACACCCGGCGGGTATACAGCAGCGGCTGGTCCGACGGCGGCATCATGTCGCAGCGGATGGCGTGCGATGCTTCCGATGTCTTCGCGGACGTAACCTCTTGGGAGGGGGCCGATCCCACTCTCCCGAACCCCACCCTGCTGATTCCCAGTCTCGGGTCGCTCTGTCGACCCGCTCGGCCGATCTCCGTCGGTATCGCGCAGGGACAGATCGACCCGATCTCCGATCCGCTGGTGGGTGTGGCCAATGTCGACGCGTGGGTCGGCCGCGACGGCTGCCCCGTCCCGCCGGCGGAGTCCAGCGACACCTTCGGCAGGACGGCCGATTACGGACCGTGCCGGAACGGGACCTCGGTGCAGTACCGGGTGGAAAACCGCCAGGCACACCAGTGGCCGTCCGGCGCGGCCGGTGAGGACCTGCGAGATCGACTGTGGAACTTCATGTCCGCCACCACCCTCCCGTAGGGGCCGAGCGCGAACCACACGGCACCGGGCCGCTGGCGGCGGCCCGGCGGTACCGGTAATTCGGCCGGAAGTCGGTATCCCCCCACGGTCTTTCGCCGCATGGCCAGGAATCCGCAACCGTCCGACCGGTCCGAGTTCGAGCTCGCCGGTGATGCGGCGGCTCAGAGCTTCGAGTGGTGCTCGCGCCGATCGTGGTGATTTCACGACCAAGGTGTCCCGGTCCGGCGAAGACGGCTGTGGCACCGGTCGGGACGCAGGATCTGGGGTCAGGCGGGGACGGCGACCGGACCCAGAGTGGTCGCGATCGCGTCGGCCGGCTCCGCGCCCTTGACCTCGAAGTGGCGGGAGAAGTATTCCAGATGCTCCTCGTGCTCGTGGAAGTGGTGCGGGGTGAGCACCGCGGAGAATACGGGGACGTCGGTGTCGAGTTGAACCCGCATCAGTGCGTCCACGACGGTGGCGGCCACGAAGTCGTTGCGGTAGATGCCGCCGTCGGCCACCAATGCGCATCCGCCGAGTGCCGCGTACTCACCACTGACCGCCAATCGCTTTATGCGCAAGGGTATTTCGAACGCTCCCGGGGCTTCGACCACCTCGACATCGGGGTATCCGTGCTCGGCCAGGCGAGCGCGGCATGCGACGGCCGCCCGGTCGACGATGTCGGCGTGCCGGCGCGCGGCGACGAGAGCGATGCGGTTCGGGATCGGTGACATGGTTCTCCTGATTCAGCGGTTGTGAGGGTGCACCATGATCTGGGCCTTTCATTCAGGAATTGCTCGCAGCGAGGCGGCCCGTCGGCTACCGGCGATCAGCAGGCCGGTCGCGACCGCCATGACCGGCCATGGCGTGCGGATCAGAACCACCGCGCCGAAGACGGTCCACAGGCCTAGGGTCCAGGCGATGAAATCGGGCGGGACGATGCCGCGGCGGTCGAGCCACAATATGGTCAGCCCGACCAGGACGAGCGGTACGCCGAAGCTGTCCAGCGACAACCACAGGGCGCTGTTGGCGGCGCTCATCGCGGCCAGGTCGTCGTGCCACAGCGCGCCGCTGAACCAGTCGCCGGCGTACCGGGCGGCCCGCATCCAGGTGAGTGCCAGGGCGGTGTGGGCGACGCCGAAGGCGACGATCAATCGCCCCGCCCACGCGATCATCGGACCTCCCCGGTAGCGCGCCCGGCGTCGACGCTCGTGATCGAATCACGGTGGCGCCATGCGTGATCCCAGCGCCGCACCATCGCCGGATAGACGATCAGCAGCCGGAAGGGCTCGATGCCGGCCAAGTACAGCCGGCCGAGGCAGCCGTTCGGCCGGACCAGGACCGCCATGCGCAACTCGTACCCGTCGCGCGCCGGGACCCAGCCGAAATGTGCTACCCCGTGCACGGTTTTGTTCGCCAACTCCAGCGCTGCTTCGTCGTGGAGTGCGTACAGCGGGGTGAACGGACTGTCGTTCATCGGGGTTGCCCGTACCGAATCCCGGAGATCGTCGGGCAACCGGTCCCGCAACGACCGGACCCGGCCGCCGAGACCCGCGCCGGGCCGGTCCCAGCCCAGGAGCGCCCCGAGTTTCCACCGCACCGCGAACAGCAGGCGGGTCGGCGTCGCACTCGTCGGCGGGCCGCCACCGCCGCGCAGAATGCCGAGGGCGAGCGGAAAATCGTCGGGCGTGGCACCCGGGGCCCGAAAGGCCCAGACGTCGTGCAACCGGAAGTCGGGTGCGATTTCGTGTATCCGCCAAGGCTTTTCGGTATGCGCCGTGCGGGGGAGTGGATTGGACATGGCATCGTCCTCGGTGTGGTTATACGGCCTCGTATAATTGGAGACGTTAGTCCAGTTATACGGTGCCGTACAATGCTGAAGTGAGGTGGATCACGTCATGGGCGCGCTACGTACACCGCGCGAGTCCTGGATCGACGCGGGGCTGGGGGCGCTGGCCGCCGGGGGCGTCGATGCCGTGCGGGTCGAGGCACTCGCCAAGCGGCTGGGTGTCACGAAGGGGGGCTTCTACGGCTACTTCGCCGACCGGGATGCGCTGCTGACGGCGATGCTCGACACCTGGGAGCGGGAAGCGGTCGACGACGTGCTCGAGGAGATCGCGCGGGCCGGCGGGGGTGCGCTCGACAAGGCTCGGCTGGCGGGTCGTCTCACCTTCTCCAGTGACCGACTACTTCCCATCGATCTGGCCGTCCGGGACTGGGCGCGCCGCGACGCCGCCGTCGCCGAACGCCTGCGTCGAGTCGACAACCGGCGCATGGATCTGCTGCGTGACGCGATCGGGACGGTCTGCTCGGATCCCGACGAGATCGAAGCCCGCAGTCTGCTCGCCTTCTGTGCCGCCATCGGCAGTCATTTCCTGGCCGCCGATCACCCCGGCCGCACCCGCGAAGAGGTCATCGCCCGCGCCGGTGACCTGATCCTGAATCGTCCGGCGAGTGCGTGAGAGCGCCGGCGAGGGATGAGGCCCCGGAAAAACGGTGCGGTACAACGATAGTCGGGAAGAGAACGAGCCGGCACATATCCGGCCGGCCGGGTACCGCGCAGTCTTTCGCCGTGCGAATGTTTCATCGGAGGTAGCCGGGTAGACCGACGGTGTGGACACTGGCGAACCGAGGGATGGCGCGGCCGTCCCGCCGCTCAGCACCCATGGCGGCTATTCGCTGACCCTCAGCGATCTCACCTTGCGGACCGCGGACCTTCGGACGCGATGTGCGGCGGCCGCGGCCGCCGGCTTCACCGGTATCGGTCTCTCGGTCGAGCATTACCGCGCCGCGTCGGCGGCGGGTCCGACGCCTGCGGACATCTCCACTGTCATCGCCGAGCACGGTCTCCGGGTGGACGAAGTCGAGCTGGCCGCGCACTGGGCGGACCCGGCCGCATACTCCGAGGACGAACTCGAATCCGACCGCATTGTGCTGACAATGGCCGCCGAACTGGGTGCGGCCAGAATTCACACGACCATGTCGCAGCATTTCCCCCTCGGCACCCTCGCGCGTGGTTTACGCGAATTGTGTTCGCGCGCCGCCGGCGCGGGCGCCTGCGTCGCCCTCGAGTACATGCCGTATGCCGCCATCGATTCCGCCACCGCCGCCTGGCGGGTGATAGCGGCGTCCGGGGCGGACAACGCCGGGCTCCTCATCGATGCGTGGCATTGGCAGCGCGCCCACACCGCCGAGGAACCGGAGTCCGAACTGCGGGCCATTCCGGCGGAGCGGGTGGCGGCGATCCAACTGTGTGACACCCTGCCCGACCCGTTATCCGACCTTCGCCGTGAGGCGCTGCATTTCCGAAAGTTGCCGGGTCACGGCGCAGCCGCACTGATTCCGATGTTGCGCCGACTCGCGAGCCATGACGTACGGGCACCGATCGCGGTCGAAGTTGTCTCGGACGAGCTGGACGCCCAGGACCCTTACGCCACTGCGCGGCAGGCCTACCGCAGCTCGGTCGATGTTCTACGCGCCGCCGGATGGCCGGCTGCCCGGCCCGGCGCACGGGACCGGCGGTGACGCATCGACGGCCCGAGATGGCCTCGGGCCCAAGGCCTTTCGGACCGACGTGGCGGACCGGGACGTCACCGCCGATGTCCCGCACGTCTTCCAAACGTTCGCCGGCATGCTGGACGAGGTGGACGATGCGCTGGACCGCGCTGCGCACTTCCTCGCCCAGCGCCTCGGCGCCGACGCGGTGACGCACGTACCGACGTAGTAGCTCGGGCTCGGACGGCTATTGACCGTAGGAGGTCCGGAGATCGGCGAAAAGCAGCTGGTTGAGCCGGCGTCGAAGGTGACCGGTCTTGCTCGGGTCGGGGGCCCGGCCCGGGGTCAGCAAGGTGAACCGCAGCAGGGTCTCCGCGTCGCGAACGGTCGTCAGCTCGAAGTGCACCTGGTCGTCGGGTCGGCTCGGCCACAGTGATGTCCATACCACTCTCGTCGGTTCGTCCACTGCCAGGATTCCGGGTTCGATTTCATCGGACAGCAGGTTGAGCCAGGGGCGGGCCTGCGGGCGACGAGGCTGGGTGAGCGACTGCCAAATGATGTGCCGCGGCGCGGGCAACCGGCGGGCCCTCGAGGCGATTTCGATCACGGCACCAGCGTAGGGAAGTCCGCTCGGTTGTCCGGCCCGGTGCCGGAAACTAGATTCGCACCGTGATCGACGCATGTCCCGACGAGGAGATATCCGGCTACGGCGGCGGCCCCTACAGTTGGCATCCGGAGTACCTGGATGAGCCTCTGTTCTGGATCTCCTACCTGGGAGCCTTCTTTCGCGACCCCGAGCTGGAGGAGCTGCTGTTCGGTCCCGACTGGGACGCCGCGGCGGCATTCGACGAGGCCCTCTGGGCGGCCGAGGACTGGCCGGCCTTCACGGTGTCGTTGCCGAGCGGGCGCCGCGTCGATGTCGTCTACCGCACGATCCCGGGGGACCTGGCCATCGACCTCGTTCTGCACGACCCGGCCGAGGGGCGCTCCAGAACAGTAGCGAGCACCGAAGATGCTGCCGGGCAAGTTCTTTCGTGGTCCGAGGTAGTGTCCGCCGCGGAGTCGAACGACGGATTCGGCCGGGAGCGCCAACTGCTGCTGCTCCTTCCCGTCATCGATCTCGACGACCTCCCGCCGGAGGCGACGGCGGTACTCGCCGAGGCGCTGACACAATGCACGGCGGTCGACGAGCCGCGCCGCACCGCCGAGCAACTCATCGCCGTCGGCTCGGCCTGACTCATCGGCCTTCCGGATCGCTCGGCCCACAACCCGATACCGCGAGCATCGCGCGCCGTGCCGGATCGTGGAATCGGCCGGCAGCGTCACGGGAGTACCGACATTCTCGTCGCGGTCGGGGTCGACGCCAGTTGAGCGGATGCTCGAGGTGGCGCGAGAGCGGTGGCCCGGGCCCGACTTCCGGTTCGGCGACGCGACCGCGCTGCCGCTCGAGGATCGTTCGATGGACGGCTACCGTGCTGACAAGCTGTTTCACGAACTCGCCGATCCGGCCGCAGCGCTCACCGAAGCCCGGCGAGTGCTCACTCCCGGGGGACGTGTCGTCTTGGTGGGACAGGACTGGGAATCGTTCATCATCGACTCCGACGATCCCGATCTGACCTACCGGATCGTGACGGCCCGGGCAGGCGCCGTCGTCAGTCCCCGGGTAGCTCGCAGCTACCGGAACTTGTTGCTGGACAACGGGTTCGTCGATGTCGCGGTCGAGGTTCGCACTGTGGTGTTCGTCGACGAGCTGATGGTGCCCATGTTTTCAGGACTCGCTGAGAAGGCGTGCGCCGCGAGGGGCGTCACCCGTGAGGAGGCGGACCGTTGGATCGCCGAGCAAGCTCACCGCGGTCGCAGTGGCCGGTTGATGCTTGCCGTGCCCCTGTTCTTCGCTGCCGCGACCGCACCAGGTTCCCGGCGGAACTACGTCGAGGACGGCATCCAGGCCTGCATGCTCGGCGATCCAGGAGCGTTTCTCCGGCCGCCGGCAATACCGATGACCGTGCAGCCCAACGCCTTTGCGATCTGCCCGGCGATCGGTCAGCATTCCGGATCTGTCGCAGCGTCGGAATTTCGGCAGTAGACGCTGCCGCTGAACGACAGCGAGAAACGGCAATCGGCGCGGCAAGGGTGTCCGGATCCGCCCGGCATGACGGCTCGGGCATCACACCATCGCGGGACGTCGGGCCGAGGTTATGCCGGGCTTGCCCGGGTACCCCCGCGAGTAGCCCCTGGGTCGAGGGGCCGTGAGGACCTGACGCAACACTCGACAAACACGTCGGCCAGCATGCTCCGCTCATTGCTGAAAGAGAGGTTCGTATGCCTGCGAACAAGATCTTGGTGGTCGTGACCAATGTGGGGGAGTACGAAAAGGTCGGTTATCGCACGGGCCTGTGGTTGGGGGAGTTGACCCATTTCTACGACTATGTCACCGAGCACGGCTATGCGGTGGACATTGCCAGTCCGTCCGGTGGATTCGTGCCCATCGATCCCGAAAGTCTGGCTCATGAGGTGCTCGGTGAGCTGGGCACCGACAAGCGTTATCGCGATCGAGAATTCATGGATCTGCTCGATGACACGATAAAAGCCGGTGAGGTGAACGTGGAGGACTACGACGCCATCTACTTCACCGGCGGGCACGGTGTGATGTTCGATTTCGGAGGCGACGATCTCGCGGCGGTGACCGCGAAGTTCTACGACACCGGCCGGATCGTGTCGGCGGTCTGCCACGGCCCGGCCGGCCTGCTGAAAGTCCGCTTGGGTAACGGCGAACCATTGATCAAAGGCAAGAACGTGACCGGCTTCTCCTGGCCCGAAGAAGAGGCCGCGCAGCGTGATGATGCGGTGCCGTTCAGTCTGCAGGACGAGCTGAAGAAGCTCGGCGCGAATTACAGCACTGCCGACAAACCGTTCGACACCTATGTTGTCGAAGACGGCCGGTTGATCACCGGTCAGAATCCGGGCAGCGCTCGCGCGGTCGCCGAAGCCGTCGTCGCGGAGCTGGCGCGATGAATTCTCCGCTCGGGTCGCCGGCCGCTGCCGGCCGAGTCCCGCGGGTGCTGGTGGTCGTCTCAGCGGCCGACCGGATCCCGCTGCGCGGGGGTGGCAGCGACCCCACCGGCACGTACCTGGGTGAGCTGATCGAACCCACTGTTGCCATGCTCGACGCGGCTTCGAGTTGTCGTTCGCGACCCCGGGCGGCAGGGTCCCCACCATCGACGGTACGTCGTGCAGTTTGATGTACTTCGGTTTCTCTCGGTCGGCCCGCGACCAGGCACTGAGCAGTTACACGCGACTGCTCGAACTCGGGCTCGGCGCCCCGGCGCGACTGGAGCACCTCGCGCGCGACACCGCACGGCTCGCCGGGTTCGACGCTGTGTTCGTCCCCGGGGGCCACGCTCCGCTCGTCGATCTGTTGTACCGTGACGCCTTCACCGGGGATGCGACGAACGACGACTTCGGTGCGCTTCTGCGGTACTTCCACGACCAGCAACGCCCCACCGCGCTGATCTGCCATGCGCCGGCCGCGCTCGCCGCCGCACCGGAGATCGATGGACGCTGGATCTACGACGGCTATCGGATGACGTGCTTCAAAACGGTTGTGGATACCCTGCTTTCGACCATTCCGGTGGCGCGGCGCTTTCACGGTCGCCTGCAGGTGGATCCGGCACAACTGCTGCGCTCGCGCGGTGCGCATGTCGAACAGACCGCGATGCCGATGGGTAGCAAGGTGGTGGAGGACCGCGAACTGCTCACCGGCCAAGACCCCTATTCCGCTGAAGCACTGGGCGTCGCGTTGGTCACGAAGATCCGCAACTCGCTGCACTGACCGAAGCGGACACGGGCTGTCGGAGCGGGTAGGCGGCGGCCGGTGAGTGCAGGGCCGCCGCGCGAGGTGTGTTCCGATCGGGCGACGCCGCGCTCGACGTATCCGAGACGTGCCGGAGGGCAGAACACAGCCGTCGGCTGTCGACCATCGATACCTCGACGCGTCCGGACGGCTCGGTGTGCGGTCGCGACCGCCCCTGTCCCACGATGAACCCTGTCCCACGATGAACGGGCCGAGCGGGGTGGCCTGGTTCAGGCGAAACCCACGCAGCCGCTGTTGGCTACGGCAAGGACCGTCACCACGACTGCGAGGCCGACCAGAGCCAGCCTCAGCCGAGTGCGGCGTTGCACGGCGGCGACGACGAAGGGGGCAACCCAGATAAGTCCGACGACGAGGGCCCCGGTGGCGTGGTCGGCCGTTTTGGGGCCGGCCCAGGTCTGCCTGACGTCGCAGCCGGCGGAAAACGCGTTGATCGTGACGAGGATCAGGCCGGCAAACCCCCACACAACGGTGATCGCGATCGCGGCGACCGCTTTCAGAGCCCGTTTCCAGCCGAGCTGCCGCCGAGGGGGCTGAGTAGTTGTCATCTACCGATCATCGCCGAGGGCGGCGAACATCTCGTCATCGACGCGGTGGATCCCGTGAGAACACCCCCACTTCCACCGAGAGTCGCCCACGGCATCGGTCGCGTAGGGGGCGGGCGCCTCGACCGCCGCCCAGAGGGCGAGCCCGGTGCGCCGCAGGTCCCGAGGCGGGAATGTTTTGGAATACCAGCCGGATTCGCGGCCTGTCGCGAATGCCGAGCACATTCGGTCCTCCCCGGTGTCTGCACTGGGCGGCCGCCCGCCATCGGGGACGGGGTCAGGGTGCGAGCCGGTGATGCGCTGCCATGCTCACTGTCCGTTGAGGAAGACCGGGAGACTGCGGTGCGCGTTGGAGATGATGCCCGGCAGTGATTCGAGCTCGTCGGGGGAGACGGCGAGTTCCATGCCCGGGAACGCCTCGAACAACGTCGGCAGCGCCACTCGTGCCTCCATCCGGGCCAGTGCGGAGCCGAGGCAGCGGTGCGCGCCGTATCCGAACGCGAGATGGTCCTTGTTCGGTCGTCGCGGGTCGAACTGGTTTGCGTTCTCGCCGTGGACTTGTGGGTCGCGGCCCGGGCCGGCGAAACCGGCGAGAATCAGATCACCTTCCTTGATCGTCACGCCCGCCTGCGTGAAGTCCCGCACGGCGTAGCGCAGGGGCGCGTGGGCGACGGGGGCTTCCAGCCGAAGTGCTTCTTCGATGACCTCGTCCCAGCTCACACTGCCGTCGAGCGCTGCGGCCCGATGTTCGGGATGGGTGAGAAGCTGGAAGATCGCCTGGTCGATGAGATTCACCGTCGTCTCGTGACCAGCGTTGATGATGAGATACAGCGTGCCGATCAGCTCTTCTTCGGAGAAGTCGACATCTGGGTCATCGGCGTTGGCGACCAGGGAGCTGACCATGTTGTCTCCAGGGTGGTCCCGGCTGTAGTCGGCCAGTTCTTTCAGCAGGCCGATCATCCGATTGAAGTTCGCTGCCGCCTCGTCCGCGCTCGCCCGGACGTCGAAAATTCCGTCCACGCACTCCCGAAGGGGGAGGACGAGGTGATCGACAACTCCGATCAGCAGGTTGATCGCCTGCAGCGGAAGGGGATAGGCGTACTCCTGGCGGATGTCGACGACTTCGGTTTGCGGCGCGGCCGCCAGCCGTTTCACCGTGTCGTCGGCGATCTCCTGGATGCGAGGTTCCAACTTGTCGGTTCGAGCCTTGGTGAAGGAGGGGAGGACGAACGAGCGCAGGCGCCGATGGTCGACGCCATAGGAGGTGAACATCGTCGTGGTGTTCACCCAGTTGATGAGGGGAAACTCGGCGCCGATCCTCTTGTCTCGGTAGGCCGGCCAGTGCCGGCGAGGGTCTTTCGACACGTTGTCGGAGGCGAGGATCTGTTTGAGGTTGGCCATATCGGCCACCGACCATGCCGGCAGCCCTCCCGGGAGCACCACGGGCACGATCGGTCCCCGTTCCAAGATGAGCGCGACTTCTCCCTGAATGTCGGAGCCTTCGGGGTTGAGCACGATGGGGTCTGTATGGCTGGTCATGCAAACTCCGTTCTGAACCTCTGAGTACGGGACCTCTGACTACGGGTTGCCGGGCAGAAGGATCGGCCGGCTTTCGGGGGAGGGGCGCGGGTATCGACGCGAGCCCGCGACGGAACGGGCCGGGGCGCCACCGCAACTGGCGGGGCGGCACCGCCGAGGTCTGTTCCGGGAATGCCTACAGGAGCCGGTCGAGCGCGTCCCGGGCGATCGGCTCCGCAGCCGAACGAGCGGGGCAGGGATGCGGGCTCCCGTCCTTCCTGCCCGCGCCTGCCCCGGCCGGGCATGACGCCGCTCGCTACCGCCACGCTGGGCACATTGCACGACCGCGGCCAACCGGCTGCCACCTTGTCCGCCTACGGCGCATCCGCTCGCACGTCGACGACCAGCACGGGCGCTCCCCCCTTGAAGTTGCTCGCTCCCCACCCAACAGCTGGAACGACCCCTCGCATGGCAACCAGAAGGCCAACATGTCAAGGGTAGCTCACCGCAGGGCGCGGTGCAGCGATCATGTTGTACGGCAACATGTTTCGCTCCAACGAGCATTCGATCCAGAACGCTCTCGCGATCGGGTGGCGCTGGTGCCGATGGCGAACACCTTTCGGCCGGCCGGACGCCAGCATCGGGAAGCGTCCGAGCGCGACGTCGACCGATCCATACCGCTGTCGAAGCCGAGTCGCCCACGCTGCGTTGCAGTGAACCCGCCGAGCAATGGTGCACGAAATACGTTGCGGTCGTGTGGCTTCGGAACAACGCGGGGTTGAACGACAGGCGGCGACTTCGGTGCGGGCTGTGCTCGATGTCATTCGGGTTGCCGGGGCGGCCGGTAGGTGTGGAGCAGGGGGAGCCACACCTGGTCCACTATCTCGATGATCGCCGCGTCGGGTACCGCTCGAAGTGTCATGAGCAGGTCGTGGCGGAGCAGGTCGAACGGTAGGTTCACGATGCGCGGCGGCCAGTGCGCATCGGGGAGGTCACCGCTCCGGACGGCGCGGGCGAGGATGCGTTCGAAGGGGGGCGTCGGATCGTCGGGTCGCAGGGCGGCGCGCAACTGTCCGAAGGTGGTTCCGGTGGCCAGAAAGTAGTCCGCCAGAAGGACGTTCATCAATACGATGTTGCGCCCGCGGTCGGCGTTGACGGCCCGCAGGAAGCCGATCGCGTCCTCGCGCAGGCTGCCGGTATCGGGTACCTCGATGCGTGGCCAGTGCTCGGCAAGGGTGGCCAGCAGAAGCTCCTCGCGCTGTGGCCAGCGCCGGTAGAGCACCGGTTTGCTGGTACCCGCCCGGGCGGCGACCGCGTCGTAGGTGAATCCGGTGTATCCGCCTTCGGTCAGCACCGACCATGCCGCTTCGAGAATCGCCGCCTCGAGACGGGCCCCGCGCCGCCGCGTGGCACCGCCGGTCCGGCCGCTCGGGGCGGTATCTGCGGACGAACCATCTTCCGCTGTGACCTGACTCGCCTTTAGATCCACTTGAGTATCTTATCCTCCCGCGCTACCGTGGTCGATATTAGATACCAATTAGTATCTAAAGAACGCTCGAGAGGAC